>CAJWAR010000018.1 GCA_913020445.1 uncultured Rhodospirillaceae bacterium
GCAACGCCGGCAGAGAAATTTAACGAATGTGTTGCGTTGACCGGTTGAGGTCACAAGTGTAAAGCAGACATCGCTGAAATTTTCCGAAACAAACTGTTTTCCGTACACGTTCTAAAATGTGTAATCCAATTTAGTTTTACAGCCAAAGACTAAATTCAATGTCAGCATTTAATCGCACTCCCACCCTGCCCTCCCCCATCAAGGGGGAGGGGGATTTGGTTGAATGCGTTTCAACAACTGTTTCCTCCCCCCAAGTTGGGGAGGATTAAGGTGGGGGGTATCAAGCCGCCAGCGCTTGTTCCAGATCTTCGATGATATCGTCGACATCCTCGAGACCGACCGACAGGCGCACCAGATTGTCGGTGATACCGACCTCAAGGCGGCCTTCCGGCGTCAAGCGCTGATGGGTCGTCGTTGCCGGATGGGTCATCAGACTTTTGGCATCACCGAGATTGTTCGAGATATCGATCAACTCCATCGCGTTCAGGAACTTAAACGTCCGCGCCATATCGCCATCCACCTCGAAGCAGACAACAGTGCCGGGTCCACTCATTTGCTTCTGAGCCAGATCATATTGCGGATGGCTTTTAAGCCCCGGGAACAGAACTTTTGATAATGTCGATTGGGCTTCTAAAAACTCAGCTACTATTTGCGCCGATTGACAATGGCGCTCAACGCGAAGTTCGAGCGTTTCCAAGCCTTTCAAATGAACCCAGGCATTAAACGGGCTCAAGGACGGTCCGGTATGGCGCATAAACTGTTTGAGATCCTCATCTGACCATTCAACATCATCTGTCAGGATACAGCCACTCATCGCGCGGCCCTGACCATCGATATGCTTGGTGCCGGAATAGACCACGACATCGGCGCCAAGTTCCAGCGGTTTTTGCAGGATCGGCGTCGCAAACACATTATCAACCACGACGCGGGCACCCGCTTGGTGAGCCATTTCTGCAACTGCGGGAATATCAATGATATCCATTTGCGGATTGGAGGGAGTTTCCATAAAGACGGCTGCCGTAGGCTCGCTCAAGGCCGCTTCCCACTCATCTAAATTGGTGCCATCCACCATCGTCGTCTCAATGCCGAATTTCGGCAATAATTCCCGGCAGATATAATCGCACGAGCCAAACAACGCCTTGGAAGATACCAAACGGTCACCGGCGGAAACGCTGGCGGCCAATGACGCATAAACCGCCGCCATTCCCGTTGCCGTCGCCCGGCAGGACGCCGCCCCTTCGAGCAGCGCCATCCGCTCTTCAAACATGCCGACGGTTGGATTGGAAAAGCGCGAATAGATGAAGCGGTCTTCCTCACCCTGGAATGCGCGCTGGGCCTGTTCTGCCGTGTCGTAGATATAGCCGGACGTCATGAAGATACCTTCATTGGTCTCGGCAAAGTTAGATCGATTTGTGCCGCCGCGCACCAAATTGGTCGCGGGCCGCCACTTCTTGTCTGCTGCGTTATCCTCAGCCATTTTAAGTCTCCTAATTTTCGGCAGCCGAAGATTTTATAAAAAAAATCCCCGGCCAAATCTGGTCGGGGCTTCTAACGCGCCGACCTTTTAGCTCTGTTTATTTAGCGTGGCCGCAAGCCGGTCGTTCAAATCACCACGTGAGATGTAAAATACTCTGGTTTTACATCTCGTCAAGGGGTTATCTAATCTCGAGCAAAATTGTGATGGCGTATCGCTTGCCTGACCGCGCCAACTCACTTAAGACTCTAGAAGAATTTTAAACAGGACAATCGTCATGACAGATATAGCCACCACCGACGACATTTTCTTTAACCGCTCTGGGATGGATCAAAAACGTGTCGAAGGCATTGTCGAAGACGCGCTGCATGGTGCTGATGACGGTGAACTATTCTTGGAATATAACCAAAGCGAAAGCTTTGTGTTTGATGACGGCCAGCTTAAAAACGCCAGCTTCGATACCATGCAGGGCTTTGGCCTCCGCGCCGTCGCCGGTGAAACTGCCGGCTATAGTCACGCATCGGAACTGAGCGAAGAGGCCTTGAAGCGCGCCAACGCCACGGTCAAAGCGGTTCATGCCGGCCATGGCGGCACCATGGCAGCAGGCCCGTCGCCGACCAATCGCAGCCTCTATATCGATGACAATCCGCTTAACCTGGTGCCGTTCGAAACCAAAATAAAACTGCTATCGGATATTGATGCCTATGCGCGTGGCCTTGATGATCGCATCAAGCAGGTCTCCGCGTCTTTGTCCGGCGAATGGCAGGCCGTGCAAATACTGCGCGCCGATGGCAATCGGGCAGCCGATATTAGGCCCCTGGTGCGGCTCAATGTTTCGGTGGTTACCGGTGAAGGCGACCGCATGGAATCGGGCAATTATGGCACCGGTGGCCGCGAAACCTATGAAACCTATTTACAGGCCGAAACCTGGCAGAGGGCGGTTGATGAAGCACTGCGCCAAGCCCTCGTAAATTTGGGCAGCGTGCCGGCACCCGCTGGTGAAATGCCGGTGGTCTTGGGCCCGGGCTGGCCGGCTATTTTGTTGCATGAAGCCATCGGGCACGGTCTCGAAGGCGATTTTAACCGCAAGAAAACCTCGGCCTTCGCCGAGTTGATGGGTAAGCGCGTCGCTGCTCCTGGCGTCACGGTCATTGACGACGGCACCATTGAAGACCGCCGGGGCTCGCTCACGATTGATGATGAAGGCACACCGGCTCAACGCACAGTTCTGATCGAAGACGGCATCCTGACGGGCTATATGCAGGACCGCATGAACGCGCATTTGATGGATGTTCCGTCTACCGGCAACGGGCGGCGTCAAAGCTATGCTCATGCGCCAATGCCCCGGATGACCAACACGGTGATGGAAAATGGCGAACACAAGCCTGAGGAAATTATTAAATCGGTGAAAAAGGGGCTTTATGCCGTCAATTTTGGCGGTGGTCAGGTTGATATCACTTCCGGCAAATTTGTCTTCACCTGCACCGAGGCATATCAAATTGAAGACGGTAAACTCGGCGCAGCGGTGAAAGGCGCAACCCTGATCGGTAGCGGCCCGGAGGCGCTTAAAACAGTATCAATGATAGGCAATGATATGGCGCTTGATCCCGGCGTCGGCACCTGCGGCAAAGATGGCCAGGGTGTGCCGGTTGGTGTTGGTCAGCCGACCATGCTGCTGGATGAGCTCACGGTCGGCGGTACGGAAGTTTAAAAGACTTATTTTATTATTTGGGTTTTACGAAAAATCAGGTTATCGCTACACCACCTCAAAATCAGCTTTGACCGCGAAAGCAAACATCTGGTTTGAAACTTAATAGCGGCTTCTTTCAGCCAATAGCAGCCATTCCTAGAATTCAGTCTGCCTATCAGCTTCTAACCGACGACAACTTATAATTCCGGAGGTTCAGGTTTTTTTGGCCCACTTGTGTCTGCCATACCATTTGCCACCATTTCATCATAGTAAGCCTTGTATCCATCGGTCATTTTTTCAGGTGCCCCACGATCTCGAAATACCTGTTCATCCCACTTTTTATCGATGCCGTGGCCCAGGATCATGCGGTTGAACCAGTTCCAACTTGCGCAGACGGAAATTACAATCGTCAAATCCTCTTCATTCCACCCCGCTCGATAACATTCCTTGGCATCTTCTTCTGTCATTTTACTAGGATCGAGAGTTAGTTTTTTTACGTATTTCAAAAGCGGCTTCAATTTGTCATCGACCGGTGCGGTGTCGATGTCGTCGAGCAATTGCTGAAATAGTTCTTCATCCACGCCCAAGGCCATACAAACGTTTTTGTGGGCACCAAAGCAAAAATCGCAGGCATTGAGAAGCGAACAATAGGCTGCAATAATTTCTTTTTCAGTCTGACTCGGACCGGCATCATAGTTCATAAGCCGATGAATGAACTCCATATAAGGTTCATATAAGTCCCACTTGGACAACTGCAATTGTGACATCGAAATAATGCCTTCGTAACTCGGAAAATACGTCATAAGCCAGACCTCATTAATTAATCAGATAATGGAAGTTTTGAATTTGTTTAAAAAGTTGCTACGACGCAACCTGAAGCTTGCCGGTAACGCCATGACGATTAATTAATTCATCGATTAATCCGCCTGCCTTCGCCTCTTCGACAAACGCTTGCAAAAAAGTGGCGGCGGCTGAATTTTTAAGCTGTGTGCCAATCGCTTGTTCCACAGCCATAAAACCGCCATCTAGGATACGAGTTCCCGGCAGCTTCTCGATGTTTTCGTTTAATGCAGGCCGGAGTCCCGCCAACGCATCCAATTTTTCGGTGGCGAATAAATCAACGGCTGCCGGCAACCCCTCGGCGCGGTGAAGATCGGCTTGTTTTAGGCTCCGAGTGAGAAAAAGATCATACGCACTTGTCGCCGATACGGCAATGCGCACGCCTGATTGGTCAACGTCTTCAACTGTTTGATACGGCGACCCAACAGGCACGAGATAGGTTGCTTCGATTTCGACATAAGGATCGGTAAATAAAATAAATTCGGCCCGTGCGGGTTCGTCCGCGATCATGGCGATATCGCAGGCTTCGTTTTTTATCGCTTCTGCTGTGCCGCCCGGCGTCTCACAGGGGACATAGGAAACTTTGACACCCAATTTATCGGCAATGGCGCGGGCGATATCAGGCGACACGCCTGCCGGACTGCCATCTTCTGATTTGCCCGTCACCAGAAATATATTGGCCAGATTAATACCCGCCCGGAGGATGCCAGAAGGCGCCAGTTCAGCGATGACTTCAGTATACATTTTGATTAATTCCTAACTCGTTGGCGCGGGACACGGCTCCCATTCTTCAAATTGAGAGCTGCCGGATCTCGTTCGATGCGCCAACTCATCATGTTGCACGACAAAATCGGCGCTCTCACCGGCATAGTTCTCACCGGCCGGAATTTTATAGGAGAATTGATGGCGATCGTATTCGCCTTCCACCCGCTTGCCGCTTGGGGTGATAATGATTGGCCCTTCGATTTTGACCCGCTGTCCTTTATGGCACCAGGTGCCGTCAATGGCATCGGCCTGAACTGGACCCGTAAACCCCAAAGCAAACACAATGGATAAAACAAAAACTAATTTGGTGGTCATCAATAATTCCTCCAAATAATTTTATCGGCAATTTTGGGGCCTTTATTTAGTAGGCGTAATCCTTGAATACCGGATCAACACTGCCGCCCCAATCGCCATCATAATGGCTCAATAATTCTTCGGCTGGGGTAATCCCGCTTTCGGCAATGGCATGCAGCGGATTGAGGAATACCGTTTCATCCTGGTCCGATCCATCTGTTTTTGCCCGGCGTTCAAGGCCTTGTTTGGCAATGGCCAGGACATCCTTGGCCAGATCTTGAACCGTGCCTCCTCTAAACGGTGTTTTGAGGGCCGCGACAGGTACTCGATCGCGCAGCGCCGCAACTTCGTCATAGCGCCAATCACTGATCAGCGCGGTGACATCTTTGAGCGCTTGATCGTCATAGAGCAGCCCCACCCAAAAGGCCGGCAACGCACAGAGATTTTTCGACGGCCCGCCATCAGCACCCCGCATTTCAATAAATTTCTTCAGCCGCACTTCAGGAAAAGCTGTGGTCAGATGGTCCTCCCAATCTTTGATACTGGGGGTTTCACCGGGTAGCGCCGGCAGCTTGCCCATCATGAAATCTCGGAAGGACTGACCGGACGCATCAATATATTTACCGTCGCGATAAACGAAATACATCGGCACATCAAGCATGTAATCGACATAGGCCTCGAAACCGAAATTATCTTCAAACACAAAGGGCATGACACCACAGCGGTCGGGATCAGTATCGGTCCAGATGTGGCTGCGGAAACTTAGGAATTCATTTTTCTTACCATCGCGGAACGGCGAATTGGCCCAGAGCGCCGTCGCCAAGGGCTGCAAGGCGAGCGCCACCCGAAACATCTCAACCATATGATCTTCTGAGCGAAAATCGAGGTTAACCTGCACCGTGCAGGTTGCCAGCATCATGTGATGCCCGAGGCTGCCGCGCTTCGGCATGTATTCGCGCATAATTTTGTAGCGCCCTTTGGGCATCCATTCGACGTCATCCAAAGACCATTTCGGCTGATAGCCAAGCCCTAAAAAGCCGACGCCTAAACCATCGGCAACTTCTTTGACCTGCTTGATATGTCCCGTCACCTCACGGCAGGTCTGATGGATGGTTTCCAGCGGCGCACCGGAAAGTTCGACCTGTCCACCCGGCTCCAACGTGATGGAACTGTGGTCCGGTTGGGTCAGCGCAATCGGCCGGCCATTTTCAATTACCGGCTCCCAGCCATGTTCAGTGAGCTTTTCCAGCAAGGCCCGAATGCCGCTTGGGCCCGCATAGCTCAGAGGCTTTAAGGTCTTAAGATCAAAGGCAAACTTTTCGTGCTCGGTACCGATCCGCCAATCTTTCTCGGGCTTGCAGCCTGCCGCGATGTAAGCGGTCAATTGCGCCTTATCGACGATTTTTTCATTCTTAGGTGATGAATTCATTCAGGTTTACTTTCAAATTTAGGTATTGATTTCGGCAATAGTCGACTGCCCCACGAGTTCTTGCCAAAGGGCGAGCGCTGCCAAGGCAGCGGTTTCGGCGCGTAGAATCCTACCCCCCAAGGTGACTTTGGTAACAAAGGGCAGATTCCCCAAGAGGTCAAGCTCGGATGGAGAAAACCCACCCTCGGGCCCGATCAAAATAGCGTCACAGGGCTGGCCTCCATCAGATGTCCGGAGCGCTGACATAGAAACACCCCCTTTCTCACCTGCGGTTTCATCCATCACCAGAAGCCGGCGTGACGCATCCCAATTGTCGAGCAGTTCAGGCAACGTCAATGGCCCGGTAATTTCCGGCACGGTCAAGCGATGGCATTGCTCGGCAGCTTCAATTGCATTGGCGCGGAGACGATCGATTTTCACCCGTTCAATGTTGGTATGGTCGGTTATTACTGTGGCCAATTTAGCAACCCCTAACTCGGTTGCCTTTTCGGCAATCATGTCGATGCGGCTTTTCTTTATCGGCGCGAAAATCAACCAAATGTCGGGTTCATCCATTTGTGGACGATTTTGCTCCAGCAATTTTACCGTCATGCTGCGTTTCGAGCTGTCGACAATCTCAGCCGAAAACTCGCCATCGCGGCCATTGAAGAGCGCGACCTGCGCGCCGGGCGAGAGTCGCATGACATTTCTTAAATAGTGAAGCTGTCCGGCCTTGATCTCAAGATCAAGGCCTGGCTGCAAGTCGGCTTCGACAAATAGTCTGATATTAGACGCCATAAAGTTCAATCTGTTTCAAAAAGGGGTTTTGTTTCAATACAGTGATATTAGAAACTGCACTAAGTCCCTAAACCATTCAATACCGGTTCTAAATACCCGCAAATGGATTCTTGGAACCATTCCAAGGATTCTTATATCGTTAGACGACCAAACAATAATTGACTGTTGTTTCGTTGCTGGCTTCACAGATACGTGATAGTGCTAATTTCAACAATAATAAAATTTGCTATTCAAAAAACTTATTGGGGAGACCATCATGTTGAAATTTTCACTTTCACGACGAGTCGTAATTGGCGCTGCCGCCGCCGCATTTATCGCAATTTCCGGCACCAATGTTTCGGCCGCCGGTAAAAGCGAAATGCATGTCGCATTTGGCGATGTGCCGGGTGCCGACATGCTCAATTTTCTGGCGGCTGTTTACCGGGCAGAAAAGCGCGGTGTCAAAGTTAAAGTCAGCTATCTTCAGTCAGAAGATATTGCTTCTCAAGCCGTCGTCAGCGGCCAAGCCGACATCGGTGTCGGCACGCCTTACGCTTTGATCCAAAAAGTTAAAGCGCCGATCCGGATGTTCTATCAGCTCAGCGCCTTGCGCTTTTTTCCGATTGTTAATGTGACGAAATACAAAACTTGGAAAGATTTGGACGGCGCGCCGATGTATGTCCATTCTCGGGGTTCCGGCACTGAGGCAATTATGAATTTGATGGCTAAGAAAAACGGCATCAAATATGCCAGTGTCAGCTATCTGCCAGGTTCCGCCGTCCGCGCCGGCGCCATGTTGCAGGGCCGCATCGGGGCAACGATTGTTGATTCCGAGCGTCGCCGGTTGCTGCTCAGAAAAGATCCCAACAAATTCAAAATGCTGCCGATGCCAACGATTAACGCCAGCGACGAAGCACTTTATGCCAACACAAATTTCTTGAAAAAAGAAAGTGCCGCGATCAACATTCTGCTGGAAGAATTGCTGCAGGTTTGGCGGGAAGTCAACAAAAACCAAAATGTCATTTTGGGTATGCGAAAAAAGTATAATTTGCTACCCGACATGCATAAAAAAGACGTCAAAGAAATCCTACCCTATTATAAAGAAACAGCGTCGACCGGTGCTTTCTCGAACAATGGTGGCGGTGCTGCAGCCGTTAAAGGTGATTTCGAGTTTTATGGCTTTGCCGGCACCATCAAAGGTGATCCGAAATCCCACAAAATTGCTGATTACTGGTATCTTGGTCCGCTTAACAAAGCGCTCAAGAAACTTGGCACCATGTAAGAATCAGAATTTGGTTTCTTAGGTTAGTTGCGAATGGCAAAATAACGACCAGCTGGGACAGATATTTGTCCGGCTGGCCCTGATTGCCAATCAATTTACTCGGAGCATTAAAATTTATGTCATCGCCTTCCGCAAGCGTGGCGACACCAATCGCATCACCCTCTTTTAGAATTTCTCAGATTACAATTTGGCGGGTGTTATCGCTCATTTTGCTTTTTGGCGCTTGGGAAATTGCCGGACGGGTGCCGATCAGTATCGCCTTTCCGACTTTTTTCGAAACTATGTCGTCGCTGGGTACGATGATCATTGATGGTCGTATGGCTAAGGCTTATGCAAAAACGCTTGAACCTCTGGTTATCGGAATTGGCTTATCGACGGCGTTTGGCATCATTTTTGGCGTTTTGATGGGCTTATCCCGAAAGTTTCAATGGATCGGCGAGCCGATCTTTATTGTCATGCAGGCCGCTCCCATGGCCGCGCTCATTCCGCTGGTAACATTTTTATATGGCATCGGGGTTGCGGCGAAAGTCGTCGCCGTCGTAATCCTGGCGGCACCCATTATTGTGCTGAACTGTTTTCGCGCTGTCCGCAATGCCAGCCCGTCACTCATTCAGATGTGCCAATCCTTCCAAGGCTCGCAGATACAAGTCATCCGCAAGGTCATCATACCGGACGCCGCCCCGATGATGTTTTCAGGGCTCAGGCTGGGCGTCGCCGCCGGCTTCATCGGCGTTATCCTGGCAGAGCTTTTAATCACGCCAAATGGGGTCGGTGATTTAATCACCTATCACCGTTCGGTTGCCGAATACGCCGACATGTATGCCGCAATTTTTTCCATTGTATTTTTCGCCGCCGTTACCGTCGGTTTGCTTGAAAAAGCCGAAGTGACGATCTTCCGGCCTGAAAAGAAAGGTGCCGCTTAATGGCCATCGCCGAACAAAATACCATACCACTGGCAGCACCAACATTCAGCGACAACAATATTGTCGAAGTCAAAGGTGTTTCCAAATTCTATGAGCCCGACATTCAGGCATTACTGGATATCAACTTGGGCTTCCCAAAAGGACAAATGACAACCCTATTGGGGCCAAGCGGCTGCGGCAAGACAACGCTGCTCAAAATCATCGCCGGATTGCTCGAGCCAACGGAAGGCGACGTTTTTGTCAACGGCCAACTGGTCACCGGGCCGGGCCCTGAACGCGCCTTCGTATTCCAGGACTTCGCCTTGATGCCTTGGGCAACTGTTCTCCGCAACGTATCCTTCGGTCTCGAGCTCCGCGGCATGGCGAAAGATGAACGCTACGAAATTGCTCGGAGATATATCACCAATGTCGGGCTCGAGGGCTTTGGAGAAAAGTATCCGCATGAATTATCCGGCGGCATGCGCCAACGCGTAGGTCTGGCCCGCGCGATGGCGGTGGACGCTGATGTTCTGATGATGGATGAGCCGTTTTCAGCCGTCGATGAGCAAACCCGCCGGCAGTTCCAGGAAGATCTCCTAAACCTGCTGTCGATTGAAAAGAAAACTGTGCTGTTTGTCACCCATTCCATCGAAGAAGCGGTCTACGTATCGGATCAGATTGTGCTGTTGTCGCCGAGACCCGGCCGCATTAATAAAACAGTCCGGCCCGATATCGATCATGCGGCCTCGTCAGACGAAATTCGCCGGGGCAAAAATTATCTCGATTCAGTTGAAGAGATTTGGCACGAGCTTAAAGGCTATCTGGAGTAGGAAACGGAATATGAAAATTTTTGGCTTTCAAATTCCATCCGTTTTTTCCCTGCTGATTTGGGCTGGTGTTTGGGAGGTTATCGGCCAGTTGGAATGGGTCTTTATATTCCCACCGTTGTCCGGTGTGCTCATCGAACTTTGGGATTTGGTCGGCACCAATGCCTTCCACAAAGCGTCGATCAGCACGTTGAAATCTTTCTGCTATGGTATGTTTTTTGCAATTACTGGCGGCGTTAGCCTCGGTTTCTTTATGGGCCGCGTCGATGCAGCCAATAAGTTGCTCGGCATGTGGGTCAATATTTTTGCCAGTGCACCGCTGTCGTCGCTGGTGCCGGTTCTGATACTGTTGTTTGGATTAGGTCAGACCACCATCATTGTGACGGTCGTGCTGTTTGCGATCTGGATCATCACCCTCGACACCCTGGCCGGGATCAAACACGTTAGTCCGTCTTTGATCGAAATGGGTCAAAGCTTTGGCGCTTCGCGCTGGAATTTACTTTATAAGATTTTATTCTGGGCAGCCCTGCCCGAAATCCTGGCCGGTATCCGGATGGGCTTCATCCGCGCTGTTAAAGGCGTGATTATTGGCCAGTTGCTGGTGTCGATTATCGACTTCGGCCAAATGTTCGCAACCTTCTCGCGCAATCTGTATATGGAAGAATTTTGGGCTCTGACGCTTGTCCTGTTTGTCTTTGCCTTAGGCATATCCTCGCTGATCGGCGAGATGGAAAAACGCGTCGAATATTACGCTGGCGTGCGCGATTAGGTTATTTTGGCAATAGCAAAAATGTGAACCTGGCATTGCGTACAGAAAATTCGCCACTACACTACCGCCATGGAAAATCAATCTGCATCCGACATACCGCGCGGCAATTGGGTCGATCGCTGGCTGCCCGAAGCGGCGCGCCCCTATGCCAGACTGGCGCGCTTTGACCGGCCGATCGGCACCTGGCTGTTACTGTTTCCCTGCTGGTGGTCGTTGGCGTTGGCAATAGAAGACTGGACCGATCTTAAAACTATCCTGTGGCTGTATATCCTGTTTGGCGTAGGCGCCAAGATCATGCGCGGTGCCGGCTGCTGCCTGAACGATATTGCCGACCGTGATTTTGATGCCGGGGTAGCGCGCACCAAAGACCGGCCGATTCCAAGCGGGCAAATCACCGTTAAACAGGCCTTTGCTTTCATGGGCGTTTTAAGCGCCATTGGCCTGACGATCCTACTGCAGTTCAATTGGTTTGCGGTTGGACTGGGCGCCGCTTCTTTAATTTTGGTGGCGATTTATCCGCTGACCAAACGCTTCACCTATTGGCCACAATTTGTCTTAGGTCTGACTTTTAACTGGGGCGCGCTTTTGGGCTGGGCGGTCGTCAGGGGTGATATCCAGCTGCCGGCGGTGGTGCTCTATATCGCCGGGATTTTCTGGACCCTCGGCTATGATACGATCTATGGCCTGCAGGACATCGAAGACGATCCCCTGGTTGGCGTTAAGTCAACCGCTCTTGCTCTATTAAGCAATATGCGGCTTTGGCTCTACGTTTTTTATGGCGCAACGATTGTCCTGATGGGCGTCGCCGGTTGGCTGGTCACATTAAGTTGGCCGTTTTATGTTGGACTTGGCCTGACGGCGCTGCACGGCATCTGGCAGGTCTGGGATCTCAAAATCGACGATCCCCATGACTGCCTCGCCAAATTTAAATCCAACCGGCTGTTCAGCTGGCTGTTCCTCGGCGGCATTATTGCGGGACAGATTGTATAAATAAATCAACCACAAAGTTCACAAAGAGCACGAAGAAAGGAATTAACTCAAGAAACTTTGTGTTCTTTGTGAACTTTGTGGTGGAAATTTTCAGCCGAGCCGTTCTTTGACGATTCCGCTGGCTTTGCCGAAATCCATGCGACCGGCGAAGTCTTCCCGCAATTTTGCCATCACCGCCCCCATTTCCTTAAGACTTTCAGCGCCCACCGCTTCGATAGCACCATTGACGGCCTCGGCCAGTTCGTCATCACCCAATTGCTCGGGCAAAAAGCGCTGGATAACTTCAATTTCCTGGGCTTCGCGGTCAGCCAATTCCTGACGGCCGCCTTTATTATAGGCGTCGATGGAATCGCCGCGCTGTTTGATCATCGATTGCAGGAGCTGGAGAATATCATCATCGCTGATGCCTTCTTCATCGACGCCGCCCTTGGTTCGGTCGGCAATGTCGCGATCTTTAATCGCCGCGTTGATCAGCCGCAAAGTTGAAACGGTGGTTGGTTCTTTGGACTTCATGGCCTCTTTGAGCGTATCGTTTAATTGCTCGCGTAGCATCGAATCATCCCCTCTGATTGAAGCCCTGGACCCTAACCCAAATTAAATCACAGAGTCAAATTGATTTCCTTTTATAAGTCTTTGTTTCTAAACGATTAATTTAATTTTTTTTGACTTGACCGTGGCTTCTACATCGCTTATGAGATGGCTCCAACCTGACGTGAGAGGCCGGACCACAAAGAGCTGCCCGGCGGTTCACCAGCAAGATTGACATTTAACGCGAATCGGTCGAATGATCGAGACGTTCCGAGACATAAGGATCCGCCGCGACTATGACGGAAGCCAAACAGAGTACTGCGCCAAATTTAGGTCCTCCCAAGAAACCCGATGGTAAGGACGCAGCGTTGATTCTCAGTGATGGTTCAGTCTTTTGGGGCAAGGGCGCCGGCGCTGAAACCACGGCGACCGGTGAAGTATGCTTCAACACCTCGCTCACCGGTTATCAGGAAATTCTCACCGATCCGTCTTATGCCGGTCAGATCATTACCTTTACCTTCCCCCATATCGGCAATGTCGGCACCAATCCGGAAGATATCGAAACCGTCACGCCCGCTGTCCGCGGCTGTGTTATGGGTGCGGATATCAGCGAGCCTTCCAACTGGCGGGCTGCTAAGCATCTGGACGCCTGGCTGAAGTCGCACAATCTGGCGGCGGTTACCGGCATTGACACGAGACGCCTGACCCGGCGGATCAGGGATGTCGGCTTTGCCAATGCAACGATTGTTAATGCCAAAGAAAATAAGAGCGTTGATGTCGAAGCCGCGCAACAACAGGCGAGCGACTGGCCCGGCCTCGAAGGCATGGACCTCGCGCAAGACGTCACCTGCGCGCAAACTTACAGCTGGGACGAAAGCATCTGGTCGATCAAGGATGGTTATGGCCGGCAGTCTGAGCCTAAGCTGCATGTCGTGGCGATGGATTTTGGCGCCAAACGCAATATCCTCCGCTGTCTCGCTGCGGCGGGGTGCAAAGTCACGGTGGTGCCGGCTAGCACCAGCGCCGAAGATATACTGGCCCATCAGCCTGACGGCGTGTTTCTATCGAACGGTCCCGGTGATCCGGCAGCGACCGGTGACTATGCGGTGCCGGTGATCAAAGCCTTGATTGAGGAAGACCTGCCAATCTTTGGCATCTGCTTGGGCCACCAGATGCTGGCGCTCGCCTTGGGGGCAAAAACCAAAAAGATGCATCACGGCCACCGCGGCGCTAACCACCCGGTCAAAGACTTGGAAACTTCTAAAGTCGAAATCACCAGCCAGAACCATGGCTTTGTCGTGGATACCGACAGCCTGCCGAAAGGTGTTGTAGAAAGTCATCGCTCGCTGTTCGACGGCAGCCTCGAAGGTATCCGCGTCGACGGCAAGCCGGTCTTCTCGGTGCAACACCACCCGGAAGCCTCCCCCGGCCCGCAAGACAGCCACTACCTCTTCGACCGCTTTATCAAGATGATGGAGGGGTAGATGCCTAAGCGTACCGACATAAAAACCATCATGATCATCGGGGCGGGGCCGATTGTTATTGGCCAGGCGTGTGAGTTTGATTACTCGGGCGCGCAAGCCTGCAAGGCGCTCAGGGAAGAAGGCTACCGGGTTGTTCTGGTCAACTCGAACCCGGCGACGATCATGACCGATCCGGACACGGCAGACGCGACCTATGTCGAGCCGATCACGCCGGAATTTATCGAACAGATCATATCTAAGGAAAAACCGGATGCGATCCTGCCGACCATGGGCGGGCAGACCGGGCTCAATGCGGCAATGGCGCTCTGGGAAAATGGTGCGCTTGAACGCCACAACGTAGAGCTGATCGGCGCCAAGGCCGAAAGCATCGATAAAGCCGAAGACCGGCTCAAATTCAAGGACGCCATGGATAAGATCGGGCTCGAAAGTCCGAAGTCTTCGCTGGTGATCAATCTGGATGAAGCGGCGATGGCGCTTGAAGATATCGGCTTGCCGATGATCATCCGGCCGAGCTTTACGCTAGGTGGCGCCGGGGGTGGCGTCGCTTATAACAGGTCTGAATATGATCATATTGTTTCAACCGGTCTGGCGGCCTCGCCGGTTCATTCCGTGCTGGTCGAGGAATCGATCATCGGCTGGAAAGAATATGAAATGGAGGTCGTTCGCGATCATGCCGATAATTGCATTATTATTTGCTCGATTGAGAACGTTGATCCGATGGGCATCCATACGGGTGATTCGATCACCGTTGCGCCCGCTCTCACACTGACCGACAAAGAGTATCAGATTTTGAGAAACGCCTCGATCGCGGTGCTGCGCGAGATCGGCGTCGATACCGGCGGTTCCAACGTTCAGTTCGCCATCAATCCCAAGGATGGCCGGCTGGTGATTATCGAGATGAACCCGCGCGTATCGAGATCCTCGGCCCTGGCCTCCAAAGCGACCGGCTTCCCGATTGCCAAGATCGCTGCCAAGCTGGCGGTCGGCTATACGCTGGATGAGTTGGACAATGACATCACCGGTGTCACCCCCGCTGCTTTTGAGCCGACCATCGATTATGTGGTGACTAAAATTCCGCGCTTTACGTTTGAGAAGTTCCCGCAAGCCCAAGCCCTGCTGACAACCTCAATGAAGTCGGTCGGCGAAGCGATGTCAATTGGCCGGAACTTTGCCGAGAGCCTGCAAAAAGGCCTGCGCTCAATGGAGATCGACCTGACAGGCCTCAATGAAGTTGAGATCGACGGCGCGCCTGACCGGGATGCCATTCGGGCTGAGCTGACCAAGCCGCGGCCCAACCGTATTCTTTATGTCGCCCAAGCCATGCGCCACGGTGTCAGCCTCGAAGATATTCACGATACATCTAAATTCGATCCGTGGTTCCTGGACCAGATCAAAGCCATCGTCGACACTGAGGAAAGCGTTCGCGAAAACGGTCTGCCGGAAGACAAAGCCGGCTTATTGGCGCTCAAGAAAATGGGTTTCTCTGATGCCAGATTGGCAGAGCTTGCCGATACTGATGCGGCCGCTGTCACGGCAGCGCGTATCAAAGCGGATGTGCGGCCGAGCTATAAGCGGGTTGATACTTGCGCCGCCGAGTTCCCGTCGCAAACCTCTTATATGTATTCGGCCTATGAAGGCGATGGTTTGAATGCGCCCGAAACCGAGGTTGATGCATCGGACAAAGACAAAGTTATTATCTTGGGCGGTGGGCCCAACAGGATCGGCCAGGGCATTGAGTTTGATTATTGCTGCGTTCATGCGGCTTATGCGATGCGGGAAGCAGGTTACGAATCGATCATGGTCAATTGCAATCCGGAAACCGTCTCGACCGATTACGACACCTCGGACCGGCTTTATTTTGAGCCGCTCACGGATGAGGATGTGATCGAGTTGATCCGGGCCGAGCAAGCCAACGGCAATGTCCAT
The DNA here is from genome assembly GCA_913020445.1 of uncultured Rhodospirillaceae bacterium. Lineage (GTDB taxonomy): Bacteria > Pseudomonadota > Alphaproteobacteria > Rhodospirillales > UBA2165 > TMED23. The sequence continues at coordinate 15,957 of CAJWAR010000018.1, forward strand.
GGCGTGATTGTGCAATTTGGCGGCCAGACACCGTTGAAGTTGGCAGCCGCACTGGAAAACGCCAAAATTCCGATCCTCGGCACCTCACCGGATGCCATCGATCTCGCTGAAGACCGGGAGCGGTTTCAGCAGCTTTTGGAAGACTTGGGCCTCAAGCAACCACCCAACGGTATTGCGCGCTCAGCCGAGGAAGCGGAAAAAATCGCCGCGGAAATTGGCTATCCGGTGGTCATCCGCCCAAGCTATGTTTTGGGTGGCCGGGCGATGGAAATTGTCCACGATGTTGAGCGCCTCCAGCATTATATGAAAACCGCGGTGGTTGTCTCCAGCGACTCTCCGGTGCTGATCGACTGGTATCTGCGCGACGCCATTGAGGTCGACGTCGATGCCATCTGTGACGGCAAAGATGTCTATGTCTCAGGCATTATGGAACATATCGAGGAAGCCGGTATTCACTCCGGCGATAGCGCATGTTCGTTGCCGCCCTATTCCCTGCCGGATGATATAATCCAGGAATTGCGCCGCCAGACCGAGGCGCTGGCCTTGGCGCTCAATGTGGTCGGCTTGATGAATGTGCAATTCGCCATTCAGAACGGCACGGTATTTATTCTGGAAGTGAACCCGCGCGCCAGCCGGACAGTGCCCTTCGTTGCCAAGGCGACCGGCGTGCCGATTGCCAAAATCGCAGCGCGCGTCATGGCCGGTGAGAAATTGGCGGGCTTTAATTTAGTCGAAAACTTAAAGCCGTCCCATACGGCGGTGAAAGAAGCGGTCTTCCCGTTCGCGCGTTTCCCAGGCGTTGATATTATATTGGGTCCTGAGATGAAATCGACCGGCGAAGTGATGGGCATCGATAAAGATTTCCCCAGCGCCTTTGCCAAATCTCAATTGGGTGCCGGCACCATTCTGCCCGCCGAAGGCACGGTCTTTATCTCGGTTAAGGACAGTGACAAGGAAGCGGCTGCCCAGATTGCCCGCGATCTCAACGAGCTTGGCTTTAAAATACTCGCCACCGGCGGCACGGCAAAATTTTTTGCCGATAACGGTATCGCTGTCGAGCACGTCAATAAAGTGCTGCAGGGCCGGCCCCATTGCGTCGATGCAATCCTCTCCGGCGAAGTGCAGTTGATCGTCAACACCACCGAAGGCGCACAGGCCATATCCGATAGTTTTTCCATTCGGAGTTCGGCCCTCACCAATAACATCCCCCACTACACGACCATGACCGGTGCCGCCGCAGCTGTCGGCGCCATCGGTGTGCAAAGCGCCAACAGAGAAGGTTCTGGCGACAGGGGGCTTGAAGTTGCCCCGCTACAATCCTATGCTAAGGGTTCAGCATAATTAATTTAATCTCGGATGCCCTGCGGTTATAGATCGCGGGCCCCAAATTTTTTTGCTGTTTTTTTGCTGTTATTTAGCAATTTTTTTGTGATGTTTTTTATTTTTAAGGTTTGTTGTTATGGAAAAGGTTCCAATGACGGCCGGTGGATTATCGGCCTTGGAAGAAGAATTGAGACGTTTGAAATTTGTCGAGCGTCAGGAAGTGATCAAAGCGATCGAAGTTGCCCGCGAACACGGCGATCTGTCCGAGAACGCCGAGTATCACGCGGCACGTGAGAAGCAGAGTTTTATCGAGGGCCGGGTGCTGGAACTTGAATCCATCATCAGTCTGGCCGAAGTGATCGATCCGAAAACCTTGTCCGGTGATGTTGTGCGCTTTGGCGCAACGGTTGGACTGGCCGACGAAGACACGGATGAAGAATCTAAATTTCAGATCGTCGGTACCCACGAAGCCGAGGTCGAAAAAGGCAAGCTGTCGGTCACCTCACCGACCGCCCGTGCCCTGATCGGCAAGTCTCTGGGCGATAGTGTCGAGGTGACTACGCCCGGCGGCTCAAAATCCTACGAGATCATCAAAGTTCAATATAAATAGCGTTAATTGGTGACTGTCACCAAATTAACTTTTTCAGCGCGGATCAGGAAAAACCACCTCTGGCCCCGCCATATCCTACGTGTGATCAATAGTGTAGGATGATCTTATGCGCGCGTTCTCTATTATAATTTGTATTCTGGTCGGGCTGCTCACCGCCTGTGTCCAGCCGTCTCAGGTTATGGAAACCCAATCATCCGAAAAACCGCCCGCGCCTTCAAAAGAAGAACGGGAGAAGATTGAGCAGCAGATAAAAAAATACTTGCTCGGCATCGATTGGAACCAAAACTACAACCGGGTTAACCGCCATTTTAAACTTGTTGAGGTCAAACAACACCTATTTTGGTCCGAGTCCATCGGCGAAAAGATTGATTTTGTTAAATTGCGCAGCGATCTCCACCGTTTGGGGGATCAAAAGGAATTTGTAGATTTACTGAATGAAGCAATTATTTGGAAAGCAGATGTTGAGAGCTTTGATGCTGACTATATTTACAGCCAGTATCAAATACTGGCTCAAGAGGCCCGTTTGATCCCACGTGAAGTGATTTTCGCTTCCTTCCGGTGGGGCGATTATTATGAAGACGTGGCGCGTCTGGCGCATGACTTGCTGAGGCTGGCCGGAAAAAAGGGGCATGACGAGGCAAAAATGACTTACACCCGCCTCGAACGCTATCGGCTGGCCGCGCGTCAATTTGATTACAACAAAAAAAAGAAACCGCTTCCTCTTGCTAACCGCCAAACGGCGATGAGAGAAATTTCCCAATATGCGGATCAGAATTTTCTGCCAGCCCAATTCGATCTTTTTGACCGTTTTCGGCAAGGACGATATATCAGGAAAGATCACGCCGCCGCTTATTACTGGGGAAGTCGCGCTCTAAAAAATGGCTACAAAAATAAATTAGCCGTCGATGCTCTGAAAACTCAATTGAGCCAAGCAGAATTGAAACGTGTGGCGGATTGGGAAATCAAAGGCTTGGTGCCGCAGCCATATTTCATTCGAAACCCTATAATCTTGTATCCGCCATTACCTTCCGCACAACCAAACCCGGCAATTTCGCCAGCAGAGCGAAGGAAAATTGAGCGCAATTATTCGCTTAGATTGATAAACACACAGAAGGATTATAGGGAAGGCAGAGTTGGTCTGGATGAAATTCGATCCCACCTTCGCTTCTTAGCGTTTAGATTGGAACCCAAAGATATCAAAAGGAACATTGAAGTACTTGAGCGTTTGGGTGGTCAGCAGGATTTTATTGAGTTGTTCAATGAGATTCTCAACCAAAAAAATGAATGGGAGAAATTGGATGCAGAATCACAATACCAAATGGTTCTTAAACTACGGCACGATCTATCTACAATACCTCGAGAGTTCACCAGCCTCGTCACCGGTTGGGATTCGCGCATGCTTCATGACGAATATATCGCCCGAAAGCTTTTAGCACTTGCAGCGGAAAAGGGTCATAAAAAAGCAAAAGTCTTGGATTATTTATCGCGAGAAAGACGATACGCAACAATGGATATTCAAATGAAAACGAGAGGCCTTGCTCATATCGAAGATCTAAAACAAGAAGCTCTAAACCAGACAAGCGAGATCGCCGACAGAGACTATTTACCAGCACAATTCGACCTCTTCCACCGATTATCAAATGGATGGCAGGTAAAGCAAGATTATGCTGCCGCCTATTATTGGGGCAAGCGAGCGCTCAAGAATGGTGCCAAACTCAGACCAGAACTCAACGCACTGGCCAAGAGACTAACCCTACCTAATAAAAACCAGATCATTAAATGGGAAAATACGATAACTTTGCCAAAACTACTTCTGAAGAAATAGACGTTATTCAGAACTAATTCTTTCAGCCGGAACATTTCGTCGCCCGCTACATCTATTTTGTTCTCCCTTTAGGGTTCTTATTTCAAAATTAAGATCTCTCAATTCCTGGTTCAAATTTGTTAAGACAGGATCATACATTTTAATCTTGTTATTGTTGCTTCTTCTATTTTCCTCCGCGCGCTGATTTCTATCAGTTTTCTTTTGGTCCCTTTTACTTCTTGCATCAGATAATCTCTGGTCAACAGTTCCACAGTCGTCGCTCATTCCAATTTCTCCTTTGTTTAATTTGGATGAGCTTTCTATTAATACCTAATTTATCTCACATTCAACAAAAATATATAATTAATTTCCAATTAATTATTAAATAAATACTTGAATATGATAATTTTTAAGCTAAACACATAATTTATGGATTTCTATCGATTTCGTTAAATCGAGTGGATTCCTACCCGTTCGCGCCCTCATCCCCTTCATCCAACTCAACCGGGACGCCAGGAGCGAGTTTTGAGGCGCGGATGGCGAGCGCTGATTTAACATGCGCGACATTCGGGGCGGCGGTTAGTTTTTTCATGACGAAGTCCTGGTAGGTTTCCCAATCTTCGGCAACCACCTTCAACAAGAAATCGGTTTCGCCGGCGAGCATGTGGCACTCGCGTACTTCGGCCCAGGAATTGATCAGACTTTCAAAGGCAACCAGATCCGGTTCGGCCTGGCTGGTCAGACCGACCTGGGCAAAGACGGTGACATTATAGCCGAGCTCGGTCGGCTCCAAATCTGCGTGGTAGCCGCGAATTAGTCCGGCTTCTTCGAGCGCTCTGACCCGCCGCAGACACGGCGGCGCCGAGATGCCGACGCGCTTCGCCAATTCAACATTGGTGATGCGGCCATTATCCCGCAACTCACGGAGAATTTTACGGTCGATGTTATCGAGCTTGACGCGGCTCATAGGTTCCACCTTTTGTGCCACCTTTTGTGCCACCTTTTGTGACTGATCCATTGTAGGACTCTCGGCCTCTTCGCGCAATAATATTTCAATTTTGGCAAATAATCTTTCGCTTTTAAACAATGGCGCCAAGAACGGTTCAGTTAGAAATGCCATCTCGCAAGAACCTCACTAAAACTTGTGATCACCCAGTTGGTACGCCCCCTTGCGCCAAGCTCCACGGCTTTCTATGTTAGGCTCAAATCAACGAGCAACGACCCTCTTTGGAGATCACCCGACGCATGTCCACTCAACATCACAAAGTCCTGATACTCGGCTCCGGCGCAGCCGGGCTCACGGCCGCCATTTACACCGCACGCGCCAGTTTGGAGCCAACGCTCATCCACGGCATGCAGCCGGGTGGTCAAATGACCATCACCACCGACGTTGAAAATTTTCCGGGCTTCCCCGAGGTTGTCCAGGGCCCCTGGCTGATGGAGCAGATGCAGGCCCAGGCTGAAGGCGTCGGCACGGAGATGATCTCCGACCTGATTGTTGAAGCTGATCTGCAAACGCGGCCCTTCAAGCTGACCGGTGATTCGGGTGATGTGTATACTTGCGACGCTTTAATCGTCTGCACCGGCGCGCAAGCGAAATGGCTCGGCATGGAAAGCGAACAGAAATATCAGGGCTTTGGCGTTTCGGCCTGTGCGACCTGCGACGGTTTTTTCTATCGCGGCAAGGAAGTCGCGGTCGTCGGCGGCGGCAATACGGCGGTCGAAGAAGCCATTTATCTCACCAATCACGCCACCAAAGTAAAGCTGATCCACCGCCGCGACGAGCTGCGCGCCGAGAAACTGCTGCAACAGCGTCTGCTCAGCAACCCCAAAATCGAAATGCTGTGGGACTCGACCTTGGAAGAAGTGCTCGGCAAACAGGACGGCCCAATGCCGGAGGTCACCGGCATGAAGGTCAGAAACGTTAAAACCGATGAGATTACCGAACATAGTCTCGAGGGCGTCTTTATAGCCATTGGTCATAAACCGAATACGGATATATTTGTTGGCCAATTGGCGATGGATGAAGAAGGCTATCTGATCACTCAGCCGGACAGCACGGCAACGGAAATTCCGGGCGTCTTTGCCGCCGGTGATGTGCAGGATAATAAATTCCGCCAAGCCGTGACGGCAGCAGGTACCGGCTGCATGGCGGCGCTTGAAGCGGAAAAATATCTCGCTGAGCTGGAAGCCACCGAACAAGCGGCGGCCGAGTAGACAAACTTTCTGTATTAATCCCGATCAATATTGCGTAAAATGCATAACTCGTTGGGTTAGTCCCATCGATTCTGCATAAGTAGTGGCAAACAAAGACAACTAAAAATGGATTGGGATAAGCTTCGAATATTTCACGCCGTCGCCGAGGCGGGCAGTTTCACCCATGCGGGCGAAACTCTGAACCTCAGCCAATCGGCGATCAGCCGGCAGATCTCTGCGCTTGAGCAGAGCATCAATGTGCCGCTGTTCCACCGCCATGCGCGCGGTCTGATCCTCACCGAACAGGGCGAAGATCTATATCTCACGGCGCATGACGTGTTCCATAAGGTCGCGATGACCGAAGCCCGGCTGACCGAAAGCAAGGAGCAGCCGGAAGGGCCGTTGAAAATCACCACCACCGTCGGCTTCGGCTCGGTTTGGCTGACGCCGCGCATTAAAGAATTTATGGATCTCTATCCGGAAATCAATGTGACAATATTGCTTGTTTATGACGATCTCGATCTCGCCATGCGGGAAGCTGATGTCGCCATTCGCCTGACACCACCGCGCCAGCCTGATCTCATTCAGCGTCATTTGATGAGCATTCACTACAATGTTTACGCATCGCCGGATTATTTGCAGGAACACGGCATGCCGAAAACGCCGGAAGAATTGGACAGTCATAATCTGGTGACGTTTGGTGACGAAGTCGGTGACCAGACGGATCTGCTGCCGGCGCTTAATTTTTTGCAAGGCGCCGGCGCCAAAGGCAAACGCCGCAAGCCGGTGCTCCAGGTGAACAATATCTATGGCATTTACCGCGCCGTACGCTCGGGCGTTGGTATCGGCGCTCTGCCCGACTATTTTATTGAGGGTTCGGCTAATTTGGTCCATATCCTGCCGGAACTGCAATCACCCCAAACCGAAGTCTTTTTCGTCTACCCGGAAGAGCTCAGACAGTCCGCACGGATCGCTGTATTTAGAGATTTTTTGGTTAGAAAAATTCTAGAAAGCCGAAAATAATCCATAATTATCAATAGTTTAAATTAACCTATGCAATATGCGCATAGGTGATTTGAATTTTCAGCGCTGGTTTTCGCGGTAAATAGTACTTATATATCTAATCACGCGACGACAAGTTCGGCGCGACTTCCGGGGCGCAACGCCCTAGAAGGAAGGGTCCTCGGACCCTACGTCTCCCAGACGTGAAGCTTCCCTGTTAAACTTGCTGGATAACTTCGGTTATCCAGCCTTTTTTTTGTTTAAATCATGTAAAGGGCGCGTCCCGAGTTGAGACACGCCCTCGATGTAAAATATAAATTCAAACCTGCGTTAAGCCGACGCCCCTCTCGCAGCGATCACCTGTTCCGCTTCCTTACCGGTAAATTCCTGCAACCGGTCAAACTCCCAGGCAAAGGATGCGGTGCCTTGGGTTAGCGAGCGCAGCTCATTGATCAAATCCAGAGTTTCCGATTCCGGCAGATGCGCTGACACTTCATCCCAGCCTTTCCAGCCAAGCTTGGGCTCGAAGCCCAGAATTTGACCGCGCCGGCCACTGATCAAGCGCTGCACCTTAGAGGTAAATTCCTGCGGTGCCGAGACATTAACCTGGAAAATTGGCTCAAGCAGGACCGGCTTGCATTTCGGCATGCCTTCCCGCATCGCCAAGGAGCCGGCCGTCTTAAACGCCTGATCCGAGCTATCGACCGCATGATGCTGGCCGTCGGTCAACTCAACCGAGACATCAACCACCGGAAAACCGAGCGGTCCGCGCACAAGGTATTCCTTCACGCCGTGCTCAACCGCCGGAATATAGTTTTTTGGCACGACCCCGCCCTTGACGGAATCGGTAAACTGAAAGCCCGAGCCCCGCGGCAGCGGTTTGATGTCGACATGGACGTCGCCAAATTGTCCATGACCGCCCGATTGCTTTTTATGGCGGGCATGTTGCGAGATTTTATCGCGGATCGATTCCTTATAGGCAACTTGCGGAATATGGGATTCGACCTCGAGCTTGTTGCGGTTTTTCAGGCGATCCAAGACAATGCGCAGATGGGTTTCACCCTGGCCCCGCAAGAGATGCTGACCTGTGTCGATATTCGGTCCATAAGACAGCGACGGGTCTTCTTCAATGATCTTAGACATTGCCGTCGCCATCTTAACCTCGTCGTCCCGCCGGCCGGCATGGATCGCCAAGGCATAGACAGGGGTGAGGAAAGGCGGCCATTCCGGCCCCTCAGTTTCACCCGAAGCCGACAAAGTATCACTGGTCTGCACGCCATCCAAACGGCCAAGTGCCACAACTTGTCCGGCGGAGGCTTTACTTTCTTTATTCTGTTGGGTGCCGAGCATTTTAAAGATGCCGCTGATCCGCGTGCCATTTATATGTGCGCCATCGGCAAACTCACCGCGCCAAATCCGCGACAATGACAGCTTACCGGATTGAGCGCCATTTTGGGTCTTAAAGACCTGAGCAAGATCTTCACCGTCGGCCTCCAGGCCTAGGCGATCCAAAGTCGTAGTAAATTCCGGCGTTTCATGACGCAGCGCTTTCAGCAACCGCACGATACCGTTCTCATGTTCTGCCGAACCAAAGAACACCGGGACAATAGCGCCATCCTGTAGATCATTTGTCAAATTTTTATAAACATCATCCGTTTCGGGGATAATGTCTTCCAGCAGTTGCTCCAGCAAGTCGTCATTAAAATCGGCCAAAGATTCCAGCATCTGGGTCCGCTCTTCCTCGGTTCGGCCATTGGCGGAATCCGGCACTTCGATCAAATTCGACGGCGCGCCTTCGGTCCATTGATAGGCGCGTTCACTGACGAGATCGATAAATCCGGTGATTTCATTGCCCTCCCTGATCGGCACTTCACGTAACACCAACGGGCGTTCCGTCATTCCCTGCAAAGCGTCCAACGTGCTTTTCACATGCGCTTCGGGTAAATCCATTTTGTTAATGTAAATCAGATACGGCACGCCGAGATCGTCGAGTTCTTTCATCAGACGCGTTACGGCGAGTGCTCTTTGCTCTCCCGGTTCACAGACCACGATCGCCGCATCGGCAACCATCAGCGCACCAATGGCATCCTGCTGTAGCTCGACCGAGCCGGGGCAATCAATGAAAGTCCATTCTTCGTCCAGATAATTGACCGTCGCGATGTTCATTTCGACGCTCATTTCGCGGGCGCGGGACTCCGGCGATGCATCACCGACCGTATTGCCATCCGACACGCTGCCCCGGCGGTTCGTCGCACCGCAGGTGTGGAGTATACTTTCGAAAAGGGTTGTTTTGCCGCTAAGGTAAGAGCCGACGATCGCTGCGCACCGGGGCGCAGACGGAGCTTTGCTAACCATAAGAGTTCCTCCCGTTCTTGGTTGATCTATTATTCAGGGCGGAAACCCTCGTGAATACCAACACATAACCGGGAGCCACCGCCCCGTTCACTTAAAGGTTAGCTGTCTTAAATTTTGAATCCAAGCAGAATCTGAGATTCTTTAGAAAGATTTTGGAAAATCTACGTTAAATTCCCGCAGGCGCGTTGAATGCGCTCACAGGCTTCGATCAAAAGCTCGGTGGAAGTGGCGTAGGAAACCCGGAAATAAGGCGACAGGCCAAAGGCCTCACCATGGACAACAGCGACCCCTTCGGCTTCCAGCAAATAGGTCGCGACATCCAGATCGGATTCTAAGACTTTGCCGTCCGGTGTCGTTTTACCGATCATGCCAGCACAGCTTGGATAGACATAGAACGCGCCTTCCGGGGTCAAGCAATCAATACCGTCCGCTTGGTTGAGCATGGAGACCACCAGATCTCGGCGTTCTTTGAACACCTCATTATTGGCGGCGATAAAATCCTGTGGTCCATTAAGCGCTTCGACAGCAGCGGCTTGGCTGATCGAGGTGGCGTGAGACGTGCTTTGCGATTGTACTTTATTCATCGCCTTGATCAGCTCTTCCGGGCCGCCCGCATAGCCGATGCGCCAACCGGTCATGGCATAGGCTTTGGAAACGCCGTTGAGCGTCAGCGTCCGGTCATAAAGCGCCGGCTCAATTTGGGCCGGCGTGGAGAATTCAAAATCGTCGTAGATGATATGTTCGTACATATCGTCGGTCATCACCCAGACATGGGGATGGCGCAGTAATACATCGGTCAACGCTTTCAACTCATCCCGCGTATAAGCGGCACCGGTTGGGTTAGAGGGCGAGTTTAAAATCAGCCATTTGGTTTTGTCCGTAATGGCCTCCTCCAACTGCTCAGCGCTCATTTTAAAGTTATTTTCCTGGCTGCATGGCACCAAGACCGGCGTGCCTTCGGCGAGCAGGACGATATCCGGGTAAGACACCCAATACGGCGCCGGGATGACAACCTCGTCGCCCTCTTCAACCGTCGCCATCACCGCGTTGTAAATATTTTGCTTGCCGCCGCTCGCTACCTGAATTTGCGCCGGGGTATAGGTGAGGCCATTTTCGCGCTCGAATTTGGTGCAAACGGCTTCGCGCAATGCCATCGTTCCCGGCACCAGCGTGTATTTGGTCTGGCCCGCCTTCATCGCCGCAATTGCCGCGTCCTTGGCGTTCTCCGGCGTATCAAAATCAGGTTCACCAGCGCCCAAGCCAATGACATCGACGCCGGCGGCTTTAAGTTCCTGGGCGCGTCCCGTTACCGCCATGGTGGCCGACGGTTGAATGCGGCTTAGTCGGGAAGCAAGTATCGATTTGGGTTGGGCCATGATTTTTCCATTCATTAGTCTTTGTGCGGCAAAAAATTCTGCAAAAGCGGCGGCACACTACGCCGCAACATGGTGCGTTGCAATACCTGAAAACGGTAAAAATTAGAACGAGTTAATGACGATTGGAGGCCTTAAATTACTAACGGGAGAAACGGTTGCCCCATGCACCGTTTCTCCCGTCAGGTGGTCTGTGCGACAAGGGGGGGATTTTTTTGCCGCTCATCCCATAAATAGTCATGCTGAATGAAAATCATTCGCATTACCATAATAGATATATGCTATCGCCGAGCAAAATAGTCAAGTTTATTGGCGGGTTTTTATGTCGATAACCACACAAAAACTAATGTTTTCCAGACTTTTTCACACTGCCTTTAAAGAGACGGGATGCTTTTCCGGCGTCGCCCCTATATGATGGAACAATGCAGCAACGACTACCTGACGATATTTATTTTATTCCTAAAAAGCGGCCGGTAATAGCAGCCGGTGACCCGCTCAAAGTCGTCTCGCCTTTTGAGCCGGCCGGCGATCAGCCCGAAGCAATCAAGGAACTGGTCGACGGTATCCGGGCCGGCGACAAGGATCAGGTGCTGCTCGGCGTGACCGGTTCCGGCAAGACTTTCACCATCGCCCATGCGATCCAGGAGTTGAACCGCCCGACCCTCGTGCTGGCGCCAAATAAAACGCTGGCCGCCCAGCTTTATGGCGAGATGAAAGAGTTCTTCCCGGAAAACGCAGTTGAGTATTTTGTTTCCTATTATGATTACTATCAGCCCGAGGCTTACGTCCCCCGCACCGACACCTATATCGAAAAAGACGCCTCGATCAACGAACAGATCGACCGCATGCGCCACTCGGCCACCCGGGCGTTGTTAGAGCGCAGCGATGTGATCATCGTCGCCTCGGTTTCCTGCATCTACGGTATTGGTGCTGTCGAAACTTACGCCCAGATGACCGAGAAACTCCAGCCGGGCCAGACCGTTGACCGCAACACGCTGCTGAAGCGGTTGGTTGAGCTGCAATATACCCGCAACGACATGGCGTTTTACCGCGGCACGTTTAGAGTACGCGGTGATGTTGTCGAGATTTTCCCCTCGCATCTTGAAGATCGCGCCTGGCGCTTGTCTTTGTTTGGCGAAGAGCTCGAAGCGATTTGGGAAATTGATCCGCTGACCGGTGAGAAAATTGACACCTTGCAAGAAGTCACGGTCTATCCGTCCTCCCACTATGTCACGCCCAGGCCAACGCTCCTCCAAGCCATCCCACAGATCAAAGAGGAGTTGAAACAGGTCGTCGCTGATTTTGATAAAGCAGGCAAATTGCTTGAGGCACAGCGCATCGAAGAGCGCACGACCTTCGATATCGAAATGATGGAAACCACGGGTCACTGCTCGGGCATCGAAAACTACTCGCGTTATTTGACCGGCCGCAATCCAGGTGAACCGCCACCAACCTTATTCGAGTATCTGCCGGAAAACGCGCTCATTATTATCGACGAAAGCCATGTCACGGTGCCGCAATTGGGCGGTATGTACAAAGGCGATTTTGCCAGGAAATCAACCCTCGCCGAGTTCGGCTTCCGCCTGCCTTCCTGCGTCGATAACCGCCCGCTTAAATTCGAAGAATGGAAAGCGATGCGACCGCAATCAGTTTTTGTCTCGGCAACGCCGGGCCCTTGGGAGCTAGAGCAAACCGGCGGCGTCTTTACCGAACAAGTTGTCCGCCCAACCGGCCTGATCGACCCACTTTGCATCATCCGCCCGGTTGAAACCCAGGTTGATGATCTTTTGGCCGAATGCCGGGAAAGCGCGCTCGCGGGCCAACGGGTGCTGGTGACGACCCTGACCAAGCGCATGGCCGAAGACCTCACCGAATATATGCACGAGGCCGGCATTCGCGTGCGCTATCTTCATAGTGATATCGATACCCTGGAGCGTATTGAAATTATCCGTGATCTGAGGCTCGGTGCCTTTGATGTGCTGATCGGCATTAACCTGTTGCGTGAAGGCCTGGATATCCCGGAATGTGCGCTCGTCGCTATCTTGGATGCTGACAAAGAAGGTTTCTTACGCTCTAAGACCTCGCTGGTGCAGACGATTGGCCGGGCAGCGCGTAATATTGATGGCCGGGTTATTCTCTACGCCGATAAAATGACCGACAGTCTCGAATACGCCATCGGTGAGACCAACCGGCGGCGCGCCAAACAGCAGGCCTATAATGAAGCGCACGGCATCACACCGGAATCGGTCAAAAAAGGCATCACCGATGTGCTCGAAAGCGTCTATGAGATGGATTACGTCACGGTTGATACCGGCGTCTCCGGCGATACCGAGCTCGTCGGCAACAACTATCAGGCCCATATCGATGATCTGAACACCCGAATGATTGATGCCGCCGCCAATCTCGAATTTGAAGAAGCGGCGAGAATTCGCGACGAGATCAGACGCCTGGAGGCGGTCGAGCTGGGTTTGGGCAAACCCGGTGTCTCCAAACTCGCCGCCGCCCAGGCCGGGCTAGATAAATCCCGCATGCCGCAAAAGAAAATGCAGCAGCACGGCGGCGCCAAGATGAATAAACGGAAGAAGAGACGGCGGGGAGTTTAGGTAACAGATAACAATTGCCAGCAAGAGGTAGGGGATTAGATCGAATACGTTGCAACAGTAAGCTCCTTCCCTCCCAAATTTATTGGGCGGGGGAAGGTTGGGATGGGGAGGGTCTCTGTGACCTCTGTGCACTTTGTGGTTTTTTACAGGGTCATCGATTTAAGGGGACACGTAACAAGTACATGTCCCCTTAATTCTCCCCTAATTCCAGACCCGCGCCGCCACTTCCTGCATGAGTTCGAGTTTACGCCACTGTTCGTCCTGGCTCAGGAAATTGTGGCCAAAACCGCATTGCGGGCTGATCGCCAGCTGGTCGATATCGATAAATTTTTGGGCTTCTTCAATCCGGGCAATGAGAGCGTCAGCTTCTTCGAGCGCGCCTGATTTGGTCGTAATCAGGCCAAGCACGACCGTCGGGCCGTCTTTCGGCACGAAGCGAAGCGGCTCGAAGCCGCCTGCCCGCTCGGTGTCATATTCCAATAAAAGTCGATCAAATTTCAGATTGGCGAACAAATATTCCGCAATGCCGTCATAGGTCCCCTCGCGATGCCACATGGACGAGCGGTTGCCCCGGCAAATATGAATGCCGAAACAAGCTTTTCCTTCATGCCCTTCAATCACCGCATTGGAAGCGGCAACGGCGCGCGCCAAATTTTCCATCGGGTCCTCGCCGCGGGCAGCGATGCGCTCCAATGTCGGCCGGTCTACATAACCTGTGTAGCTGGGTTCATCGAGTTGAACATAAGGGCAACCCGCCCCAATCAACTCGCCGACCATATTGTTTTGAATAGTGGCGACGTCGTCCAGGAATGTTTGCATATCGGTATAATGCGGTGCCGAGCCCGCTAAATCGCACATCTGTGACACCCGGTCCGGACCCATCAGCATGGCTTTGGCGGGCTTTTCCGTGAGCTTTTGCAGAAAATTATATTCCTTGAGGGGAAAATTTTCACTGAGCGCCAATCTCGCCGTCGCCGGAACTTTGAAAACTTCGACAGCGTCGGCACCACGCTGGCCCGGCTGTTCGCCCTCCATTACCATATCCGGATTTGCGAGATACATCTGCCAGGATCTTTCCCATAAATCCCAACCCGAGATTGATGAAAAACTAAGCTGCCAGTTGAGGCGGCGAAATTCTCCGTCAGTCACGACCGGCATGCCGAGCGCTTCTTGTTTTTTGACGACCTCGACGATTGCCGCGTCCTGTGCGGAAACCAGTTCTGACTGGTCAATTTCATCTCTGCCGCGGGCGAGAAAAATCTCGGCCAGTGATGAAGGCCGCAAAAGGCTACCGACATTATCGGTGCGGAGTTGTTTAAGTTGGGTGCTCATGGGGCTTCATTATCCTAATTGGATGGCGTTATTTAAATGCTACCCCACCGCCGTACATCTCGGTACCGGGCAGGTGAATTTGGTGTTTTTGGGCTTCTCGGGATGACCCGCGTTATCGCTGGGCTTGAAGTCGTGAAAAATCTCGCATTCGCGGTCATAGGCGTTGCGGGTTGAGCGGAAAAATTTAAAACGGAAGCCTTTATACTTACCGATATGTTTTCTGAGCTCGCCGCCGAGATCACCATCAACATGGCGCACATAGCGAATGGCAAAGCGCGGCTTGCCATCAGCGCCTTTGCGAACTCCGCCGAGCACAAAAACGCTCGCTGAGCTCCAGCCGTCACCATCGTCGACCTGCTCTTTGATCGTCGCTTCGTCCAGCGGCAGTGGCTTACCAAGGCCGGATTTTAAAATTTTCTCAGTCATATAAGGCGCGATCATTGGTAATTTTAAGCCGCTTTGCAAGTCTGTTTGTCTCACTGGTGCTGGCAGAGTACCCTGCATATTGGGGGATGCGTGAGGATATAAGATGGCTGATAAAATCACCAAAACCGATATCGAGTGGCAGGAACAGCTGACGCCCGAGCAATATTACGTCACCCGCCAGAAAGGCACCGAGCGCCCGTTCACCGGTGAATACAATGACTGCAAAATCCCGGGTACATTTGAATGCAGCTGCTGTGGCGTGGCGCTGTTTACCTCCGATCACAAATTTGATTCCGGTTCCGGCTGGCCGAGCTATTGGCAGCCGATCAGCGAAGACGCTATTATTTCAGAAACCGATAACAGCCTCGGCATGGCGCGTACCGAAGTCATGTGCGCCAAATGCGACAGCCATCTCGGCCATGTTTTCCCGGATGGCCCGGAGCCGACCGGGCTGCGTTATTGCATTAATTCTTTGTCACTAAAGCTCAACGAGAAAGACTAGAGCGCCGCCCCTGATGTCCAGAAATATTCGTGCTATCCTTCTCATGACCCTGTCTGTCGGCATGCTGGCCGCCCTCGACGGCATCGTGAAGATCGTCAACAACCTCGGCATGCACCCGTTCGAGATCGCCTTTTTCCGCAATGTTTTTGGCCTGATCGCTTTGATCCCTTTTTTCATGCGGATCGGTTTTAACGAGCTCAAAACACGGCGTTTAAAAATGCATCTTGGACGCGGCTGTATCCATTCTGCCTCAATGATCACCTGGTTTTGGGCCTTGACGGTGATCCCGCTGGCCGATGCGACGGCGCTTAGTTTTATGGTGCCGGTGTTCGCTTCGATCGGCGCGATCTTTATCATGCGTGAGCCTTCGCAGATGACCCGCTGGATATCCATCGTCATTGGCTTTATCGGCATGATCGTCATCTTACGTCCAGGGTTTGCCGATATCAGCTTTGGCACCTGGCTGGTATTGGGCGGCACGATTTTTGTCGCGACGTCCAAGCTGATGACCAAATCACTGTCCCGCACCGAAAGCCCGTCGACCATCGTCGCCTATATGAGCTTCACTTTGACCATCGTCTCCTTCGCGTTTGCGGTCTTCGTCTGGACTTGGCCGACGCTTGAGATGTGGCTGTGGTTTATTGCCCTCGGCGGCATGGGCAGCGTCGCCCATGTCATCCAGGCGCAGGCTTATAAAGACGGCGATGTCACCTTGGTGGAGCCGGCAACATTTTTGCGCCTGGTCTGGGCAGCACTGGTTGGCTTTGTTGTGTTTGGTGAAGTGCCGCAAATTTGGAGCTGGATCGGCGGCGGCATTATCATGGTCGGCGTTTTAATGCTGATCCGGAGCGAAGCTAAATCGAGGGTGGCCGCAAACACCGATTAAGCAAGCACCGCATTAATATCGTGCTCGGCATAGGCGATGCATTTTTCACACGCCGTGCCGGTGACATCGAGATCAAGATTGGCCTGGCGGAGCTTTTGAAACGGCACTGAATGCCAGGCTTCCATAAAGTCCGTTGTTGTCAGATCACCCATATTGAAACGGCCATCATGATCAAAACAGCAGGCGGCCAAATGACCATCATAGGTGACGTGGCCTTCGGTAAAGATCGACCAGCAGGGTAACGGGTCCCGCATATTATCAGCCCGCCCGATATTACCGGCGACCGGCATGGTGCCACGCTCACCGGCGGTTAGCCCGGCCTGACCGTAGAGCGGCAGCCAATAATGCAGATCAACAAAGGGCTCAATTTCGGCGATGGCGGCTTTCATGCGCTGCAGCTGCTCGCCGTCATAATGGATGGACGAGGCATAGATACCGCAATGATGCCCGGTTCGCGTCTCGACCTCATCGCGGATCGCCTTTACCGCCTGAATATTGCTGACCACTGTATCGAAGGCATCAACCCGGGTGATGTCTTTGCATTGCGCCGGGTCGGCATAATTGAAGGAAAACTTGAGACTGTCGAGACCGGCTTCGATGCACGCCCCGACTCGTTCCGGTGACGCCATACGGCCATTGCTGGTCAGAAAGACATACGGGTAGCCGGCAACATTTTTGGCGTAGTCGATAGCTTCGGGCAGCTTTTTATAGAGAAAACTTTCGCCGAGATAGAACACACCCAACTCTTCGACGCCGGCATCGCGCATTTCCTGGACAATCCGGCAATAGAAATCCCAATCGATCTCACCTTTGTCACGCAGCCGGGAACCGGTGGCGCAATAAAAACATTTGAAGTCACAATTGGCCGTCAGCTCGATCTTGACGCTCTTCGGCGCCGGCGGCAGCGCGGACCGGTAGTCATCAGGAATGCGTGTAATATTATCAACGCGGTCGGTAATCATTTTTGCATCTGAGCACAGGGCACAGGATCTCGCGTTGATTTTCGTCAATTCAAGCTATTCGAGCTAATAAACAACTTTCAAGCTGATCCAGCTGTTGCCATCGCCGACTTTAAAAGCGGCGGCCTCGAATGACGGCGGTCCGAAGAACACCCGGGCGTTATTGGAAAAGCCGTAGCCTTCCAAGGGCAGGCCGAAAAAATTGGTATCCATTGATTTATTGGTGTTTTCATCATGATGGATCGCCAGCGCATATTCTCCCGGCTTTAGGTCTTTGAAAATGACACGGATTTCACCCGGTTTTGCCGCAATATCATGGTCGCGGATGTCTTGGCCGCGTGGAAACTCCGACGCTTGGTCAAACAGCGCCAGCCGCATCATACCGTCGCCGTTACGCAGGCCTTGAATGGTGACTTCGAGATCACCGGCATCGGCTGAAGTAATGTAAAGCAGAGCGGCAATGAACAGGATCAGCCGCATAACTATCTAAAGCACGCCCGCGTCGTGAACGACTTTGCCGTCGACCACAGTTAGCACCGATGTTAGTTTGCGAATATCCTGGTCCGGCACTGCTTGTTCATCAAAGAAGTCGTCGCTAAGTATGACAAAATCGCCATATTTACCGACTTCAATCGGGCCCATTTTTTTCTCTTCCTTGCAGAACCAGCCTTGCGGTTGAGTCCAAATGCGGACGATTTCCTGGCGGCTGATCGATTGGCCGGGATTAATCTGCTCGCCCGCGTGATTATTACCGGTAACGGCGAAATACAACATGTTCCATGGGTTCATGGTCGAAATCCGGGCTCCATCAGAGCCGCCGCCAACTTGCAGATCGCTATCTAAGATCATCCGGAAGGGCGGCGCGCCCGGCGACTGCACCATGCCTTCGAGATAGCGTGCCGAGTGGGAACTTATGCCGACACCAAGATCAATAGCGCGGTCAATGGTTTCCTGATCGATACCGTAGCAATGATCCATCGACCAATGCAGATCAGCGAGTGGAATGTCTTTATTCACTTTTTCCCACACATCGAGATGCGCTTTTTGCTCTTCCAGCGCGACCATATGCTGTTTGTAGATCCAGCCGCGTTCAGCGACCGCGCGCACTGATTCCGTATAGAAATCCGGCAGCGGTTGCTGGCGTTGCAGCTTGTTCGGGATCAGCCATTCACCAACACCAACGACACGGACGATATCATTGCCGAACTCCTTGAAGGTGTAGTCGAGCCGGGCGGTCAGATCGGGTAATTTCGCATCAGTATCCAATACCGGCAGAAACACCCGCACCCGCATCGGTACTTTATCGTCCCGCATCAATTCCAGGATCGGATTGTAGCCGGTGGCCGGATCGAGCCAGCCGCCAGCCGGAATAGTGCCGCCCATATCAAACACATTGGTAAGGCCTTTCGAGAGCGCGAAGTCCATCTGGTTCTGGGTCTGGCGCATGGTGTCTTGGTAAGAGTGACGCGCCGCCAAAGCATTCCAGGCATCGACGGTCTCTTTGCCTTGCGCGACAATACCATCTTCGCCAACCGGCACGCCAAGTCCCTCAATGAGTTCTTTGCCGAGCGCATTGGTCGCCCCTGGGCCCCAATTCGAGATCGACAGATAGACCGGATGATCCGGCGCGGCATCGTTCATCTCGGCCAATGTCGGGTAGCGTTTTTCATCGAACTGGTCAGGATGAATGCCGCCAAGCGCACTTAAGAGCTCCCCTTTGGGTGCTGTTTTCGCCCGCGCCTGAATGACGCTAAGTGCCTCTTCAATGGTGAACGCCGTCTCCATCTCCCGCATGTCATGGCCCGGAATAAGACCGGTGCGCAGAAAATGGATGTGGTTATCGATCAGGCCCGGAATGACGGTCCGGCCCTGCAAATCGATCACTTTGGCATCGGGATCGAAAGCTGTATTGCCTTCATCAATTGAAGCGATCAAGCCGGCGCGAATGGTAACAGATGACGCCACCGTATCGGCTTCATCCATGGTATGGATTTTACCGTTCAGCAGGACCAGCTCATACGACATAAATCAGTCCATTAGCTTTCTGAGCGCGAATTGCCGGTTCGACGTATGGGGGCGGACTTCACCCGGCCAGCGCCCGGCGTCAACGGCGACGCCCCATTCTTCGCTTTCCAGAACCGCCGGGCTTTCGATTTCATAGATCGCCGTATAGGTTGGCTCGTTTGACTGATCCATTTCATTCACCGTGCCACTAAAATTCATTTTGGCCGGCGTGACCTTGTAGCGTTCGACGCTCAGGACGCCCGGCACTTTTAATATTCCCGGAATATGTTCGGTGTCGTAAATCTCGTTGAACAAATCTTCTTTTTCAGGCGTAACATCCATGCTGGCGACCAGCAGGTATTTCTCTTTTTGCGACATCATTAATCCTTTGGTTAAATTTGCCGGGCAGCGCGCTCTTGCTTTTCAGGCAAGCCCCCTCGCTTGACCCAATCGTAGCGATCTCTTAGCGCCTCCGACAATATCCGGTATTTCATGCTTCACGCTGGTATCCTATTGGCCCCCATTAATCGACGAAGTTAATCTTCGTCCTCTCCGCCAATAACATTTACTTCATCAGCAAACGGATTTACATCCTCGTGAGGATAATCTGCCGGATTAAACCAGCGGAAAAAATATGGCACCGCCCGTTGCCGCGCATCATCAGATGTTCCCTGTCCGGCCAAAAACGACTTGGCGATAGATGGCTTGAATAGTTCTTTGTAAGTGTGGAAGCACCATAACACCAACAGCTCGCCTAAATGGGGCGGCAGATTTGGCACCATTTTATAAATCCAGTCCCGGGTGGCACCCTCGCGTCCTTCGCGATCCATCTCTTCGTCTTCGACACCCATTTCCTGCTCAAGCAGTTGACGGACGGCGTCTTTGTTTTCGTCAATTATTTCCTGGAAATAATCCATCAGCACGGCAAAGATCGCAATATCCTCAACTTTTGGCGCATCATATTCACCAGCTTTTACGCCCTCCTGGAGAACGGCCCAAAAACCGTCCGCCTTTTCATTTGAACCGGCAACGGTCTTGGCCGTTTTGGTGGCAGTTTTTTCTTTTTTCTTCTTTAGCCCGCCAAGTAAGCCACCTTTTTTCTTTTCAGGTTTAGCTTTTTTTCCCTCTTTACCCGGCTCACTGTCACGCAATGTTGAAGCGAAATCATCCATGATGCTGTTCCAAATCAAGCGAACAACATTTTCCTCCACCGGTTTGCTAAACTCGCCGAAAAATTGAGCCTGGTGAAACTTTTTCTGGGCTACGCTATCAGACATATTGCGAATCCGCCGGTTGGCCATCATGCCCGGCAACACAAACTCGCGAACAGCTTTGACAAATCTATCGGCAAAGGCCGGCTTTAAAATAAAGGCCGGCGATGGATCATTTTGACCCACATGAAATTCCTGCAGCCGGCTATAGATGTAATCACAAAAATAATCGGCGAATGCTTCCTCAAAAACATCATGACGCACTTCCAAACTAAGATCGGCAGGTTCCGGTTCAGCTTCCGGTCTTTTACCCGACGTCAAAACTGCCAGCAGTTCCCTCGCCCGATTGGCAATATGGTCACGAAAATCCTTATCATCGGTTTCGGCGCAGGCTTCCAAAAACTGCATGGTTGTGGCGGCGGTTTTGGCCAGATCAGCTGACGGCGCTTTCGGATCTTCTTCCGCCAGCAAGGCAACGATGATGGCTTCAATCGACCGGTCAATAGTTGAGATTAACGTGTCGCGATCTGCATCAGGACCAATTGAGGCAATATTTACCAGAACATTCTGGAGATCAATCTCTTTACCCATTTCCGGGTCTGCAGTTGTATCCGAATCCACGCTTTGATCGCCCTGTAGAAGCTTTAGTATATTGGATGGCAAATACTAGTGAAATCTGTCGTAACTTGCCAACAAATAGATAAAAAAAAGAGCCGGAATTAATCCGGCTCTCTTTATATTGAAATTTTTCAAAGTTGATTAAAGCGCCTTTACGTCATCAACAGTCTTTTGCGGCTCGGGACGAACCGTATGATTTGGATCGGTATCAGTCGCCCGAACAATGCCATCCGGCGTCACGACCAGGCGTGTCGGCATCGGCAGCGTCCAGCTGTCTTCGCCGTTCGAGGCAGGTAAACTAATGCCAAAACCGTCATAGATATCTTTGATTTCCGGCGCAACTGTGAAAACCAAACCCAGTTGAGCGGTGTAGGCATTGCCTTCATCACGCAACAGATCAAAGTTGAGTTTGTGCTTATCGACCAGTTCTTTATTTTTATCCTGAATTTGCGGCGAGATCGCCACCATGGTCGTGTTCAATTCAGCTAAATCGT
This sequence comes from uncultured Rhodospirillaceae bacterium, assembly GCA_913020445.1. Lineage (GTDB taxonomy): Bacteria > Pseudomonadota > Alphaproteobacteria > Rhodospirillales > UBA2165 > TMED23. Next base: position 37,655 of record CAJWAR010000018.1, read on the forward strand.
CAACAATGTCACGCAAAGCATACAGCTCTGCATTACAATAAGGTCACCAATGGCCACGATAAATGGTGACAACCAGGTTTCCTTTGGCCAGCAGGTCAGCCGAACTGACTATTGTGCCGTCAGAGTTTGGCAAACTAAAAGATGGCAAGGTATCGCCAACTTTAATCACGCCGTCCATAATGCCTGAATCCCGAATGGCTTGCGTTGCCGCACCCATTTTCATCCGAATTTCTTCGGGTATACGTTCGGCACTGGCTTCACGGAGCTTGGCGAGGCTTTCTTCTAAGCTCATATAGCTCTCCCCTAAATTAGAAAGTTAAAAAGTATGAATTGAAAGTCATACAGGATGCGTTCTTGGGAGACAATCAAGCTCTCTTCGATAACGTATTTTTGATAATGGTTTCCTATTGGTACGTGGTCGCCACTCACTTTCTGAATTCCCGTGACAAAGCCGGTTTGATGATTAAAGTCCCCTCAATATAAATTTTGACAAGAAAATTGACGACTTAATTAAAAGGATCAGAGAACGTGCCGACAGATACGCCGCTAAAAAACGAACCGCCCCAGGTAGATGCCTTTCAACCACCGGATCGATTGTTGATGGGTGCCGGCCCGTCACCTGTCCATGAGGATGTTCTAAAGGCGATGGGGCAGACCACGATTGGCCATCTAGATCCGACGATGGTCGGCATGATGGACGAGTTGAAAGACATGCTGCGCTATGTGTTCCAAACGCAAAATGCCATGACTTTTCCAGTATCCGGACCGGGCTCCCTTGGCATGGAAGCCTGCGTCAATAATATTATCGAGCCGGGTGATAAAGTTATCGTCGCAATTAATGGCGTCTTTGGCACCCGTATGGCGGAAGTTGCCCAGCGCGCTGGCGCGGACGTTATCATCACCGAGGATGAGTGGGGCACAGCGGTTGATCCGGGTAAAGTCGAAGCAGCGCTCAAAGCCAACCCAGGCGTCAAAGCTGTCGGTTTTGTCCATGCTGAAACCTCGACGGGTGCCCTTTCAGATGCAACGGCACTTTGCCGCCTTGCCAAAGATCATGGTGCTCTGAGCATTGTCGATACCGTAACGTCTTTGGGTGGCGTGCCAGTCAATATAGATGTCTGGGGCGCCGATGCGGTTTATTCCGGCACCCAGAAATGTCTCTCCTGCCCGCCCGGTCTGTCGCCGGTTACTTTCAGCGACCGCGCGGTGCAAGTGACCCTTGATCGCGAAACCCCGGTACAAAGCTGGCTCTTGGATTTATCACTGGTTGCCATCTATTGGCACGGTGATGAAAAAACCGGTGCACGGACGTATCACCACACCGCACCGGTAAATGCCCTTATGGGTCTCCATGAGGCACTGCGCCGCATCGTTCAGGAAGGCCTCGAAAATGTCTGGGCACGCCACCGGGAAACGTCAGCTATCATTGTCGCCGGAATGGAAGAGATGGGCTTTTCGATGCTGGTCGATGCCGATGTCCGCCTGCCGGAATTGCTGACAATCAAGTTACCGGATGGCATTGACGATGGTGCCGTGCGCGGCAAATTGATCAATGATTACGGCATTGAAATCAGCGCCGGACTTGGTCCGTTCGCCGGCAAGTTGTGGCGGATCGGTGTTATGGGTGAAGGGGCGCGGCCGGAAAACGCCGAACGCGTCTTGAGCGCCATCAAGGAATGTATTGGTTAAAACTGCTTAAAAACTGATTTGATTGCCAGTTATCCAGCGGCGATCCGGTTTTTGGCGAGGCGCCACTTAGCCAGCTCAATTCGGTCCTGACCAAAGAATGGCTCGCCATCGACCACAATTGTTGGCGACCCCCAATGGCCTATATCGTGACGGGTCGCATGGTTTTGTTCGATAATGTTGATATAGAGATCTGGATCATCCCCTATCGCTTGATCCATCTTATTAAGGTCGAGACCGGCACGGTCGACCGCTTCCGCTAAATAATCTCCGTCAGTCCATTTTTCGACAACTCCACTCCAAATCAAAGTTGCGACCTCAAGCGTAAATTCCAGTGAACGCGCCTTTCTTCCAGCCTCAACGCCGAGACGCGTGAGGCGATGAATATAAGGTTGCTCGGTGGGAATATGCACAGGGTCAAATTCCATCACGATCGGATCAGGGTTTGGCCACTTAAAGGGGATATTATGAAAATCTGCATTGCGTTCCACGTCATTAAATACATAGGGCACCATCAGTGGATTGGCGTCCAAAAAATATTTTGGATTTAGAACAGCAAGCGGCAATACCGGACGAATTTCAAGATCGATGCCATCGTTTTGAGCCCAATCGAATAAACGTTGGATGGCCAAATAGCTATAGGGACTACGATAAGAGAAATAAACATCAACATGTGGAGGCGTGTTATTCATTCTTTGAGTTTCCTAAATCAATCTGCGGCTGGAAGACACTATAAACTGGACTGCGATTTTGGCTACAGAAGTAATTAGCTGAGGTTCGAAAAATCTTGCTCCATTCACCTTGAGCCGCTCAAACATGGCCTTATAGTTACTCCCCTATAAAACGGGAGAATTTATTATGCCTTCAATATCCGAAAATATTCCGGCACCGGCGATCAGCGAAACCATACTAAAGACCGGTCGTTTCGATGTGATGAAAGACTGGTATACCACTGCGCTTGATATCGAGCCGTTTTTTGTCCGCCCGCGCCCGGACCCGGACAAAGTCTCCTGGACCAAATCTCAGCAAATAGCGTTTTTTAGGCTGCGCGGCACTTATCCTTACGCCCAAATGTTCGGCGTGTTTGAAATTGACGGTACGATTGATCGAGTCGGCACTGATCCCGGCCTGCATCATTTCCAGCTTGCCCATGGCAGCTTTGACGAACTGTTTGACCGCTATGACAAATTAAAAGCCGCCGGCATTTTGCCGATCCAAAAATGGAACCATGGCGTCATGACCAGCTTTTATTATGAAGACCCGGATGGCAATCAAGCCGAAATGACATGCGTAAATTTTGCTGAAGAGGCCGACTTCATCGCCTATTTCGAAACCGAGGCCTATAAAAAGAATATCTCCGGTATTGAGATTGACCCGGATGACTACATCGCCCGCTACCGCGCCGGCACACTTCAGGAAGAGCTGGTTAAGATACCGGATTAATTTTTTTGTAATATATTTTGTGGTATTGAAATCGCGACACCAAAGCTATTTTCGATTGTGTGTTAATTTCAGTTTTTCTGAAGATATTATCGCCCTTATGAACAACTATTCTAAAAATCGCGAGCATCTGAAAAAAAGGAATTGAAAAATGGCCGAAGAAGACGAAGAAGACAATGCAATTGTTGCGTCCGAACTGGATGAAATGTCTCATCGGGAAATTGGCTTGATTTACGAGGATTCGGTTCGCACCATTCTTTTTGCCAAGAGTATTCAATGGAAAACGGTGGCTTCAACTCTGGTAGTTTTCGTCGTTATTGTTGGATTGTTAAAGTATATTTCGCACGCCGAAACCTTCGTTTTAACATTGCGGCTTGCTGTTCTGTTTACTGGCCTGGCAGCGGTCACCTTGGTATTAATTTTTCAGTTTTGGCAACATACTGAATCACGAAAGATCCTGGCGATTGAAAAACTTTACTCAAGTGCCTTCCGGGAAATTAGAAATTTAAAATCTAAATTCGAGGCTAACGCTCATCGTTATATTATTCTTTTCTTTATGATCGGCGCGATTGTCTTGGGTGGTTTTGTTGCCATTCAGAGCATCGATAATTTTAAACCGGTGGTTTCAAACCAGTTCCAATACAAGCCTTAGGCACTTATAGTACAGCCAGTTGAAAAACCTGGGAGACTATCGACATGGATGGCGTTCAAAAACCTGCGTCCTATATTCGCCCGGCGCTGCACGATGCGCCCAAAAAGGTCGACCCGCCGACCGATGGTGCACTGCGCCATAAAGGACTGGATACCTCAAAAATCCGCAGCATGGGGCTGAATGAAAGCTGCTATCCACCGTCACCCAAAGTCATCCAGGCGATGCAGGAGAATCTGAGCTCGGTCAATCTCTACCCGGATGCACAATGCCCGCGTCTTAGCGATATCATTTCAGAGCGCACCGGCGTCGCACTGGATTGCATCGTCTGGGGTAATGGTAGTGAGGAATTGCTCAAAGGCGCCATTGATCTCTCATTGTCACCGGGTCAAGGCCTGGTTTTACCGGTACCTACTTTCTGGGGCTATAAATCCCTGGTCGCCGCCTTTGAAGCCGATGTGGCCGAAGTTGAAAACCTGCCGGATGGTCATACCGATATCGATGGTATTCTTGCCGCCATCGGTAACAACACCAGGATCGTTTTCCTGATCACGCCCAATAATCCATCCGGACGCATGGTCGATCAGGCCGGTTTGGAAAAAATTGTCGCCGGGGTGCCTGAAAATGTCCTGCTATGTGTTGACGAGGCTTATTACGATTTCGGCCTTCATGCCGGTGGCCCCAATGTGCTGGAAACATTAAAGACGCGCAACGGCCCGTGGATCACCGTTTTCACCTTTTCTAAAGCTTATGCCATGGCTGGTATGCGGATCGGTTATGCGCTTTGCAGCGATGCTGAGCTGGCCCAGGCTTTGCAAAAAACCACCTGCGTTTTTAATGTACCGATCCTCGCCCAATTCGCCGGTGAAGCTGCCCTCAAAGACCTCGACTATCTCGATTTTATTTTGACAAATGTCGCCGCCGGCAGGGATCAGCTTTTCGACGGACTTTCTGAGCTTGGCCTGGACCCCATTCCCTCGGTTACCAATTTTGTCTCAAGCCCCGTGCCAATGAACGCGCGTGAGTGCATGACCGCCATGCTCGATAAAGGCGTGCAGATTAACGCCTGGGCCGATGCCGGTTATGAAAACTACATCCGCATCACCGTCGGCACGGCAGAAGACAACGCGGCGTGTCTGGCTGCTCTAAAAGAAGTGCTGGGTTAATTTACAAAATGCCAATTACATTGAGCTTTGGCAGCTGACCCCTATAGTGGAGCACCATCAAGGGGATTTCATTTCATGCGGGATTTTGCTCCGCTCATTGCTTTCAAAGTTCGGAGCTACCGTTTTCAGTGGCCAGCTGATTTGTGCTCGACCTGGGCCTTTGAGATGGAAAATCTCATTTTGGGCTGGTACATCCTGGTTGAGACCGGCTCGGTTCTTCTCCTCACTTTATTTGCCGCGCTGCAGTTTATGGGCACACTCCTCGCCCCCTGGCTTGGTGTGTTGGGCGATCGCGTTGGCCGTAAAATAGTTTTTTGCACCATGCGGGTTATTTTCGCCTTGCTAGCCTTTACGATAATGACCTTGGCTTTTTTGGATCTGCTCAACCCAATTATTGTCTTAGTGCTGGCTTTTCTAAGCGGTCTGTTACGCCCCTCTGATATGGTGATGCGGCAAGCCTTAATCGGCGATACAGTACCGCCGGAAAGCCTGCCCAACGCCTTGGGATTGACCCGGACCTCAATGGATTCGGCACGCGTCTTCGGCGCTCTGGTCGGCGCCGGTATATTTGCCGTTCTCGGTATCGGCTATGCCTATGTCCTGGTAACAGCCGTTTATGTCGTCAGTTTTATGCTGACCCTCGGTGTCACCAATGCACACCCAGCGGAGATAACCGCAGAAAAAGAGCAAACGTCGCAATGGAAAGATTTCAAAGAAGGCCTCGCTTATATCTGGAATACGCCAATGGTGCTGGCGATCATGTGGCTCGCTTTCCTGGTCAATCTAACCGCCTTTCCGATCATCCGCGGCTTGTTGCCTTATGTTGCCAAAGACGTGTATCTGGTCGATGAAATAGGCCTCGGTCATTTGATCGCAGGATTTGGCGCCGGCGCCATGATCGGCGCGCTGGTCGTTGCCGCGGCCGGCAGCCGTACCCATTCGACGAAATTCATGCTGATAAATGTGTTGCTGTGGTATGTCATGCTGGCGGTCTTTGCTGCGATGGAAACCAAACTTACAGGCTTTGTCTCGCTGTTTATCATGGGTATCGTGCACGCCATGGGCATGGTCTCGATGTCGGTTATTTTGGTCGGCCAGCTCGAACAATACATCCGCGGGCGCGTCATCGGGGTCAGGATTTTGGCCATCTACGGCGTACCGCTTGGACTTTTAGGCACCGGTATGTTGATCGATGTCATCGGCTTTCAGGCGACCGTCAATCTCTACGTCACCATTGGTGTCACCCTAACCGCACTGATTTGGTTTAAATGGCGGCGCGTGCTTTAGAATAAAACACCTCGTCACTCCGGACTTGATCCGGAATCCAGGCTGCGTCGAAAACTGGATTCTGGCTTTCGCCAGAATGACGGAATTTTAATAAAAAGGCTGCACATTAGTGCAGCCTTCTTTAAATTTTATGGCACCAGAACTAAAAGCTAGGTCGCGTTACCACCGGTAGTAAATACCAACTCATATCAAAATATCACCGTTAATCATCCCAATCTCTGGTGACTCGGAATCCTAGATTATTGTTCCGCGACATTTTGTTGAACCATATCCGATCAGCCGATTCGATATTATACAACGTCGAATCCCATGACCCGCCACGCACAACCCGAGAGTCACATCGCGATTGCAACCCCGATTTCTTGTCAAATATCCGAGGCTTTTCATTATTTGGAGATAAAGTACGCTTAAATTTTATCGACTCGAATGGCGAATAATCTCTAGGATGACCGACCATTTTCGAAATTTCATAGCTATGTCCACAATCTTCAACCCATTCGGCAACATTTCCATGAACATCATGAATGCCAAACGCATTGGATTTAAAAGAGCCTACTGAAACAGTTCTTTTTTGTCGGCTATCATAATCAAATTGCGCATCACTCTGCCCTATGCCATCGCCAAAGTGATATCTGGTGGTAGTATTTGCTCTCGCCATATATTCCCATTCGGCTTCACTTAACAGGCGATATTTTTTGTTTGTTTTACGGCTTAGCCATTCGGTATAAGACTTCGCATCACTCCAATCTACATTAATTACCGGTCGACGCCCCCGGCCCCATCCTTCGTCCGCTGGAAAATACTTTTTGCACCCGCCCTCTAATGCACATACATCCCATTGCCCAAACGTAACTTCAAATTTTCCAACAGCAAATGTCTGACCAATTTTTACTTCATGTTGATAGTCAAAAATATTGTTGTAGGTATCTTTCCAGCGCTTATTCGTACCGGCTGGATGCCCCATCAAATAGGTGCCTGGTTTCACCACCACCATTTCTGGGCAATTTTCACAATCCTTAAACGTAAACACTTGGCTTCGTAGTGATTCTTCCGTGGATGTTTGGCATGAGCTAAGAATTAATGCCATCAAACAGGCCAGAACAAATTTCCACATAAATCAATCCAAATTATTTTGGTTGTTATATTTAAAATAATTTCTTCTTTAGAGTGTACAAAATGAAAATAAGCGAAATCCGCAATTTTTTCAAGATGGAGAGGAATAATAAATTTAAACTTTAATGCTGTGCGGCAGAACCTCCGGCGGCGCGGACCATTTCCTCAGCGATGCGGAGTTCTTTTTCGGCCGCCTCTTTGGCGTCTTCATCGGCGCTTGCAAGCGCTTCACGGGCCGCGGTTAACCGCGCTTCAGCATCCGCGGCGGAAAGTTCACTAACGTCCGTTGCGCTTTCGGCCAAGACAGTGCAGCGTTCGGGATTGGCTTCGGCGAAGCCGCCCTCGACAAACAACGACTTGGTGATGGCACCGCCGGTATACATATTAATCACACCCGGGCGAACCGTCGTCAAAATCGGCGTATGGCCGGCAAGCACACCGAAATCACCTTCGCTGCCCGGGACGACGACCATGTCGACGTCCTCGGAAATTGCGAGGGCAGTTGGTGTCACCAACTCGAACGCCACTTTGTTTGTCGCTGCATCAGCCATTAATCAGTTCCTTAAGCTGCTTCTTGCGCCATTTTTTGTGCTTTTTCGACGGCTTCTTCGATGGTGCCGACCATGTAGAAAGCAGCTTCCGGCAGGTGATCATATTCACCGGCGCAGATGCCTTTAAAGCCATTGATGGTGTCCTCGAGGTTGACAAACACGCCCGGTGAGCCAGTGAAAACTTCGGCAACATGGAAGGGCTGGCTCAGGAAGCGCTGAATTTTACGCGCCCGCGCCACGGTTTGTTTATCTTCTTCGGACAATTCATCCATGCCCAGAATAGCGATAATGTCCTGCAGGTTTTTATAAGTCTGCAGAATACGCTGAACTTCGCGGGCAATGGTGTAATGTTCTTCGCCAACGATTGAGGCATCCAAAATACGGGATGTTGAATCGAGCGGATCAACCGCCGGATAAATACCTAGCTCAGCAATTTGACGTGACAACACGGTGGTTGCGTCCAAATGAGCAAACGAGGTTGCCGGTGCCGGATCGGTCAAATCATCGGCCGGCACATAAATCGCCTGCACCGAGGTGATCGAACCTTTGTGGGTCGAGGTAATACGCTCCTGCATAGAGCCCATATCGGTCGCCAATGTCGGCTGATAGCCCACCGCAGATGGGATCCGACCCAACAGCGCCGACACTTCGGAACCGGCTTGGGTAAAGCGGAAAATGTTATCAATAAAGAACAGCACGTCCTGGCCTTCCTGATCGCGGAAGTATTCAGCCAAGGTCAGACCGGATAGCGCAACCCGGGAGCGGGCGCCGGGAGGCTCGTTCATCTGACCATAAACCAGGGCGGCTTTGGAGCCCGCACCATCGATTTGGATAACGCCTGAATCCATCATTTCGTGATACAGGTCATTGCCTTCGCGGGTCCGTTCACCAACACCGGCAAAGACGGAATAGCCGCCGTGACCTTTGGCAATGTTGTTGATCAGTTCCATGATGATCACGGTTTTACCAACCCCGGCACCGCCGAACAGACCAATCTTACCACCTTTCGGATAAGGTTCGATCAGATCGACAACCTTAATACCGGTGACGAGAATTTCCGTTTCGGTCGACTGGTCGATAAATTCAGGCGCTGAACGATGGATCGGCAATTTATCCTTGGTCTCGACCGGGCCGCGTTCATCAACCGGCTCACCGATTACGTTGAGGATACGTCCAAGCGTTTCCGGGCCGACCGGCATGAGAATTGGGTTGCCGGTATCGACGGCTTCGGCGCCCCGGACCAAACCGTCCGTGGTATCCATGGCAATGGTGCGAACTTGAGATTCGCCCAAATGCTGCGCCACTTCAAGAACCAGGCGGTTGCCATGGTTATCAACCTCAAGGGCGTTGAGAATTTCCGGCAAGTCGTCTGGAAATTTCACATCGACCACTGCGCCCATGATCTGGGAAATTGTGCCAATATTGTTTTCGGCCATTGTAATCAACTCCTATTGAGCTAGAGCGCTTCGGCGCCCGATATAATTTCGATTAATTCACTAGTGATTTTCGCCTGACGTGTCCGGTTATAGATCATCGACAGATCGTCAATCATTTCACCGGCATTGCGTGTTGCATTATCCATTGCCGACATCCGGGCGCCATGTTCTGAGGCACTGCTTTCGAGGAGAGCGCGAAACACCTGGACATTTAAATTGGCGGGCAACAACTCTGCCAAAATTTCTTCTTCCGACGGTTCAAATTCATAGATCGCGGAGGGGCCTGTTGGTGCCGCCGTTTCAGCTTCATCTTCTGCTTCGGCCAGCTGAACAGGAATAATTTGCCGGGGAGTCACTTCCTGGGTAATAGCAGAGACAAACTTATTGTAAATGATGGTGCAGACATCGAATTCACCGGCCTCAAACATTTCAATAATTTTTGCCGCCACACCCTGCGCTTCATCAAATTGAACGCCGGCTTTACCGATGCCTTCATAGGTATCAATAATTGCGTCGCCAAATTCTGTTTTGAGCTGATCGCGGCCTTTGCGGCCGACACAAAGGATTTTGACATTTTTGCTGTCGCCATGGAGCTCCCGAATTCGAATTCGGGATTCACGGGAAATACTGGAGTTAAAACCACCGCACAATCCGCGATCCGACGTCACCACGACAATCAGATGGGTGTCATCTGAGCCCGTGCCGCTAAGCAATGCGCCGGCGCCTTCGAGCGCACCGGGATTATCCAGGATCGACGCCATCATGCGTTCCATCCGCTCGGCATAGGGCCGGCCAGCTTCGGCTGCTTCCTGCGCACGTTTCAACCTCGACGCCGCCACCATTTTCATGGCAGAGGTGATCTTCTGCGTCGATTTAACGCTCGAGATGCGGGTTTTCAGTTCTTTAAGAGTGGCCATCTTTTATTGCCGAGTTCCTCAAGTTAAACGCAGGCTTTAAGCAAACGACTTAGTGAAATCGCCGATGAAAGTTTTAAGCTTCTCGTCGGTTTCTTCAGAGATCTCCTCCTCGCTACGGATCGCATCGAGAATGTCGGCGCCTTTTTCGCGGATGCTGTCGAGCAGCGCCTGCTCGTAGCGCACAACATCTTTAACTTCGATACCATCAAGAAAGCCGTTGACGCCGGAGAACAGCGAAACAACTTGTTCTTCCATCGAATAGGGCGTGAATTGCCCTTGTTTCAGAACTTCGGTCAGGCGTGCCCCACGGGCCAGCAATTGCTGGGTCGAAGCGTCCAGATCGGAGGCAAACTGAGCAAAGGCTTCCATTTCCCGGTACTGCGCAAGCTCAAGCTTAATCGAGCCGGCAACCTGTTTCATCGCTTTCACTTGGGCTGCGGAACCCACACGGGAAACCGACAGGCCAACGTTCACAGCGGGACGAATACCTTTATAGAACAGATCCGTCTCAAGGAAGATCTGACCATCGGTAATCGAAATAACATTGGTCGGAATATAAGCCGCAACGTCATTTGCCTGAGTTTCAATAACCGGCAGCGCGGTCAAAGAACCCGCGCCATTGTCGTCGTTCATCTTCGCCGCACGTTCCAGAAGGCGTGAATGCAGATAGAAAACGTCACCCGGATAGGCTTCACGTCCAGGTGGGCGGCGCAACAACAGGGACATCTGACGGTAGGACACCGCTTGTTTGGTCAAATCATCATAGAAAATAACCGCATGCATGCCGTTATCACGGAAATACTCACCCATGGTGCAGCCGGTATAAGGCGCCAGGAACTGCATCGGCGCCGGTTCGGACGCGGTCGCGGCAACAACGATGGAATATTCCATGCCGCCGTTTTCTTCGAGAATTTTAACCAATTGCGCAACCGAGGAGCGTTTCTGACCGACGGCGACATAAATGCAGTAAAGTTTTTCTGAATCGTCTTTCGCCGCATCATTGACTTTCTTCTGGTTCAAGATGGTGTCGAGGATAATAGCGGTTTTACCGGTTTGGCGGTCACCAATGATCAACTCGCGTTGGCCGCGGCCAATCGGGATCAGGCTATCGATGGCCTTGAGACCCGTCTGCATCGGTTCATGCACAGATTTACGCGGGATAATACCCGGTGCTTTAACTTCAATGAGGCCACGCTCAGAGGCATCAATCGGGCCCTTGCCGTCAATCGGCTCGCCCAAAGCGTCAACGACGCGACCGAGCAGGCCTTTACCGACGGGCACGTCAACGATGTCGCCGGTCCGCTTGACCGTGTCACCTTCTTTAATGGTGCGATCATCACCAAAGATAACGACACCGACGTTGTCTTCTTCAAGGTTCAGCGTCATGCCGCGAATTCCGCCCGGGAATTCGACCATTTCACCAGCCTGAACTTTATCCAGTCCATAAATACGGGCGATACCATCACCGACCGAAAGCACCTGTCCGACCTCAGCAACTTCTGCTTCGGTACCAAAATTTTGAATCTGATCTTTAAGAATTGCGGAGATTTCCGCTGCGCGGATTTCCATTATCCAACACCTCTCATGGCGAGTTTTAAATGTTGCAGTTTAGTTTGAAGTGACGAATCGACCATACGCGAACCAATTTTGACGACCAGGCCGCCAAGCAGATCGGGATCAACCGTCGAATTAATAGATACTTTGCCGCCAACAGAGCTTTGCAGCGCGGCTTCAATTTCAGCTTGCTGGCTTTCGGTTAGGGCTTTGGCCGAGGTAACGTCCGCCGTCATTTCACCGCGGCGCCCGGCCAGCACCATCAGGTAATCAGCGATAATGTCTGACAACGCAAAGAGGCGGCGGTTCGAAGCGACGACGCCGATGAAATTTCGCGTCAGCTCGGATGCCTCGGCTTTCTCGAGCAGGGCCAGCATGGCAGCTGACTGATCGGCGCGCGAAATGACCGGCGATCGGACCATCCGGGTGAGATCATCACTTTCATCCAACATTGTACTGATTTGACGAAGATCATCGGCAACTTGATCAAGCGCTGAGGCGCCATCGGCCAGTTCAAATAAAGCCGTGGCATAACGCCCGGAGAGTCCCGTAACATCTGTTGGGACGTCTGTTGCTTCGGATGACACTTGAGTTTATTCCTCGACTTAATTTCCAAAAAAGCGACAGCACTTAAGGAAATATGGCAACTTGAAAAAAATTTGCTTTCCGAAAAGGCCAATTTTGGATGTTCTCAATCCCGGTCTTCCGCGGAAAGCGATGGTTGTCTACCATACTCATTCGGAGTCCGCAAGACGCCAAAAACATCCATCGGAAAATCTAATTTTACTCAATTATTTCAATAGGTTGCAGTTTATAACCGCTACATAAAACTATAGGGATCGATATCCAATTGGACCCGTACCTTGCGCGGTAGTTCGGTCGCCTTTAGCCAAGAGCGAATTCGCGCCTGAATGTTGACATCTCTACCGGCTTTGACCAGGAAGCGGCGGCGATGGCGTCCCCGCAACAAAGCGAGCGGCGCCGGCGCCGGTCCAAGCGTCATAACTCCATTATCGCGGGGTGCCGTGCGGGCGAGATTGGCGGTTGCCTGATCAACCGCACGTTCATCGCTGCCGGAAAGAATGACGCTGGCCAAGCGGCCAAAGGGCGGCATGCCATTGCGTTCCCGGTCCTCGGACATGGTTGCGATAAAGCCCTTATGATCGCCCATTTTAAGTGCCTGCATCACCGGGTTCTCGGGATCATGGGTTTGCACCAGCACACGCCCTGGCCGCTCCGCCCGCCCGGCCCGGCCCGCCACTTGATAAAGCAGCTGATAGGTCCGCTCCAAGGCCCGGATATCGCCACCGGTGAGACCGACATCCGCATCGACGACACCAACCAGCGTGAGATAAGGAAAATGATAGCCCTTGGCGACAATCTGGGTGCCAATGATCAAGTCAATGTCGCGGTTCTCAATCTGGCTAACCAACTCCTGCGCCTGACCCGGTGTGTGGAGATTATCACTGACCGCGATTTCGGTGCGCATTTCCGGAAAAAGTTCTTCGACCTCTTCGGCCAATCGCTCGACACCGGGACCACAGGCATACAGTTTGTCTGTCTGATCACAGCTTGGGCATTTTTCGGGCGGTTTCATCTGATAGCCGCAGTGATGGCATTGCAGGCGGCCTAAAAACCGATGCTCGACCAGCCAGGCCGTGCATTGTGGACATTGAAACCGATGCCCGCAGCCTTGGCACAGCGTCAGCGGTGCATAGCCGCGGCGATTCAAAAACAACAGTGCCTGTTCACCGGCGGCAAAGGTATCTTTCAGACCTTGGATAAGCTTGGGCGACAACCATTTGCCGGTATCAGGTTTGTCTTGGCGCATATCGATAATCGAGATTTCCGGTAGTTCCGCGCCGGCGTGGCGATCGGGCAGATCGAAATGCTCGTAGCGTCCGCGTTCCACGTTTCTCAATGATTCAAGCGACGGCGTCGCCGACACGAGAGAGATTGGGATTTCGCCGAGGTTGGCCCGCACCACCGCCATATCGCGGGCATTATATATGACACCGTCCTCCTGCTTGAAGGATTGATCGTGCTCCTCATCAATAATGATCACGCCAAGGTCGGTGTACGGCAGGAAAAGTGCGGAACGGGCACCGACAATCACTTTCGCTTCACCGGTCGCCACCGCCCGCCAGGTTTTCCGGCGCGTCGCCTGGGTTAAATCCGAATGCCATTCGGCGGGTAGGCAGCCAAAACGATCCTTAAACCGCGCCAGCCATTGTGCGCCCAGCGCAATTTCCGGCAATAGCACCAGCGCCTGTTTGCCTTGGGCGAGCGCTTCTGAAACCGCTTCGAGATATACCTCAGTTTTACCGGAGCCCGGCACTCCCTCTAAAACGCTGACAGCAAATTCGCCCGCTTTGACGTGCGCCCTTAAATTATCGGCGGCGACGGCCTGCTCGGCTGAGAGTGTTGGACCCGGCGCCTGCCAGTCGGCTATTTCGAAAGCCGGTGGTGGTGGCAATTCAACGGCAATGAGTGCGTCCAATTTCGCCAACCCTTTAATGACAGAGGTGCCAACCCCGGCTTCTTTAGCTAATAGAGTTGCCGGTAACGGTGGACTATCTTGCAATACCTTAAGCACCCGCTCTCGCGCTTTGGTCATTTTAATTTCTGGTAAGTTTGAATTGAGGCTATACGCCGTCACCGGCTTAGGCGGTTTTAACGCCTCCGGCACGCTCATCAGCATTTTGAGCACCGAACCCAGTGATGCCATATTGTAATTTGCCACCCATTCGGCGAATCGCCTGGAACTTTCTGGCATTGGTGGCACGTCGAGTTTGGCTAAAACGGATTTTAGTTTTTCCGGTGGCACGTCGTCGACCTCGCCGTCCCAGACAACGCCTGAAACCTCGCGCACACCCAACGGCACGGCTACAAAGTCCCCCACCGCCAAGGATTCCGTGGGGGATAGGCCTTCCGGCACCGCGTAGGTGTACGCTTTGCCCAACGGCAGCGGCAGCAAAACGCTGACACAAGGCGTTTCGTTTAGGGCGTCGCCAAAATCCGGCGATGTGGTGCTGTTAGCTGTCATGCGGTACACTTTAGCTGTTATCAATCAAAGAACAATATTCGACACTTTAGGGAGTTAAACCAGAGCTTATGAAATTTTTTATTGATACCGCCGATGTCGACGAGATACGCGAGCTTGCTGAAACCGGGATGATCGATGGGGTTACCACCAATCCTTCCCTCATTGCCAAATCGGGCCGCCAATTTACCGATGTGATTGAAGAAATCTGTTCTTTTATTGATGGCCCGGTCAGTGCAGAAGTCGCTGCGACGGACACGCCAACGATGATCAAGGAAGCTCATAAGCTCGCCAAGATCGCCAAAAACGTCACCATCAAAGTCCCGCTTACAGTTGATGGCCTCAAAACATGCAAGATATTGTCAGGCGAAGGCACGATGGTAAACGTGACGCTGTGCTTTTCGCCGGCGCAAGCGGTATTGGCCGCCAAAGCCGGTGCGACGTTCGTTTCTCCCTTTGTCGGCCGGCTTGATGACATCGGTCAGGACGGTATGGAATTAATCGCAGATATTTGCGAAATCTACGAAAATTACCCGGATTTCGAGACTGAAGTGCTGGTT
This sequence comes from uncultured Rhodospirillaceae bacterium, assembly GCA_913020445.1. Classification (GTDB taxonomy): domain Bacteria; phylum Pseudomonadota; class Alphaproteobacteria; order Rhodospirillales; family UBA2165; genus TMED23. The sequence goes on from CAJWAR010000018.1 coordinate 53,057, forward strand.
GCCTCCGTGCGTTCACCCAAACATGTGGTCGATGCGGCGCGTATCGGTGCAGGTGTTGTCACCATCCCGCCGTCAGCGCTTCGCCAACTTTATAACCATCCGTTAACCGATAAGGGGTTAGACTCTTTCCTGAAAGATTGGGCGGGGACTGGCCAATCTATTTTGTGAGGGAATAAAGGGGATACATCATGAGCGGCAAAGCATCGGCGCGTAATTTAGAAGCGTCTAAAGTTACGGAATATTTGCGTGAGAACCCTGATTTTCTAAAAGAAAACCCAGAACTATTGGATATTATAAGCCCGCCATCGAGATGGGAAGATGGCGAAGCCGGCAATGTCGTCGATATGCAAACTTCGATGCTCGACCGCATGCGTGACGAATCGACCAATCTCAAAGATGCCGCCAATCTGCTGATCTCAACCACCCGCTCCAATATGATGATCCAAACGCGCACCCATGCGGCGGTGATCGCGATTTTGGGCGCTGACAGTTTAGAGCGATTGGTGCACGTCGTTTGTTTTGATTTGCCGCTATTGCTGGATATTGATGCCACCTCGCTGTGCCTAGAGACTGGTGAAGACGGCTCGCTTGAATTGGGCGAAACTGATATCCGCTGGCTGGCGCCCGGCACCGTCGATAACGTCCTAGGTGGCCCGGATGAGTTCGCCAAGCTTATTGAACACACTAAAGATGACGGCTCGGTGTTTGGTGAGGCCGCCGGCATTGTTAAATCAGCGGCGTTGGGCCGGTTGCAACCGGGCTATGGTATCCCCAATGGACTGCTGGCCCTAGGGTCGCGCAATCGCGGCGCGTTTCATGGCGGCCAGGGAACAGATTTGCTGATATTCATTACCCGCGTGTTGGAGCTAACGCTTAACCGATGGCTGTCAGAGAACTAACGGCAAGAAGCTTAATCAACTATACCGCTGAACCTGCCGTACTCAAGGCGATTGAGGATTGGCAGCGCTGGATGGTGGTTGAAAAAAATTGTTCAAATCATACCTTGGATGCTTACGGGCGGGACCTCGCTGCTTTCTTCGGTTATTTGAGCAATCATCTCGGCTTCGCGCCGGGCTTGAGCGACCTTGAAAATCTGACAACGACGGATTTTAGAGGCTATCTCGCCAAACGTCACAATGACGGCCTCTCGCGTTCCTCCACCGCCCGGGCGGTTTCGACGTTAAGGAACTTTTTTAAATTTTTGGATCGCCATGAGTTGGCCCATAACGCCGCCATCAAGGCGGTTAAAACACCCAAACTGCCGCGCAGCATTCCCAAACCCTTATCCGAAGTAGAGGCGCGGGAAGCTTTAGTGAGCATCGGTGATCTGCACGACACGCCGTGGATTGCCGCCCGCGATATGGCAATTCTAACCTTGCTTTATGGCTGCGGGCTTAGAATTAGCGAAGCGCTTAATCTGAATGTCGAAGATGTTCCGGAAGGTGATGCCATGGTGATTACGGGGAAAGGCAACAAACAACGCGTTGTACCAGTGTTGCCGATCGTCCTCGATGCAATTCAATATTACCTCGATCTTTATCCAAAGCGCTTGAAGAAAAGCGGCCCGCTTTTTATCGGCGTGCAGGGCAAGCGGGTGAATCCGGGTGTTATTCAGCGCCAAGTCCGAAAACTCAGGGCTTATCTCGGCCTCCCGGCGACGGCCACACCCCATGCGCTCCGTCATAGTTTTGCGACACATTTATTGGCGGGTGGTGGTGATCTCAGAACCATACAGGAGTTGCTTGGCCACGAATCCTTGTCGACAACTCAGCGCTATACCGAGGTCGATCAGGCGCGTCTCATCGAGGTTTACCGGGATTCACACCCGCGCGCCCGGAATTGAGCTTCTTGTAAGATTTATCTGGCGATAAGCGCCATCACGTCGTTCGAGAACCACGCCAGCGCGAAAAATCCACCAAGCATAACGACAGACCATAATCCGGCGAGCTTAAAAGCACGGGCGCGGCGTTTGGCTTTACGCATGGCAGCTAGTTTGGCTTGGCGTTGACGGCGCATCTTGATGCGACGGGCTCTCGATTTAGCTTCGTCTTCAAGTTGCATTTGCCCCTCAATGAGCTTTTGTTGGTCGATCATTTCTGACATCTGTGATTCGTGTGCCAAATTATGACGGGGGGACAATTGGTTCATAACTTTTCCTCGATAAAAGTAAATGCCCAAAAATGAAGGCGTTTCCACACTATGCCGAGTAACATAGTACACCCTAGGGTATTCCCGCAGTGATGCTGATCACAGGTTGAGAATGCGTGAAGGATTATCGCCGTTAGGGTGTAATTTGGCATTATTACACCGTGCTCCCGTGATCATAATTCGGGGCAACGTGGCAATAATTTTATTTTGCGAACAGGTTCGCGATGTCACCGAAAAACCAGGCAATGGCAAAAAAACCACCGGCGAAAAGCGTCATCCAAACGCCAGCGAGCCTAAAGGTGCGGGCACGTCGTTTGGCCGTTCGTTTGGCGTTCAATTTTGCCTGATGCTGTTTTCGCAATTTTATGCGGCGCTTCCTGGCGTCTGCCTCATCTTCAAGCTGAAGACGTCCCTCGGCGAGTTTTTGCTCATCAAATTCATTAGATCCACGTGTTTCGTGGTCCATTTGCTGGGCAGTTATATTGTTCATAAACTTTTCCTCGATAACACTTCTTGTTAACAGGGTATTATTAACAATAAATCTCCCTTTCACTAGGGTTATTCCTATATACACTAGGGAATACCCTAGTGAAAGCTTTTTATATTAGAAAAGTTCTATGTAAGGATTAACAATTGATACTTTGAAACAGGGCACTATATGCCGCGGCGTTCTTTCATGGCAGCGCTGAGCGTACCATCGTCGAGATAATCTAGCTCACCACCCACCGGGATGCCGTGAGCAAGGGCTGATACTGTCACCCCGGCGTCTTCCAAACGATCGGTGATATAATGCGCCGTTGTCTTGCCGTCAACGGTGGCACTGGTGGCCAGAATTATTTCTGTGACCTCATCACCGCGGGCGCGGGCGATGAGGCTGTCGAGGGTCAGATCATCAGGGCCAACACCGTCGAGCGGCGACAACACGCCACCCAAGATATGATAGAGACCGTTAAAGGACGCCGTGCGTTCCAAAGCCCACAAATCGGCAACTTCTTCAACAACACAAATTTTTGCCGTATCGCGTTTGACATCGGTGCAAATGGCGCAAGGATTGGCGGTATCCAAATTGCCACAGGTGCTGCAAGTCTGAACGTTTTCGGCCGCCGCTTCCATCGCCAGACCCAACGGCTTCATCAAAGATTCGCGATTTTTAATCAGATGCAGCGCCGCCCGGCGGGCTGAGCGCGGTCCCAGCCCCGGCAGTTTGGAAAGTAGTTGAATGAGGCGGTCGATCTCAGTGGTGGTCATTAATTTTGCCCCTCAACCGCCACAAATTTACCATGGCGATCGCCTCCGCGATCTTGGCTCGCCACATTAGTGGCGGCCCACACTTGTGGGCTCCTCAAGCCAAAATGTATTACATTTTGTCTATCGGTCATCAAAACGGAAGCTTGAACCCCGGCGGCAGCTGCAGACCACCGGTCATTTCCGACATTTTTTCGTTTACCCGGGCTTCAACTTTAGATTTGGCGTCGTTGAAAGCTGCGACGATTAGGTCTTCCAATACTTCGGGATCGCTGGGATCAATCAATGAAGGATCAATTTTAATTTTGCGCACATCACTTTTACCGGTGAGCGTCACTTCGATCATGCCAGCGCCGGAAGATCCGGTCACTTCCATTTCCGCGAGCTTATCCTGCATCTCGGTCATTTTTGACTGCATCTCTTGGGCCTGCTTCATCATTTGGCCGAGATTTTTCATACTTCGTCTTCTCCTTCGATTTCATCTGGTACAATTTCTTCTGGCCCGCCGATATCACGAACGTCACTAATTTTGGCTCCCGGAAAAGTTTCCATAACTGATTGCATAAAAGGGGTTTGGGCGATTTCAGCGCGCCTGGCCGCTTTTACCGCATCTTCGCGCTGCTGAACGCTTTCGGCGCCCTGCTCATCCAGCGAAACCGTCACGACCCAGCGGCGATTAGTCTTGCCGTTCAAAAAGCGGGTTAAGTCCTGGCTGAACTCGCGCGGCGTGTTCTTACCCGGCTGAAACACAATCGTGCCCGGTTCAAACCGCACGAGATGAACATTGCTGACCAGATTGGCCCGCAGGATACGCTCATTCATTTTATCGGCCAGCGCGATCACGTCTTCAAAGGTTTGCGGGCTGGCTAATGCCTCGGGCGCGCTATCGCCAATGGCTTGAGTTTCTGCCACGGTATCTCTTTGGGGCTCCATTTGCGGCGCCGCTTGAGCCTGCCCGGATTGCGGAGCAGCATTCACGGCCGGCTGCCCGCCACCATTGCCACCACCGCCTGTTGGCGACGGGCTGGCGGTTTCGGTGCTTTGTTCGTTGATGGCTTTAACCGCATCCGCCGGGGTTGGCAGATCGGCCAGATAGGCGAGCCGGATCAATATCATTTCGGCCGCCTGGATCGGTGACGGGGCTGACTGCGCTTCCCGCAAGCCCTTCAACAGCATTTGCCAAGCGCGTGTTAAGGCACCCATCGAAAGCCGTCCGGTTAAATCTTTGCCGCGGTCACGATCTGATTCCGGCACCATAGGACCGTCGGCAATATCCGGTGTGACCTTGACCCGGGACAGCCAATGCACGACTTCAAGCAAATCCTGCAGCACCAACACCGGATCGGCGCCATTGGCGTAATCGCCATCGAGCATGTCGAGCGCCCCCGAAACATCACCTTTCATCACCAGCTCAAACAGATCAAAGCTGCGCTCCCGGTCGGCCAAGCCCAGCATATCGCGGACGACTTCTTCGTCGAGTTCACGATCGTCTTCGACCGCGGTCGCGACCACCTGATCGAGCAGACTTTGGCCGTCCCTGACCGAACCATCAGCTGCCCGGGCAATCAGCGATATCGCCGCAGCGGTTACTTTGACCCCTTCTTTTTCAGCAATTTCGGTGAAATTCGCGCTCAGCGTTTCAATATCGACGCGCCTGAGATCAAAGCGCTGACAGCGCGACAGTACGGTCACCGGTACTTTCCGGATTTCGGTTGTGGCGAAAATAAATTTCACATGGGCGGGTGGTTCTTCGAGCGTTTTTAACAGCGCATTAAAGGCATTACGCGACAACATGTGAACTTCATCGATGATATAGATTTTATAGCGTGCCGAAACCGGCTTGTAGCGCACCCCTTCGATGAGCTCGCGGACATCGTCGACACCGGTCCGGCTGGCGGCATCCATTTCGAGGACATCGACCAAACGGTCCTCGGCAATCGCCTGACAAAACTCACACTCACCGCACGGTTCAATCGTCGCTTCGCCGTTACCGTCCGGGCCAACGCAATTTAGCGCCCGGGCGATAATGCGGGCCGTCGTCGTTTTACCGACACCCCGAACGCCCGTCAGAATAAAGGCATGCGCCAGACGGCCAGACTCAAACGCATTTTTGAGAGTGCGCACCATGGCATCCTGGCCGATGAGATTACTGAAATCGGTCGGCCGGTATTTGCGCGCCAAAACCTGATATTCGATCTCGTCAGAAACTTCAGAATTTGGGGTTTCTTTTGGGTCGCTCATAACACCACACGTTTTGGGGTCATAATCTGGAAAATTAGGTGGGAGACCGAACACGCGACCCGAAACATAAACTCGTTACGGCTGCTTCCTTCCGGACCTGACCGGGTTGGCGAGCGGTTCGTCCGCGGCCGACCTCCCAGAGAGATTATAGCAGTTTTGGGGGGCGAGGTGGCAAGCTCAATCAACACATCAGCAAACAAATCTAGCAACTCGCTACTCTTCAACGACAAAGGCGCCGACCATTCCTTTAACCGCACCGAGGCTAAGCGGCGAATAATAGAGATTGGTGGCAAATAAGCCCGGCCCCTGACCGCCTTCAAAATTGTACCAGCCGTCGCGCACTGGGACAAAATGCAACTCTTTAACTTCACCGGAATTGAGAAGGAGGCCAACCAAATTTACGCCGCTGATCTCTTCCGATTCAGTAACGATTTTACGCAGCGCGATGGTTTTAAAAAAATCTTCCGCGACAAAAAAATGGGAAATATCATCGCGATTTTCGACCAGCATGATGTAAGGCTCACCTTGCAGCAAATGGATAATAGTGGGGCGAAATTCATTTTGCCGGATATCGATCTCAAATGTTTCAGCCACGCTCCAATCGGCGGCTTCAACGATCTCTTTCTGATCGCGGATATAGCCTTCACTATCAAGCACCGCAAAGATATCACGATCGGCGCAGGCAGACAGGCTAAGCAATACCATGACAATTGCGAGGCCGGTGCTAAATCCAGATTTTATTTTGCTTATCATGCGACCCGTATGTCGAAAGAATATTATCGGGAAATATCATCATAATTTATGACCCTAATTTACGCTAAAGACCACCCAGAAATATAGTGCCAATGAGTTAGTTTCCAATATTGAATTTAAGAGAGGATTGCTAGAACCGCCAAGCTATGCATACATGCCGCCCATGAGTTCAAAATTCTATTATGACGGCATTACTCTTGATCGCGCGCATCACCTGAGAATGGATGAAAAATGGCTGGCGGAAAATCTGTCAGCCGACCCATCCGGTGATCTGGCGGGCAAAAATCTGCGAATCATTCCGGTTTGGCGCAGCAAAAGCCTGATCTTCACCGGCGGGCAAATTCAAGCCGCCATCCTAACTGGCCGAGCAGCCGAGGAGGTTCGTCAAAATGCCGCTACCTTGGTGTTTTTAGGCCTGGAAGGTGACACTATTTATTGTGCAGCGGATTTATCGCATGCCGATGACCCTCATAGCCTGGGTCTGCCCGCCGATACGGCTTTTGAAGATTTACGCGGTTTGGCCACGTCACTTGATCCCATTGATGCCGGCTATCTGGCCTATGCGCGAGCAATTATCCATTGGCATCTGGGGCACAAATTTTGCGGTATTTGCGGCACTGAAACAGCCGTCGGTCGCGGCGGCCATGAACGTCGATGTACTAATCCAGATTGCGCCAGAATTCATTTTCCGCGCACCGACCCTGCAGTCATTATGCTGGTCACTCACCCGAGCGAAGAGAAATGTCTGCTCGGCCACAACAAAAGATTTCGTGGACTAACCTATTCAACCATCGCCGGATTTGTCGAGCCGGGCGAAATGCTGGAACAAGCGGTTGTCCGCGAAGTGTTCGAAGAAACCAATATCGAAGTGGTTGATGTCGCTTATCAGGCCTCCCAGCCTTGGCCTTTTCCCGCTTCTATTATGCTTGGTTTCCGGGCCCGGGCGGTAACAACTGAAATTATTTGCCATGATCAGGAACTTATTGATGCCAAATGGTTTTCGCGTGATGAAGTGCACGAAATGGCGAAAGGCGACGAATCACTGCCACCTTCAAATCTCTCAATTTCAAGATGGCTTATTGATAGCTGGTTATTTGAGAAATAATTGTAATATAGTAGGCGAAGGCAAGCTGATGTGAGGATTGTTCGTTTTCGATGAACATAGATGATGATTCCCAACGGGCCCTCCGCGAGGCCGAAGCAGCTCTAGAAAAAGCACTGGCCGACCAGGCTCAACTCAAAAACGAAGTAATGGCCAAAGTCCATCAATTTGCCCATGACATTAAGAATCCGCTCACGGCGATGATTGGTCTCGCTAAATTGATGAAAATGGGGATGACGACGCCGGACAAAGTTCAACCAAACGCCGAGATCATCTACAATTCGGCAACGCGAATTCTTGGTCTTTGTGAAGACATGCTCGCCGATACTGATGGCCGCATTAAAGGGGATGAAGCCGCTAAAACGGCGGTCGACGAAGACCAAGTTCAAGATGTCGATGCCGCCGAGATGATCGAAGAAATAACTGCGCTTTATACCGAAATGGCCGAGGAGCGAGATATAAAATTAACGGCGGAAGTCTCTGATAATTTCCCGAAAATTAATACCGTGCCCCGTCATCTCTACCGCGCCCTCACCAATATTTTATCTAACGCCTTGAAATTTACGCCGGGTGGTGGCGAGATTGATATTAATGCCGATGTCGACGAGCACCAAGATGCGGTTATCTTGGTTGTCCGGGATTCGGGCGGAGGGATTCCGGCTGAGCAAATACCCCATATCCTCAAGCCCTATAAAACCACCGTCTCGCCTCATGGCGATAAAGGCACCGGACTTGGCTTGTCCATCGTTAATCAGTTGATGCTGGAGCTTGGCGGTAAAATGGAAATCCACAGCCAGAAAAATGAGGGCACGACCGTGACGCTGCGCTTCCCAAAAAAGATGACGCGCTAATTTTCCGCCTGGTAGAACGGAAACTCTTTCTCCGCCATAAATTTAAATTCTTCTGAAAAGGGGATACTTTTACGGGCTTTTAAATCCATGTTCACCGTGATGAAGCGGGAACGAAAAAGCTCGCGATCATCTTCGGCAGAAAAAAACCGGTGCTGCAATATCATCGATTTGTTACCAAATCTTTCGATCGCCGTTGCCATATAAAATTCGTCGCCATCATAGATTTCTGCCAAGAAATGCGATTCCTCTTTATGGAGCGCAAAAGCCGTACCGCGTTCCGGTATTTCCTCAATTGGCTCTTTTAATATCTCCATAATTCTAACAACGCCATCACTGAGCGTTTCAAAATAATACTGGATATTAAAATGACCGAGCGCATCACACATATCCGGCGTAACGACGCGGCGATTTACTTCTCTAAATTTATTGGCATTCATTGAGATATTACTCGGCACCGTTTTTATTGATGACATCGCGGACCGGATTGCGTGGATAAGCGCCCATAATGCGTACTTCATGGGTGAAGAAAGACAACTCTTCAAGCGCCAAGCGCAGGCCATGGCTTTCCGGGTGGCCGTCAACCTCGGCATAGAATTGCGCGGCAATAAAGCCGCCGCCTACCAGATAGCTTTCGAGCTTCACCATGTTGACGCCATTGGTCGCGAATCCACCCAGCGCCTTAAAAAGGGCGGCCGGCACATTGCGCACTCGAAAGACAAAGCTGGTCATGATATCGCTCTCATCCGGTGCGATATCGAGCGCATCTTTCGCCATCAGTAAAAAGCGCGTCGTGTTGTGTTGGGCGTCTTCAATATTGCCACGCAACGAATCGAGGCCATAAATCTCACCGGCTAAATCAGAAGCGATGGCGCCGTGTGCCTTCTCGCCGCGCTCGGCAATATCTCGGGCCGCCGCCGCGGTATCGACATGAATCATCGGCTGCAAGGCTAATTCCTTGATCACGTTACGGCATTGATTGAGCGCGTGCACATGACTGTGGACATGGGTCAGCTCTTCGAGCTTGGTGCCTTTGACCACCAGCAGATGATGCTCCACCCGCTGAAAATGTTCGCCAATAATGTGCAAGCCGGAATCCGGCAACAGGTGATGGATATCGGCAACCCGGCCCGCCACCGTATTATCGATCGGAATCATCAGATATTTCGCCTGGCCGTCGTGCACCGCCGCGAAAGTCTCCTCAAAGGTATGGCACGGCAAAGTTTCCATCTCACCATGCACCGCACGGCAGGCCATGTCACCATTGGCGCCAAGCTCACCTTGGAAGGCGATCAGATTATTTGGGTCAGTGTTCATGGAGCCCCATATAGCGGGACGGAAGCTAATTGTCCATCATATCGCGTTGATTTTTAAAGCGATTTATCTAAGAGTTCGCGGGCCTCTTCGACCTCGTTTTCCCAATTAACATCAAGCGGCAGCTCATCAATCAACGCAACATCCATGCGCATACCGTTTTCAAGGGCGCGCTTACCTTCAATGCGTTCGTTCAACTCGCTGACGGTGGGCTCTAGATTGACGAATTTATCCAGCTGTGGCCGTTGATAGGCATAGATCGGAATATGATGGTAATAAGGCCCCTCACCGAGATCAGCGATATCGCGGCTCAAATCCGTGATGCGGCCGATTTTAGAGGCGGGAATCCAGCTGACAGTGCGGCCTTCCTGCCACTCGACGGTGGCTTTGACGACGCTGCTATTTTTTTCGTCACCGTCCTGTAGTGGACACACCAAAGTCGCGATGGCAACTTCGTAACTGGCCAGCGGATAAAGCAGCGCCCGAATATATTTGGGATCAATCGCCGGCAAATCATCATGCAGATTGATGATAATATCGTGGTTATAAAATCGATCGAATTTATTGACCGTCGCGGCGACGCGGTCAGCGCCTGATTCGGTGCGATAGTTGTGGCTCCTCAAGTGATGGTCGGGATCAGTGCGATAGATGTAAGCGCCCGCCTCGCCGACGGCTTCGGCAATTTCATCATCAACACAATCAACAATCACATTACCGCAACCAGCTTCAACTGCGCGGCTCCAGGAATGGACGATCATCGGCTTGCCTTGGATATCCAGCAATTGCTTCTTTGGGATACCGTTTTCATCAACCTGTGACGGAATCACGATCAACGGATTACGTTCTGTCATGCTCTTATGCTTTCAAAAAATATTATTTTGTTCCCCACCAATGCTTCCTATATACATTTTATACGCGTTCATCTATACCCTGATCGCAAATTTCAGTAATTTATCTGTTACATGGTTATTTTTGGCACCAACAACAACTGACCGTAGCGGACTTTTAAAAGGATTTAGCCGTGTGGAGCACAAATACAAATAATATCGTTGGCGCAGTAATCGTTGCTTTGTGGCTGCTTGCGGGAAGTAATTTCATTGGTAATCTATTAATTCCGCCCTTTGAGCCTGTTCACGACGCCGTTGCGAGTACCAGTGCTGCTAAAGCGCCAGAGAAAAACGTGACAAAGCAGGCCGCCAAGGAGACCGCTGCGAAGGCTGAACCCGCTCAGTCCCTGTCCGTTTTGTTGGCCTCGGCCGATGCCGGCAAAGGTAAAAAGATCGCCAAAAAATGTGTGGCCTGTCACACTTTCGATAAAGGCGGTAAAAACAAAGTCGGTCCGAACCTGTTTGCGATTATGGGTAAGGACCGGGCGAGCGTCGCTAAATTCAATTATTCCGGCGCAATCAAGAAAATGGGTGGTAAATGGGGCTTTGATGATATGGATAAATTCCTGACTAAACCGAAAGTCTTTATGCCCGGCACTAAAATGGTGTTTACCGGTTTGAAAAAAGCCGGCGATCGTGCAGCGGTAATCCTGTATCTCCGCAGCTTCGCCGACGCGCCAATGGCGCTGCCTAAATAGATCGATTGGGGGCGCATATCAAAATGACAGTCTCCAATTCTTATATAGACCAATCTTATATCGAATTAGCTGAGCGGCTGGCGGATATCGCCGGCCCAATCGTCGCGCGCTATTTTCGCTCTGGCGTGACGATCGCCGATAAAGCCGATGCGAGCCCGGTAACCACTGCCGACCGTGAGGCCGAAGCTGCTATTCGCGCAGTACTTGAAGTTGAATGCCCGGATCACGGCATTCTCGGTGAAGAACATGGGGCTAAAAATCTCGAGGCTGAATTTGTCTGGGTGCTGGACCCAATCGATGGCACCAAAGCCTTTGTCACGGGAAAACCACTTTTCGGCACCCTTATTGCGCTCTGCCAAAACGGTATTCCTGTCTTGGGTGTGATCGATCAGCCGATCCTCAAAGAGCGTTGGGTCGGCGCAGTCGGTCATCCGACAACCTATAATGGGGAGGCGGTATCGACACGTAACTGCGCCGATCTAAATGACGCTTGGCTCTATGCCACTTCGCCGGCGATGTTTAAAGGCCCAGATGAAACGGCGTTTAACCGGCTCGCCGAAGCCGTTAAATTTCCGCTCTATGGGGCAGATTGCTACGCCTATGGCCTGCTCGCTTCCGGCTTCACTGATATTGTCTGTGAGGCGACAATGCAGCCTTACGATTATTGCGCCCTAGTGCCTGTCGTTGAAGGCGCCGGCGGCAAAATATCAGATTGGGCGAGCAAGCCGCTAACGCTTAATTCTGATGGCCGGGTCCTGGCGGTAGGCGACATTGCGCTGCAGCAGAAAATCCTCGACCTCCTCGCGCAATAGTTACTAAATAGGCTTGATCCCGCCACATTCTCGCCCACAATGGTGATAAGGATAAGAGAAATTGGGGAGGCCAGATATGGGTCCGATATATAAAATATTAGTCGGCTTGATTGTTGCGGCTGTGCCGGCTCTGGGACAGGCGCAAGAGGTAAAACCCGTCCACGGTATTGCCATGCATGGCAGCCCGAAATACGGCCCCGATTTCAAACATTTTGAGTATGTTAATCCGAAAGCGCCGAAAGGCGGCAAGGTTCGTCTTAGCGCCATTGGCACCTTCGATTCTTTCAACCCCTACATCATCAAAGGCAACCCCGCTGCCGGGATCGGTGGATTTGTCTATGAATCGCTGATGACCAGTTCCGAAGATGAAGCCTTCACCGAATACGGCCTCTTGGCCGAAAGTATTGAGATGCCTGAGGATCGCTCTTGGGTTGCTTTCACCCTTAGAAAAGAGGCCCGTTGGCATGACGGCAAACCGGTCACGGTGGAAGACGTCATCTTTAGCTTGGGCGCCCTTAAAACCAAAGGCCAGCCGTTTTACCGGTTTTATTATCGCGGCGTTGCCAAAGCTGAGAAGGCCGGCGAACGACGGGTTAAATTTACCTTCGGCGGTGGCGAAAACCGGGAACTGCCGCTTATCATTGGCCAACTTCCAATCCTGCCAAAACATATCTGGGCGGATAAAGATTTCTCCAAGACCACGCTAGTAAAACCAATTGGCAGCGGACCTTATAAGGTTAAATCATTTGAGGCCGGCCGCTCGATTACGCTGGAGCGGGTTAAAAACTATTGGGGCACCAAACTGGCGGTCACCTCGGGACAATATAATTTTGATGAAATGCGCTTTGATTATTACCGGGATTCGACCGTGGCCTTGGAGGCCTTCAAATCCGGTGAGTATGATTTCCGCCAGGAAAATGCCTCGAAGATTTGGGCGACGGGATATGACTCTCCGGCTTTCAAAAAAGGGCTCTACAAAAAACAGAACATCCGCCACGAAAATCCAACAGGCATGCAGGGCTTTGTTTTCAATTTAAGAAGAGATTTTTTCAAAAATCCGGTTTTCCGCAAAGCCTTGGCTTTTGCGTTTGATTTTGAATGGACCAATAAAAATTTGTTCTACGGCCAATACTCTCGGACCAAGAGTTATTTTTCCAATTCTGAATTGGCATCACGCGGCCTGCCGTCACCGGAAGAATTAAAAATCCTCGAGCCCCTTAAAGGCCAAATCCCGCCGGAAGTTTTCACTCGGAGCTATGAGCCACCGGGCACCGACGGCACCGGCCGTATCCGCAAAAACCTGCGCCAAGCGAAAAAGCTTTTGCAACAGGCCGGTTGGGTGATCAAAAACAAAAAATTGGTTAACCCCAAAACCGGCAAGCCTCTGACTTTTGAGGTTCTTTTAATCTCGCCCGCGTTCGAACGCATCGTGCTGCCCTTTGTGCGCAACCTTAAGCGCCTCGGTATTATTGCCAGCGTACGCACAGTTGATACCGCGCAATATCGGAAACGCCTTGATACCTTCGATTTTGACATGATTGTCGGCACTTTTGGTCAATCCCTGTCGCCCGGCAATGAGCAAATGAGTTTCTGGGGCAGTGCCGCGGCTGAACGCACCGGTGGGCGCAATTGGATCGGCATCAAAAACCCGGCCATCGACAAGCTCATCGATCTCGTCATTGCGGCGCCAGACCGCGAAAGCCTGATCACCCGCACCCGCGCCCTCGACCGGGTGCTCTTGTGGAACCACTACATTATTCCGCAATGGCATATCCAATCCTTCCGCGTGGCATTTTGGGATAAATTCGGCCGGCCACCTAAATCACCTAGATATGGTCTCGGGTTTAACACCTGGTGGGTCGATGGCACCAAAGCCAACGCGCTTGCCGCCAAACTCACCAGTGCAAAAAAGTAATGGGGAAAATAGGCTAAACATTACAGGTATTTAAGTTGACGAAACGCCTTCATCCGAAGGATAAATAGGGCATGCTCGCTTATATCATCCGCCGACTTTTACTAATCATCCCGACTTTGTTCGGGATCATGGTGATCAATTTCGTGGTTGTGCAATTTGCCCCGGGCGGCCCGGTTGAGCAGGCAATCTCAAAAATTCAAGGCACTGCCGTTGAGGCAACGGCGCGGGTTTCCGGCTCCGGTCAAGCGGACACAACGCCCGGCGCTCAAACACCGCGCGTCGGCACGGCTGGTGGTGTCGTTGCGGCCAGTAAATATCGCGGCGCCCGCGGCCTTGACCCCGAGTTCATCAAAGATCTTGAAAAACTTTACGGCTTCGATAAACCGGCCCATATCCGCTTTATCGAGATGATCAAAAAATATGCCGTATTCGATTTCGGCGATAGCTTTTTCCGCGACCGCAAGGTGGTTGATTTGGTCATCGATAAAATGCCGGTCTCGATCTCACTCGGCCTCTGGACCACGCTGCTGGTTTATTTGATCTCCATTCCACTGGGCATTGCCAAATCTGTGCGCGACGGCGAAGGATTCGATATCTGGACCAGTTTTGTCGTCATCATCGGTAATGCAATCCCAAATTTTTTATTCGCAATTTTGTTAGTAGTACTTTTCGCCGGCGGCAGTTTCCTTGATATTTTTCCGCTCCGGGGCATCACCTCGCCCAATTGGGACGAGTTATCCATCCCCGGTAAAGTGCTCGACTATTTCCACCATATGATTTTGCCGATCACGGCCCTGGTCATCGGCGGCTTTGCCAGTCTCACCATGCTGACTAAAAATTCCTTCATCGAAGAGATCAACAAGCAATATGTTGTCACCGCGCGTTCCAAGGGCCTCGAAGAAAAACGCGTTCTTTACGGTCATATTTTTCGCAATGCCATGCTGATTGTAATCGCCGGATTCCCGAGTGCCTTTATCGGTATTTTATTTACCGGCGCCATGCTGATCGAGATTATTTTTTCGCTGGACGGCATGGGCTTGCTCGCTTTTGAAGCGGTCATCAACCGCGACTATCCAGTCATGTTCGGCACGCTTTATGTTTTCACCATTCTTGGCCTGATCATGGGTCTTATTGGTGACATCGCGTACCATGTCGTTGATCCCAGGATCGATTTCGAAGCGAAGGAGGTCTAATTCAGATGACCCCCATAAATCAACGCCGCCTTGTTAACTTCAAAGCCAACCGCCGGGGCTACATCTCATTTTGGCTATTTCTCATTATGTTCGTCGTCACGCTCTTTGCTGAGTTTATCTCCAATGATAAGCCACTACTGATTAACTATGACGGCGGCTATTTTGTGCCGGTGATGATCTCATACCCGGAAACCGCGTTCGGCGGCGATTTTGAGACCGAAGCCGAATACTCGGACCCGGAAGTCATCGAATTGATCGAAGAGAAAGGCTGGGTCATCTGGCCGCTTATCCCCTATAGCTTCGGCACCATTGTCTATGATTTGCCGAGCCCGGCACCCTCGCCACCAACGGCACAGAACTGGCTCGGCACCGATGACCAGGGCCGGGATGTTGTCGCCCGTTTGATCTATGGTTTCCGTATTTCGGTGCTGTTTGGTCTCATTCTGACTTTTTTCAGCTCGATCATCGGCGTTGCCGCCGGTGCCTGGCAGGGCTATTTCGGCGGATTGACAGATTTACTATTTCAACGCTTCATGGAAATTTGGTCCGGCCTGCCACAGTTGCTGCTATTGATCATATTAGCCAGTCTGTTTGTGCCAAGCTTTTGGATGTTGTTGGGTATCTTACTGTTGTTCAGTTGGATGGCATTGGTCGGAGTGGTCAGGGCAGAGTTCCTGCGTGGACGTAATTTCACCTATGTCATGGCGGCGCGGGCGCTCGGCGTTTCCAACCGCAAAATAATGTTCAAACACATCCTGCCCAATGCGATGGTCGCAACTGTTACCTTTCTGCCGTTTATTTTGTCGGGCGCAATCACCAGCTTGACCGCTCTTGATTTCTTGGGGTTAGGTCTGCCGCCCGGCTCGGCGTCTTTGGGCGAACTGCTCAATCAAGGTAAAGCGAATTTGCAGGCACCATGGCTCGGCATCTCAACCTTTTTTGTGCTTTCGGTTATGTTGAGCCTGTTGATCTTTATCGGCGAAGCGGTGCGCGATGCGCTCGATCCCCGCAAGACATTTAGGAACTAAGCGATGAGCACCCTCCTAAAAGTCAGCAATCTATCAGTGAGCTTCGGCAAAGGCGACGGCGAGGTTAAAGCCGTGCAAAACGTCTCGCTCGAAATGACGCGGGGCGAGACCATAGCACTGGTCGGTGAATCCGGTTCCGGCAAATCAGTCACCGCGCTAAGCGTCATGAAACTATTGCCCTATCCCGTCGCCTGGCACCCGCAAGGCAGTATCCAGTTCGACGGTGAAGAATTGATGCAGTCGGATGAAAGTCAAATGCGCGCCATTCGCGGCAACCGCATCTCAATGATTTTCCAGGAGCCGCTCAATTCGCTCAATCCGCTGCACAATGTTGAAAAGCAGATTAACGAAGTGCTGCATCTGCATAAAAATATGACGCCTAGCCAAGCCCGCGCCCGCGTCGAGGAACTGCTCGATCTGGTTGGCATGCCGGAAGCAAAATCTCGCCTCCACAGTTTCCCGCACGAATTTTCCGGCGGCCAGCAGCAGCGCATTATGATCGCGATGGCGCTCGCCAATGAGCCGGAATTGCTGATCGCCGACGAGCCGACCACTGCGCTCGATGTCACCATTCAGGCCCAGGTGTTGAAGCTCTTGAAAGAGCTTACCCAGAAACTTGATATGGGTCTCCTCATGATCACCCATGATCTCGGTATCGTCCAGCGCATGGCCGACAAGGTCTATGTCATGAATGAAGGCCAGGTAGTGGAGCAAAATGAGACCAAGGCCTTGTTTGCCAACCCCAGCCACGACTATACCCAGCATCTGCTGTCGGCCGAGCCCAAAGGCCGACCCGATCCGGTTAAACCGATGGCCCCTGAAGTGATGAAGGCGGACGATATTCGCGTCTGGTTCCCGATCAAACGCGGCGTCATCAAACACACCATTGGCCACATCAAGGCCGTTGACGGTATTTCAATGACGCTGGTTGAAGGTCAAACCATTGGTGTCGTCGGTGAATCAGGCTCCGGCAAATCGACCCTTGGCCGGGCTTTATTACGCCTCGAATCGAGCAAGGGCGAGATCGATTTCATGGGTCATAATGTACAGAAATATGGCTGGAAAGCGATGCGTCCGCTCAGGCGCGAAATGCAAATCGTCTTTCAAGATCCCTTCGGCTCGATGAGCCCGCGTATGTCGGTTTTTCAGGTCATCGAAGAAGGTCTGCTGGTTCACAAATTGGGTGAATCCTACGATGCGCGCCGCCAACTTATCGCCGAAGTATTAGAAGAGGTCGAACTTGATCCCTCGACCATGGACCGCTACCCCCATGAATTCTCCGGTGGTCAGCGCCAACGCATCTGTGTTGCCCGGGCACTTGTCCTGCGCCCCCGCCTGATGGTGCTGGATGAGCCGACCTCGGCGCTTGATATGTCGGTGCAGGCGCAAATCGTCGAGCTGTTGCGTGATCTTCAGGTGAGCCACAATCTTAGCTATATTTTCATCAGCCACGATCTGAAGGTCGTCCGCGCCCTCGCCCATGACATCATCGTTATACGGCAAGGCGAAGTCGTTGAAGCCGGCTCAGCCGATACCATCTTCGACAATCCGAAAGAAGCCTATACCCAAGCGTTGATGAAAGCAGCCTTCGAGATCGAGGCGGATGAAAGCGGCGTGGTATCTATGTAGTGGGTCATCTAAATATTAAAACGTGAAGTTCGGCGCTTCATAGGCAATGTAAATAAGCACGCCACCGAGCAATATCCGATAGGCGACAAACGGCGTAAAGCTGGCTCTACGCAGCCAGATCATCAGTAAAGAAATCGCGACGAGTGCAAATAGAAACGACAAACCGGCGACGGTTATGGCATCGTTCAACAATACCGGATCATCGGATTTGTAGAGCTCGTAGCCTTTGAGCGCACCCGCCCCGATAATCGTCGGGATTGAGAGCAGGAGCGAAAACCGGGCCGCGTCTTGGCGCTCAACGCCTAAGAACCTGGCGGCCGTCATCGTAATGCCGGCCCGGCTGGTACCCGGCACCAAGGCCAGAACCTGCAGCAAGCCGATAAAGAAGGCGCCGCCATAAGAGATGTGCTCGATCTGACGCACCGTCATATTCATTTTATCAGCGATATAGAGCAGGATACCAAAGACCAGGGTCGCCCAGCCGATAATTTCCAAGGTCCGGAGATCGGCGCCCAGATATTCGTTGACCAAAAAACCAGCGACAACGACCGGCAAGGTCGCCAGCACCAATTTGACGAACAGCCAAAATTCGTAGTCGAGCTTTCGGTGATTTGATAATTGACGGAAGCTGCGGGCCAGGGCCCCGGTCATGCCGATCATATCCCGCCAGAAATAAAGCATAACCGCCACCAGCGTGCCGACATGGACGGCAACATCCATCAACAAGCCTTGATCTGCAAGGCCGCTCAATTTCGGCACCAGGATTAGATGGCCGGATGACGAGATCGGCAAAAACTCTGTGATGCCTTGAACGGCGGCAAGAATGACAATTTGGACAAACGGCACGTCGGTAATTCTCTATGTTTACATTTCAGCTATTTAGGTTGTTCTGCTGGAATAGCAGAACGAACGCTAATTATTTATTAAATGAGCGCACATAACTCAACCATTTCTAAAAGAATGAACCTTTCTGCCGGTTGGCTGTTTACCTTATTCAATGAGCAATATAATAAAGACCTATGCGGACACTCTATCATCTTTGGCTGTCACCCTTTTCGCGCAAGGTAAGGCTGGTCCTCGCCGAGAAAAATCTCGACTTTCATATGGAGGTCGAGCAAACCTGGGAACGGCGGCGCGAATTCTTGGCGCTCAATCCGACGGGCGACGTGCCGGTGCTGGTTGAACCGGACAATACCGTGCTCGCCGATTCAATGGCAATCTGTGAATATCTCGAAGAACAATCGCCCGAACCTAACCTAATCGGCCAGCAGCCTTATGACCGCGCTGAAGTGCGGCGTTTGGTTGCCTGGTTTGATCAGAAATTCAATTTCGAAGTTACCGACAAGCTGGTCAATGAAAAGGTCATGAAGCGGTTTTTAGGGTTGGGTGAACCGGATTCGCGGGAGATCAGAGCAGCGCAAGCTAATATTCACACTCATCTCGACTACATTGCGTTTTTGACCGACCGCCGCTTTTGGCTGGCTGGCGAGCAAATGACCCTCGCTGATATTGCCGCCGCCGCGCATATATCCGCCGTTGATTATCTCGGCGATGTGCCCTGGGCGGATTATAAATCGGCTAAAAACTGGTATGCGCGGATTAAGTCCCGGCCGAGCTTTCAAGGTATTCTGGCTGATGCCATCCCCGGCCTCCCCGCACCTAAACATTACGCCGACCCTGATTTTTAGTTTTTACCTATTCTTCGCACCATCCATATTTTGAATATTTTCTCTGGCGAAGCGGGCGGTTTCGCTTTCCGGGTCGAGTCTGATAATCTTGAGCCAATCGGCCCGCGCGCCACTATTATCTTTGAGCAAGCGCCGCAGCATGCCGCGCTCCAATAAACCTTCCAGATGATCTTCGTTCTTGGCCAAGGCGTGGCCAATATCCACCGCCGCGCTATCGCGCTGATTGAGCTGACGCTTGGCGCTGGCGCGAAAAACCAGCGCATCGACGTAGCCGGGCTCGGATTCCAATAAAAGTTCCAGTTTCAAAACCGTTAACCGTCGAAAACTTCAAAGTTCAATACATCAGCATACCGTTCTTCAAAACGATTTTCGTAGAGTTCATAAAATTCTAGGTCAAGATCAAAAATACTTTCTATCTTGGTCCGAGTCGCCCGGTCGATGACAGCGTCGCGCTTGCCTGGCGAGGTATTTTTCCGTCCAACCGTACATACTGCTTCGGCCCGCATAAGCATACATAGTATAAAAAAACTTTGCTGAAAGTAAGC
This sequence comes from uncultured Rhodospirillaceae bacterium, assembly GCA_913020445.1. Lineage (GTDB taxonomy): Bacteria > Pseudomonadota > Alphaproteobacteria > Rhodospirillales > UBA2165 > TMED23. Next base: position 73,103 of record CAJWAR010000018.1, read on the forward strand.
ATTGATACCTATAAAGCTAAAATATTGGTCGAGAATGTTCTTTGCTAATTCGAATTTTGAAATCGGAGAATTGCTCTCCAGGTTGCCCGTCTGAGGTATGAGACGAATAATAGAATTGGTCCATGAGTTTTGTTCACCTTGCTCGGCATACCAATCTACAAAGATATTAAATGAGCGCACGTTTTGCGCCGCCGGATTTCTATTGCGTTCCAGGTAAAATTGACTAACGAGGCGTTCCACAGGGTCGCGGAAAAAGGTGAAATAGGTAAATTCCTGATTGAGCGCGGTATGAACAGGAAGGTAATGATGAGTATAGGCCATTCGGATGGAGCGCTTAAAAATGTCCGGTGCGGCCTTTAGACGGTCTAATTGGTCAACGGGAGGTTCTCGCGTCCCTTCTGAGCAAGAATAATAGTGTTCCGGCGGAATTATCTCTGACAAAGCGGCTTTAAGAGCAATGCCACCTGAGCGGCCAATATGATAATGAATTAGGGTGTTATTTGGTCGCCGGACGTCGATCGGAAAAGGATTTTGTTGCCTAAAATCATCGACAAAGTTTCTCAATCGATCTGAAGAACAAAAAAAATGGTGTTCGAGATGACTTTCTTGCTCTTTTGTTGCCAAAGATTTTATATATTTATTGCTGTCTTCTTTCCGCCCGAGTTCCCTGCTTAATTTGCTTAGTAGAAAAAGAACTTGCTTGTCATCTGGCCTATATTGCAATGCTGTAAGAAGAAATTCTTGCGCCAGTTCCGTCTCACCATTGTCGAATAAAATTCGCCCGGCGAGCCCGGATTGATGCACATCAAATGTAGGCTTTCTTGACGCGTAAAGAGTTAAATGGAGCGCTTTCTCTTGATTGCCGCATGCGCTTTCTATTTTAGCAAGTTCCAGCAATTCGTCGACGTTCGCCATATCGTGATTGTATAAAGCTTCCAGATAATTTCGCGCAGGTTCCCGGTTCTTGGATTCGGTTAGTGTCAAATTCAATCGTTGCCAATCTTTACCAGTAAGTCGCGGGAGCCCGGCTGAGTTCGCTTCAATGATTGCTTTTGTTGTTTGACGGAAGAAGATCGGATTGTCTTGATGCAAGGCCTCAATAAACAATAGGGCCCGACAGTAAGGCGAAAGTTTCTCCTCAGAATGACCAAGCTCAATATATTTGAGCAACCAATTTACGGCCTGTTTTTTTTGCTTGAGCAAAATGAGAGTCTCGGCCAACCCGCGAATCGCAATAGCATTGGTGAGGTCGTAGGCAACAGCATCGGCAAACAATTTCTTGGCCAATTCGGCTTGACCAACTGAAGGGATACCTTGTTTTTCAACAATCTGCGCACCCCGTTGGCAGAAGATCCGTGACATACCAATACAGGCGTCACTATTATTTGGCTGACGGTTGATAACATATTTGAACTCGATTTCTGCCTCATCCAATCTACCTGCCTCGATTAAAATATTGCCGAGACCGCAATAAACAGCCGGATCAAAAGGAGTTAATGATTTAGCCTGCTGGTAATCAATTCTGGCAGCCGGAAGGTCCCCTTGTAAGAAATTTACTTCGCCGCGGAGCATTAGGTAGTCGGGTATATCTGGGTCTAATTCAATTGCTTGGCCGAGCAGTTTAGAGCTTTCTGTTATTTCATTTTTATTGAGCATTAACACAGCAAGAAGAAATCGAACTTCACTGCTTTCAGGTAACTGCGTGAGCAATCCGCGATAAGCTGCCTCTGCTTCTGCGTAGTGACCCGATTTTTGCAAATTTATTGCGGTTTCTAATGAAGTAACCATAATTTAATCTACTAATCCATTTTTCTCATGATTCTAAAGTGGTGCCTGTCACCAGCCAAAAAAGGTATTAAAATCAATACCCTTTTTTTATTTCACCTTCGCACCATCCATATTTTGAATATTTTCTCTGGCGAAGCGGGCGGTTTCGCTTTCCGGGTCGAGTCTGATAATCTTGAGCCAATCGGCCCGCGCGCCACTATTATCTTTGAGCAAGCGCCGCAGCATGCCGCGCTCCAATAAACCTTCCAGATGATCTTCGTTCTTGGCCAAGGCGTGGCCAATATCCACCGCCGCGCTATCGCGCTGATTGAGCTGACGCTTGGCGCTGGCGCGAAAAACCAGCGCATCGACGTAGCCGGGCTCGGATTCCAA
>CAJWAR010000019.1 GCA_913020445.1 uncultured Rhodospirillaceae bacterium
TTCTGCTTTCGGGATGGTTTTGGAAATTACCTTGTCACCGTAGTAGTTACGAGCGCCGCGACCGTGGAAGAATGTTGCGGTCGATTGCACATCCGGGATACCGCCCGATGCCCATTGGTTGACCAGGATTTGTATTTTGCCTTGGCGTTGTTTTTTGCGATAGGCGCCGAAAGTTAATTTAGCAACCTTTGCTTTGACGCCAATTTTTCTGAGATCACCGGCGACCGCTGAGGCGATAACGCGCGGCAGGGTGGTGGTAATTTCGGTTTCAAATCCGTTTGGATAACCGGCATCGGCCAATAGTTTCTTGGCACTGGCGGGATCATAGGCGGGCGGTTTCGATGTGTAACCGCAGCCTAATTGCCAAGCCTGGCACATTGCATCCATTTGCTTCATATCAGCACCGCCCGGTATCAAATTTTTCCTGATTCCATCGCGGTTAACCGCCATCATGAGGGCTTTGCGAACACGTTTATCCAACAATGCTTTGTTGCCTGATTTGCCGACAGAATCCATTGCCATGTAGTAGAATAATTGGCCATTTTGGATCGTCACAGCAAGGTTGGGATTGGATCGCAATGCGTCGATTTGATCCTTCGGCATTCGATATACTAAATCAAGATTGCCAACCATCATTTGTGCCGTTTGAGTCTGAACATCGGGCATTGGAATAGCATGGATGCGGCCAATTCTGGCAGCCGGCCGCCACGGACCGCCGTGCTTGTAGTTTGGATTGGCTTTCAAAATAGCGCCTTTGTTGGGGTCAACTGACACCACCATATAAGGGCCGGTGCCGATGCCTTTTTTACCGAAGGTGCTTTTGACTTTCAAAGCACCGTGAACGTCTGACGGATAAATCGGTGTTGAAATCGCAAACCGGGCTAAGGCGCTAGCTTGTGGCCGCTTTGAAATCACGCGAACGGTATATTTGTCAATTTTTACGGCTTGCTTGATCCACAGATAGCGGGTCTTGATGCGAAACTTAACTTTTGGATTGGCCATCCAGTTGATGGTGTAGACGACATCATCTGCATCGAATTCGGAGCCATCGTGAAACTTCACATCATTGCGCAGTTTGAACTCAATCGTTTTTGCATCGATGCGTTTCCAGGATTTTGCCAAAGATGGCCGGAACTTATTAGCCTTCCTATCGTAGGCCAATAGATTGTCATAAACAGCCCGTGACAAAAAACCTGTCTCAGGTTTGGGATCATGAGTCGCGTCAACAATTGAAATTGGATCGTAAAATCCCAGGCGAAGTGTATCTTTCGATTTTTGCGCCATCGCCGGGCTTATGACTAAGCCGGCAGCGAGAGCTGACAGTACAAATTGCAAGGTCCTACCCTTTGTCATTTTATCTCTCCATGTTACCTGTTGTTTAGAGTTATCGATTATTTTTATTGGCTGATGTTATCAGCAATAGGTCGCGTCTTCTGAACGCTTATTTTTGACGTTTTTGCGCTGAACATTGCGGATATGTTCAATGTGGTCGCGCATAAATTCTTGGGCGCCTGCAGCGTCTTTGTTTTTAATAAATTCGAGCAGCGCACGGTGAGTTTCTAATACCCGTTTGGCGACTTTGGGTTGCGCTTTGGTGCTGTTCGGCGGCCAAATAACATAACGCAAACTGCGCAATTGCATAACCAGCGCTTGGCTGTGCGACGCATCGGCAATCGCCGCATGAAACACTAGGCTTGAATTACTGAAAGCAGTCGAATCGCCGACAAGCTCCTCTGCTTCCTCCAGCAATCCTTCCAATCGTTCAATGTCTTGGGGCGTCGCGTGTTCCGCAGCGCGCTCTGCCGCCAGGCCTTCCAATACGGATTGGATTTCCAGCACTTCGTCGGTCGGCACATCAGACAAACAATATTGAACGGCCAAGGCCTCACCAATCGCTTCAACGTCACCCGCCGCAATTGTCGCACCACCTTTGACGCCAACTTTCACCTCAACCGCACCCAGAGCTGCGAGCGATCGCAAGGCCTCACGCGCGGTGTTACGGCTGACCTCAAAACCTTCCGAAATATCCCGTTCAGAGCCTAAGAAATCACCCGATTTAATCTCGCCACTGAGGATGCCTTCGAGAATTTGCGCCACCAGTGCATCGGCGTTGGTTGCCGTCTGACGCAAGCGGCCGACTAAAGGAGTTCCACTTGATAATTTTCTCGCTTGCAGTTGTGACACTTTAAGATTCCTTCTTCTTATAAATATCCTATTGTTAGGATTACTCTACATTGGAATCGATATAAATATAACAAATTTATTCAATGGCTTCGACTAGCTATTCAAAGTGTGATCGATAAATTCGATGATGTCCGGACCAATGCCATTGTCACCGGTGCCGATAGAATAGACTTGCGAGACGTGATTGTGACCGCGCATTTGTTTATAGCGTGGCACCTTATCAAATTTAGCCGCGAACTCTGCGAGTAGATTAATGCCGAAGCGCTCCCATTCAATTGGGTCGAATTCTGCATTAGACATCATAATTGGCGTATCACCGTAGTCGACGTTTCCCAATGTTGCCATCTCCAGATATTTTTCAGAAGGCTCACCAAAATAAGCAATTTGATTGGGGGCTGCGTTTTCAGGACTATTGCCATAGACGCCGGACATCAATATCGCACCGGCGCAACCTGGCCCGCTCTTATCCGGATGAAGCGATTTTCGAAAAACATAGGTGGAGACATGGTTGGCACCTGCCGACTGTCCGAGCAGGAAAATCTTGTCCGGATCACCACCGTATTCAGCGATATTTTCCCGCGCCCAAGCCAACGCCGCCCTGACATCTTCAGCGCCATCCGGCCATTTGGCCTCGGGAGCCAGCCGATAGGTCGCATTAATACCAATCATACCGTTGCGAACAAAAAAGTTGGCGACATTACCGTGCAGCACGTCGCCAGCGATATTTTTGTGGCCGCGCACATAGCCGCCACCATGAAAAAAAATGACCGTGGTCGCATCAGATACGCCTTCGTCCGCGACATGGACATCCAATAAATTATGCTCACTGGGCCCGTAAGAAATATCACTAGTGACAGTGATACCGCTGCGATCTATCGCCTCCAGAAGCGGCATATATATTTCCCGAGTCTTGCCGGCAATTTCCTCATTGAATTGCTTGCCCATGCCTTTGATCTCAGCCGCGATATCGTCCGGAATATTGTGTGTTGGCGCGTCTACCTTATTCATACCTGCTCTCTCCCCAATATTTTGTTTTTATCTACTGGCACAAAAAAAGTGCCGTGCGAGCAGGGTCCGGACTCATTAATCTCATGCAATTCTGTTTAGCCAGGAGGGTTCAAATGCAAGGTAAAAAGCGCAAGGACATGCCAAAGCATATTCGAGCATTTTTAACGCCGCAGTTGGAGCCTCCCGGCTAAACCCGGAGGGCGGGGCTCTTTTTGCGCCGGGTTGTCGTTGTGAAAGGCTTGTGATGATGGCATCACCGCACCTTCCACGCCTAATCCGGCGGAAAAATAGCTCCCGCAGAAAGGATGACATTAATCAGTCCTGACCCTAACATTCGATCACACGGCACTTATTTTATAAAGTCTATTTCCAGCTTAAGCGATTTAGCTCAAAGCCTTCTGGGTTTTTATGGCCGCCGTGAACAACGACAGACTTAACATGGGCCAGCACCACCGGCAGTGGCACCAATGGCATCATGTAAGCTTGCGTGGTTACCCGGTCAAAAGCCTTTTGATAGATGGCTTCGCGTTTTTTGATGTCAAATATTGACCCGCCCGTCTTGTAATAGGCCGTGAGTTCTTTATCACCCATATAATTACGCGAGCCTTTCCGGAAGAAGAAACCTGCCGTGACATCAACGTCCGGTGCAGCACCGCCATTGTCCCACAGGCTGACAAACATCTGCACTTTACCTTTGGCGCGTTTCTTAACAAAGCCGCCGATTTTTAATGAATCAACTTTAGCTTTGATGCCAACTTTGCGTAACTGACCTGAAACCGCTTCAGCGATCTGACGTGACGCACCCCAAGTTGTGATTTCAACATCGAAACCGTTCGGCACACCCGCTTCGGCGAGTAGTTTTTTCGCTTTTGCGAGGTTGTGCTTGGCCGGCGGCACGGAAGAAACACAGCCAACATGCCAATCATGACAGATGGCGCGCTGTAATGGTGCACCGTGGAGTTGCTTCGGCACAAGAGCTTTGACCAAAGCAGGCCGATTAATCGCATGGAGTACCGCTTGACGCACTTTTTGCTTTTTGAAATGACCAAAGCCCGACCGATCAGCAGAATCAAACAGTACGTAAACAAAAGATACCGTCGGGGTCACTGAAATGCCAAGATTTGGGTTGGCGGCAAGATTTTCACCCTGATCTTTTGGTACGTTATACATAATGTCCAAACCACCGGACATTAATTGAGCAATTTGAGTTTGCTTGTCAGGAATTGGCAGCGCAATCAGTTTGCTGACGATACCGGCCGGTTTAGAACCGGCGTAATAGTTTTCATTTTTCTCAAAGAAAATGCCCCGGTTTGGATCAACTTTGGTGACTTTATAGGGACCGGTTCCCACCGGGTTCCGACCAAAGTCACTTTTGGTTTTCAAGGCACCATGGACGTTCGACGGATAAATCGGCAAAGCGGTCGCCAAGCGCGACATCATCCCGGCATAGCGGCCTTTACTCTTAAAGCGGACGGTATAGCGGTCAATTTTTTCGACACTTTTAATCCAGCCAAAGCGCGAACCCTTAAAACGGAATTTGGTTTTAGGACTGGTAACAAAATTAACCATGTAGACAACATCATCGGCATCGAAATCGGAGCCATCATGGTATTTAACGCCCTTGCGTAATTTAAATTCTATCGTCGTCGCATCAAGACGCTTCCAAGATATGGCCAATTGAGGTTTATATTTCCGTTCAGCCGCATCATAAAACATCAAGTTATCATAAACTGCCGGCGCCGTTAGATTGGTCTCTGGATGCGGATTATAAATGCGATCCAGAATTTTAAGCGGCTGATAGAGACCAAAGCGCACGGTGTCTTTAGATTTTTGTGCCAAGGCAGCGCTGGATGACATGATGCCAACCGTAGCAACAACAGCAGCTGTCGCCGTCAATTTAGAAAAAGCGTTGAATTTCTTCATTATTACCTCCACTGAGTATCATTTGTTTAATTTATTGATCCGTTGAATTGGATCATTGAACTTTTACTGTTCGATATGACTAATTTCCCTAGATTTTATACTGACATAGTATTTTGAATAACATCTATAGCTTTTTTAAAAAATTCCATAATGCGGATATTTGGCAAAAAGCATTTATTTATTGGCGTAAGACAGGGGAAAATATCGATGAACGGGACAAATACATCGGCGCGAAAAATTCAAAATTGAAAAAGAATAAAAGGCGGGCTATTTAGCCAGTAATTCGCTTTCGAGCTTTTTGGCAGCGACGATCGACTTGTCTTTGATGGCGCCAAAGCCGCGGATGCTAGCCGGCAGACCGGCAATCTCAATGGCGACGGCCAATTTTTCTGACGATAGATCGGTCAATAGTTTCTCGACCGTTTGTTCATAATCTTGAACCAATTGGCGATCCCGCTTGCGATCAGCGGAATTGCCAAACGGATCAAGGAAGGTGCCACGCAGCACTTTTAATTTATCCAGTACTCGGAAGGCGTTGATAAACCACGGCCCAAAAGTTTTCTTCTTGAGCCGGTCGGTATTACGTTCTTCGGTGACGATGAGTTTGCGGCCAATGTGGTAGTGCAGCTTAACGTCACCTTCATACATGTCGGAGATTTTTTGCTCAAACTCGCCATCTGAAAACAGCCGGGCGACTTCGTACTCATCCTTAATCGACAGCAATTTAAAGTAATTGTCGGCGATGGCGGCAGTCAGGCCATCTGAAGCATCATTTATTTCCTGCTCGCGGGCGCGGGCATTGGCGACAAAATCAGTATAGCGCTTCGCATAAGCAGCATTTTGATACGCCGCCAAATAGTCACTGCGAATATCGATTTTCTGATCCAACGAAAGTGGTGTCGTTTCAGCGAGCCCCGCCAATTCGGTCACCGATTCTGGATCGACTGTAAAGCGGCGGCCCCAATTAAACGCCGCAATGTTTTCGGCGACTGCCGTACCATTCAACTCAATCGCCTGCCTGATTGAGCTGAATTCCAGCGGGATCAAGCCTTTTTGGAAGGTGATACCCAACATCAACATATTGGCGTAAATCTTATTGCCGAGAAGACCGAACGCAAGCTCCGTGGCATTGGCAAATACGGACTGATCGGCAGCCACCCGGCTTTTGACATTGGCCAAAATACTTTCGCTATCAAAAACCAATTCCGGGTCGGCGGCCTGCGCGGCGGCGGGGGCGATAAACGTGTTTACCACTGCCTGGGTCCGGTCTTCACGAATGCGGGTCAGAACTTCAGCGCTTGCCGAGACCACTGGATCACCGCCAATCAGCACATCGGCGTTGACATCTGCAATCCGCGACGCATTGAGCCGGGCGCCACTTTCAGCCAGCCGGACATGCGTCGAAACCGAGCCGCCCATCCGCGCGATGCCGGTATTATCCAGCACCGAGCATTCCTTACCTTCAAGATGCGCTGCCATGCCGAGCAAGTTACCGACGGTAATCAGACCACTACCGCCAACACCGGCGATCAAAATATCATGGGGCTTGGTTAAGGTTTGGATGGGCGGGTCTTCAAGCGGAATATCTAGCTCTTCTGACGGGTTCGGCAGTCTTAAAGTTCCGCCCTCGACCGTCACCAGCGCCGGGCAAAATCCTTCGAGGCACAACAAATCCATATTGCAGCTTGATTGATCAATTTGGCGTTTGGTGCCGAGCGGCGTTTCCAGAGTTCTAATGGCGACACAGTTTGACTGGGTCGAACAATCGCCACAGGCCTCGCAGACGCGCTCATTAATCACCACGCGTTTGGTCGAAGGCGGCATCAGACCTTTTTTACGCCGCCGCCGCCGTTCCGTTGCACAAACTTGATCGTAGATTAAAACCGAGACACCCTGATAGTCCCGGCACGCTTTCATCACGGCGTTCATTTCTTCACGGCCGAACAGCTCAACACCGGGCGGGAATTTATAGTCGGGCCCATAATCATCGTATTTTTTAAGGTCATCAGCGACGACCACGATCTTGCCAATGCCTTCGGCTTTAATTTGGCGCGCGATATCGAGCACGCTGAGGCTGCCTTCGACCGGCTGGCCACCGGTCATGGCGACCGCATCATTATAAAGAATTTTATAGGTCATCGTGCAGCCGGCGGCTTGAGCTGCCCGAATGGCAAGACTGCCGGAATGAGCATAGGTGCCGTCGCCGATATTCTGGAAAATGTGATTTTGATCGACAAACGCCGAAGCGCCGATCCAATTGACACCTTCAGCGCCCATATGGGTAAAGGTGACGGTATCGTTGCCGGGCATCCACATCGCCAAGGAGTGACAGCCGATGCCCGCCATCGCTAGGCTGCCTTCCGGCGTCGACGTGCCGCGGTTATGCGGACAGCCGGGGCAATAATGGGGCACGCGAAATTCTTTACTTGGCACGGCGACAGCTTGCTGTTTGCGGCTTTCTATTTGCGCCAGACCTTGCTTGATGGCCGGGTGATCTGTTTTCGCCACTAGGCGCCGGCCAATGATTTCGGCCAGTAACACCGAGGAAGTTTCGCCGGTCGACGGAATAAGCGATTGGCCGTTTTCATCCGACTTGCCGATCACGTTAGGACGCGCAGATGCATCCCAATTGAAAGTAAGCTCTTTAATTTGTGTTTCGATGAAAGCGCGGCGTTCCTCCACCACCAGAATTTCATCCAAGCCGCGCGCAAATTCCGTCATGCCTTCGCGCTCGAGCGGCCAGATCAATCCGAGTTTGTTGACCGTCAGCCCGATCTCGGCAGCAATTTCAGCCGTAATACCCAAATCATCCAACGCCTGACGGACATCCAAATAGGCTTTACCGGCAGCGACAATACCGAAGCGACGTTTTGCCGGCTTGATAACGACTTGGTCGATTTGATTGGCGCGGGCAAAAGCCATCGCCGCCGGAAGTCGAATTTCCTGGAGGCGGGTGTCGGCGCTCCAGCGGTCATCCGGCCAGCGGATGATAACTTGTTCCCATATATCACCGTGGTTATCGGGCAGTTTAAACTCTGGGAGCGCTGTGCCGATATTGATTGAAGCCGATGTCTCGGCGATATCTGACAAGGTTTTAAAGCCGATCCAATTGCCGGAATAGCGGGACATGCCATAACCGAGCAGCCCCATACTGAGAAATTCTTCAATGTTGGCGGGGTAAATCACCGGCATCATAAAAGAGGCAAAAGTATGCTCGCTTTGAGAAGGCACCGAAGTCGAAGACGCACCCGGATCATCACCGCTAACGGCCAACACCCCGCCATAGCGCGAGGTGCCGCTCATATTGGCGTGTTTAAAGGCATCGCCTGAGCGATCCAGCCCGGGGGTTTTGCCATACCACATGCCAAACACGCCGTCATATTTCTGAGAACCGAAAATATCTGTCTGTTGCGAGCCCCAGACGGCGGTTGCGGCGAGATCCTCATTAAGGCCGGGCTCGAAATGGATATTGTCTTCCTGGAGATATTTCTGCGCTTTCCACAGCGCCAAATCGAACCCGCCGAGGGGCGTGCCGCGATAGCCAGAAACAAAGCCAGCCGTGTTCAAACCAGCAGCTTTATCCCGCCAAGCCTGCTCGAGAAGCAGGCGAAGCAAGGCCTGGGTCCCGTTCATATAGGCTTTGCCGGAAGCTAGGCTGTAGCGGTCATCCAATGTTACCGGACTGGCTGTGACTTTTTGGTCCATTTTATATCGGCTATCTCTGGGTTAGATAATAAGGCCACCGGCAGCTAAGACAATTTGGCCACTGATATAATTAGATTCCGGTGCGCAAAGCAAATAGACCGCATCGGCCGCCTCCTCAGGTGTGCCTCCACGGCCCAGCGGAATCATTTGTACCAGCGCTTTGGTCATATCAGGATGTACGCCCATCGTAATTTCCCGGTCACCAACCTGCGCAACCGCCTCAGCATCACCCAAATCTTTGGTCATGCGGGTTTGGATGTAACCGAACGCTACACAGTTAACATTGATATTGTACCGGCCCCATTCCTTGGCGAGTGTACGGGTCATACCGACCAAGGCCGATTTCGCCGAGGCATAGCCAATTTGTCCAGCATTGCCATAAAGCCCGGCGAATGAAGAAATATTGACGACTTTGCGGTGAACGACTTCGCCAGCTGCTTTTTCATCTTTGGCGGCTTGGCGCATAACCTCGCCGGCACTGCGCAAAATTCTAAAGGGCGCCGTGACATGGACATCCATCATCGCTTGAAATTGCTCGTCGGTATATTTCTGGATGACGCCGTCCCAAGGATAACCGGCATTGTTGACGATGATATCAATCGCGTTGAACCGATCGACAGCTGCTTTGGCGAAGCGGTCGCCAAAATCTTCTGCCGTCACATCACCGACAACGATCTCGCACTCACGGCCCATATCTTCGACAATTTTTTTCGTCTCAAGAGCCGGCTCTTCAGTCAAATCATTAATGACCAGATTGGCCCCTTCGCTCGCCAGTTTGGTGGCGATGGCCTGACCAATACCGCGGCCTGCACCTGTTACAAGGGCGATTTTATTTTCTAACTTATTACTCATGCGTCTTTTCCTCTGGTGTAAATATTTGGCTTAACTCGGAATTATGTTGGTTTCGCGCAATCCGTCCAATTCTGCTGCCGAATAACCGGCCTCAGACAGGATCGATTCAGTTTGCTCGCCATATTTCGGCGGAAAATTCAGGTCTGTTTTACCGTCTGGGAGATCAACCGCCATCGGCTGCATACGGATGGTTTGGCCATCCAGCGCCGTTGTCGTGGTCAATTTGCCATCGAGTTCTTTGCGTTCAATCACCTGCGGAATGGTCGAAATCGGCGCACAAGGAATCGTCGCGCCACGCAAATCAGCCGCCAGTTCCGAAGTTTCAAAATTGACCATGATATCGCCGATATCGCGCTGCAACTGTTCGCGGCCGGCCAAACGTCCGTTGTTGGTCACGCGGCCTTCATCTTCGAGGGAGGCGAATTTGGGGATAGCAATAAAGCGTTGCCACTGCACGTCGCTGCCTTGCGCCATAAAGATAAATCCATCCTTGGTTTTGTAGGCATTGGTCGGAATAAACTTGCGATGCTCATTGCCAGAGCGCGTGATCTCGGAATATTCGCAACCAAAATCAACCAGCGGCAAGGTCGTAATCAGCCAGGAGGCAGCGGCTTGAAACATTGAGACATCAATCCGTTTGCCTTTACCCGTTTCTGCTTGCTCGGCTAAAGCGAGACAGACACCGGCATAGACTTCATCACCTGCTTTGAGATCAACCAGTGGAATACCGGACAACGTCGGATCACCATCGGCATCGCCGGTGAGTTCCATATAGCCGGCCAAGGCTTGGATTACCGGATCATAACCGGGCACATTGGGAAACTCAGGACCCAGCGCGGATATGCCGGCCCAGATTAAATCCGGTTTGACGGCAGACAGCGTTTCATAATCAATACCGAGACTTTCATAGCGGCTTGGCACCGTGTTGCAGCAGAAAATATCAACATCGAGCTCTTTAATAATCCGCTTGAGGGCGTCCTGCCCCTCTTTTTCTTTGAGATTAAGGGCAATCGCTTCCTTGCCGACATTGGGCGCGATGAAATAGGAATGACGATCTTCATCAGCGACTTTACTGCCGATATAACGATTGGGATCGCCGGGATTACCGCGACGTGAGGTAACCGCTTCGACACGGATCACCCGCCAGCCGAGCTGGGCAAAGCGCAGGGTTGCCGATGGCATGGATAATGCCTGCTCCATGGAAAGAACTGTGCGAGGTCTCACTCAGCGGCCTCCACTTTATCGCCGTGGAGAGCACGAACGATTTTCTCCGGCGTGATCGGTGGATTATCGAAACGCACACCAATCGCATTATAAACCGCATTGGCAATCGAAGCGCCTGGAATAATGCACGGCAACTCCGATATTCCTTTGGCGCCGAAGGGTCCGGTTTCCTCATCATCTTCGATAAAGTGACACTCAATTTCAGGCATCTCCGGTGCAGTAACAACTTTGTAATCACGGAAGTTCGGATTTTTGACAATACCCTCTTCGATGATGAGCTCCTCCGATAGGCCGTAGCCGATACCTTGAGCGATACCGCCTTCCATCTGGCCTTCGATGCCAAGTTTATTGATGACTTTGCCAACATCTTGGACGCAGGTCATTTTGTGCAGCTTCACGCCACCGGTCAGAGTATCGACTTCAAGCTCGGTGATGTAGGCACCGTGCGAATAAGCTGCCGAAATGTCACCAACATGGTTTTTGTCTTCAAGCTCGCTTGGCGGCTCATAGTATTCTGAAACCATCACCAGTTCAGCGTCATCACCGGCGAAATGCATCGCCCGCAACAAACGATCAAGCTTGGTAACCGAAACACCGTTGTCTTTTTGAACAACATGGCCACCCCGCAGATCTAACTGATCGGCGCTGACATTTGACTGGCGGGCAGCAGCGGCAAGTATCTGGTGCTTGGCTTTAACCGCTGCATTGCGAGCTGCATTACCAGCGATAAATGTCGTCCGGCTGGCATGGACACCGACATCCCATGGGCCGATGGCCGAATCATTATTAGCGATAATGACATCGGAGGTCGGAATGCCGAGCTCTTCACTAACGAGCTGCGTGATCACGGCATCAATACCCTGACCAATCTCGGAAGCTCCAGTAATTACCGTTGCCCGGCCGTAATCATCCATCGTCAGGATCGTGCCACAGCCATCACTTTTATGGATTTTGGCGCCACCTGCATTATGAATAGAAGTCGCAATACCGATGCCTTGTCGAATGCGGCCCGGCTTTTCACGCGCGGCCACATTGGCCGTATGTTTTTCGAGGAAATCGGTTTTTTCAGCGCCGATTTTAATGCAATCGGCCAAAGCTGCAGTTTTGAGCAAACTGTTTTGTGGGGTTCTCTCGCCTGGCTTCTGAGCGTTTTTAAGGCGGAACTCTATGGGGTTCATGCCGAGCTCTTCGGCCATCTTATCCATCAACGTTGCCGTGACATAAGTCGCTTGGACATTGCCGTAGCCCCGAAACGAGCCAGCAAACGGATTGTTGGTGTAGACAGCTTTCGAATGAAACTCAACGTTTGGAATGCGGAAATGACCGGTCATCGTCCGCATCATCACCGCAGGGATGGTAGCCCCCCAGGAGGTGTAGCCGCCATTATTCAAATACACATTAACGTCCCGGAAGGTGATGGTGCCGTCTTTCTTCGCCCCCTGCTTGATATAGACCCGGGCAGGCTGGCGGGTTGGCGAAGCTATAAATTCTTCCTCCCGTGAGAAAAACAGTTTCACCGGACGGCGGGCTTTTTTCGCCAGATATACTGCGATCGGTTCAAACGGATAGACATCCAGTTTAGAGCCAAAGGCGCCGCCAACCGGCGGCTGAATAACCCGAATATCACCGGCTGGAATATCAAGCGCCGGAGCCAAATCCATTTTGTAGTTATAGGGATATTGAGTTTGCGTATAGATCGTCAGCTTGCCATGGGTATCGAAATCAGCAATGACGCAGCCGGGACCCATGCAAGTGTGGGTGACGTAATGGAGCTCGTATTTCTCTTCGAGCACAATATCTGAGTCTTTTTCTGCCTTTTTTATATCGCCGTGATCAAAATCGAAGGTCAAGCTGAGATTGCCCGGCTTGTTATCGTGAATGAGCGGCGCATCGTCTTTCAGCGCCTCTTCCGGGTCAAACACGGTGGGTAAATCTTCATACTCGACTTTAATAAGATTTAGCGCTTCATCGACCGCTTCTTCGGTCTCACCGGCAACACCGGCAATTTCGTCACGAATGCAGCGCACTTTGTCACCTTTGAGCGGTGGATTATCCTTCAAGACACCAATCAGGCCTTTCGGTGAATTCTCGGCAGTTGCAATGGCAACAATGCCCGGCACTTTCTCAGCTTCGCTGATATCAACACTTAGAATTTTTGCATGTACCCGGTCGGTTCGCTTGATCTTGGCGATCAGCATCCGCGGCAGCACCATATCGTTGATATAGGTGGTTTTGCCGACGACTTTGTCCGGCGCATCTGGTTTGGGAATTGGTTTTCCAATAAGGGTTTCTGGTTTTTCGACGATCTGATCCATCTGAGCTCTCCGATCAACTGCGCGCGGCTTCGGCGACCGCATCAAAGATTTTGCGGTAACCGGTACAACGGCAAACATTGCCTTCTAAACCACGCTGGATATCCCCCTCCGTTGGATTAGGATTTTTGGCCAACATATGTTTGGCCTGCATCACCATGCCGGGTGTGCAATAGCCGCATTGAACCGCGCCCTGATCGACAAAGGCTTGCTGGATGGGGTCCAGCCCGTCTACGGTTTGAACACCTTCAATCGTTTCTATCGTTCGGCCATCGCAATCAGCGGCATACATCAGGCAGGAACATACGGATGCATCATCGACAATGATCGTGCACGCACCACATTCACCTTCACCGCAGGCTTCCTTGGCGCCTTTTAGATCAAGCTGATCACGCAGCATATCAAGCGCCGACATGTCTGCCGGAACGCTCACCTGTCTCACCGCCCCATTGACGGTAAACTCAATATCAACTTTAGCTGACATCGTTCAAAATCTCCTCGGTCATTACGCGGATCAAATGCCGCCGATACCAATCAGATGCGCGAACATCGGTGATTGGGTTCACAGAACTGCTGGCGACTTCTCCGGCAGCGCTGATGGTTTCTTCGTCTAATTTTTTGCCTTCAAGGGCAACTTCGGTCTCAGCTGAGCGGATTGGCGTCGGCGCCACGGCGCCAAAAGCCACCCGGACATCTGAGATAACACCATCTTTAACCACACCGCCAACACTGACCGACGCCATGGCAATCTCCAGCGCCGGACGCGGACCAAATTTACCAAAGCCGCCTTTAAAACCAGCCGGCGGTACGGCGATATCAACACCGATCAGCAGTTCGTTTTCTTGGATGACGGATTTACCCGGGCCGGTAAAAAACTCGTTCAGCGGTACCTTGCGCGTTCCAGTAGAAGCAACCAAGACTACTTCGGCCTTATACATCAACATTGGCACGATACTGTCACCTGCCGGTGAGGCGTTGCAGATATTGCCGCCAATGCTGCTGGCATTGCGGATTTGATCACTGGCGAATTTGTCCGCCATTGTAGCCAGAACCGGCAGGTGCTCGGCAATAATAGCGTCGGTCAGTAAATCAGTAATCGTTGTCAACGCACCGATACGAATGGTATCGCCATCTTTGGAGATACCCCTCATCTCGGTGATTTTCTGAATATTAATCAACGTCGGTGCATAGGTCTTCTGGCCCGAACCGGTTTGCAGCATCAGATCAGTGCCGCCGGCGACAATCGTCGCTGGCCCCGCCGCCAAGGCAGCCGCCGCATCTTCGATGCTGCTGGGTGCGAGATAATTTTCGATATTACTCATGTATAATTTTCTCCTTAGAACCTAATGGGTTCCTGGTAACGGCCAAATACTTCGACCATGGCGTCCGTCATTTCGCCCACGGTGGCGTAGGCTTTAACGGCTTCCATGATAGCCGGCATGACATTTACGTCGGCCTTGGCGTCTGCTTTTAGCTGGGACAACGCTTTAGCCACTGCATCATTGTCGCGGGAAGCGCGTATTTTATTCAGGCTGTCGACTTGAAGTTCGGCATCTTTGGTGTTGTAGGCGTGGAACTCGACTTCTTTTTCCTCTTCTTCGTCGATGCGGAAACAATTGACGCCGACTTTTGGGAAGGCGCCTGAATCGATATCGAGTTGCATTTGGTAAGCCTGCTTCGAAACTTTAGCCTGAACGCGCCCGTCCCTCACCATTTCCACTATACCACCTTCCGCGTCGACTTCCGCCATGGTTTCTTCCATTTTGGATCGCATTTGATTGGTCAGGGTCTCCATATAATAAGACCCGGCCATGGGATCGACCGTATCTGTAAGTCCCATTTCATGAGTCAGCATCTGCATGGTGCGGAGCGAAATGCGCGTCGAATATTCGGTCGGAATTGTGTAGGCCTCGTCGTAGGAACAAAGCGCCATAGTCTGGGTGCCGCCGAGGGCGCTAATCAAGGCGTAATAGGCACCGCGCACGATATTCAGTTCCGGCTGTTCGAAGGTTAGACCACCACCACCACCACCGGCGATCATGCGCAACCACATGGATTTAGGGTCTTTAGCCTGCAAATCCTCTTTAACGATCTTAGCCCAGAGACTGCGACCGGCGCGGAATTTAGCTACTTGTTCGAAAAGATTGCCGAATATATTGAAGTTGTATGATAGACGACCGGAAAATTCATCCACATCCAAGCCCCGCTTCATCACTTCATGGGCGTAGGCTTTGGCGATAACGAAGGCGTAAGCCATTTCCTCGGCCGGATTACAACCGGATTCCCGGATGTGATAGCCGCAGACACTAACCGGTGAATATTTCGGCGCATTGTGCGCACAATATTCAATGGTGTCGCCAACCAGCTTGACCGAAGCGTCGACCGGGAAAATCCAGGTGCCACGCCCGATGAATTCTTTCAGAATATCGTTTTGAGCCGTGCCGCGTAACTTATCGATGTCATAGCCACGTTTTTCGGCCATGGCCAGATACATGGCGATCAAGATCGCTGCTGAGCCGTTGATCGTTAGCGAGACAGTAATTTTTTCTAGATCAATACCGTCAAAAGCAATTTCAAAATCACGCAAAGAATCAACAGCCATACCAACCCGGCCAACCTCACCCTCGGCCCGCAGATCGTCAGAATCCAGACCGGTTTGGGTCGGCAAATCAAAGGCCACGTTCAAACCCGTCTGGCCATTATCAATCAGGAATTTAAAACGCTGGTTGGTATCCACCGGATTGCCGAAACCGGCATATTGGCGCATGGTCCAAGGACGTTTGCGATACATATCACGATGAATGCCACGGGTAAACGGATATTCCCCCGGCTCGCCAATGAATTCGATGCCGCCGCTATCTTCAACGCTTTGCTCGTTGTAGAGGGGTTGAATCTCGATGCCGGACTCGTTGACGACTTTTTTAAGTTCAGGGCTGCTCATTATGCATTCTCCTTAATGAAGTCGACAATATCTTCGAGCTTAGAGCCGTTGGGGAAAATTCCATCGAGGCCAATTCGTTTAAGTTCAGCATGGTCCGGTTTGGGAACGCAGCCGCCGATCAGCCAAAGTTTATCTTTCAGACCATATTGATCAATCAGCCCTTTGAGCTTGGTGCAAAAATGAATGTGAGAACCGGCAAGACTGGAAAGGCCGATCACATCAACCTCTTCTTTCATAGCCTGCTCGATGATTTCACTGGGGGTTTTACGAAGGCCCGTATAAACCACTTCAAAGCCGGCATCCATCAGCGCGCGGACAACGACTTTGGCGCCGACATCGTGACCATCCAAGCCCGGCTTTCCGACAAGGATTTTAATTTTGCTATTGTCTGCGGCGATCATGTCGAGAGCTCCTTCGCGATAACGAGTTTGAGAATGTCACTGGTGCCGCCACCGATCAGGATAAAGCGGACATCACGCAGAAAGCGTTGAATTGGGTATTCCATGGCATAGCCGTAGGAGGCAAAAATACGCGCGGCCTTGTCACAGATGGACGCGGCAGCCTCGGAAGCAAACAGCTTCGCCATTGAGGCCTCTTTGCGGTGCTCTTTACCTTCATCCAGCAATTGGGCCGCGTGGTAAACCAAATGCGTCGCCGCTTCCAAATCCGTCGCCATTTCGGCAAGTTTCATTTGTACGGCCTGGAAACGATTGATCGGCTTGCCGAATTGTTGGCGCTCGGCGGCATATTTAACCGCTTCATCAAGCGCGGCCCGGGCGATGCCCAAGCCAAGGGCACCGGTCATGATGCGAATTTCCGACAGCAGTTTTCGAAGATGGCCCTCACCGTCGCCGATTTCCTCGCTCAAGCAATGACTGTCCGGCACGAAGCATTCATCAAGGGCAAGCTCTGAGGTTGGTAGGGCCCAGACGCCCATTTTCTCAATCGTTTTGCCGACACTAATGCCTTCGAACTCTTTTTCGACCAGAAAGATCGATAGTAATTTTTCTTCACCGACACGGGCAAAGACGGTAAAGAAATCAGCCAGCGGCGCTGCCGTCACCCAAATCTTATTACCGTTCAACACCCAGCCGCCATCAACTTTTGTCGCTGATGTTGCGAGGCCGCCGAGATCACTGCCGGCATTGGGTTCGGTCATGCAAATCGCGCCGATCTTTTCCAACGCCAGCGCTGGCTTGAACAGACGCTCCTTAATGTCGTCATTGCCAAGCATTTCAAGGAACTTGGTTCCCATCATTGACTGCATCGAAATACAGCCGGCCACCGACATGGAGCCGCGCGCAATTTCTTCAACGCACAAACAAAACGTCACCAGATCGACGTTCGAGCCGCCAACTTCTTCCGGGTAACGCATGCCGACAAAGCCGAGATCAGCCAATTGCTTGACGATGTCGCGCGGATATTCGTGGGCGACATCGATGGCTTCCGCATTGGGAATGATTTGCTCGTCAGTAAAGCGGGCAAAGGTTTCGCGGATGGCGATTTGTTCCTCGGTGAGATTGAGAACCATGTTATCTATGCTCCTAGGCCATAAATATCTTTGGCGGCATCCTCGGAAATGATCCCGTCCCGTACTTCGGCCGCTAATTTTTCACGATCGCGTTCTTTGGGATTGCCATAGCCGCCGCCACCGCCAGCGAACTGACGATAAACCGTGCCTTTCGGCACACCGGTCCACAAATCCTTGTTGTTTGGTGTTTTCTCAGTGCCGTCCGGGAAGGTCAGAACAATTGAGTTCAGCGTCGAATCCTGACCTTCAAACAATCCGAAAGCAGGGATGAAATCGCCGTCACCAAACGTCACGAACTGAGTATCATCGGAACCGATGGTGTAGATCGTCTCGGTGCCAATGCCGCCGCGCCACTGCCCGGCGCCCGCCGTATCAACCGAATATTCGTGCAGGTTCAAAACGTGCGGTGTTTGCTGCTCGAACATTTCATAATCCTGTGTCAGCACACCGCCCGAGGCATCAATCATACCAATATGGTCATAGCCGTCGGTGCCTTTCATCGCGCCCGAACCGCCTTTTTGGCCCAAGAAAAATATGTCGACGTAGCGTTCACCTTTATCATCATCCATGCCAGCTGTGAGGGAGCACAACAGGTGGTTCCAGCCGGCGGTAATGCGATCCGGAATGGCTGGGGCCAGCGCTTTCATAATCGCATCGGCATTGGGCGGACAAATGTGATTACCGAAAGTTGTTGCTTTTGGATATGACGCGTTGAGGAGGGTGCCTTCTGGGATAATGATTTCGATTGGCTCGACCATACCTTGATTATGGGGAATGTCCGGGTTGACCATCTGCAACAGCGTCAGAATTGTTGCCGAAGCACTAGACGTATAAGTGCCATTAACAAAACCATTGGTCTGGTCATCGGTATCAGAGTAATCAAATTTGATGTGATTGTCTTCGACGTCGATGGTGACGCGGATAGTGAACTCAGAGCCCAGATGATGGCCATCGTAATAGACATAACCTTCACCATAATAGCTGCCGTTCGGAATTTTTTCGATCTCGGCTTCCATCATTTTGCGGGTTGATTCAAACAATGCAAGTTTGTGTGACTGAAAGCTTTCAAGACCATATTTATCGAGTAGCGCTAAGAACCGGCGCTCACCAATAACGGTTGCGCCCATTTGCGCTCGCATGTCGTGCTCAACAATATCGAGCCTGACATTAGCGAAAATCAGCTCCCAGACATCTTTCCGTAGCACACCCTTGTCGTAAACTTTGACCGGCGGGATGCGCAGTGCTTCCTGCCAAACCTCGGTCGCATTCGGGTTGTAGCCACCGGCAACAGCGCCGCCGATATCGGCCTGATGACCTTTAACGGCCGTCCAAGCGACCAACTCGCCTTCGTGGAAGACCGGTTTATAAACCGCAACGTCGTTGTTTTGATTGCCCATCGAAAACACGTCATTGTGGAAAATGACATCGCCTTCGTGGATATCATCGCCAAAATAGTCGATGATATATTTGCACACCGGCGCCAGTGAAAACGCCAGGATCGGTAGATTCTCTGTTTGCTCCAGCATATTACCTTCACCATCATAAAGGCCGGTGACAAAGTCTTTGGCTTCACAGAGGATCGGTGAACGTGCTGTTTTCTCGACCGAGATGCTCATCTCATCAGTAATGGATTTAAAGGTCCGTGCGTAAACGGACAGTAAGATGGGATCTATTTTGCTCATGCGGCTGCTCCCTTTAATGTTCCCTCGACCAGTTCCTCCCGGCCTTTTTTATAAAGCACGAACGAGCCCAACTGATCGACAATGCAATCAAATGTGTCGCTGACGAAAATTGCTGTCGTTACTTCTTCGATCATTGACGGACCCGGCACCTTGTGGCCGTATTGCAGTTTATGCCCGTCATAGATCGGTACATCGGCAAATTCCTGCGTTTCCGGGATATAGACCGAACGCTCGCCTTTGAGCGCGGC
Organism: uncultured Rhodospirillaceae bacterium; assembly: GCA_913020445.1. Classification (GTDB taxonomy): domain Bacteria; phylum Pseudomonadota; class Alphaproteobacteria; order Rhodospirillales; family UBA2165; genus TMED23. The sequence continues at coordinate 19,611 of CAJWAR010000019.1, forward strand.
TGACGGGTCTTCATCCACCCGCTCGATCTCTTGAAAGACCGGTTTGTCAGTTTGACCGATAGCCTGGACCCGCACGTTTATGATCTCAACGACAACGTCCAGTTCATCCAGAGAATAACCATAGAGCCGATTGTGTTCTTTATGGAAAGCCTCAGCGATCGCGTCGGCATTGCTTTTTTCAACAAATTCAGTCGGCACGACGAAAGAAACTTCGTGATATTGCTGTAGATAGCGGCAATCAAACTTGAGATGAAATTCCTGATTGGCGGGATCAATGCCCTCTTCGGTGAGCATCTCGGCGCCCTCAGCCGACATCTCTCCAAAGACGCTGCGCAGCTTATTCCAATCAACGGTTTTCAACGGCGAGACAAATGTTCTGACAAAATCATGCTTGAGGTCACCCATCAGCATGCCCACAGCGCAAAGTATAGAACTTTCACGCGGTACAATCTGGAACGGAATTTCGAGCTCGTTACAAATCAGGCAGGAATGGATCGGACCCGCGCCACCGGCGACAATCATCGGGAATTCGCGAGGGTCAAAGCCACGCTTGATGGTAATTTCCCGCACACCCTGCGCCATGTTATTACAGGCAATGCGATACATACCGGCAGCAGCCTCTTCGATGCTTAGATTAAGAGGCTTGGCGATATGTTCGTCAATCGCTGCCCGCGCGGCATCGACATTTAGCTCGATTTTACCACCAGCGAAAAAGCCTGGATTTAAATAGCCGAGCACCAGATTGGCATCCGTGGTGGCCGGCTTAACGCCGCCTTTTTGATAACACACCGGGCCAGGATCGGCACCGGCACTTTCCGGTCCCATGCGAAGCAAGCCGCCTTTATCGATCCAGCCGACCGAGCCGCCACCAGCGCCGATGGTATGAATACCCAGCATCGGCAGGGCGATGCGGTGGCGATCAATTTCACCATCGTTGACCATGATCGGACTGTCGACCGCCATTGAAGCTTCGAAACTGGTGCCGCCCATATCGACGGTCAGGCATTTATTTTGGTCGTGCGCTTGGGCGTAGATCAAACCGGCGCCCGGACCTCCTGCTGGACCTGACAATAAGGTCTGGGCAGGTTTTCGCTCGGCAATTTCCGGTGACATGACGCCGCCGTTCGATTGCATGATCAACAATATACCGCCAAAGCCGATTTCTTTGAGCCGGTTTTTGAGCTGACCGAGATAGTGGCTCAGAATCGGTCCGACATAAGTATTAAGCGCCGTTGTCGAAACGCGTTCATAAAAACGGATCGACGGCAGCAATTCGGTTGAGACGGTTAAATAAGCATCCGGCAATTCTTGACGGACAATTTCAGCCGCCGCCTGTTCGTGTTCCGGATTGGCAAAGGCGTTCATGAAACAGATCGAAATCGCTTCAACACCCTCTTTTTTGTAGAGTTCAATAGCGTCGAGAATGTCCTGTTTGGAGAGCGGCTCTAATTCCTTGCCATTGCGGTCAAGCCGGCCACCAATGCCGGTTCTCAAGTAGCGCTCGGCCAAGGGGACAACATTGGTGTAGCGGTTATTATATTGTTCTTCGCGGATACCGCGCCGCATTTCAAGCGCATCTCGCAGACCCTTGGTTGTCAGCAATGCCGATTTAGCGCCACGACGGGTTAGCGTCGCATTGGTCGTAACCGTGGTGCCGTGAACAATCGTTTCCAATTCACCAGCAAAATCTTCTGGCGACATCACCGGCGCCATCATCCCAGCCAAATCTTCCATACCTTGAAGAACGGCAATCGAGGGATCTTCCGGAGTCGAAAGCGTTTTGTGAATAATCGGTGCTTCACCATCTTTAACGAGGAAAAAGTCGGTAAACGTGCCGCCGACATCAATGCCAATTTTCATAGTCTTCTACCCAGTCTTCTTAAGAAATTGCGACAACCGCTGTGCCAACTAAAATATTGTCACCCTTTTGGTTCTCAGCTGAAATATCAAGCTTTACTTGATTTTCACCGTTTTCGGAAAGTGTCTCGGCAACCACCCCTTTGCAGGTAATCGTGTCACCAGGGAACGCCATTGAGACAAAACGAGCGTTCCAGCCACGCAATTGATTTTGCGGCACCCAACCGGTCAAAACCTGTCCCAAGAAAGCCATCGTCAGCATGCCATGAACAATCACCCCCGGCAGGCCGCCTGATTTGGCTTCTTCGTCATCCAAATGAATGGGATTGTGATCACCCGAAGCGCCGGCAAATAGCGCCAACTGCGTCCGGCTGATGTTTTCTTTAACCAGATCGGGGATTTGATCGCCAACATTGAGGCTGGCATAATCGACAACGTTACTCATTAGCTTTTCTCCCCGACATTATGACGCACGACTATTACAGAGCGTAAATCGGCTACATGAACATCGGTCTGATTACGCAGCTCAATAACCGCTTCAATGAACTGTAAGGCACCGCCTTTTTTCTCATAAATATCGGTGATGCGCTGAACCCCTGTTACGGTGTCACCAGCATATATATGATCATGGTAGGTGAAGCCCTGCTCACCATGCATGGCCTGAGTCTTCGGAATGCCCATATCTTCCAATATATTGAAAGACTGGCCGGCCTCCATAGTCAAGGTGAAGGCAAAAGTCGGCGGCACCGGAATACCTGAATAACCTGAGTTTTTAGCCATTTCTTCATCAAAATAGATGGGATTTTCTTCACCGATGGAATCAGCGAACATTTTAATTCGCCCTTTTTCAACATTGACGGTAAAGGATGGGTATTCTTTGCCGATATAATCTGCATCTGCCATCAAGATTTTTCCTTCCTACTGAACTTTTATTTTACGCTGGCACGTCGCTATTTCTGCGCCTTATTCACCAGATTTTCTAAGACCGTTATGATAGGCTACCCAATCGAGCTCCATATGTAAATAAAAATTTTACAGTACTGTAAAATTATTTGTAAAATGCTATCCAATCTGTTATTGTGGCGATGCCCCTGAAGGAGGCAAAATACCTTAAATGGATCGACGAACCGAAATTCTCAGACGTGCCGCCGAAATTTTCGCGCGTAAAGGTGTCTCAAACACCTCCGTCGAAGATATTGCCAATGCGATTGGCGTCAAGCGCGAGGCGATCTATTACTATTTCAGAAGCCGCATCGACATTTTATTGGAAATTCTTTTGCCGACCAGCAGAACCCTGCTGAACAGCATGCGGCTAATCTGCCGCACCGATCTGACCAATCGTGAGAAACTAAAAGCAGCGCTTGAGAGTCACTTGTCCGAATATACCCCCGGTTATATTGAGATGACGGTGGCCTTCCGCGAAGAACATTTTTTCGCCGATACCGAAAAAGCCTCAGAACTCAGTGAGACTTGGGATGAATACGGCAAGTTGTGGACGGATATCATTATTGACGGTCAGGAGGCGGGTGAATTTAACGCCGATCTCGATCCTAAGATGATCTCTTTTGCCATCCTCGGTATGTGTAATTGGATGTCACGATGGTACAACCCGTCAAAAGATGTATCTATCGAAGAAATTATTAATACCTTCTTCACCATGTCGATGGATGGCGTATCGACCCTACCTAAAGAGCAACCAGCTATGAAAAATCCTGACGCTGCATAGCGTAATGGGAATTTGGGCCTGGGCGGACCGGAAACGCATTGTAGTCTTCCCGTAATCGGTGACGCACTTCGGTTTTCATCGATTGGTTCAACGCATCAAGCGTATCAAAAACCACTTCATTACCGAGAATGCAATTTGAAATGGGTGCCGGCGATTTTGCCGAGGACGCCACCGGCACATAGCAAAACACGTTACGAATACCTGGCAGATCGGCGAGAATTTGCGGATGGTGGGCGAGATAAAAGTCAACAAAATGTTGTGCATCTGTTACCGGCGCGTAATAGCGGACATTAAATGAGAGCGGTGCCGTACGTTTCTCAGGTTCGGCAACACCCTTAATATCATAGGCAATGACTTCAAAAACTTCCGCACTTGCCTTAGCATTTTCCGGCGCAGCCAGTATCGGGACAACGTCTTGGTCGTTAAATACCAGCTCCAGGGCTTCAAGATCAGCAACATTAAACTGCACGACAAGTTCCGGCGGCGGTCCATCATCGACATAAGGATCTTCAACTAGTTCCGGGGCATACACACTAACGCAATCAATTTCCGGATGTTCCAGCAACACCGGCACGGCTTGCTCACGAAAGTTCTGGCGAATTTCCGGACCAGTTTCCGCAGCCACATTTAGCGTCTGAAAATAAGCAATGGTCATTATTCCAAGCTCCACCTGACTTAGAGAGTTATACTGTCATTCCCCATCATGACCCAGCTAGGCTGCCACGACATAGCCGGATTTTCAAATGGCGATTCCGGCAGGCCGATGATCTCCACTTTATGGCCGGGTTTGATATCGGCCGAAGTATTCCCCCACAAGCGGCGCGGCAGCGAGGTCGCAGCGTTAAGCGCCTTCGCCATCGACATTCCGGCCTCGACGAGAAATTTAATTTCATCGATCACGGCTGAGCCATGCCGCACGCCATGGCTACCGGCGTCCGAACCGACGACTACCGGCACACCCAACTCATCAGCTATTTTTATATGCTCGCTGTGAGAATCGAGAATACGCCTAAGATTGTCGACACTTTCCTCGCTCCAGCCGACGATTTCCGGCCGCGCCCATTGAAAATGCACCGGCGAGAAAGTCGGCACCCAGGCGATTTGTTTTTCGGCTAAAATTTCCAATATATCGCGGGTCATGAAAAATCCATGCTCGACAGAATCGACCCCGGCGGCGGCGGCAACATCGAGACCCGCTAGACCACTGCAATGGGCAAATGTGCGATAACCTAGATCATGAGCCGTGGCGACAATCAGCTTGGCTTCGTCAACGTCGAATTGCGGCTTACCTTTCACCGTGCCGGTTTCAAAATCGATGATACCGGTGAGCAATATTTTCAGTTCATCTCCGGTTTTTAAGAGGTCTTTAATGGCCGCCAGAATCTCGTCCTTGGTTTCAACCTCACGGGCCATAAAGCCACCGTAGCGTTTTGGCTTGCGAATGCCGAGGCCGGGTGAGCGCACTTCTGGAACCAATTCGTCTGAAGCTGCCGTCTCCTCACGAATGCGGTGATTTATTCCCCATTTGTCACCGGCATCGCGGATAAGCGTGATGCCGGTCGCTAAACTGGCCTCAACGTTGCGCCTGGCGACCGCCAGCATCTCGTTTTCATCAGCTTTCAGATATTCACTGCGTTTTTTAAAATCCAACTCGCCGCCATCAAGAAATAAATGACAGTGGGCCTCGACGAGACCGGGCATGATATAGGCTGCACGCTCAGTCAGAACATCATCTGATTTAAATTCCGGCGGCAATTCACCAGTCAGAATATCTTTGATCGAGCCATCTTCGATTAACACGCAAAAAGGGCCCTCATTGTGGTACTTAGTACCATCGAAATAGCTGTCAGTTTGGATAATCCTTCGCGACATGGATCAGCTTTTATACATTTTTCGTACCCGGCGAAGTGCATCGGTACCATCCAAGGCGACTATGCCTTTAAAATGGGCCAGCACTGTATTGTCATCCGGTAAAAGTTCATATGCCCGCCACGGCGTCGCCAGCACCATATCAAAACCGTTGGGCACCGCCAGGGTGAGATAAGCGTTTTCCAATTGCAGCTTCATCGGTGCGCCATCGATTTCTTTCGACGGGAGTTGTACGGACAAATTTGATAACCCTCCCGACATATGAATGCCTTTTAAATCAGGATCCTGATTGATCAAATTCACGGTTTCCAGCGACGCCCGTGTCAATCCCTCGGTATCCGATGACAGTGTACCGATGGCTGTATCAACGATCAGGTCATCGGTGGTTATTCCGTGATCACCTTCAAGAATGGCCTTGGCCATGCGCCGGGTCGTCTGCCACATTTCGTCAGCTGTTTTATTTTGCTTGCCGACGCCATCTTCAACCCGCTCAGAAGACATCAAGATTATTTTAAACGGTTGGATTTTCAGCAATTCAAGCATGTCCCAGCGAGTCTCACAGATCGAATTAACGATCGGCGGCTGGCCATTGGCTTTCGCTGGATCATATCTCTTGAGACAAATTTCCTGCACCGCAACATTGGGAAAATCGAACGACAGCGGAATATCGACGACCGCCTGAATGCCGTCAATGACCTCGTTCATAAACTCAGGATCATCCAACGCACGGGTACCGATATTGATGTTCAAATAAACGGCACCAGCGTCGGCCTGTTTGACCGCAAGCTCCTGGATGGCGCCGATATCCGAATTGTCGAACATTGCCTTGGTGCTTTGGAAGCCGGGATTAATCCGCTCGCCGATGATTGAAAGTCCTGGTATGGCCATTGATGGGGTCCTCAAATTTTAAGCAACTGATTTAATTGCCCGTTGTTTTTCAAAATTAATCCGGCTGCCAAAAACTTTCATAAAGCCCTTGTCGCTGGCGAGTTCGATGTAGTTTGAGCGCAGCGCGATGTCCTTGGCGGCCTCGCGTTGCTTATAAGAAAGCAGTGCAAAGCGGGCACCGTCACCGGCGGCGTTACCGACCTGGGCGAAACGGTTATACGGCAGATCGGGCAGCAGGCCGATGGCCAAAGCGCTATCGACATCAATATAACTGCCGAAGGCGCCGGCAATAATGATTTGCCCGAGATCGCGCTCGGTATAGCCGGTGTGTTTAAGCAGCAAATCCGTCGCCGATCGAATGGCAGCCTTGGCAAGTTGCACGGCGCGCAAGTCATCTTGCGAAAACGTTATCTCCTGTCCGCCGGTGGCTTCTTCATCAGCCAATACAAAAACCAGGTTCTTGCCGATTTCCTTGACCTGCGGATGGTTTTTTTGCAGCCGGCCGCGCTCATTGCAGACGCCGCCCAAATGCAGTTGAGCCGCGACATCCATCACGCCCGAACCACAAATTCCGACCGGTGTTTCATCACCAATGGTTTGCAGTTGAACCTCGTTGTTTTTAAGCCGCACGGATTCAATCGCACCCGCCGCGGCGCGCATACCGAAGCTTATATTGCCGCCTTCGAAAGCCGGGCCGGAGGGGCAGGAAACACTGGTAATATTGTCTCCCTCAACCAGTGAAAGCTCGGTATTGGTGCCGATATCCATGATGATCACCGGCCTTCCGTCAATAAATTCGGAGGCCAGCAAAGAAGCAACGTGGTCGCCGCCGACAAAGCCGGCGATATTGGGCAGCAAATGCACATAACCACCAGGCGCCACTTCAATATTGAGATCGCGGGCTTTAAGGTCAAACGCATCGCTATAGGCCGGGATAAAGGGTGACATGGCCAATTGGGTCACCGGTAAGCCAAGCAACAAATGATGCATCATCGTATTTCCGGCTATGGTGATTTCAACAATGTCGCTCGCCTGCGCGCCAACCGCCTCACACATATCCGCGGCCAATTGATTAATCGCCTCGACGGCTAATTCCTGCAATATTTTCGCGGTCTCCGGATTACGCCGAATATGGGAGGCATAGGTGATCAGATCCGCGCCATAGCTGGTTTGCGGATTTTCCATACCTTCGGCGGCCAAGGTCTCGCCGGTCATCATATCAACCAGAAACCCCGACATGTTTGTCGTGCCTAAATCCACCGCCATGCCAAATACCCGGCCTTCCCGGGAACCGGCAGCAATAACTTCACCCTCAGTAGTGGCCAGCCAGCCGGCCCACCCCCACTTTCTTAAATCCAAGGCAAAAGTGCGAAGGAGTGCGGCATCAAAGGTGTTACAGGCCCCGGGATAATCCTCAGCCAAGGCGTCGCGCAACCGCGTTTCATCAGAGCGGCCATCTTCAAGGGTAGGTTCATCAAGTTCAAAATGAATGACCTTAACCATCGGTTCAAAATCGACCAAATTGGCCATGTTATTACCGAGACCATCGACTTGAGTGCGCACGGGCGCAGCCGTGGATCGCGCCGGCACGCTAATGGTGCAATCACCGTTGAGTTCAGTAATACATGCTCGCCGCCAGCCCTCACCTAGCCGGCGATCAGAAAAAACTTGTGCATCTGCCTCATGAGCCTGCGGTAATGTACCATCCGTGATCTGAACCGCACAGGACATACATGTTCCATGTCCGCCACAGGAACTCGAAATCCGGATGCGTTCCCGGCGTGCCGCCTCGAGGATTGTTTCGCCGGCATTACAGTCGATCACGTCCTGCATAGGCTCAAAGGTTATGCGGTGAGCTGTCATGCGGCGAGACTTTCAGGGGTGCGAAAACGGCAGCGATCACGCGCTTTGCAGGTTTCACAATCTTTCTTGCGGTCCCAGCGCGGCAAATCATGACCGAGACCAAATACCAGGGATATCGATTTTGCCGGAAACAGCATATCAGTTTTCAATATGCGCATGCCGATCTCGTCACCACCGGCGATCTCAAAGACAGTGCGTTGCTGCTCAATGCCAAAATCACCATGACCTGGATAAATCGGACTGCTGGCTTGCAGCTCACGAGTCTCGGCAAATTCATCAATGCAGGAAAAAACTGCATTCGTGAACTCGAATACTGCAGCGACCGCGACTTCTTCCAGGGCCAGGGCTTTAATCGCCTTTTTATTTTTAAACATTTCCGCGGCGGCTATTTCCAGCCCGTCACCGATTGTGCCGACAGCCAGAATAAGCTCATCTGCAGCAGCAAATTTATTGGCGATTTCAGCGGCATTGGTTAATTCGAGACCGTTTTCCAAGCGGATCCAATCCACGCCCTTGTCAATGATCGGCAGGGCTGAATAAACGAGGCGCGGCTGAACTAATTTTTCTTCAAGCGCAAACTCATGCATTTCCCGAACTTCGCGCTGGAAGCGAGGTTGCAGCGTGCGGCTGCAATTTAGCTCCTGCCAACTTTCGAAATTCGGGCTTGAAAAAAAATCAGGCCAATCGGTTATAACCGGCATCCATCAAATCCTAATTTGCATACTTTCGAACTGATTCCGCCATGGCGACAACGTTTTCGACCTTGGCTTCATCAGGCAGGCCGATAGCACCATCGAGAATAAAGCCACCGCCCTTGCCAGCTACTTTGATCAAGTCTTTGCATTGTTCATCGACATCGTCTGGCGTGCCGGTGATCAAAACCGAGGACGACACATTGCCGCGCAAACAGGTGATGTCTCCCAACACGGCCTTGGCGAGCTTCAGATCGGTTTGCTCAAACCAGTAGACTGCCTTGCCGACGGGAATATCGGCGATGGTTTCAAGACGGGTCGTGCAATCACCTTCCCAAAGCACACAAGGGATGAGATCGGCGTCAATAAGTCCCATTAGAACTTTTCTGAGCGGTGGCCAAAAGAATGTCTCAAACTGCTCAGGCGACATGAAATTATCGAGCCCCCAATGCAGCGGAATAAAAATCTGGCGGCTGGGATTATTCTTACTGGCAATAATCGTGTCTTCGATAATGCAATCAGCAACCCGATCCATCGCCTCCAGCAACTTATCTCTATTACGGAACATATCGAGCATCGCGCCTTTGGAACCCCTGAGATAATCAGCAAAATTATCAAACGGGGCGGCGGCACTACCGCCGATACTTTGCACGAAGCCTTGCGCCGCCATATCCTTGGCGAAACCAAGTGCGCCTTTCATCATCTTCCGCATTTCTTTACCGGCGGCGAGAATTTTCTCCAAGCCTTCGATCATGTCATCACCGGCGAAAGCCGTCGGCACGCGGATCATCTTGAAATAATACTGCGCCGGCAGATAAGGCAGTTTGCCAAACGGCTCGAAGGCACCGGCAACGCGCGGCATATATTTACGCAGGAAAAAATCGGTCGTGTCGGCTAAATACGCGTCATACTCGTCTCGCTTCATATATTCCCGGTCAAGAAACTGAAACGAGACATTGGGATCGGTGCCATGACCCGGCCATTCGAGCTGTTTAAATTCCATCAACTCAAGCGTCGGCCCAACACATATGTAGGTCTGGTTCAAGGCATACATGTCGGGCTGCAGGAGTTCGAGAGTCTGACGCATGGCATCATTAAAAGCGTCATAGTCATACATGGCTTGCTCGAACGTAATGCCCGCCAATGTCGCCGGCCAAAAATGGGAAAACATCGATAGCGGAACCCGATCGGTTTCCTTCAATTCCATCGCGTCTTGAACCCGTTGCTCTCGCTCGGCATAAAGTTCGGTGCCTGATTTTTCTAACATGGGGCTAATTTCCTTATTTAGTTGTTAGCGTATTTGCGCACTGATTCCGCCATCGCGACGATATTCTCAATCGGTGCTTCATCGGTGATGCTGGCGGCGCCATCGAGAATAAAACCACCGCCTTTGCCGACATATTCGATTAGGTCTTTGCAATAGGCATCTACTTCATCTGCCGTTCCCGTATTGAGAAGTGACGGAGAAACATTGCCCCGCAAACAGACGACATCACCCAGCACGTCTTTGGCGGTATGCAAGTCGGTTCGCTCGAACCAATAGATGGCTTTGCCCGGCGGAATGTCGCCGATGAATTCGAGCCGCGTTGTGCAATCACCTTCCCACAAAATGACCGGCGTCATTTCCGCATCAATCAGATCATGGATCGTTTGGCGCAAACTCGGCCAGTAGAATTCATTAAACTGGTCCGGCGACATAAAGCCATCGAGCCCCCAATGAAGAGGAATAAAAACATACGGGCAACCAACGCGTTTGGCACCCTCGACGACATTGGTGTTCAGCAACAGGCGTGCTTTGTCGATGGTTTCCAGCAGCTTGTCTTTGTGGCGGAACATATCGAGCATGCCGCCTTTGGAGCCGCGCAGAAAATCGACGATGTGATCATAGGGCGCTTTGCAGAAACCACCGATCGCCATCGGATAGCCGGCCTCCATCATCTCCGTGATAAATTCGGTCATGCGCGTCATGGAGTGGTCAACCATCTCGCCCACTTCCATCAATGTCTTAAACGACTCCTGAAGTTCAGGATTGGCGAAGGCACGAAGATTGTAGACGATGTTCCATTCCGATAACGTCGGAAAATTCGGAAAATGTTTGAGGCCTTCAAAACCCGTCGCGATACGCGGTAAATATTTTTGCAGGTAGAAGCCCGTTGGATCGAACAAATACTCATCATATTCATCCGGGACGATGAGTTCCTTATCGATATATTGAAAACAGACATCATCGGCAGCGCCGCCGCCCGGCCATTCGAGCGGGTGATAGTCGAGCTTTTCCAGGGCTCCGCCATAGGCATAATTGGCCGCCCCGAAAGCATCCGGCTGCAATAGTTCAATCGCTTTCCGGTTGGAGGATATGCTTTTTTCGACGTCATACATGGTGTCCTTGCAGGTCATATCAGCAAGCTTGGCGTTCCAAAAACGAGTCGCGTAGATATAGGGAATCCGGTCCGTTTCCTTTAGAGCTACGGCATCAGCGATCCGCTCAACGCGTTCCTGATAAAGTTCCTTAGGGTCCCGGTCGGTATCCAATGGGGCCATTACGCAGCCTCCCCGATCCATTCCTTGCATTGGTTGACAGCGCTCATGGCATTAAGGCCAAATGAATCAGCGCCGGTATAATTGAGGATTTGCTCGTCGACCTGGCCGCCGCCGATCATGATCTTCACTTCTTCACGCAAGCCTGCCTCGGAAATAGCTTCAACGGTTTCCTTCATCGAATCGAAGGCGAGTGTTAAAAAACCGCTTAAGCCGACAATTTCAGGCGATTTTTCTTTAATTGCGTCAATGAAAGCCTGCGGCGAAACATCAATACCCAAATCGATAACGTTATAACCGTTAACATCGAGCATGAAGGTGACAATATTTTTACCGATATCGTGCAAATCGCCATGTACCGTACCGATTAGGACCGTGCCGCTATCAACCTTCTCATCCTCATCCGTCGTATCGGCGATCAACGGTTTCACCATCGCCGACATTTGGTCCAGCACTTCGCCAGCCAGGATGAGTTCGGGCACGAAGTATTCGTTATCTTCAAAACGCTGGCCGACGATATCCATCGCCGCCCGGCAAATCTCAAGAATAGCCGTAGGCTCAGCACCTTCGTCGATCAATTCCTGGGTAAGGGCGAGGGCTTCATCCTCTTCCATATCGGCGATCAGATTAATCAGCTTTTCATGTTTTTCATTACTCATAATTACGGCTCCTGTGCCAAAAATTTATTTTCCTCGGGAGACCGGCAAGCAATGAACCTGCTGAAATCCCCCCCTAGTTAATTTCGAACGCTGCAAAAAAAGCGCCCGGTAATACGATTTTCTCAACTAACTCCTATATTTCGGGCCGATACCGGCCATCTCGACAATTTGAGCGACCCGCAGGGGCTGGCCAATCGCCATGATATGCACACCTGAGACGGCGGCCATTTCTTTCAATTCCTCAATAAACTCGGCGGCAAATTTCTGACCTTCTGCACGCTCGTCACCCGCTTGCTCAATACGTTCTATAATTTTGTCCGGAATATGAACACCGGGAATATGATCCCTCATCCAACGGCCACTTTTGGCCGACCGCAAAGGACCAACCCCGATCAGCAAATGCGCCCACTCATCAAGGCCTTCGTCACGAAAACGAGCGATAAAGTTTTTCAATGCCGTCATATCAAAACAATATTGAGTTTGCAGATATTGTGCGCCGGCACGAACTTTCTTGGCAACCCGATTGATTTCGACATCAAGAAATGTCGCTGTCGGATTGGCGGTCGCCCCCATATATATATAAGGCGCGGATTTAAGCTCGCGACCGGTCAAAAACTTGCCTTCGTCACGGAGATGCCGAATCGTTTGCAGCAGCGACGCCGCATCCAAATCAAACACCGGCTTGCCGTCAGGATGATCACCGCTGGTGATGGCATCGCCCGACATGCAGGTGATATTGGTGATGCCAAGAGTCGCGGCCCCCAAAACATCTGATTGAATCGCCAAGCGGTTACGGTCACGGCAGGTCATCTGCATGACCGGCTCAAAGCCTTGCTGCGCCATTAGCGCGCAGGTGCTGAGGCTTGAAATATGGACATTAGCGCCGGCATTGTCGGTGACGTTAACGCCATCACAGATATCGGTTAACGGCTGAACAGCCTCAATGATATCTCCTGCCGCCGCGGTATCTGGAGAATTAAATTCCGTCGTTACCGTAAAGGCGCCTGAATTCAGCATCTGCTGCAAGCTGCTGGCGCGCACGGGGACGGCGTCCGTGGTTTTAACCGTACTGCCGATCGAAATTTCAGGCCAGGCCGGCTGGGAATGATCATCCTGCAAACTCGCCGCCCAAGTCGAGCGGGCGCGGGTCAAATGCGAAACCGGATGTTGGATTTCATTAATGGCAGTATTGTTTTTCATGTGGCTGGAGCCATCCCAGGCATCGAGCCAGACGCAAGTCATTTCCGGCAACACCTCGCAACCGCCATCCGCCAAGACGCCGCCGCACGGGCCATTGCGCAACGTTTTCGGGCAATTCATCGGGCAGGAAATGCCGGTAAGGCTCAACACACATTGGCCACACATTTGACAATCGAACATAAATTTTTTGGCAATTTTTTCGACCGGCTTGATCGGCCCTTCAAGCAGACGGCGAGGCAGATGACGCAACACCGGCGCCAGCATATCGAGCACCACAGAAAACGCCTGCCACACCGTTTCAATAAAACGGGAATGCCGAACCGACCATGTTCTTACTGCTCTCACCTAAATGACACTCCATTTATCGATCATATTAATTTTATAGAACTATAAAACATTTATAGAGCTATAAATAAAGTAGTTTTTCACATGCCACTGATTTCGTATTTGATCTTCGTCAATATCAACACCATTGCTACCGCTAAGCACTTGCTAACTGCATCACATATTTCTGGCTTGAATTTTTACCCACACTCGAAGTCAGGTTAAAGTTTACAGAATGCCCATACCATTAAACAATCAGATAGAATTGATATTTAATATCGAAAAAACCGATTAAACTCCGGTATTTTGGACCTTAAATTTGCTGATATGCCGACCCATAAATCCCTTCATATTTACCGAGCAAGGTGTTGATAGCCGTCAATTTTGGCAATATCTGCTGGTTTGGCTCACTATTAATTGAGTGTTTTTTTACAAGTCAGACAATTTTTTGGGCCAAAAAAAAAGAATCTGTGCTATATATGCGCACCCGTATCCGCTTTCTCACTACATATGGTATATGGGACGAAAGGCAGTTATAACTGAAACTATTAGGAGACTTTGTCTATGCTAAATCAAGTTAGGACCTGGATTGGCTCACTTACCGATATCGGTTTGTCGCTAATCGGACTTGGTATCGTATTAGGAGTTCTTATTGGTAATAAACTTCCTTTTGTCGGCGATGTTGTCGGCAATTTAACCGCGCTCATCAGTAATCTTGGTGGTGCAGGGTTGGTAGGATTAATTGCTCTCGGCGTTATTATCTGGTTGCTCAGGAGCAGATCCGCTTAGCAGTACTTTCCAAAATACAGGACGAGGTCAATTATGGAGAAAATTGATTTATTGAGAAGGGCCCTATGGTCGCTTGTCGAAGTATTCAGTCTTGGCCTCGTCCTGCTAATTTTTATTTATTTTTTGCTCGGCCAGACGTCGGGCGAATTTATTGTTGGTTTAATTGCCAATATCGGGGTTTTCGCTAAATCGACCGGCGAAAACGCTATTATCGCCCTGCTGATCATCATCTCCCTGGTGCTCTATTTGAATAACAAGCGGCGGTGATTTTTTAGTTACCCCTTCTTCTTTCGTCATGCGCGGGCTTACCTACCCCCAAACTCTCCTATTGTATCTCGCGGCTAGTTTTGCGACATATGCGTATGAATAAGATCGACAAAGAAAACGGTGATAAGCGCCGCCCGGTGATGCTCTGCATCCTCGATGGCTGGGGCGAACGCGCGGCGGCGGCGGACAACGCGATCCATCATGCCGCAACGCCCAATTGGGACCGCATGTCAGAGATTTATCCCACAGCACAGCTTGAAGCGTCGGCGCTGGATGTTGGTCTGCCGGCCGGGCAAATGGGCAATTCCGAAGTGGGCCACACGAATCTGGGTGCTGGCCGCGTCGTCATGCAGAATTTACCGCTGATTGATAATTCAATCGCCGATGGCACGCTCAAAGACATCCCTGCTCTCACCGAGTTTATCGCCAAGCTCAAGCAAAGTGGCGGCGCCTGTCACCTGCTCGGCCTCGCTTCACCGGGTGGCGTGCATTCCCATCAGAATCATTTGCTCGCACTTGCGGAAATATTGGCAGGTGACGGTATTACCACCAAGCTCCACGCCTTTATGGATGGCCGGGATATTGCACAATCCGGCGGCAAAGGCTTTATGGCGGAGGTTGTCGATAAAACTTCGGCGCTACGTAACTTCACCATAGCCACCGTAACGGGGCGTTACTATGCGATGGATAGGGACAATAATTGGGATCGGGTGGTGCAGGCCTATCACGCAATTGTCGATGCGGAAGCCGCAGGCGCAGAGGATGCCGTCGACGCCATTCAAGCCAGCTACGATGCGGGCAAAACAGATGAGTTCATGCTGCCGGTGGTGATCGGTGATTATGACGGCATTAAAGACGGCGATGCGGTGCTGATGTTTAATTTCCGCTCGGACCGCGCGCGCGCGATTATGGCCAGCCTGGTTGATCCCGATTTCGATGGCTTCGAACGGCCACGTGAGTTGAAACTCGCCGCCCAGGCCGGCATGACCGAATACTCAACCCACCTTAATCAGTTTATGACCGCATTGTTCCCCCAGCGGAAACTTGAAAAAATCTTAGGTGAAGTGGTCTCGGATGCCGGGCTGACCCAGCTCCGCACCGCTGAGACCGAGAAATATGCTCACGTCACCTTCTTTTTTAATGGTGGTGAGGAGCAGGTATTCCCTGGCGAAGAGCGCATTCTCGTACCCTCGCCCAAAGTCGCGACCTATGATTTGCAGCCGGAAATGTCCGCGCCCGAAGTCACCGATAATCTAGTGGCAGCCATAGAAGCCGAGAAATTTGATCTCATCATCGTCAATTATGCCAATGGCGATATGGTCGGCCATACCGGCGTTATGGAAGCTGCCGTCAAAGCCGCCGAAACCGTGGATAATTGTTTGGGCCGGCTCGAGCAAGCGCTGACTAATGTCGGCGGCACGATGTTGATTACTGCTGATCATGGCAATGCCGAGCAAATGACCGATCCCGAAACCAAGGGCCCTCACACGGCGCACACTTTATCGCCGGTACCGCTGATCCTGGTGAACCCGCCGAGCTTTGCCCAAGGCTTAAAAGCAGGCGTGCTTGCCGATGTTTCGCCGACGCTGCTGCGGCTGCTCGGCTTGGACCAGCCTGTGGAAATGACCGGCCAGTCTTTGATCAGTGAGTCTTTGATTTCTGAAAAACAGACCGAAGATGCGACAGTCTAGATCGCGCCGCATAACTTCTTCTATCATCTTTAGTGCCGCTTTATGCCTTGTTTTATTGCTGGCGGGTTCGGGTTTCGCCCAACAAAAAGACAATGCCCTCGACAACCAGATCAAAGAGGTTGAGAAAGCGATTGAGGCCGGTAAAAAACAAAGCCAGCAGCTGAAACAACAAGCTGATGATTTGAAAAGTGATTTGTCACAAGCCAGCCGTGATCGCATTGGCGTCGCCACGGCGGTGCAAAATCTTGAACAACGCTTGTCGAAGCTTGAATCCGAAATTGATGACCTCAATAAAGCGGAGGCTGAGAAACGTAATTTACTCGATTCACGCCGCGGCCAGTTCTCCGGTGTCTTGATGGCTTTGCAAAAATTGTCGCGATTGCCGCCAGAAGCGGTCATTGCCTACCCGACAGGCGCCGCTGATCTGATCCGGACGGCGATCCTCTTACGCTCGGCCGTTCCGCAAATTGAAGGCCAAGCTGCCCGACTTCGCGAAGATTTGATCGCCCTCGCCGCAACCCGCGAATTGATCGCCAAACGCAAATCTCAGCTTGCCAAGACCAGTCTCGATTTCAAGAATAAGCGCGCCACGTTGGATGGATTGATCCGTATAAAAGCGGCTGAGCATGAGCGTGCGCTTTCTCAACGCCGCGAAGCAACGCTCCGAATCGAAAACCTCAGCGGACAGGCTCAAAACTTGCGTGATTTATTTGGCAATCTCGAACAAGAACGCCAAAAACAGCTCGCCGCAGAGAAAAAAAGAAAGCAAAAACAACTGCTTGAGGCCAAAAAAGCAAAATCAAATAAAACCTCCTCAACACCCAAAAAAGTTGTTCGATTGGCACCCCCGCTTGATCTTAAACCTTTTGCTTTATCGCGCGGTTCTTTAAGATATCCAGCAGTGGGACATATCAGTGGACGCTATGGCGAAACCGTTCGCCGCGGCGTCACCCGTAAAGGCCTAACGATCGAAACCCGTGATTCGGCCCAAGTTATCGCCCCCTATGACGGAAAAGTCGTTTTTGCTGGAAATTTCCGCGGATACGGGCAACTCTTGATCATTGATCATGGCGAGGGATATCATAGTCTCCTGGCAGGGATGTCCCGAATTGATGGTATAATGGGGCAATATTTATTGTCAGGCGAACCCGTCGGCGTTATGGGATCGCAGATTGAAAGTAAACCGGCGCTCTATATAGAGCTGCGGAGGAACGGCCAGCCGATCAATCCAGTACCGTGGCTGGCTAAAAGAAAAAGCAGTTAAAAAGACAAGGTTAAGCAGATGAAAAAAATAGTATATTTGGTGACAGGTGTTGTTCTCTCACTCTCAGTGATCGGCGGCACATTTGATCTCCACGCGGCTGAGAAGGAAAAGAAGAAAAAGAACGTCGACACCTATCGTCTGCTCAACTTATTCGGCGATGTGTTTGAACGGGTGCGTTCAAGCTACGTCACGAAGACGTCTGATCAGGACCTCATTGAAGCAGCCATCACCGGCATGCTGACATCGCTTGATCCGCATTCGAGCTATCTCAATGCCAAAAACTTCAAAGATATGCGGGTGCAGACCCGTGGCAAATTCGGCGGTCTCGGCATCGAAGTAACGATGGAAAACGGCTTGATTAAAGTAGTCTCACCGATTGACGATACGCCGGCCCATCGCGCTGGCTTGCAGCCGGGTGATTTCATCACGCATTTAGATGGTAAACAGGTGCTTGGTCTCACATTGTCGCAAGCGGTCGAAAAAATGCGCGGCAAAGTTGGCGAGGATATTAAACTCACCATCCGGCGCGTTAATAAAAAGCCGTTCGATGTCACCGTTACCCGCGGTATTATCCCGCTCCGTACGGTGCGGTCTCGCACCGAAGGTGATGATATCGGCTATATCCGTATATCTTCGTTCAGCCAGCCAACCGGTAAAGGATTGGCGAAAGCGATGACCAAAATCAAAAAAGAACTGGGCAAAAACTTCAAAGGACTGGTGCTTGACCTCAGAAACAATCCAGGTGGTTTGCTTGATCAGGCAATCGCCGTCTCCGATGCTTTCCTTGATAAGGGTGAGATTGTCTCGACCCGTTCGCGTAATAAAGAAGAGCATCAGCGCTTTAATGCCAGGCCCGGCGATCTAACCAATGGCAAACCAATCGTCGTGCTGATTAATCGCGGCTCGGCCAGCGCGTCTGAAATTGTTGCCGGCGCCTTGCAAGATCATAAACGCGCCATCATCCTCGGCACCAAATCCTTCGGTAAAGGCTCGGTGCAGACGATCATCCCGCTGCAACAGCACGGCGCCATGCGCTTGACGACGGCGCGCTATTACACGCCCTCCGGCCGTTCCATTCAGGAAATCGGCGTTAACCCGGATATCAAAGTTGAGCAGGCGCGAATCGAAGCGATTGAACCGCGCCGCCGTACTCGTGAAGCCGATCTCAGGGGTGCCTTAAAGAATGATAACGGCAAAAATGGCGTCGGTGGCAAGGACGAAAAATCTGGTAAAAAACCTGACAGTAAGTCCAAAAATGAGCCGGATTCAAAGAAAAAACCCGCCCCTGCGGCATCGAACACCGATCGGCAGGACTTTCAGTTACAACGCGCCCTTGATCTGTTACGCGGTGTTTCGCTGTTTTCTTCGCGCATGAAGGGCTAAAATAGACATCTGATTGAAAATACCGGAAGCCCGTTATGGCTGATGAAGATAATTCACAAGAAGACGTCGATTCTATGTTCGATGATCCGCCTGCTGCGGATGCAGCAAATGGTGATGAAGAACAATCGCAAGAAGACGTGGATTCAATGTTTGATGACGCGCCCTCAGACTCATCTGACGATGCGCCAGCCGATGCCCAAGAAGACAATGCTGAAGATGAAGGCGAAAGTGACGGTGGCGATGCTGATAGCGACGGCGAAGAATACGAAAATCTTGATTTAGAAGATATCGATTTCCCCGACGACGACTTCGATGAAGATTACGATGACGAAGATGACGAAGGTGGCGGCGACAAACAGAAATGGATTATTATTGGCTCCGCCGTATTTGTTATCGTCGCTGCAATCAGTGGCGGTGCGATGTTTTTTCTCGGCGGCGACGATGAAGAGGAAACCGCTCATAGTGACCTGCCAAAAGCGGCCTTGAGCCTGAAAATTCCACCTAAAAATAAAATGCGGACTGGCGGAAAAATGAAAATGGGCCGGGCGGCAACAGGTCAAGGCAGCGCCTCTGCACCGGTAAAAAGTTCCGGTAATGACGCCGGACAGAATAGCCAACTTTCTTCGGCGCCAGATGCGGCACCCGCAAATGGAACGCCGCCAGAAGCCTCACGACCGCGCACCCAAGCCGGCGCTGGTGTCGTCATCCCTTCAGTAAATGCCGCGGCTTATAAAGGCATTCCGATGATGCAAAATCCGAAACCGCTACCGGGGCCGGACCAGCAATTGGGCGAATCTGTCGGCGGCGGTGTAATCCCAAAAATAGCGACCGACGGGCGCCAGCCATGGCAGGTCTATGCCAAGCCATTTACCGGCGCAACGAATTTATCCCGCGTCGGCATCATTATTAAAGGTTTGGGCTTTAGCCGGGCGGCAACCATCGCCGCCGTCAATCACACCCCGGCTGAAGTAACCTTGGCCTTCGATCCCTATGCGAAAGATGTCGGCGATTGGGTCGGCTTGGCTCGCACCGCAGGACACGAAACGCTGATAATGCTGCCGATGGAGACGGCTGATTTTCCAACCTCAGATCCTGGCCCTATTGCGTTACAAACGGATCTGAAACAAAACGATAATATCGAGCGACTGCGCTATATATTGTCACTTTCAATCGGCAATGTCGGTTTACTTCAGTCAATGGGTACCCGTTTCGCAACCTCACAAGAGGCCTTAACACCGGTACTTAATGAAATTCGCTCGCGCGGCTTATTGATGATCGATGACGGTCTGGTCAAAGGCAGCCAAATCGTGAAAATTGCTTCAACTATCGCTTTGCCACGCGCCCGTAGCGACGTTTATATTGATCAAGATCCGTCTCGCATCGGCATCATGCGCGGCCTCTCAAAACTGGTGGAACTGGCGGAAAAAAATGCCAGCGCCATTGGCATTGCCCGCGCTTTACCGTCGACGCTGACCCACATCATGGCCTGGACCAAAACACTCCCCGGCAAAAAATTGATTTTAGCGCCGGTTTCCGCGATCGTTAAAATCAGTGGCAGCGGCGGCGGCGGCGGCGGTGGCAGTGGCGAAGAAAAAGCTCCAGGTCAGGCCACTCAAGCTAACCAGCCAAATGCGCCTGCACCGAAATAATGCCCGCTGATCAGCCGTCAACTGACTTGCCGTACCGACCCTGCGCGGGCGTTGTCCTATTTAATAAAAATGGCCAGGTTTTTGTCGGTCAACGGCTCGATACGTATCAGGACGCCTGGCAATTGCCGCAAGGCGGTATCGATGACGGCGAAGTCCCGGCGGCGGCGGCTCTCAGAGAACTTGCCGAAGAGATCGGCACCGGCAACGCGGAAATAATTGGCGAGGTAGATGACTGGCTGGCCTATGACTTGCCGCCTGATTTGAGGGGTAAGATTTGGCAGGGCCGCTTTCGTGGACAGACTCAAAAATGGTTCGCCTTGCGGTTCCTGGGCGATGATTCTGAGATCGATCCTGCCGGGGTCGAACATCCTGAATTTAGGGCATGGAAGTGGGCAAACCTGGCAGAAATTCCGGAAATGGCCGTGTCGTTTAAAAAGTCCATCTATCAAACCTTAGTGAGCGAATTCACCCGATTCGCTAAAGCCCTGGATTGAGATTGTTTTAAACACCCGAAATTAGCTGATAACGCCTAGAATTCCGGCAAAAAAATATTTTAAATGTTGAAATTATCAGCTGATATTTCGGCGGTTTTTTTATGCAATCACGGTTTGCCGGGGTCAATTTCCTATGATATTAAACTTCCCGTTTTCTAACACGTAACAGGTCTATTATGGTTTGTCTCTGGAACAACCAACCCTCAGAAAATTCTTGGCCTATTTGATGGTGGTTAGTTCACCGAGATTATACTTAATATATGTTGCTGTAGATTATTGCAGTAGCTGCGGAATTTAGGAGTTTAAGTAGTATGGAAGGTTCGACGGCAGTCGCGGTGGATGGCACGATCCGCGAAGAAGTGGAAGATGTAGTTGTTCGCTTCGCCGGCGACTCCGGTGATGGAATTCAAATCACCGGCGGTCAATTTACACTGACAACAGCGTTAGCTGGCAATGATCTGTCGACATTCCCGGATTTTCCGGCAGAGATCAGAGCGCCGCAAGGCACTACTTTCGGCGTATCAGCTTTTCAAATCCATTTTGGTTCGCGCGAGATTAGAACCGCTGGTGATGCGCCTGATGTGTTGGTGGCACTTAACCCGGCAGCTCTCAAGGTCAATCTTGCCGATCTCAACAAGGGCGGGTTGGTCGTTGTCGACACCGGTGCTTTCACCGATCGGAATCTGAAAAAAGCAGGCTATGAAGATAACCCGCTTGAAAATGGCAGTCTTGAAGGTTTCCGGACGATCGCCGTCGATATTACCAAGAACACCCTTGAAGCCGTGAAAGATCACGGGCTCACTCAGAAAGAAGCCGTACGGTGTAAAAATATGTACGCACTCGGTCTGGTTTACTGGCTTTATGGCCGGGAACGGGAACCGACGGTTAATTGGCTAAATGAGAAATTTGGCAAACGTCCCGAAATCGCCAACTCAAACATTGCGGCGGTAAATGCCGGTCATGCCTTTGGTGAAACCACGGAAGCCTCGGGCGAAACCTCGGCCTATAAAGTGGCGCCGGCCAAAATTGAACCTGGCCTCTATCGCACCATTACCGGCATTGAAGCCGTCTCTTATGGTTTGGTCGCCGGCGCTCAGAAAGCCAATCTGAAAATGACTTTTGCCGGCTATCCAATCACGCCGGCCTCCGGCGTCCTGCACAGCCTGTCCAAACTTAAGCAGTTCGATATTGTAACCTTCCAGGCTGAAGACGAAATTGCAGCCGTTTGCGCTGCCTTGGGTGGCTCCTATGCCGGCACTCTTGGCGTAACCGCCAGTTCCGGTCCAGGTATCGCGCTTAAAACTGAAGCCATTGGCTTGGCCATATCGGTCGAACTGCCGTTGGTGATTGTCAACGTTCAGCGCGCTGGTCCATCGACCGGTTTGCCAACCAAGACCGAACAATCTGATCTCTATCAGGCGGTCTATGGCCGCAATGCCGATGCGCCACTGGTCGTCGTCGCCGCCCGCTCACCGGCCGATAATTTTGACGTCGCCATTGAAGCCACTCGACTGGCAACCAAATATATGACCCCGGTTATGCTTTTAACCGATGGTTATCTCGCCAATGCCTCCGAGCCTTGGAAACTTCCGGATGTCGATGCGATCCCTGATTTTCCGGTCGA
Organism: uncultured Rhodospirillaceae bacterium; assembly: GCA_913020445.1. Lineage (GTDB taxonomy): Bacteria > Pseudomonadota > Alphaproteobacteria > Rhodospirillales > UBA2165 > TMED23. Next base: position 42,388 of record CAJWAR010000019.1, read on the forward strand.
GTTCTTAAGCGATACGGAAGATTTCTCGCCCTCCCACCGGGATCCTAAAACTCTGGCCCGCAACTGGCCGGTACCGGGAACGCCGGGGCTGGAACACCGCATCGGCGGCATCGAAAAGTCTTACGAAACCGGCAACCTTTCCTATGAAGCCGCCAATCACCAAAAAATGACGGACGTTCGCAAAGATAAAATTGATCGCATTGCCGGAGATATTCCGAACCAGGAAGTGACGCGGGGCGATGCCAAAGGCGATGTCGCCGTGGTTGGCTGGGGTTCGACTTTTGGGCCCATCACCCGGGCCGTGCAGAAGGTCCAGGCAGACGGCCATAAAGTATCACATATCCACATTCGTCACATTTGGCCGCTACCGAAAAATCTCGGATCACTGTTGAAGAAATTCAAAAAAGTGATCGTTGCCGAAATGAATACGGGCCAATTGATAACTGTCCTGCGCAGCGAATATCTGGTTGATGCGCAAGGACTTAGCAAAACATCAGGACAACCGTTCAAGGTCTCGGAAGTTGAAGAGGCCATCCGCGAGATTTTGGGGAAATAACATTATGAACGTAGCAACACCTCCGGAAAAATTAACCGTCAAAGATTACGCATCAGATCAGGAAGTTCGCTGGTGCCCTGGCTGCGGTGACTACTCAATTGTTCGCGCCATGCAGAAAGCCTTGGCCGATATTCAGGCACCGTTGGAAAAAACCGCCTTTATTTCGGGAATTGGCTGTGCCTCGCGTTTTCCCTATTACATGGCGACCTACGGCTTTCACACCATTCATGGCCGCGCCGCTTCAATTGCCACGGGGACCAAGCTGGCCAATCCTGATCTCGATATCTGGGTTATTTCAGGTGACGGTGATGCCCTTTCGATTGGCGGCAATCACTTGATGCATGTCTTACGCCGCAATGTCGATTTGCAATATATTCTGTTCAATAACGAAATTTATGGCCTCACCAAGGGTCAGTTTTCACCAACTTCGAAAGTTGGTACACGCTCTCCATCGACACCACAGGGTTCAATTGACAGCCCGCTATCAGCCACCGAATTTGCGCTTGGTTGTGGTGCCCGGTTTGTCGCCCGCGGCATTGATGCGCTGCCTAAACATCTACCGGAAGTTTTCAAACGCGCCCATGCCCATAAAGGGGCTTCATTTGTCGAAGTGTTCCAGAACTGCATTGTCTATAATGATGGGGTTTATGATCACTTTACCGCCAAGGATGTCGCCGCTGACCGTCAAATTCTGGTCGAACACGGCAAACCGCTGATTTTTGGCACCGATCGCGACAAAGGCATACGTATGAGGCCCGGTATAATCGAGTTGGAAATTGTTACAATTGGCGAAAACCGTATCACCGAAGCCGACATTCTGGTGCATGATGAAACCAATAAAAGTCTTGCGACATTGCTGGCTCAAATGGAATCGCCGGTCTTTCCGGTTGCGATTGGGGTGCTGTATTGCGATCCGGCTGAAACTTACGAAGCTGCCGTTCATGCTCAGGTTGATGCCGAAAAGGAAGCCTATCCCAAACCGGACCTAAATGAAATGCTGAGAAGCGGGCCTACCTGGACGGTCGAATAAATTGCCTTTTTATTTAAGAAACCGCCTCATTACATTTTCTTGGTGATAATGCGGGCGGTTTTCTTTATTCTGGGCAGATGAAAAAAATACCTTCAATCTGCGCGGCGCTATTTTTTGTTGCCGCATTTGTATTCAGTAGCGGTACTGCATTGGCTGCGGGAAAATCCAAACCCGGTGATATTTTTAAAGACTGCCCGGCCTGTCCGGAGATGACGGTTATACCGGCCGGCTCGTTTATCATGGGTTCGGCCAAAGGCAAAAAGCGCGAACGGCCGGTGACAAAAATCACGATTGCCAAGCCATTAGCGGTCAGCCGTTACGAAATTACCTTCAATGAGTGGGATGCCTGTCACGCGGCTGGTGGCTGTTCGAAGAATGTATTTGATCGCGATTGGGGCCGGGGCAGACGTCCGGTGATGAATGTCTTACCCAAGGATGTCGACGAATATATGGCTTGGCTAACCAAAAAAACCGGTCATACCTATCGCCTACCCTCCGAGGCTGAATGGGAATATGCCGCTCGGGCAGGTTCAAAATCCGAATTTTGGTGGGGCGATCAAATGCTCTCAGGCGGCGCCAATTGTCGCGGCTGCGGTACCGAATGGAGCGGTATCAAATCCGCCCCGGTCGGCCAGTTTAAGCCCAATGCCTGGGGTCTCTATGATGTCCATGGCAATGTTTTAGAACATGTCAGTGATTGCTGGACCAAAAGCCACAAGAACCTGCCGACTGATGGTTCGCCTCTCATCACCAAGAAATGCATGAGCAAAGTCGTTAAAGGCGGCGCGTGGTATTATTTGTCGCGGGTTTCCCGATCTGCATCACGCGTGCGCAACGACACACGTGTTTTCAGCTATTTTATCGGTTTTCGGGCGTTTAGAGAAATCGACTAGGTATTGAAATCTAGGCTGACCGCAGCTGAGGATCTTCCGCCAGGACCCGCGCCATCTGGCTCAGCGCTTCCTGTTGTGATTTATCCTGGATGCTCATGAAGTTTCGCGCCAGTTCCAAGCACATGCGCTGCGCTGGAGCAATTTTAACATTATTATTTGCACCATGCCCCATCTCCTCAAAGAAATAACTCACCGGCACCTGCAAAACATGCGCAATATCATAAAGGCGGCTGGCCGAAATACGGTTTTTACCACGCTCATATTTATGGGCCTGCTGGTAGGTAACACCAATAAGATCGGCGATATCCTGCTGGCTCATCCCCATCATAATGCGGCGCTCGCGGATTCGATCACCGACATATATATCGGTTTCAGTTGGACGATTGTTTGATTTTTTTGGCATTTCGTGGGTCATGGTAAACTTTATCAGTCGATAGACATCGTAAATTGGGCTAAGTCTTAGATTGTGTGTGAATGATAAATTTCAATAGCATTTTCATAACGAAGTCGAGATTGCGCAAAATATTACTTATTGGCCGGGAAACTTCCTTCAAAACCTGGGGAATTCCCTAGGTTGGGTACTGGAAGTCAAGTATCGAGAATTCATTTGCCAATTATCGCCTAATTATCGGCTTACGAGATGGTTTGGCACATCAAAACTGGAAAAAAGTCTTAAATTAGAACATATTACATCTATGTGGTTAGATGTCGTTGATCTCCAGGAATTTTATGCCGACCCGTTGGGCCGGGTGGCGCGGCGCATAATCGGGCGCCATCTTCGCGAAACCTGGCCAGACGTAGAGGGAATGAGCGTGCTCGGCATCGGCTTTCCAACGCCCTACCTCAATGCCTTTCGGGGCGAAGCCAGCCGCGTGATTGCCGCCATGCCCGCCTCACAAGGGGTGCTTCATTGGCCCAATGAAGGGCCCGGCCAAACCATTCTCACCGATGAGGCCGAACTGCCCTTGCCTGATCTTTCGATCGACCGGGTGGTGTTAATCCATGCGGTCGAATGCAGTGAAGCGATCCGGCCGATGATGCGGGAAATTTGGCGCGTCCTTTCCGGCAGCGGCCGGGTTATCGTCATCGCCCCCAACCGCGGCGGCATCTGGGCCCGGCTGGAGCGCACGCCGTTTGGTTATGGCCGGCCTTATAGCCAATCACAGCTCACCCGGCTGCTACGCGACACCATGTTTACGCCGATTGCCAAACGCGCCGCACTTTACGTGCCGCCGAGCCGGTCGCGCATGGTGATGTCCTCGGCGCCGGTGTGGGAAAATATTGGTCAACGGTGGCTCAAAATGTTTGGCGGCGCGGTTGGTGGCGTCGTATCGATTGAAGCCAGCAAGCAGATTTATGCGGCGACCCCAACGCTGGAAGCGTCACGCCGGCGCGGTTATGCAACTGTTCCCAATCAGTAATTCATTGGCAATAAAAAACGGCCGTAATATTTAAGATTTACGCAGCAGAAACACGGCCTGCTCGCCAATCAGATTAGCAAAACGCATACCCGACCCAATGCCGCGTTCACCACCTTTATGATCAAGCGCAATGCCGCGTTCGATGGTTATGCCCATTTTACCACAGAGATTAACAAAATCCCGGATCGTGCAAAAATGAATGTTGGGCGTGTCATACCAATCATAAGACAGCGAGTTTGTGCGCGGCATTTTACCACCAAACAATAGTCCGGTACGTACCCGCCAATAGCCGAAATTTGGAAAGGACAAGACCGCCCGTTTGCCGATGCGCACAAGATTAGCCAAAACATTGTGGGGCTCACGTGTCGCCTGCAGGGTCTGTCCAAGCACGACGTAATCGAACGCTTGATCCGGATAATCGTCAAGATCTTGATCCGCATCGCCTTGGATCACCGACAGGCCGGCAGAGACGCAGGCGTTCACACCTTCGGCACTCAATTCGATACCGCGGCCATCCACTTGTTTATCGTGATGAAGATAATCCAATAAGGCACCATCACCGCAACCAACGTCTAGCAAACGGCTGCCCGGCTCGACCATTTCAGCAATCAATTGGAGATCAACGCGGATTGCCCGTTTTTGTGTATCAGTCATCATGTGCCGACCAACCCGTAGCGTTCCGCGGCACCTTCGATGAAACCCGAAAGTACCTTCCAAAATTCGGGTTCCTCAAGCAGAAACGCATCATGGCCTTTGTCGGATTCAATTTCGGCAAAGCTGACATTAGCCGCCACCGCGTTCAGCGCCTTTACGATGGCACGGCTCTCTGCGGTTTGGTACAGCCAATCGCTGGTAAACGAGATGACGCAAAAACGAGTATCAACACCGCGAAATGCTTCGGCCAAGACGCCGCCGCCATGGCGCTCGGCAAGGTCAAAATAATCCATCGCCCGCGTGATATAGAGATAGGAGTTGGCGTCAAACCGGTCAACAAAGGTGCTGCCTTGGTGACGTAAATAACTTTCAACCTGAAAATCTGCATCAAAGCCAAAGGAGATGGCATCGCGGTCCTGCAATCGGCGGCCAAATTTATTCTGCAACGCTGGTTCCGACAGATAAGTAATATGAGCAATCATCCGGGCAATCGCCAGCCCCCGGTGAGGCCGGCTATCGTGGTTGAGATAATTGCCGCTATGCCAATCCGGATCAGCCATGATGGCCTGGCGGCCGGTCTCATGAAAGGCGATGTTTTGGGCTGAATGATGGGGTGCGGTCGCAATCGGGACAGCCGCAAACACGCGCTCAGGATAAGCTGCCGCCCATTCCAGCACCTGCATACCACCCATCGAGCCGCCAAGCGCACAAAACAATTTTTTGATGCCTAGGTGATCCAAGAGCAACGCCTGGACCCGCACCATATCGGAAACCGTAATAACCGGAAAATCGAGCCCCCATGGCTGGCCGGTTTCAGGATTGATTTCCTTCGGACCGATCGTCCCCATACAACCGCCAAGAATATTTGGACATATGACGTAAAATCGATTGGTGTCGATGAGCTTGCCCGGGCCGATCACCAAATCCCACCAGCCCTCCTTGCCCGTCACCGGGTTGATGCCCGAGACAAATTGATCACCACTTAACGCATGACAGACCAGGATGGCATTTGTCTTATCGGCATTCAGTTCGCCGTAAGATTGATAGGCGACCGAATAATTAGCCAGCTCGACACCACAATCCAGACGCAACGGCTTATCGACGCCAAGCCTAACTTGCTTGCCGACCTCTTGGTCGCTCACCGATGGTGCGCCACCCTCGTCTATTTGGCCGCTTGTTTGTTCATTCATTTTTCTGGCTTTACGTAATCGGTTTTAAGCTATTTTTCTCAAATTTCGCAAAAATAGGTAAAGACCGGGTAAAATTAGCCCCATAGCTATGAATCAAGCGCCAATCTGTCAATCTTTTCTTTGATTTTACCGCTTCGGCAGACTATCACTGTCGCCTACTCGATTGAGAGTAAATGAATTTTGGCGATGGTGGAACTCGATTAAGTGATGTCTGACAATCAATTAAAATCCCTGCGTGATGAACTCGATATAATTGATGTTGAGATTCAGAGCCTGTTAACGCGCCGAGCGGAAGTCTCGCTCGAAGTTAGGAAGGTTAAGCAGGATGACGAGGTAAAGTTAAAACCGGGCCGTGAGGCACAAATTCTGCGCGCCTTGATCGAACGCCATAAGGGACATTTCCCGAAACCCGAACTTATTCGAATTTGGCGGGAAATCTTAAGCGCTTCGTTGCAAGCGCAGGGCGCCTTTTCGGTTGGCGTATATGTGCCGGAAAATGGCAGTGAAGACGCTGATGAAAATAGCTGGGGTTACTTCGCCGCCGCTCGCGGGCATTACGGCACTTTTACACCAATGATTGGCTACCCTTCACAACGCCGGGTTATCGAAGCTGTTATCGAGGACGAATGCTCGATCGGTGTTCTCCCGGTGCCGGGCCGCCAGGAGGATGACCCCTGGTGGCGGCACTTGGCGATACAAGGTCAGATGTTGGGCAATACCGGTGGTTCAATTCCGCCACGCATTATTTCCCGGCTACCCTTTGCCGCGCCAGGCGGCACAGCAAATAAAACGGGGAGCAGATCAGGCGGCCAGGCGCTTAATTCCTTGGTGATAGCCAAAAGTGACATGGATCCTTCGGGATTGGATTGCACCTATATTGGACTTGACCTGTCGGAAGGCGTGCCCAATACGAGAATTGATGCCAGGATCGCAGAAATCGGGTTGACCGGTTCAGTCACCGCCCAATGGCACGATGACCAAATGCCAGAAAGATGGCTATCGCTGCTAAGAATTGATGGCTATTTCACACCGGAAGATGCCAGTCTGCTGCGATTATCAGAAGGCTTTGGCGAGTATTTTAATCAAGCAACTGTACTTGGCGGCTACGCCGTGCCAATTAGCACTGAAGCGTTAGCGCCGAGTAAAACCTAAAACCACGTTTAAAGTAATGAAAGACTGACTATGGCTTCTCCCCAACCGCTTGCCGGTTTAGAAAAAATCGCCCCGTATATTGGCGGCGAATCAGAAATTACCGGCGTTGACCGGGTGTTAAAACTCGCCTCCAATGAAGGCGCCTTTGGCCCAAGTCCAAAAACACTGGAGGCAGTGAATGCTATCGGCAGTGATTTCCACCGCTATCCTGATGGCGACTGCAACGAATTGCGCGATCTGTTAGCTGATAAGAATAGCTTGCCGAAAGAGAAACTTATTTGTGGCGCCGGCTCCGACGAATTGATCAGTCTGCTGTGCCGCTCTTATGCCGGTCCCGGTGATGAAATCCTATATTCAGCGCACGGCTTTGCGATGTATCCGATTTATGGCCTGACCGTTGGCGCAAACATCGTCGCGGCGCCTGAAAACGGCATCACAGTCGATGTCGATCAGCTTTTGGCACATGTGACCGAGAAAACTAAATTGCTGTTTGTCGCTAATCCAAACAATCCTACCGGCACCTATATTTCAACCAGCGAAGTTGCCCGCTTAATCGAAGGCCTGCCCGAAGAGGTGCTGCTGGTATTGGATTCAGCTTACGCTGAATTTGTCGAAGCCGAGGATTATTCCGACGGGACGGAGTTTGTCACCGCTAACGACAATGTCGTGATGCTGCGGACATTTTCGAAAATTTACGGCATGGGTGGCATTCGTCTTGGCTGGGGCTATGCGCCGGATGCGGTGATTGATATCCTCAACCGGATGCGGAGCCCGTTTAATGTCTCCTACCCGGCAATGGTCGCCGGCGTCGCTGCCATCCAAGACGATGAATTTTTGAAGATGTCTCAGGAGCACAATAAAAAGTGGCTCGCCTGGACAATCGAAAACATCCGCGCCCTTGGTCTGGAAGTGCCCGATAGTGTCTGCAATTTTATTTTGGTTCGCTTTCCGGAGGACCAAGGCAAAAATGCGACCGCTGAATCGGCCGATGTCTTTTTAAAATCCAAAGGTATCATTGTGCGCCGCATGGGTGGCTATGGCCTCCCCGACGCCTTGCGGATATCAATCGGCCTCGAAGATGAAATGAAATTCGTCGTCGATACACTAGCCGAATTTGTGAGTGATTAAGATGGCCAAGAAAAAATCTGCACCCATATTTGAGCGTCTTGCACTGATCGGCGTTGGGCTGATCGGCTCATCTATCGCGCGCGTCGCCAAACGGGACAACTTGGTCGGGCATATTTCCGTTTCCGCACGCACTCAGGAAAGCCTCGACAAAGCGATTGAGCTTGGCTTTGCCGATAGCGTTTCGCTCGATCAGCAGGCCGCGGTAAAAGATGCCGATTTGGTTATCATCTGCGCACCGATTGGCGTCTATGAAGAAATTATCGAGGCCATCGCACCGGGTTTAAAACCGGGTGCAATTGTCAGCGATGTGGGCTCGGTCAAACAAGCCGTGGTCCGTGATCTTGGCCCGTATATCCCCGAAGGCGTTCATTTGATCCCGGCCCATCCGGTTGCAGGTACTGAGCATTCCGGTCCTGAAGCAGGCTTCCCGGAATTATTTGAAGATCGGTGGTGCATATTGACACCACCACCAGGCACCGATGAGAAATCTGTCGAAGCCGTCATTGCGTTTTGGGAGGCGGCTGGATCAGATGTCGAGATAATGGACGCCAATCACCACGATTTGGTGATGGCCATGACTTCTCACCTGCCGCATTTAATCGCTTATACGATCGTTGGTACGGCAACTGATCTTGAGAAAACGTTGCGCAATGAAGTGATTAAATTTTCGGCCGGTGGTTTCCGGGATTTTACCCGTATCGCCGCTTCCGACCCAACCATGTGGCGGGATGTCTTTCTCAACAATCGCGATGCCGTATTGGAAATGCTGCAAAGATTTAGTGAAGATATCACCGCATTGCAGCGTGCTATCCGCTGGGGCGAAGGCGATACACTATTCGAGCTGTTCTCACGCACGCAAGAAGTACGGCGCGGCGTGATCGAAGCCAAACAGGAAAAAATGTACGATTAGGTTATGCGCCTAAATTTTTACTTGGCTATTGACCAAGCCTGCGGATGCCTTCCGGCGGCGGTGGGTCTTCGCCCCAATCAATCGCCGGTATCGCCATCAACGGCACGGGTCCAGCGGACAATTGACCATCTTGCAAAGTCAGCGGCAGAGAAATACTGCGAACTCCCTTGCGATCACGTTTCGACAACACGCCCAAAACCAATTTCGCCATAGCCGCATCGCCGGAGCGAATATAGCCGGCATCTTTAAACGCGTTGACGGCAGGGAAAAATCCCTGAAACCTAGCCGACATGGCGATAAGCGGCTGTAAATCCTTATCGAGCGCCACCGTCCCCGTGGCATGAGTTTTCAACGTGCCATAGGTTCCCTCAATGACATCTATCTCGATAATACCACCGGCATCCCGCCACTGCGCAAGATTTGCCACCGAGCTCGAAGGCGCCAGATCACCTATAATCTTCAATTCAGATGACAGCTCCTGGATGTTATGCCCTAGCGGCAGGTCCAGAAATTGTGGCAAAAGCAAGCCCTGTAATTTTGCTTGCAGTACGAAAGTCGGGGTTTTTGCCGGGCTGTTTATCCGTTCCTTGCCGGGCAGCAATCGACGACTGGCGATAGTGGCTGAATTTGCCGAGACCTTGGCTTTCGATCCAGCATCGAACAAACTTAGCTCACCAATTTCCAATTGTATTTTCTCAGGCCAGCCATCCAAATAAATATCCGCATCCATAACCAGTTTTTGCACATCGCCGCTAAACTGGTATTCACTGCCCCGGTTTTTATAGGCCAAGCTGTGAGCGCCCGAGAGATCAACTCTAAATTTGTTAAAATTCCACGGCTTCATTTCAGCGATCGCGCGCTCTCCCTGCCAAAACCACTTTTCAGCCCCTACCGCCAATTGATCAGCCGCGGCAAAATTTGCGCTATGCAGTTTTGGATCAGTTAACACGACCCTGAATTTTGACGGAAAACCACTGATTTCAATTTGATTAAAAGATGCAGTAATACCTTGTTGAGCCCGCTCGGCAATCCAGTTCGTCACCGCATCTTTGAGATTGGTTGCAATGACAAACCAGTACAATGTGTAACCGACCGCCGTCATGGCAACAACAATTCCAACGACCAGAAAATTCCGCAAAACTTTGAAAAGTTTTGGTGGTTCGTATTCGAGAGCGGCGTGACGCTGAGTTGGTGAGCCATCTGGAGCCGCGCGCCGCGGTCGCACATTCTGCGGATTAAAGGCCATCATTAACTCTAAACATTAGCAAACTATCGGCTTTCAATTAATTATATAAATGGTTGGACACTCCGGTGCGAGGCCGTAATCTAGACCAAATTCTAAAAGTGATCAAAGCATGACTGACTTACCCGTCAATTCAAATCCGCAATCCGGCAGTCAAAATACAGCAGCAGATTATTGGATCGCCGCCATGCCGGCGACCTTCGTTTTTCTATGGAGCACCGGATTCATTGGCGCCAAATATGGCATGCCGTATGCCGAGCCCTTCACCTTTTTGAGCGCTAGATTCATTATTGTCATCGGCTTGATGCTGATTTTGTGTTTGGTTACCAAAGCCCCATGGCCATCTAGCATCAAAGCGACAGTCCATATTGCGATTGCCGGAGCGCTCGTAAACGCGATGTATCTTGGTGGCGTTTTTGCCTCCCTCCACCATGGCTTACCTGTCGGCATTACCGCGCTAATTACCGGATTGCAGCCAATATTAACGGCGATGTTGGCCCGCCATCTTTTAGGTGAAACGGTAAGCCGGCGACAATGGATCGGCATTGTCATTGGATTTATCGGTGTGGCGCTCGTCGTTGCTAATAAGGTTGGCGGGCCTGACAGCAATCTGACCGGGCTTTGGTTCGCTGTCATTGCGCTCATCGGCATAACCGCCGGCACACTCTATCAAAAGAAATTCTGCCGTGAGATGGATTTACGCAGCGGCTCGGTCATTCAATTTTCATGCTCGTTGATTTTTATCTCCATTTTGGCGGTCTATTTTGAATCTTTGGAAATTCAATGGACCGGAGAGTTTATTTTTGCCCTATTCTGGCTGGTTTTGGTTTTGTCGATCGGCGCCATTTCTTTGCTGATGGTGCTGATCCGGCGCGGCGCCGCCGCCAAAGTCGCGAGCCTATTTTATCTCGTGCCACCCGTGACCGCGTTGATGTCATTTTTTATTTTTGATGAGGCGTTGGGTCTGACCGAACTCCTCGGCATGGCAGCCGTTGTTGCTGGTGTCGCCTTGGTGACCAAAGAATGACCTCGCCGGATAAAGACGCCAATGAAGATGTGTGGGTCTTCGGTTATGCCTCTCTGATGTGGCGGACCGATTTTAATTATCTTGAAGCTCAGCCGGCGCGCCTATTTGGCTATTATCGGGCACTCTGCGTTTATTCTTATCTTTATCGCGGCAGCCGTGAAAATCCTGGCTTGGTAGCCGGACTATTGCCGGGCGGGTCCTGTCGAGGAGTAGCCTTTCGCGTCGCGGCACAAGATTGGCAACAGATTCATCAGCTATTAGATGACCGGGAAATGGTCTACGACGTCTATGTTCCGAAATGGATGCAAGCTGAAATTAATGGCCGGCGACAACAAGTTTTTGGCTATATCGCCAATCCGGAGAATGAACAATTTGCCGGGAAATTAACGGATGAAGATACCGCAAGGTTGATTGCCAACGGCGTCGGGACCAGTGGCAGCGGCATCGAATACCTCGACAACACGTTACAACATCTGCAAAAACTTGGTATCCGCGATCAGAATTTGGAGAATATTAAAAAACTAATCGGCGACCTTGCACAGCAACGAAATTAACTGAGCTCTCTCTTCGTCAGACAAATTTGAAGCTATCCGATCTTCATGGGTCGCCACCATGGGTTTCAGCTTTTCGATCAGCTGCTTGCCTTGCTCGCTCAATATCAAAGCATAGGAGCGCCGATCCACCGGCGACGGCCGGCGTTCAACCAAGCTGCGGGACTCCAAGGCATCGATAACGGCCACCATGGTCGAGCGCTCAATCCCAACAGCGCGCGCCAAAGCAGATTGGGTGAGACCAGGATTAGCGTTGATCAACAGCGCGACACCAAATTGACCTGGTGTAATCTGCAACTCACTCATCATTTTGACAAAATCATTAAAAACGGAAATTTGCGCACGACGTAAATGGTAGCCGATCAACGTCGGCAGAATATCAAAATCGATTTCTGCTTCGCTATCATTAGTTTGAGAGCCGTTTATCAGAGGGGCTGAAATTGTTTTTTCGTCCACGAGTATCAATCAATTCTAAAATAATTCGTTAAAAAATATGGTCGACCATAGGAAATCTGCCCGGTCTTGTCTATATGCTGCATTCCTATTACCGCCATTCTCAAATCAACCATTAAATTACCTCCTAACTCGCCGCTGCCAACTGTTGTTCCTCGGCCAGTTTTCGCAACTCAAAGCGCTGCAACTTGCCGGTCGCGGTTAGCGGCATTTCGTCCAAGAAAAACATTCGCCGCGGACATTTATAGACCGCCAAATTTTCGATCAGCGAATCTGTTAGCTCTTTTTCGAAAGCCTCTTTGGCGTCGCCGACATCGGGCGCCACCATAAACAATGCCAAGCGAACCAGACCATCTTCATTGGGCACACCAACAACGGCGGCTTGGGTGACTTTTTTGTTCTTAAGAACATGATCTTCAATTTCAGTTGGACTTACCCATTGACCGGAAATTTTGAGCATATCGTCGGCGCGGCCTTGGTATTCGTACCAGCCATCTTCATCAAAGGTGAACATATCATTGGTGCAATACCAGCCATCTTTAAAAACCTCGCGGGTTTTTTTCTTCAAATTCCAATAGCCCGAGGCAACACACGCCATCCGCACCCACAGCACACCTGATTGGTTAGGCTCGGTTACCAGTTCGCCATCCTGACTAATTATTTTAACTTCGGTTCCGGGCGTTGGGACGCCACAGGTACCGGCGTTAAATTTATCCGGCCGATTGGCCAAAAAGAGAAAACAGGTTTCGGTCGCGCCAATAGCTTCCAATAACGGCCGGCCGGTCGCCGCCATCCAAGAGTGAAACAGCGCTGGAGGCAATTTTTCACCAGCCGAAAAATAATGACGGACATTTTTAAAAGCCGGTTTCTCGGCCGCTTCATCACGCAGCAAATTGCGGTAAAAAGTCGGCACACTGAACATAATGGTTGGCTCATACCGCTCAACGATTTCGGCAACAGCCTCGGCATCCGGCCAGTCCGGATATAGAATAACCGTCGCTCCGAGTTTAATCGGCGCCAGTAAGCAATGCCCCATAGAAAAGGCAAAAAACAGTTTTGACGAACCGAATATTCGATCACCGGGACCAACGCCCATGATATCACCCATTAGATGTTCGGCATCGAGAATAGTTTTTTGACTGTGCACAACACCTTTGGGTTTGCCGGTCGTGCCGGAGGAATACATCCAGAGCGCCGGGTCTTCCAGTTTTGAATCGGCTGCGACCAATTCTTTATCGGCCGGTTCCATAATTTTGGGTAGATATAGAAAATCAGCGTGCTCAACATCCGTCATAATTTCAATAGGACGCGCATTAACTTGGTCTGAAATTTCCCGGTAGGTGGCGACAAACATATCATCAACAACGAATGCCTTGGCCTCGCTGTCATTGAGTGTATAGGCCAAATCATCCGCGCTCAGGCGCAAATTTACGGCAATCGGCACGGCACCAATTTTCATCAGGCCGAGATAGACATAAAAGAATTCCGGGCAGTCGCGGACCATCAGCACAACCCGCTCGCCTTTTTGTATACCCAATTCTAAAAAAGCGTTCCCGGCTTTATTAACGCGGTGCCATAACTGGCAATAGGTTACGGTTTCATCGCCGCATATCAGGGCAATATCGTGGTTTTGCCCGCGGGCAATTGATGGACCGAGTATGGCTTCGGCCATGTTAAGTGATTTTCGTTCAGAACTATTGGATGAGGACACCAAGGACCCCCCTCTGTAATTGTAAGATGTTGACGCTCAGCTTATTCCATTATTGGAATTATTAGGTGTATTGTTGGGCAACCGAACGTTTTTAGTCAAGCATTTGCTCGTGTAAAAAGAAAAAAAATTGATTTATGATACCGAGATAAATGATTTATTGTGCTATGACTAAGCTATTGGAGGAATTCAATTAATGATGGTTAAAGCCACTCAAAAAGTTATCAGACGGGCGCCTTTTATGGTGATGGTTTTTTGCGCCTTTGTGCTAAGTGCCTGCAGCAACACCTCTGAAAGCTGGCAACATTCTACAAAACCCAAAGATCTATGGTCGAAGGACATTGCTGCTTGTAAATCGCGGGCTAGTGCGCTCATTAATCGTCAATTGGACATTGATAGTGATTCTAGCTTTCGCAATCGCGACGAACTGCAGACGCAATTTGCCGTTTATGATGCGCGTAAAAAACGCTATTCCTATTTCACCAATTGTCTTTCAGGAAAAGGCTATCGCCGGATTTCTTCAAATTAGCGACTTTGCAGACGACCTTAAGAGCTAATAGATTATAGCTATGGATAAGCCTACCAAAGATAGTCTGCCGCAGGCTCTCATCGATAATAAAATCGATTTATCTGCCGCGGCAGTTCGCGATATCATTCGGGGCGTCGCCGCATCGCCCGGACCGGATAGCGCCATTGGGGAATCTGATAACTGGCATAAATTGATTGGCAATCCAATCTCTACCGATTTAGCTGACCTACTTTCGGCGGCATTGGCGCGTGCCCGTGAAATTGATGATGGCCTCACTGGGTCGGCCTCAACCGGCGAACGTCTCGCCAATTTGCGACAGCAGCTAAAAACTCAAAAAGTATCCGGTTTTGTCATTCCATTGGCCGACGAACACCAAGGCGAATATGTGCCAAAATTCGCCCAACGCCTGGCCTGGTTAACCGGATTTACCGGCTCAGCCGGTCTTGCAATCGTTATACCTGACAAAGCCGCGATTTTTGTCGATGGCCGCTATACCCTGCAAGCCAACGAGCAAATAGACACCAATCATTTTGAAGTAAATCACTCAGTCGACGATCCAGCAGATACTTGGATTTCTAAGAATCTGAAATCTGGTGAAAAACTTGGGTTTGATCCGTGGTTGCATACCTCAAACGGTCTTTCGAAACTGCGGAAAGCGTGTGACAAGGCAGGCGCAAAACTGGCAGCACTAAATGGCAATCCGATTGATACCATCTGGGACAACCAGCCACCGCCACCGTTAACACCGGTTGAGCCGCATGGCATTCGATTTACCGGTCTAAGTTCCGGTGAAAAGCGCGCTTTGATATCTGAAGAAATGAAAAAGGAAGGCGTCGAAGCTAGTATTTTGACGGCACCGGATTCAATTGCCTGGCTCGCCAACATACGCGGTGGCGATGTACCTTTCACACCTTTCACTTTGGCTTTCGGCATTATTCGCGCCAACGGCTCGCTCGATATTTTTACTGATCCGCGCAAGTATACGGGTGGTGTTTTGGCAAGCTTGGACGACGACATTAAGATTCACGCGCGCGCGGATTTTTTACCGGCCTTGGAAGAACTCGGCGGCAATAAAACCAAAGTAGGCTTGGATTTGGCATCTGCCGCCGAGATTATATCGCAAACATTAAAGAGCTCGGGCGCCACTATCCACGGTTTCACTGATCCCTGCCAATTACCAAAAGCTCGAAAAAATGCCGTTGAACTGGACGGTATGCGCAATGCTCATTTGCGTGATGGGGTCGCTCTTACCCGTTTTCTAGCTTGGCTTGACGTCAACATTGATGATGGAAAATTAACCGAGATATCAGTTGCTGACCAATTAGAAGTATTTCGCCGCCACGGTGAGGCCATTCAGGGACTAAGCTTTCCAACGATTTCCGGCGCCGGCCCTAATGGCGCTATTGTTCATTACCGTGTTACTGAGGATAGTAATCGAGCGCTGGATAAGAATTCACTCTTGCTCCTTGATTCGGGCGCCCAATACCTGGATGGCACGACAGATGTGACCAGAACCGTTGCAATTGGCAAGCCAAGCAACGAAATGATCGACCGTTTTACGCGCGTCCTCAAAGGACATATCGCTCTGGCGAGTGCGGTCTTCCCCGCTGGCACCAACGGCTCCCAACTTGATATTTTAGCGCGGGCCGCCTTATGGCAGGCCGGACTGGACTATGATCACGGGACGGGCCATGGTGTCGGCAGTTATTTGGGCGTTCACGAGGGGCCACAGCGGATATCCAAACTGCCCAATCGCATTGCGCTTGAACCCGGCATGGTGGTATCGAATGAGCCTGGTTACTACAAGCCAGATGAATACGGCATACGGATTGAAAACTTAATTGTCGTTACCGAGGCACCTAATTCAAATCAATCAAACCGCCCGCAAATGTGCTTTGAGACGCTTACTTTAGCGCCTTTCGATTTGGCGCTCGTCGATGTGGCTATGCTGGTAAAATCTGAGATCGACTGGCTCAATGCCTATCACAAAAAAGTGCAAACGGCGTTGGCGCCTTTGTTAGATGGAAAAACAAAAAAATGGCTTATCGAGGCTACTAAAGCCCTAGAATAGAGATAAAATTTCAACCAATTAACCGCTGTATTATCAGTCATTATTGTCTTTGTTGTCTTTCGCATTGAATTTACATATAAAATTACCCACCTTTGATTAAACGACCAAGAACAACAATAATATCATCGATATATATGGTAGGACTAAGAAATCGATGTGTGATTTTATCAAATTTGTCGCCTCTGCGGCATTGAGGAAATTTTATGGCTGGCACCTCAAAAAAGCGGCGATTCACTGCTGAATTAAAAATGTTGCAGGAAAAAGGCCAGGAAATACCACAGCACGTTTTTGATCAAGAAGGCGGGTCTACCGATGCACCGGAAAAATCTAATGGTGTGAGCAACGAACAGTTGCTTTCGGCCATTCTGGACCTGCAAATTATCTTGCGTAAAGGTGGTCAAAATAATGCGCAGAGTACAAACGTAACGCCGCCGCCTGTCGAAGCACTTGAAACCCCGCCAGAGCAGGAAAATCTGGAGCAGGACTTTGAGGCAGCGGCTGCTTTGAAAAATGAAATCCGTGCACTTTCACGTTCAATTCAGGAAACCAAAGCTGAAATTCGCTCGATGCAAGGCGGCACTCAAGGTGGTGACAAAGTATTGAAAGCCAGCACCGAATTGGATGCGGTTGTCAAAGCGACTGAAGAGGCCACCAATGTTATTTTGGAATCAACCGAAATAATCGATGAACTGGCCCAAAAACTGCGTAACAGTGCCGACAATGACGATGATCGTGCTGCCGTCGATGAAATTATGGAAACCACAATAAGAATGATCGAGGCTTGTAATTTTCAGGATTTAACCGGCCAACGTATTACCAAAGTCGTTGGCGCCCTCAATTATGTCGAAGATCGTATCAATGCGATGATTGAAATATGGGGTGAAGAAGATATTGCCGAAGTGGATGCCTCAGTCGCCGATGAAGCAGATGATGATAAGAATCTTCTCAATGGCCCCGCCTTGGAAGGCGAAGGTATCGGCCAAGACGATATTGATGCGCTTTTTGATTAAATAACCCAAAAAATTGCCAGGGTTTTCCCTCATTTATTATCGTCAATCCCTGATTTAACAGTCGCTCCCGCTTTAATTTTAATTGAAATTCGTCGCGCCAATCCAAATATCAGATATTGGTCACCGCCTTGGTATAAGGATTGTTAAGAAGCGAATTTAATGCCTAAAGACACCAACGAAGAAATAGTACCGCCCCAACAAGCAAACTTGGACCCTGAAATGCGGAAAATCGTGTTGGCTGGGGTCAAGTTCCTTTTGGCGCGCCTCAAACAAAATGGTCTGATGGAACCGGAAATAGAATACCGTGATGTTCTGCTGACGCCTGCTCTGATGGAGAAATTCATCAATGGCGTCAAAGAAAATATGGAGATTGGCAAAGATCTTTTTGTCGACGAAAGCGGCAATCGTGTTTTTGATTTAGAAACAACATTGGTATGCGGCGCGACGCTCGGCGAACTTGAACGCTTGTTGGTTTACACCTGTGCCAGCAAGATTTTTATTACTCCGAAAACGTCGAAAAAAGTAGAAGAGAAAGAAAAAAAGAAAAAAAGATTTGGCTTATTTGGCGGCAAGAAAGATAAAGCTGCAGATAAAAAAAAGGCTGATAAAGTAAATGAAGGCGCCGATAAACTTGCGGAGCTGAAACCGCATTTGATTTTTTCCTGGCAGCTGCCACTCGTCGAGGCCTACAACAAAATGCGGCGCGAACACTACTGTGCCCTCGGTGAAACCTTGCTGTTCCTAGATACACCGAAAAAAGTCTGCATCGTTGCCGGTTTAAACCCAGGGGAAATTTCCTCGGTACGAAAATTAACTGACGAGCGTTTTGAAAAGATTTTGCGGATGAAGCCTCAGGCCATCGCCGGCATGTCTCAGATCAAGTCAAAATCAAAATTTGACTTCATCTTTAAAACGGCCAAAGACCGCGTTTTTGATTTTTTTGCGCGCGAGCAACAATATATTGCTGAAATAATTGGCGTTCATGAAGATTTCACCTGGGCGCTCGATGAGAGTGTTGCCGACATGTCGATAGAAAGCCTGCCGATAATGGTCAGGCTCAAAATGCCGTTTCTCAAAATATTTATGGAAGTTTTCCGTGAAGAGTTTGGCGATTTCGCGAAAATTGCGCTGCGCGAGCCGGAATTTGCCCCGGTATATCTCAAACCAGTTGTCGAAGAATTCGTTAATCTCATGTCTGGAGATGATCTCGACGAAAATAAGGAAGATTCGGTCGGTTCCATCGCGGCACTAAAATGGCGGGGTCAAAAAGAAGACATTTTAAAATGGTATAAAGAGCTCAAACAGGCTCAAAAAGAAGAAGCAGACGAAGCGGCTAAACCGGCCAAACTCGCTAAAAAGGCGGTAAAAGCATAATTTCCTGCGTTTTATCGCCAATTTCGGTATAAATTTCATAGCATTACACTTGATTGCGCGCTGGATATGACCAGAATAGCGCGTCCTTTAACGGGAATATCGATTCCCAATAGAAATTTGTGTTTTGACTATGAGTAACACGACCAAAAAAGATACAGATTCGAGCACCATTTGGGGTGGTCGGTTTGACGGTGGGCCATCGGAAATCATGGAGCGGATAAACGCGTCCATTGATTTTGATAAACGGATGTATGCCCAGGATATTGCTGCGTCCAAAGCGCATGCGGCAATGCTCGTCGAACAAAACATAATTTCAGCCGAAGATGGGGCTGGGATAAGTGACGGGCTCGACCAAATTTCAAGTGAGATTGAAGCTGGTAATTTTGAATTTAAAACCGAGCTCGAAGATATTCACATGAACGTCGAGGCCCGGTTAACCGAAATTATCGGCGATGCTGCCGGCCGTCTCCATACGGCGCGGTCCAGAAATGATCAGGTGGCGACGGATTTTAAATTATGGGTCAGAGATGAACTTGATCGGCTGGACGGTGACCTGCAAGCTTTCCAAGCCACGTTGATTTCGCGTGCCGAGAAACATGCCGCGACGATCATGCCGGGATACACGCATTTGCAAACCGCTCAGCCTGTTACGCTGGGTCATCATTTACTGGCCTATGCCGAAATGATTGGCCGGGACCGGAGCCGAGTCGCTGATTGCCGGACTAGAATGAACGAAAATCCATTGGGCTCGGGCGCTCTGGCGGGCACTTCTTTCCCCATTGACCGGCAGGCAACCGCTGATGCGCTTGGCTTTGACGCACCGACTGCGAATTCCCTGGATGCTGTTTCGGATCGGGATTTTGCCCTTGAGTATCTATCGCTGGCGTCAATTATTTCAGTTCATTTATCGCGGTTGGCCGAAGAAATCGTTGTCTGGGCAAGTGCGTCTTTCGGCTTTGTCAATTTACCGGATAGTTTTTCGACCGGCAGTTCGATGCTGCCACAGAAAAGAAATCCAGATGCCGCCGAACTCGTGCGGGCAAAGTCGGGCCGGGTGATCGGCAATCTCAATAGCTTGCTGATTGTGATGAAAGGTCTGCCTTTGGCCTACAGCAAGGATATGCAAGAAGACAAAGAGCCGGTGTTTGAGACCGCTGATACATTAGCGCTCACGATCGCGGCAATGACCGGTATGTTTGAAGAAATCACTTTCAACGCCGATAAAATGCTGGCGGCGGCAAAGGCGGCAAATTCAAATGCCATTGATTTGGCGGATTGGCTGGTTAGAGTTCTCGGCAAACCTTTCCGGGAAGCCCATCACATTAGTGGCGCGATGGTTAAACTGGCAGAAGGTAAAGGCTGCATGCTTGAAGAACTTTCGCTCGCCGATATGCAAAGTATTGAGCCCGATATCACCGCAGATGTTTTAGTCGTGCTAGATATTGAACAGGCTTTGAATGCACGGTCGAGCTTTGGTGGAACCGCACCAGCGAATGTGAAAGACGCTTGCGCTCAAGCGCGGCTTAAGTATCTTGGCAAATAGATAGTTTTGGATTTATGCTGATGAATCTTCGTCGAATGCAAAAATGGGTATTGCCGTTATTGGTCGTCTTAATGACGCTGCCAATCCTGTCGGCATGCGGCAAGAAAAGCGAACTGGATCGACCACCCGGCGAAAAGACCGATTATCCCCGTAAATATCCCAGCAACTAGTCTTAATTGCTGACTTAAAAAGCAGAACCAGATATGGATCATTTTGACTATAAAAACGGCGCGCTCGCCGCTGAAGACATGCCGATTTCCGACATTGCGGAAGCTGTCGGCACGCCGTTCTATTGCTATTCAACAGCGACGATTGAGCGCCATTACCGGGTCTTTGCAGAAGCCTTGGCCGGCCTTTCAGCAACCATTTGTTACGCCGTCAAAGCGAATTCAAATATTGCCGTTATCAAAACTCTGGCTGATCTGGGCGCCGGTGCTGATGTCGTGTCTTCAGGCGAATTAACACGCGCCCTCAAAGCCGGTGTGCCGGCGGATAAAATCGTCTTTTCCGGGGTCGGCAAAACGCGTGATGAGCTGGCGCACGCGCTGCAAGAAAACATTCTGCAAATAAATATCGAATCTGAGCCGGAATTGCAGGCTTTAAATGAGGTTGCCGGCTCCATGGGTGTAACCGCGCCGGTCGCCTTCCGCATTAATCCGGATATTGATGCCCACACCCATGACAAAATATCAACTGGGCGTTCGGAAGATAAATTTGGCATTGAATGGACCCGCATTCATGACGTTATCACGCGGGCGAGTGATCTCGCCAATATCGAAATTGCCGGTTTGGCGATGCATATCGGCTCCCAATTGACCGAGCTTGAACCGTTTCGGCAAGCCTTTATTCGACTCAGGGACGTTGTCGCCATTTTGCGGGCCGACGGACATAACCTGCCAAGACTTGATCTGGGTGGAGGTCTCGGCATCCCCTATGATGCAGCCGCGACACCAAGCCCGGCGGATTACGGCAAAGTCGTGACCGAGGTGCTCGGTGATCTCGAAGCTGAATTATTGTTTGAGCCGGGCCGCTTGATCGTCGGCAATGCCGGAATTCTGGTTACGAGAATTGTCTATGTTAAAGAAGGTGCGACCCGCCGTTTCCTTATTTTAGATGCGGCGATGAATGATCTTGTGCGGCCCAGTCTTTATGAAGCCAAGCATGATATCGTGCCGGTGAGTGAGCCGAATTCGGGCGCAAATCTTGAACGCGTCGATGTTGTTGGCCCGGTTTGTGAGACCGGAGACACCTTTGCGACCGAATTAGACCTGCCCTCGGCTGAAGCGGGAGATTTGCTGGCGATTCGCTCAGCGGGCGCCTATGGCGCAGTGATGGCGTCGACCTATAACAGCCGCGCCCTAATCCCAGAAGTGATGGTAAATGGTAACGCTTATTCAATTATTCGCGAGCGTATTGATCCAGACACTTTGATAAATTACGAAAATCTGCCAAACTGGGACTCCTAAACGACGGATTACGCCCCATATGTCGTTTAGCCATAGTTAGCCCATTGCAATGGTAGGCAAATTTGGGGTAGGTGAGAATTTGGCAAACGGAACGGCAAGACACGGTTATTTTTACCCAACCTATCTCAGACTGGCGCGTCTCAGTCTGACCTGGGAACGCTTGTGGCCGGCGCTGTGGCCGGCAACGGCGCTTGCTGGGGTGTTTGTCATTGCCGCCCTGCTTGAGCTTTTCAATTTTCTCCCCATATGGCTGCACGCGGCGGCGGTTGTTGCCTTTCTAATTGGGTTTTTGGCTGCCCTGCAAAAAGCGTTTACTCGATTGCCGCGAATCAAGGCTGTCCAGGCCAAACATCATATTGAACAAGCGAGCGGATTTGACCACCGGCCTTTGACTGCGCTCGATGATACCTTGGCCGCCGGCCAGGGTGACGCCCAGGCGCGTGCCCTTTGGCGGGCTCATCAGAAGCGCATGGCGGAAAAATCCGATCACCTTAAATTAGGTGTGCCCAAAGCGGGACTTGCCAAGCGTGATCCTTGGGGCAGCCGTGCTGCCGTTGCGCTCCTGCTAATCGTTGGCGTAATTGCCGCGGGCAGCGACAGTTTCTCAAGATTGGGCCGGGCGATTTTGCCCGAACTTAACGCCTTCACTTTGGGCCGTTCGGTCGCCATCAACATTTGGATCACCCCACCGGCCTATACCGGCGTGCCGCCGATTGTTTTACATAAAGGCAACCAATCAGCTGATCCGGCAAATCTGGAACAGCCAAAAATCCTGCAAGTACCGGCCGGCAGCACCATTTTAGCCCAAGTCAACGGCGGTGGCGCTTTGCCCCAGCTTTCGGTTGGCGCCCGGGAAAATTCGGCAAGTACGGCTAATACGTTAGATTTTAATCGCATTGAAGCGGACGCCTACCATTTAGAGACAGAACTTGGTGGCACAGCGTTGCCCACCGGCGATCGCCTATCGATCATCCAGCATGGTCATGAATTGGCTGGCTGGCCGATGACAATTAATAAAGATGCGGCGCCGACGGTGGAGTTTTCAGGCGCCCCAGACACAACGCCGCAACTTCGCCTGCAGCTGCCTTTCCAAGCAAAAGACGATTATGGCGTAACCTCAGTTACAGCGTCGATCCGCCGGTTGGATGGCAAAAAAATTCCGGGCGGCGAAGATGAGATAATCCTGCGCCTCCCCCTGCCCGGTCAGGAAGAAACCAGCGTTAAAGGCAAATCAAATCACGATTTGATCTCGCATGTGTGGGCAGGCCTGCCGGTTCTCGTGCATTTGTTGGCAGGTGACGAGCAGGGTCAAACCGGCCTCAGCCAAGTTGAACCGGTCGTGCTGCCGGAACGTCGGTTTAGCCACCCGGCGGCAAAAGAAATATACGAGATTCGCAAGCAGCTCGCTGTCGACCAGCGATCCCGCATTCTGGCTGGCCTCAAACTTGACCAATTAACCGATGAACCGCAGTTGTTTGACGGCAACAATACCATCTATTTGGGCTTGCGCGTTGCCCGTGAACGCCTCAAACATGATCGGCGGGAACTGGCCGTGGTCCAGGTTCAGAAAATACTGTGGGACATTGCGCTACAAATTGAAGAAGGCAGAGCCGCCACCGCCGGGGCCGATCTCCGGGCCGCACAGCGTCGGCTTATGGAAGCGCTCGACCGCAATGCCAGTGCCGCAGAGATTGAACGCCTAATGAATGAAGTTCAAAAAGCGCTGGAAAGATTCATGTCATCGCTGATGCGCGAATTACAACAACGGGGGCAAATCTCACCGCTCGACCCCAATGCGCAAACCATGACCAATCAGGACATTCAGCGCATGTTGGATCGCGCTCGTGAGCTGATGCGCCAAGGCTCACGCGACGCCGCCCGTCAATTGTTGGCTGAGTTACAGCGCATGTTGGAGAATCTCCGCAGCGCCTTATCCAGGGGTGGCCGGCAAAGCCAGCAATCCAAAGAAGCCCAGCAAATGATGCGTGAACTGCGCGATATCATCCGCAAACAGCAAAAACTGCTCGATGAAACCTATAAGCGGTCTCGGCGCGACCCGGCGGAACGTGAGCAGGAAGGCCGCAACCCGGAAAGCGAAAATGATAAAAAGGCGGAAGGACTTTCTGATCAGGAAGGCATTCGCCGTCAGCTTGGCAAAATGATGCAGAAACTGGGTGAGATGATGGGCCAGATCCCCAAAGGCTTGGGTAAGGCTGAGCGGGCCATGCGCGAATCGGAAAAAGCACTTGGCAAAGGCCAGCCGGGTCAATCTGTCGGGCCGCAATCCCGCGCCCTTGAAGCGCTCCGGCAGGGCGCTCGAAATTCCGCCCGGGCAATGGCCAGGCGCATGGGCAGAGGACGCGGCAGAGCCAATGGCCGGCGTGGACCAGGGGGCCGCTTTGGCGCCTTTACGGGGCCGCGGCTGCGCGGTATGCGTCCGGGAAATCGCGATCCCTTTGGCCGCCGCCAGCAGGAAGAAGGTACTCAAGGCACGGCAACCGGCCGGGTGAAAATTCCTGGTGAAAGTGAAATGCAGCGCGCCCGTGAAATCTTAAAAGAACTCCGCCGCCGTGCCGGTGATCTCTGGCGTCCCGAGATTGAGCTCGACTATATCGAACGTCTGCTCAAGCGGTTTTAGGAACTCTCTCCCCTGGTGGGAGGGGAATAAAAAATCAAACACGCACCACCATCATTTCACCACCCGCAGTTGGATCTGGATTTCTTTGAGAATGTTGTATTCGTGCATGGCGCGGCTAGCGAGGTCGGTCGAGGAAATATCACCGCTTTGCAGGCGGTCAACCAGATCATCCGCCGGCACCCATTGGACATCTTCAACTTCAAAATCAACGTCGAGGTAATCGGCAAGCGGTGTATTGGCAAAGCCCTCGTCCCGCCATTCCGCATTTAGCCGCTTTGAGAGCAGATGAAACTGCTGTGGCAGGATCGGCCGGACATGGGTCGGATCGGTGACAAAATCATCATGGCGGGGATGAGGCACGGTGATATTTATCTCCGCATCCGGCTGACAAATTCGATAAATCTCCTTAATAATGGAGAGATACACCTTTTTGGTTTCACCCAAATGCTCCAGCACGTGGCTCATGACAATTTCTGCAACGCTGTCGTCGTCGAATGGCCAGGGGAAGGTTTCCAGATCGACCACCTGATCGGGCAGGCAAGCTGCTTGGCTATCGACATTGAGATAGCCGTCCATCTTATTATTGCCACAGCCAAGGTTCAGCCGCATTTTGAGGCCTCTGAATTACTAATTTGCTCGCCAGCCACTCTAACCTCAGCGCCGGACAATACGCAACCATCTCGCCTTCATCAAATTGTTGGCCACGAGCGCTTGAATTGCCGAAACCAGATCTTCCATAAATTCCTGTCGTAGCCGGTAACTTTCGATGCGAGCGCTAATCCAGCCATCACAGTGCGATGGCGCAATGGGTTTCGAAGTGACAGTTTGAGATACGGGTTTTGCTACCGGATCACCCCGGATAATATTTTCTCCCGGCACCGGGTTAATACCAATCCAATTCATTTTTTTCGCTCCCTCAAAGCACGCGGTTTTAACCGCGCATACCAATTACGGAGCAAAAATCATGCCGCTGGTTCGCTTTCAAAAAGGGTTTATTATCAAATGGTTGACGATTTAACATCGAGCTCGCGAAGCAATAGCTGGGAATATATTACCGATGTGCCGGAAGTTTTAGCCGCTATTTAGGCTCGTCTTTCTTCGGTGCGGCTTCTTCTTGCTCCCCACCTTCAGCGCCAGCTTCATCCTGGAAGGGGCCATAGACCACATCGACATCTCTGCCGGTGGCAATCGTGGCTTCAATAAATCTGGTGGTAAATTTTACATTCTCGTTAGGTTTCAGCATCTTCTTGCTTGGAATAACCGTTTTGACGGCGATCATCACCTTATTGCCATCCAATATGCGCACAAATAATTGCGGGACAGGTTGCTCAACATCACTGACATTCCTGACCAAGCCACGCAGCACGATATAATCTTTGCCGTCGATGGTTTCACGTTTCGGACTACCTGCATTTACATCCAATCCTTCACCTGGAATTGCGACGCGCAAGCCTATCAGTTCGAAGACGACATTGGTGGCGGGAATAAGATCGACCACGATACCGCGCATAAAGACCGCACCGGTACCAAGTCCAATAACGACAACCAAAATAACAACAACTTTGATCAGGGTCTTGATCAAGCTGCCTTGAGGCTCTTCCTCGTCATCTGGATCATACATCGCTTCAGGCAATGGATCTGGGTCGGGGATATCTTCAGGTTCTAAGTCTTCGTCAAAATCGTCATCCGGCACTGGTTCATTAAAAGATTCCAGCGGTTCGGGATCTTCCAACTCTTCGAGCGCCTCTTCATCAATTTCGGTGACATCTTCCGGCGGCTCAGCCGCAAAAGAGCCGGCATCCTCGACGTCGTCGGTTTCGCCGAGCATCGCATCCAAATCTTCATCGGACGGTAAATCTTCTTCTGGAATAGGTTCCGGTTCAGGTAGTGGTTCGGGCTCAGGCTCTGGCTCTGGAATAGGTTCCGATTCCGGCTCCGGTAGTGGCGCTGGTTCGGGTGCCGGCGCAGCAACTGGTGACGGAGCAGCCTGCGGCGATACGGCAAATTGAGATGGTGACACGTATTGGACAGGAACGTAATGTGCTTGCGGTTGATGAACCACTGGATATTGGTGCCAGGTGTGGCTGCAATTATAACACCGAACAGACCGGCCACCCGATCCGATCACTGCACCGTCGACGCTAAAAGATGTCGAACATGAGGGACAAGAAATATACATTGGGATCCATTCTCATTACTCTATTGATACTTATAGGAAAATGCGGTTCTGAACGCAAGCGGCGCTGGACGAAAGGGCAAGTAGCATGTCATTCTGGGGCCGGTTAAGGACAATTCTTTAGGATTATACATCAGAAACATGGCCGAAGTTGTTCGATTTGAAAATGTAGGACTGCGTTACGGATTAGGGCCTGAGGTGCTGCAAGACATCTCATTTGGTCTCGAAGCGGGCTCGTTTCACTTCCTGATAGGCCCCAGTGGCGCTGGAAAATCGTCACTTTTGCGGTTGATGTATCTCGCCCACCGCCAGACCCGTGGATTGATTTCTTTGTTCGGGCGGGATGTCTCGACTTTGCCGCGCGAACAATTTCCTAAGATCCGCCGCCGCATCGGGGTGGTGTTTCAGGACTTTCGATTACTGCCTCATCTGAGCGCCTTTGATAATGTCGCGTTACCGTTGCGGGTGGCCGGAGTGCGCGAATCGGAAATTCGCCGCCATGTTGAAGAACTGCTGGTTTGGGTGGCGCTGGAAAATCATATGGATGTCCGCCCGCCAACGATGTCTGGTGGTCAGCAGCAAAGGGTTGCAATTGCGCGCGCCGTTATCGCGCGGCCAAAGATCCTTTATGCCGATGAGCCGACAGGCAATGTCGATGACCGGATCGCCGACCGGCTGATGCATTTATTTGAAGAGCTTAACCGGCTTGGCACCACAGTGGTCATCGCCACCCACAATGAAGCTATCGTCCACGATTTCGGGCGGCCGGTCTTGAGAATCGATGGTGGACGGCTGGAAATATTCCCGGCAGATGATCCAAATTCAGCCGATTTAGCCGAGGTGGAAGAGACTTTCGAATGACGCTTTTTCGCCAATCTAATCTCGCTCTGGAGAAAGACGATACCAACCGGTTCTTACCGTGGCTCATCGCCTTTATGGTTTTGCTGGCCGCCCTGAGCGTCGCCGGATTGCTGATGCTCCATCAAATCTCAAGCGCTTTTGAACACGGCATCCAAGATACCATGACGATCCAAATACCGGCGGGTGAAAATAGCCGGGCCGATGAGACCCACGTCAGGAAAGCGCTGGCAGCGCTCAAGAAAGTTGATGGTATTTTGGCATCGAAGCGAATTGCCGCTGCCGAGATTAGTGATTTGCTGAAACCCTGGCTCGGTGAAACCGCTGGATCTGATGGCTTGCCGCTACCGCAGATCATCGATGTCGAAGTGGATCGCAGCTCGGATCTGACGGCCGAAAAATTGGCCGATCTGCTGGCGCCGATCCTTCCGGGCACGTCGGTCGATGATCACAGCGTCTGGCTTACCAGCTTGGTGGATACGCTGCGCTCAACTGAGCTGATTGCTTCGTCGATCGTTTTGCTGATAACGCTGGCGACCATCGGCACGGTTATTTTTACCACCCGCACCGGGATGGGCATCCATCGCCGGACCATCGAAGTGTTGCACTTTGTCGGTGCGCAAGATGAGTTCATCGCCCGTCAATTTGCGCTACGCGCGTTTATCGTCGGTCTGCAAGGGGGTATCGTCGGCATCTTGCTGGCTGCTCCCATTCTCTATCTGTTAGATTTTGTTTTGAAAAATTTGGAAGATGGTTTGCTGCCCAAGGCCAGTCTTGATGTTTCCATCTGGGTTAGTGTCGGTACCATTATTCCGATCATCGCACTCATTGCCATGGCAACCGCCCGCTCTACGGTTCTAAAAACCTTGAAGAAAATGGTGTAGATCATGGCCACGCCACACACCATGTTTGGGACCCCGCAACCAAAACGCCGATTGAGACTACTTGGTGTGGTGCTCATCGTATTATTTGCTATCTGGGCCTATGGATTGTTCGCGTTTGTCGGCATAATTCCGCATGAACCGACCAAGGTTGAACGCGTCACCGATGCCATAGTGGTGCTGACCGGCGGCAGTGAAAGGCTGAAGGAGGGCCTGACGCTGCTGACGGATCAAAAGGCCAAGAAACTGTTTGTATCGGGCGTCTACCGCGGCAACGATGTGCGCCGGCTGCTTGAGATTCAACAACGCAGCCCCGCCGATCTTCTTTGTTGTATCAACCTTGGCTACACCGCCACCAGCACCGCCGGCAACGCAATTGAAACCGCCGGATGGATAGAAAAACAGAATTACCGATCACTTCGCCTGGTGACGGCCAATTACCACATGCCGCGCAGCCTGCTGGAATTTCACCACCTCATGCCGGAAATCGAGATCATCCCACACGCGGTCTTCCCGGAGCAATTTAAACGCGTCCAATGGTGGGCCTGGCCGGGCACGGCCGCCCTGATCATCAGCGAATACACCAAATATATTGTTGCCTCCGCCCGAAGATATTTAGAAAATTTGGGAAAAATAGAAGAGCTATGGGATAAATTGATGAATGGAACACCTGCCCCATGAAATACCTTCGTTCGGGATTATTTAATTTTCTGTTTTTCGCCTGGACCGCTTTTATGCTGGCCTTCCTTTGGGTCGCCATGCCGTTTTCGCCGGCCACCTTTCGCCGTGCCATTTCGCTGTGGCCAAAAGGCTGTTTTGCGCTGCTAAAAATTATTGGCGTCTCATTTGAAATGCGGGGGTTGGAAAACTTACCTAAAAAGCCGGTGGTCTTTGCCGTCAAACACCAATCAGTATGGGAGACTATCTTTTTCCTGTGGCAGCATCGCGACAACGCCTACATCATGAAATCCGAGCTCGCCCGCATTCCGTTTTGGGGCTGGTATATGACAAAAAGCTCGCACGTGCTGGTCGACCGGACCGGCGGCGCCAGATCGATGCGGGATATGATCAGGAAAACCGAAGTAATTATGGACAACAATCGCTCCATTGCCATTTTCCCGGAAGGCACGCGGATGCCATCTGGCACGATTGGTAAGTTTCATCCCGGCGTCGCCGCTATCTACACCCAATTGGAGGCAACAGTTGTGCCCGTCGCCGTAAATTCCGGCATGTATTGGCCGCGCCGCAAGTTCCTTAAAAAACCCGGTAAAATCGTGATCGAGTTCCTGCCGCCGATCGAGCCCGGCATGGACCGCAAAACTTTCATGGCAGAACTGCAAAGCCGCATCAAAGCGGCAACTGAAAAACTCGAAAAGGAGGCGGGCTTTGTCGCGGTGCAAGATCAGCCGGCATCCACGGTGGAAACTGAAATTTCTGAGGAAACAGGGTGATACTCGTTTGATGGCTGAATATGGGATGTACGGATATTCCGAGGAACTGACAATTATTAATATTAACGATGCCAGCCAATGATAATAATTGTTACTCT
This sequence comes from uncultured Rhodospirillaceae bacterium, assembly GCA_913020445.1. GTDB lineage: Bacteria > Pseudomonadota > Alphaproteobacteria > Rhodospirillales > UBA2165 > TMED23. The sequence goes on from CAJWAR010000019.1 coordinate 72,399, forward strand.
TTGGTAGAATTAGAATAAGAGAAAAAATGAAAACTTACACATTTGCTTTTTCAGTCATAAATTTGTTTTTTCTTCCGGTTTGGATCGAAATATTTGGCCGGAGAGGTGTTGCTTTTCTCAACGATGCTTTCATCGGCAACCATCTTCAAATCCCAGTCATAGAGTCTTTCGATTATGCAGCAGGCATCGTCACTGTAGTCGGATTGTCGTTGTTGTTAGGCACAACACTATATCTCTTAAAAATTTATGCGAAAACTCTACACAACTGGTTTGTATCGGGCTTAGTAATATCCCTTGTCTTGTACGGCGCAAACATCATTCGTATTTTTTATCTGCCTGCCTTCAATCGGGTGGCCATTTTTCAGTTTTACGAGGAAGCCGGTGTCATAGTGATTTTCGGCGGTATCCTGTTGGCATTGACTGGGCTAATATTCATCACTAAATTTATGCCTCAATTACGTCGCTTAGTTTTAATCGGTTTGCCAATTGGCATAGTTGTCCTGGTAAATGCGTTTGCGGCTATTTTCGTAATCGGTGACAAAGCCGTATTCTTTCCAGATGTACCTTTAGCTAAAATTCAGTCAAATAAGCCAAATGGATATAGAGTTGTTTGGATAATTTTTGACGAGTTTGACTATCGATTAGGATTCGAAAAAAGACCTGCTGACCTTGATCTTAAATACTTTGACAAAATTGGTGGTCAAGCTTTTACCGCCTCTCAAGCGCTGTCTCCCGCCAATGGGACCTTATCCTCAATCTCCTCCCTTTTTATTGGCGACATTGTTTCAAGTGCCGTATTTGATGGTCATGACGTTACAATAGAACAGAATAATTCTTCTGAACCCGTCAAGGCATCTTTGCAGTCACTTCCAAATATTTTCTCGAATTTACGTAATCGTGGATTTAACTCCATGGCGATTGGCCAAGATCACATTCCTTATTGCCGAATACTCGGTAAGCATATGCCTAACTGTATTGAATTTAATCCCCTATTTCCCAAGTAGCCCCGATATTTTCTATCTTTAAACTGAGATTCTGCTATAA
>CAJWAR010000020.1 GCA_913020445.1 uncultured Rhodospirillaceae bacterium
GTCAGAAGCAGACATTAGAGGGTCAGCCAATTGAGTCCGCTTTCGGGGGTAAAGCGGAAGTTTTGACACCATATCTAAATCATAGGGTTTCCGTACATTCAAATTTCCGACGCTTATGCGCTCTGTGGTGAGTTTTTCCTCGTGTTCATTGTGACCTTCGCGGTAAAATTACTTCAATACCGCTAAGAGGGGACACCTTAGGCGACCAATTGAAAGGTCGATAAGGTGTGCCAAGAAGATGTCCCCGAAAAACTTTCAAGTCCGTTGTGACAGATGAGTTGTGAGATACTTACCCCTCATTAATTCCCGCATAGCGGCGGAGGCGGATGTCGGCCTGTTCTTTATGGCCGGCAAAGCCTTCAAGGGCACACAGTCGTGAGCAATATTTGCCGATTTCGACCGAGGCCTCTTCGGAAATCCGCTGATAGGTGTGGGTTTTGATGAACTTACCGACCCAAAGACCGCCGGTGTAGCGCCCAGCCCCTTTGGTCGGCAGGGTGTGGTTGGTGCCGATCACTTTGTCGCCGTAAGACACATTGGTTTCGGGACCTAAGAACAGCGCACCGTAATTGGTCATATTGTTCAAAAAGTAATCCGGGTCTCTGGTCATCACCTGAACATGTTCGGAGGCAATGCGATCTGCTTCAGCGAGCATCTCTTCATCACTGTCGCAGACAATCACCTGGCCATAGGTCTCCCAAGCAGCACGCGCCACCTCACCGGTCGGCAATATCTCAAGCTGGCGTTCGACCTCGGCCATGGTTTCTTTGGCCAGCGTTTCAGAATCCGTCAACAAGACAGCCGGGCTGGTTGGCCCGTGCTCGGCCTGACCCAGCAGATCAACCGCGCAAAGCTCACCATCAACTGTATCATCGGCGATGATCAGGGTTTCAGTCGGTCCGGCCAGCAGATCAATACCGACTCGGCCAAAAAGCTGGCGCTTGGCTTCGGCGACATAAGCGTTACCGGGGCCGACCAGCATATCAACCGCGCTGATCTCACCGGTGCCCAAGGCCATCGCCCCCATCGCCTGAACACCGCCCAAGCAGTAAATCTCATCGGCGCCGGCCATATCCTGGGCGACGACAATCGCCGGGCTCGGCTTACCTTCATAGGGTGGGGCGCAGGCGGCAATGCGTTTAACGCTGGCGACTTTAGCCGTCACCACACTCATATGGGCCGACGCCACCATCGGGTATTTGCCGCCTGGCACGTAGCAGCCGACCGAGTTCACCGGAATGTTTTTGTGGCCCAAAACAACACCCGGCAGGGTTTCTTGTTCGACATCAATTAAGGCAGCTTTTTGAATTTCAGCGAAACCGCGGACTTGAGCCTGGGCGAACTTTATATCTTCGATGTTTTGTTCGGTGACCTGATCGTAGCAGGCATCGATTTCAGCCCGGCTGAGGCGGAAATTATCGGGCCGCCAACTATCGAACTTTTCAGAGTAGTCTTTTAGGGCTGCATCCCCCCGCGCTTTGATATCATCGAGAATATTTTCGACCGTTTCCCGCACCTTGGCGTCGGCATCATCTTTTTCTTCCTGGCTGATGCCTGTTTTTAAAAACCGGGCCATACCCAAACTCCTCTAAGCATAAATTTGCTTCTTATTGATCCTCTGCTCAACAACGTCAACTCAATTTTCCAGTGAAATTCCGAGACCTTTCGCGACGGCCTGCCGATACACCAAATCGGCTGCCACCGCATCCTGAACGCCGACGCCAACGGATTTATAGAGCGTGACTTCGGTATCGTCCCGCCGTCCCGCAATATCGCCGCTGCTGACCGCACCAATCTCCCCACAAATATGATCCGCTGTGATGAGGCCATCCCGGATCGGCCAAATCAATTCATTGGCGCCGCCCGGTGGCGGTGACAGGGCGGAGCTTATGGCTTCAACAAAGACCCGCCCATTCTGCACGGTGGCGGCATCAATCTCACGACCGGAGGGATTAACGCCGACTGAATTGATATGAGTGCCGGGTTTGATCCAAGACCACTCCACCACCGGTTCCGCCGCATGGGTTGTCGTGCAGATGATATCGCCCTCCCGCACAGCCTTTTCTATCGACGAATTTGCCGTGACACTGACGTTCAGCTCTGCATCGAGATCGCGCGCCAACTGTTCAACTTTAGCCATATTGCGCCCCGCAATTTGGATCAATGATGGATCGCCAATAGCGGCCAGTGCTTTCGCATGAGCACGCGCCTGAACGCCGGTACCGACAATGGTGAGAATTTGAGCGTCATCGCGCGCCAAAAGCCGCGTCGCCAGCGCTGAGCCCGCAGCGGTCCGCACCGCCGTGATATCACCACCATCGAGCATCGCCAATGGCTCGCCGGATTTTGGATCAAACAGAAGAATGGTCGCGTAATGGGTATGATGCTGTTCAGGATCATTCTCTGGAAAGACGCTGATTATTTTTGCCGCCAGGATTTCTGGCTGTTTGAGATAAACCGGCATCGCCCCCAAATACGCGGAACGTTGCTCAACCATGGCAGCAATGCGCGGCGGCAGCGAGACATCACCACGGCTTAAGGCTTCCATCGCCGGTGCGAGTACCTCGACGAGGGCGCCGGAATCAAGCAATGGATCAAGCAATTCCCGCACGGTTTCTGCATCAAGTATCAGCATCGTTTACACTTTCCCCAGGTGATGCTAGGCAAAGACCTCAATATTGCAACAACGGATATTCAATATGACTGATCCTGTCGATGTAAAATCTCTGACCTCGGCCCCGAACTTCGAAGGCCAAGTGGCGCTGGTCACGGGCGGCGGCAAAGGGCTCGGTCGGGCTTGTGTCATAGCCTTAGCGGCGGCAGGCGCGAAAGTCATTGCCGTTGCGCGGACGGAAAGTGATCTGCAGGAAGTTCAGTCCCACAATCCAGACAATATTGACTACTGGATCGAAGATGTTTTAGCCGATGATCTCTATCCCCGGATAGAAGGCTTGGATCAATTGGATATTTTGGTGGGGTGCGCCGGTGGCAACAAACCCCAGCCGATCAGCGATATTACCGTCGAGACCATTGACTGGATGCTTGATCTGAATGTCCGGGCCATTTTCCGCACCTCGCAAAGTGCCGCCAAGGTCATGCTCAAGCAGGGCTCGGGCGCGATCATCAATATGTCCTCGCAGATGGGCCATATCGGCTCGCCCAACCGGACGCTCTATTGCACCACCAAACACGCAGTTGAAGGTTTGACCAAAGCGCTCGCTGTTGAACTTGCGCCTCAAGGCATTCGCGTCAATGCGGTGGCGCCGACTTTTATTGATACGCCGATGACCCGGCCGATGTTTGAAAATGCTGAGTTTAAGGAGACCGTCGAGAACAACATCGCCCTCGGCCACCTCGGCACGGTGGAAGACGTTGCCGCGGCTGTTTTGTTCCTTGCTTCCCCTACAGCTGCCATGATCACTGGCGAAAGCCTCAAAGTCGATGGCGGCTGGACCGCTTGGTAGAGACTTGGCCAGTTTGACGCAGATCAATCCCTGAAAGCCGCTTTTCGCCTAGAGTTCTGATCTGAATGGGGATCAGGAAAAGCAAGTGGCCGATAAAAATCATATAAAGGTCGACATACTTGTCATTGGCGGCGGTTTTGCCGGGCTTTTTGCTGCCATCAAAGCCCGCGAACAGGGCTGTAGCGTTACTCTCGTTGATAAAGGCTATGCCGGTAAATCGGGCTCATCCCCTTATGCCGGTCATTTCGCCGTCTTTAATCCAGACTGGGGTCATGATTTCGACGCCTGGATGGATCATGTCAGTACCATCGGCGAATACGTCAATAATCGTGACTGGACGGAAATGCTCTTCACCGAATCACTTGATCGCTATCACGATCTCATCGAATGGGGCGTCGAGTTTGAACACGATGACAAGGGTGAGCTAATATTCGATACCTACGAAGGTATGGTGCCCAACGCGCCGTTGTTGAAGCGCTGGGTGTTCGGCACGGTGATCCGGAAACATGCGGTCCGTACCGGCGTTAAGTTCGTAAACCGGGTGATGCTGACCGATCTTATGACTGTTGACGGTACAGTCTCTGGTGCGGTTGGCTTTTCACTCGATGATGGCGAGTTTAGGTCCTATCAAGCCAAAGCGGTTGTAATGTGTACTGGAGGAGGTGCCCTAAAACCGCAAGGTTGGCCAGTCTCTGAATTAACCGCTGACGGTGAATATATGGCCTACCGGATCGGTGCCGAAATTTCCGGCAAAGAGTTTAACGAACCCAAAAGCGCCAGCGTCGATTATCCCGCTTATACGATGGGGATGGAATGGACCGAATATGGCGCTTCCGTTGGTCCGCCGCCGGATCTGGGACCACCCCAGGCTCAATTGGTTAAGTGCATCAACTCTGAGGGCGAAGAGATTACCAACCGGCCTGGCTCAAATTTTCTCGAGCTTGAATTTGAAGCCCATCAGGGTCGCGCGCCGGTTTATTACCGCACCGAGGATGGCGGGCTTACCAAACGCATCGGCGGTGCAGCGACGGGTCTGTCAGTACACACCACCGAAGGTCTGGCGCCCCAAAGCATGAACTGTGACAGCAATATCCCCGGCCTATTCGCGGCCGGTGATAGCTGCTCGACCATGGTGGTTGGCGCGACCTATCCAGGTATCGGCTATGGCTCGGCCAGCGCCGCCGTCACCGGTGCACGGGCTGGGCTGAGTGCGGCGGCATTTATCAAAGATGTGCCAGGGACGAAAATACCGGCGGCTCAGCTCAAAGACTACGAAACGCAGATTTTCGTGCCCACTAAACGCACCGGTGGATTTGGCCCGCAATGGCTGACCCAAATACTGCAAAATGCAATGTTTCCTTATTACGTATTGTTTGTAAAACATGGTGATCGTTTGCAGGCAACCCTGACGATGGTCGAGTTTATGCGGGATCATCTGGCGCCCCAATTAATGGTCGAGAATCCGCACGACCTCAGACTGGCGCACGAAGTTCGTAGCATGATCTATAACGCCGAGACCAAGCTGCGCACCTCGCTATTTCGCGAGGAAAGCCGCGGCACCCATTATCGCGAGGATTTCCCGCGACGCGACGATCCTGACTGGCTGGCCTGGATTTCCTTGCAGCGCGACGGCGATCAAATGAAGCTCTGGAAGAGACCAATCCCTGAAAAATGGTGGCCCGATTTGTCGCAACCTTACGAGAAATTATATGAAGCGCGGATGCCGGGTGAAGTATCGGAGGCGGCCGAATGACGATTGATCGAATTGATCGCGACCTTTGCAACAGTTGCCGGCTCTGCGTCTTTACCTGTCCGATGGATGTCATCCGGATGGATGCCGACAATGTCAAAGCCATCATCGCCTACCCGGATGATTGTATGCTCTGCGGCCTTTGCATGGTCGATTGCGAAAAGAACGCCATCTTTGTCGGCGCAGATAGAAATCCACCACTGATCACCAGTTGGGGGTAGCTTGTTCTAATTGCCGCGTTTGCGCACCAAGAGAGTATCGGTCATCGACATTGTGGTCTCGCTGTTTTGGTTGATTAATTCGTAACTACTTCTAACAATTCCACGATCCGGCTTGGATTTTGAAGAGCGCTTTTCAAGGCACTCGGAGATTAGCGTCAGGAGATCATCGGGCCGTCCCGGCCTCAGAAAACGCACCTCATCCCAGCCCATCGCCGCAATTACGTATGGATTAATACCATCGCTTTGGATGAGTTTAATCCGGATGGCGATTAGATGGCTGCCACTAGCGATGAGCCCACCGTGGGGCGATTCTTCGCCTGCCTTTTCATCGATGTGAAAGGGCATTGGATCCCATTCTTTAGCAAACTCAATGATCTCGTCGCGCCCGAGCTGATGGGTGCCAAGCTCTAACTTTTGGCCGACTTTGAAATCTTCATAGGCGAGTGATTTAAACGAATTTAAAGTTTGTAATTTAGTCATCTAGACGGCTTTCGGCATGGTACGGCCTTCCTGGTCGGGTATTTCAAAGAAATTGAGTTGCACCGCAATGTTACAGTAGTAGCCAATAATCGCGGTTAAATCGAGCAGGGTTTTTTCGCCTAATTCACTTTTTGCCATTTGATAAAGTTCGTCCGAGACGCGTTTGGTTTCCAGTATTGATGTAGTCAGATTGTAGACCAATGCTTCATCATCATTTTCAAAGTCGGGGCGCCGATCTTGCTCAATCGCATCGACAGTTGCCTGCGCTATGCCGTTATCGAGGGCTATGGCGCTGTGGGCAAACCACTCGACATCAGCGCTCCAATGGCGGGCGACGATGATAATAGCGAGTTCCGAAAGCCGGGGCAGTAGCGACGTCTCGTAGCGGCAAAAGGCGCCGACTTTTTGGATTAAGGAACCATAATCCGGGTTGAGGAACCAGGTATGCATCGGCCCGGCAATTCTGGTTCTCGGGCCGGCGAGGATTTCATCGTGCAGTTGCTGCTGCGCCGGATTCATTTCTTCATAGGTGAGTTGGGGGAGACGGCTCAAGGCAAAATTCCTTCCTTCTCGTTGACAGGCCAAGGTGGTTAACCTTAGAGTTCTAAGGGATATTTCAAAGGTATTTTAAAATGCGGGGAGAAACATCATGACAAACTCATATATTAATATAAAAGCGGCGGCAATCTCGGTTGCGGCAGCCTCTTTAATAGTGGCGACTGCGAACGCTCAAACAGTTGGTATCGGCACTACGGCGCCAGGATCATTTACCCATTCATCCGGCTCGGCGATGGCCAAAGTTATTGCCGAAAAAGCGGGCCTCAAGGCACGGGTGCAGCCGGGCAGTGGTACAGCCCATCGCCGTATTGTCGCCGGTGATGTGCAATTTGGCCTGGGCAATGCCTGGGATACGAGGTTTTTTGTCGATGGATCGCATATGTATGAGGGCAATGGTCCGAAGAAAAACTTACGAATTGCTGCGGTTATGACGCCATTGCGGGTTGGTATTTTTGTCCGTAAAGATTCACCGATCCAATCGATTAAAGATTTGCGCGGCAAAAATGTACCGGGTGGCTTTACGGTGCAGAAGGCGATTAAACAAATCATTACCGCGCATCTTGCCAATGCCGGTATGACCTACAAGGACGTTAAAATGAACCCGGCGCCAAATGTCGTCCGCGCAGCTGGCGACTTTGCCAAGGGTAAAAACGATATGCTGTTCTTTGCCATTGGCTCGGCCAAAGTTCTGCAAGTGAGCGCTAAAGTTGGTGGTATTCGCGGCCTCAGCATTGATGATTCACCGGCAGCGGTGGCCCGTATGCAGAAGATTTTACCGGGCTCTTATGCGATGACGGTTAAACCATCCAAACGGAACCACGGTATCCTCAAGCCGACCAAAATTATTGGTTTTGATTTCTTGCTCAATACTGCTGCTTAAGTTCCGGCGGATGTGGTCTACAAAGTCGTCAAAGCGCTGCATGGCAACAAAAAAGGTCTATTGGCATCCTTTAAAGGGTTGGGTGGCTTCAAACCAAATCGCATGACCAAAAAATATGCCGGCCTGCAATATCACCCAGGTGCAATAAAATTCTATAAAGAAGTTGGCCAATGGCCGCCAAAATAATCTAGTTAAAGTGATCCGGGCGGCGGCGTGATCTGCTGCCCGGCTTTTTCATAGCATCACAGACTACGTTTCAAATGAGTGACACCGAAGCTCCCAAAACCGCTCGGCTGGATAACAAGACGCTCAACCTGCTGGTGACTGTTCTGGCGGTTGGCGTGACGTTGTTGTCGGCCGCCTGGGCGCTGGATCTTTACCGTGATGTCGGCTTGCAAATTTATACCGAGCAATATTTGGGTATCATGTTGACGATCGCCTTGCCGCTGGTTTATCTGGCGGTGCCGGCCGGACCGGGCCGTTTTCGCCAAGGAGCGGTACCGTGGTATGATATTGCGGCGGCGATTGTCGGAGCTGGCGTTGCTGCCTATACCGCTTTTTGGTATCCGGAATTAACCGAAGCCATTGGCCGCCGTCCGCTGGATGGATTAATCGTTGGCGGTATCATGGCTGTTCTATTGATCGAAGGATTGCGGCGCACGGTCGGCATGATCTTGACCTCGGTGGTATTGCTTTTCCTGATTTTGGCCCTGATTGGTGATCAATTGCCTGGTGAGATGGAGGGCCGGCCCATTGATCTTGAACACCTGATCTATTATCTTGGCTGGGATTCTACATCCGTGTTGGGCACACCAATGCGCATTGTGACGACGATTGTCGTCGCTTTCGTATTTTTCGGCCGGATATTGTTTGTCTCCGGCGGCTCGGAATTCTTCACCGACATCGCCATGGTTTTAATGGGCCGGTACCGCGGTGGTCAGGCCAAAATTTCAGTTTTTGCCTCCAGTCTGTTCGGCTCGATCTCCGGCAGCACGGTGTCGAACGTTGTCACCACCGGGGTGGTCACCATTCCGTTGATGAGGCGCGGCGGGTATCAGGCACACCATGCCGGGGCCATCGAAGCCGTGGCCTCAACCGGTGGGCAGTTAATGCCGCCGGTGATGGGCGCATCGGCGTTCCTGATGGCTGAGTTTCTGCAAATACCCTATACCGATGTCGTGCTGGCGGCATTGATCCCGGCGATCCTTTATTACGTTGCGTTGTTCATTCAAGCCGATCTTGAAGCCGCCAAAGGCAATATGAAACGTATCGAAAAATCGGAAATTCCGGCGGCGGGTCCGGTGCTGAAATCCGGCTGGTTCTTTCCGCTGCCATTTGTTGCTTTGGTGGTAGCTTTGTTTGTCTTCAATTATTCACCGGAGCTTTCAGCCTTGTCAGCGGCGGCGGTGGTAATCGTCGCAACGGCTGTTTTTGGCTATAAGGGTAAGAAACTGACGCTCCGTGATTTGTTCCATGCCTTGCGCGGGACCGGTCTGGGGGTGGTTGATATATTTATGATCGGCGGCTGTGTCGGCATGGTGATTGGCGTACTCAATCTTAGCGGCCTTGGTTTTGCCTTAACGCTAATCCTGGTTCAGGCAGCTGCGGGCAAACTGATCGTATTGCTGCTATTAGCAGCAGTTGTTTGTATCATTCTTGGCATGGGTATGCCGACTGTCGGTGTCTACGTGCTTTTGGCAACCCTAGTGGCTCCAGCATTGGTTGAAGTCGGTGTTCTGCCCATCGCTGCACATTTGTTTATCCTTTATTTTGGTATGATGTCGATGATTACACCACCCGTTGCGATCGGTGCGTTCGCGGCAGCTAATTTGTCTGGCGCCGACCCTATGCGGACCGGATTTTCAGCCATGCGCTTTGGCTGGCTGGCTTTTATTATTCCGTTTATGTTTGTTGCCTCACCAACGTTGATTATGCATGGCGAGTGGCAATTTATCGTCATTGATACGCTTGGCGCCTTGGCGGCAGCCTGGCTGATATCTGTCGGTATAATCGGCTATTACTCGCAACCACTGTCAATTCTGGAGCGAGGCGCCTATTGTTTGGCCGGTTTCGGATTAATCATACCGCTCAATGCTTTTGCCGCTGCCAATGAGGCTAATATTATTGGTTTGATATTGGCCATCGGTTTGATCGCCATAGAGTTTCGCCGCCGTCGCTTCGCGCAGCATAAAATTTGACCTTAAATGCGAGATTAGCTACACTAACCACAATGCGAAATAGCTGTACCGTATAATGGTACGATAATGAACTAGGGTTTCATGTACCGGGGTGGGTCTTTCTAGATGACCAACTTACTAACCGTTCAGAATTTATCCAAAAGCTTTGGCTCGCTCCAGGTGATCGAAGGCTTTGATATGCATTTGGATGATGGCGAGGCGTTGGGCATCATCGGCCCCAATGGCGCCGGTAAAAGCACACTGTTTAATTTGATCACCGGCAGCCTCACATCTGATACAGGTTCCATCTCATTTGATGGTCAGGATATGACAGGCCTGCCGGCCTATGCCCGCTGCCGTGCCGGTATCGGCCGCTCTTATCAAATCCCGCACCCCTTTGGTGGCATGACGGTGTTTGAGAACCTGCTGGTCGGTGCGGCTTTCGGCGGCGGTGAAAAAGAAGCTGAGAGCTATGATCACTGCGCTGAAGTGTTGGAGCGCACCGGGCTGATTGATAAGGCGAATACCTTGGCGGGCTCGTTGACACTGCTTGAGCGTAAACGCCTGGAACTGGCGCGCGCCTTGGCGACCAAACCGCGTGCGCTTTTGTTGGATGAGATCGCCGGCGGCCTGACCGAGCACGAAATTCAAGACCTGGTTGCGACGATCAACAGCATCCGCGCCGAGAACATGTCGATCATCTGGATCGAGCATATTGTGCATGCGTTGTTATCGGTGGTTGACCGGCTGGTGGTGATAAATTTTGGCCAGAAGCTCGACGACGGTGATCCTCAAACGGTGATCAATTCGCCGGAAGTGCAAAAAGTTTATATGGGGATCAGCATCGAATGAGCTTGCTCGAGATTGAAAACCTGACGGCTTTTTACGGTGATTTCCAGGCGCTGTTTGGCATTAGCTTAGCCATCGACAAAGGCGAGACCGTTGCGGCCATCGGCGCCAATGGGGCCGGCAAGTCGACCTTCCTGCGCGCCATCACCGGATTGGTAAATTTCCGGGCAGATAAATTTCTCTATGACGGCGAAACGCTGTCTGGCCGGCAGGCTTGCGACATTGTCGGGCTCGGCATTGCGATGGTGCCGGAAGGCCGCCGGCTTTTCCCGAGCCTGAGCGTTGAAGAAAATCTTATTATCGGCGGCTATAATCAGCGGTCCGGCAACTGGAATTTGGCTCGGGTCTATCAAATGTTTCCCAAGCTCGAACAACGCAAAGACATTTCCGGTACAGCGCTTAGTGGTGGCGAGCAGCAGATGGTCGCGATCGGCCGGGCGCTGATGTCAAACCCCGACATATTGCTCTGTGATGAACTATCGCTGGGACTAGCGCCAATTATTATCAAAGACATTTATGATGCGTTGCCAAGCATTCAGGCGGAGGGTGTTTCGCTACTGGTGGTCGAGCAGGATATCAATCAGGCTTTGGCCATTGCTGACCGGGTTTATTGTTTTCAGGAAGGGCGCATCAGTCTCAGCGGCAAACCGGAAGAGCTCAGCAAAGACCAAATCGCCGCGGCGTATTTCGGCAAGTGATGGATGAATAGAAGATGATCGAATGGGCTAACACAATCATCCAAGGGATTTTAACCGGCGGGCTTTACGCCATGTTCGCCGCCGGCCTCGCGATCATCTTTGGCGTGATGCGGCTGGTCAATATTACCCACGGTGATCTGATTGTGCTGGCAGCCTTCATTGCAATGGTCGTAATTGAGACAACCGGCGTTAATCCATTTGTCAGCCTGCTGGCCGTAATACCGATCATGTTTGTATTCGGTTATTTCCTCCAGCGCGGGATTTTAAACTTTACCCTGGGCGATGATCTGCTGCCGCCGCTGTTGGTGACATTTGGCTTGTCGATTGTCATTCAGAATTTGCTGCTGGAGATTTTCTCAGCTGACTCCCAGCGTCTCAAAGCCGGCAGTTTTGAAGTCATGAGCATACAATTGACTGAAGGCCTCTCGATCGGTGTGTTCCCGTTGGTTATCTTTATCGTCGCTCTGGTGATGATTATCGGTCTGCAACAGCTTTTTAACCGCACCCGCCTAGGCCGGGCCTTCCGGGCGACCTCCGATGACGCGACGACAGCCCAGCTCATGGGTATCAATCACAAACATATTTTCGGCCTCGCCATGGGCTTGGCATTGATACTGGTCGCCATCGCCGGTGTGTTAATGGCGGTACGGACTAATTTTGATCCAACCGTCGGCCCGTCGCGGCTGCTTTTTGCTTTTGAAGCGGTGATTATGGGCGGGCTGGGCTCGCTCTGGGGGACGTTGATCGGCGGCATTATCTTAGGTGTGGCGCAAAATATCGGCGCCAAGATCGATCCGGGCTGGCAAATATTGTTTGGCCATATCGCTTTTCTAATTGTGTTGGTGTTCCGGCCCAACGGCTTGTTCCCGAGGACGCGCGATGACTGATAGTTATAACGTCCTCCGTTCAACCCGCGCCAGCCGCATCGGCAGCATTATCGGTCTTGTCTTATTTATTGTCTTGGTTTCATTTCCGACGTGGGGCGATCGGGCAACCATGCGCCTGCTGGTCGAGATGTTCTACATCCTGGCTTTATCGCAAATGTGGAATTTGATGGCGGGTTATGGCGGTCTGGTGTCGGTCGGCCAGCAAGCCTTCGTTGGCCTCGGCGGTTATATGCTGTTTCTGCTGACCATTCATCTCGGCGTCGGCGCTGTCTGGACAGTGCCGCTCGCAGGACTGATCGGTGCCGTGGTTTCATTGCCGGTGGCGTTTTTGGTGTTCCGGCTGCGCGGTCATTATTTTGCCATCGGCACGTGGGTGGTGGCCGAAGTTTTCCTGCTTGGATTTGCCCAAATAAAGACGCTCGGCGGCGGTTCAGGCCTGAGCCTGCCGGTATCTGTAGTGAAGTCGATAGCGTCTTCCCGGGCAGGCCGGGATTCAGCGATTTACTGGACAGCACTTTTTGTCGTCGTTGCAGTCATCGCGATTGTTTATTTCTTATTGCGGTCCCGCCACGGTTTGGCGCTGACGGCGATCCGCGACAGTGAAGAAGCATCCAACAGTCTCGGCGTTGATAACTTTCGGGCCAAGCTATTGGTCTATATTTTTGCCGCCTTCGGCACTACGGCAATTGGCGCGCTGATATTTCTGACCAAATTGCGGATCAGCCCGAGTGCAGCTTTTGATATCAACTGGACAACAACCGTGATCTTTATCGTCGTGATTGGCGGTATCGGTACTATCGAAGGCCCGATTCTTGGCACCATTATCTTCTTCCTGCTGCGTGAACCATTGGCGGATTTTGGTTCGTGGTATTTAATCCTGTTAGGTACGACAGCGGTCGTGGTAATGCTTAAAGCGCCGCAGGGTATTTGGGGAATTATCACCCATAAATTCGATCTTCGTTTCTTCCCAGTGCAAAGAAGGTTAGAGTTAAAGAAAGACGACTAACCAACTACCCGGGAGGCACCATGCCGCGTTTTTCATCGAATATTTCCATGATGTTCATGGAGCACGATTTTATAGACCGCTTTCAGGCCGCTCAAGATGCAGGATTTGGGGCGGTCGAAATTCAGTTTCCGTATGATATTGAGCCTAAGGAATTACTGGCGGCCAAAGAAAGCGCCGGCGTTGAGGTCGCGGTCATCAATATACCTGCGGGTGATCTAACCAGCGGAGGCCCCGGGCTGGCAGCGATGCCGGGCCGGGAAGATCAATTCAAAGCAGCCGTCGAACAAGCTCATAAATACGCCGAGATAATAAAACCGCTTAACATGAACGTGCTGCCGGGCTGGCCGCCGATGGATCAATTTAGTCGTGATGAATGCCTGGATGTGTTGGCCGGAAATCTTAGATATGCTGCCGAAGCTCTCGCCGATACCGGCACCAAAGCGCTGGTCGAAGCCGTAAACACTCATGACCGGCCGGGTTTTCTGCTTTACACCTCGGCTCAAGCAATTGATGTCATTCAGGCGGCCGATCATGAAAATCTCGCGCTGGAATATGATCTCTACCACATGCAGATCATGGAGGGGAATTTGGTCAATCGCATGACGGAAATCTTAGCGCATATTGGCCATATTCAATTTGCCGATACCCCTGGTAGACATGAGCCGGGAACCGGTGAGATTAACTACCCGTTTGTGTTTGAAGCCTTGGATAAAATGGGCTGGCAAGGCTGGTTAGGAGCAGAATATGTGCCGACGGGTCCCACCTCTGAAACGCTAAATTGGTTGCAGCCGTACCTATAGTTCATTTTTTGGTTTTCAGAGCGCTTCGAATCAGGTAGTCACCATATCTTTCCAATTTCAATAATATAGGCGAAATACCGTGAGCGATGCGGACCAACAACTAATCGATAATTGTCTAACTGATGCAGAGTTTCCGGAGCTGCCCGATTTCTATCGCGGTAAAGTGCGGGACGCTTATGGCTTACCCGATGGCCGTCGGCTATTAATTTCGACCGATCGGCAATCAGCTTTTGATAAGGTGCTGGCTGCTGTTCCTTATAAAGGACAAGTGCTTACTCAGACCGCCCGCTACTGGTTCGATGAAACAGCAGATATTTGTCCCAATCATGTGATCAGCTATCCCGATCCTAATGTTGCGCTGGTAAAACATCTCGACATGTTGCCGATAGAAATGGTGGTGCGGGATTATCTGACCGGCTCAACCGAAACCAGCATTTGGCCGATGTATGACCGCGGCGAACGGCTGCTCTATGGCCATGAATTTCCAGACGGATTAAAGAAAAATCAAAAACTGCCGGGAACGATTATCACGCCGACGACCAAAGCGGCGCAAGGCGATCATGACGCGCCGATCACCGAAGCAGAAATCCTTGAAACTCAGCTGGTGACAACTGAGCAGTGGCAAGAGCTGGCTGAAAAAAGCCTCGCTTTATTTGCGCGGGGCCGGGAATTGGCTGCCAAAAATGGTCTTATTTTGGTCGATACCAAATATGAGTTCGGCCTGGACGAAAATGGCGCCATTATTGTCGCCGACGAAATTCATACGCCGGATTCCAGCCGTTTTTGGCTCGCCGATAGTTATTTAGCCCGTTTCGAAGCCGGCGAAAATCCGGATAGCCTGGATAAAGAATTTCTGCGTTTATGGATCGCCGGCCAATGTGACCCCTACAAAGATCCGATCCCCGAAATTCCGGCGGCAACATTGATCGAATTCAGCGAAAAATACATCAAATTATTTGAAAAGGTAACAGGGCAGGAATTTAGTAAACCCGATATGTCCATATCTGTGCGAGATCGAATTCAGCAGGCCTTGGCGCAGGAACTACCTGAGTTTTTTAGTTGATAATCAGCCGTTATATCTCTCTTGAATTATCAGAGGACACCGCGCGCATCTATTGCCCAGATGTCCACCAGTTTATCACCGCGCACGCAATGTAAATAGTTGTGCAGATTGATTGTCGGATCGCAGTGCGGCGTTATTAAGGTGACCGGTGTACCGATTACTGGTTTTTGACTTTGATCGGCGATAACAATTTTGCCATGCTCATCACCGAAGCGGTCATAATCAGCACCTGGCAACGAGTCAGTTGAAACTTCCGGTTTGGGGCCATCCGTCGCAAAACATTTATACCCGCCATCAATGGTTACAAATCCATCTGCGTTGTTACTGACAACCGAACACTGCATGAAAAGCGACGTTGCAAAAGGCGAGGTGTCACCAGCGACCAACTCTACTGCATTATATTCGACGTCCATAAATATATATGACCCTGTTTGGTGTTCGGTAAATATCTTTCGAGAGCGGTCAATTGCATGCGTGCCAGTGCCGCCGCCGGTGATAATTGACGGCTTTAACTGGGCGTCAGCCAGCGCGTCCAAGCATTTTTGAAGGTGATCAAGCTGTTCACCATATTCTTTTTCACGTGAGCCATAATCCTCGATATGCTGGACTCTTCCTGAGTAAGCTTGCACACCGCGATAATTCAAATTTGGGCTGTCATCGGCCAGCCGGGCGAGCCTGACAATTTCATCAGCGGCATGAACACCGGTTCTTTGCATGCCGATATCGATATCGATCAATAAATCCAACTCGGTGCTTTCCCGCCCGGCCGTGTCCGATAAATCGGATACATTGATTGAATTATCGGCGACGAGCTTCAGCTTGTCGGCTTTTTTGTTGAGGGCTACAAGTCGATTTACTTTGGCCGCGCCAACGACCGGTGACGTTATAAGCACGCCGCTGATGCCAGCCTCCACCATAACCGTCGCCTCGTGAAGGGTCGCACAACAAACCCCCACCGCGCCTGCGGCAATTTGACGTTTGGCTATTTCCGAGCATTTATGGGTTTTTGCGTGTGGTCTCAAGCGCAGGCCGGATTCCCCGCATAACTTGGCATGAGTCGTTAAATTTCGCTCGAAGGCGTCAAGATCAAGAACCAGAGCAGGTGTCGTTAAAGCATTCCGTGAGCCGGGAATATCGATAAGACTTTGATTGGGACCGAGTTCAGGCAATTTTTTACTTTCTCGTTAAGAAATAACGAGTTGACTGTATCGCGTGAAACTAATTTCGCCAATAGGGCATAATCAGAAATTGGATAGGTTTAAGCAGAGCGTCGGTTGGGTGAAACCGGCGTTGCTAACTCGGCCTGAAAACACTCAGCCAACAGTTTAAACTCATCAATTCGTGGTGATGCTTTGCGCCAGGCAAAGCCGATCTGCCGCGATGCGTCTTTACCAAAAATGGGGCGGAAATTTACTTTCGTGCCTCGCGCTATGCCGCCATCAATTGCCATTTTTGGCACAATGGTCTCGCCCAATCCGTTATCAACCATCTGTATGAGGGTGGTTAAACTGGTGCCTTGAAGCAGAATATTGTCAGCCGAATTAGATTTGTGAACCGCGTCTAAGGCGTGGCTACGGAGGCAGTGGCCTTGTTCAAGCAGTAGCAGGTTTGCCACATTAATTTCCTTGAAAGTAACCTGTTCACGACCGCCAATTTCAAAATCCGCACCAAAAGCCAACCACAAAGGATCATCAGCAAAAATAAAAGTTTCCAATTTTTCAGCCGGATATGGAAAGGCGAGGAGGGCTAAATCCAGATTGCCGGATTTCAAGTCAGTTAAAATATCGGCCGATTGGGCTTCGCGTAAATATAGGTTGAGATCGGGATATTCCGCTCGCAATTTCGGCAATACCCGGGGCAATAGAAAGGGTGCAATTGTCGGGATGACGCCGAGGCGTAGGTCGCCGCTTAGCGGCTGTTCCTTGCTGGCAACAAGATCGACAATATCCTCGACGTCGACAATGACATTACGGGCGCGCTCGATCACTTGATTGGCAAGCGGAGTCATTTTGACACTGCGTTTTGTGCGCTCCACCAGCACACGCCCAAAGATCGCTTCCAGTTCCTTGAGACTAGCACTCAAGCTCGCCTGGGTAATAAGGCAGGCTTCGGCGGCGCGGCCAAAATGCTCATGTTCCGCTAACGCGACCAGATGACGGAGTTGTTTCAAGGTTGGGATTGGTTTAACGAGCGCCATTTTCAATCCAGTTTATAAATAGAAAAAATCTATTATACTTATAAAAATAACAAATTTCACTAATTAATTTTTTTGGCCTAAAATCCTGTCAGTAAAGAGATTTCAACATCAGGGTTTACAGGAGAAATAGAATGAGTAATTCAATAAATATCGGTGTTTCTGAGAACGTGCGGCAAGAGGTTACCCAAGATTTAGCAGGTGTTTTGGCGGACAGCTATACGCTCTACATCAAAACCCACGGCTTTCACTGGAATGTAACTGGCCCATTCTTTGCTCAATATCACGCTATGTTTGAAGAGCAATATAATGAGCTGAGTGATGCAGTCGACGAAATTGCCGAACGTATCCGGGCTTTGGGCCATGTTGCACCGGGCAGTTTTGCTGACTTTGCAGCGATCAGTTCGATCGAAGAGTCTACTGGTGTGCCAACTGCGCAGAAAATGATCGCTGCCTTGCAGGAAGATCATGAAACCATCGCCCGGCGGGCGCGTGCCGTGGCCGAGAAAGCTTCCGAGGCCGGTGAAGAAGCATCAGCGGATTTAATGATCCAACGCATTCAAGCGCACGAAAAAGCGGCCTGGATGCTGCGCAGCAGTATCGCCGCGTAATCAGTTAATAATTTTAAAAAAGGAATAGTAAAATGACACAACAAACCAGACAACAAGTGCCTATGACGAAATTTCAAACCCGCGTTCGCAACGATGCGCTTGAAGGACCAAATCCATTTGAATGGAAAGAACTGAATTCTGATGACGTTTTTAAAGGCAAACGTGTGGTTTTATTTTCATTACCGGGCGCTTTTACACCGACATGCTCGACCAGCCATTTGCCACGTTATGAAGAACTCTATGAGGCGTTCCAAGCAGAGGGTGTTGATGCAATTGTATGTCTATCCGTCAATGATGCTTTTGTGATGTATCAATGGGGCCAGGCTCAAGGGGCTGAAAACGTCTTCTTGTTGCCAGACGGCAACGGCGAATTTACGCGCAAAATGGGCATGCTCGTTGAGAAAGCCAATCTAGGTTTTGGTATGCGGAGCTGGCGCTACTCAATGGTGGTCAATGACGGCGAAATTGAGAAAATGTTTGTCGAACCGGGCTTTGAAGACAATTGCCCAACTGATCCATCTGAAGTTTCGGATGCGGACACCATGCTGGGCTATTTAAAATCCCGCGCCCAGCAGGCAGTCTAACACCGATAATACTTAGGGTGCCGCTTATTGGGTGGCACCCTTTTGATTGGAACACCAGCGGCGCCACATTTCCCGCAAGGCAATCTCAATATTTTGAGTATATTGACCGGCGTTGCAGAGTGCTGAACCGGTCAGCCGGTCGCGCAGCGATCCGCGAAGCTGACGCAATTCAGGCAGGTTTTCAGCGAGTTCCTGAGCGGCTTTAATATAGGTTCTTGGCGTGTCGGCGATGAGGTGATCGAGTTCCACTTCCGACAATATTGAGCCGGCAACGCGATCAACAAAATGTTTACCCGACATCGCCACAACCGGCACGCCCATGGCGAGCGCTTCAAAGGTCGTCGTCGCGCCATTGAAGGGGAAGGGATCGAGCGCAATATCAATATGGTGATAAAGTGCCAGATGCTCATGCCGTTCATCAATATTGCCAACCAGCAATAGCCTGTCTTCGGTAATGCCAAAATGGGCAAACTTGCCGTGCCAATACTTAACCAAATCGGCGTCTTCGAAATAGTCGCGATGTTTTAGGAACAACCGCGAATGAGGTACAGCAGCCAAAACATCAGCCCACAAGGCGACAACATGATCGTTGATTTTCTCTGGCTTGTTAAAACTGCCGAAAGTCAGGAAACCGTTTTGATCTACCGGCAGTGGTGAAACAGCGGGAAAATCTGTCGGTGGAGAAAATTGATAAAACACCGGTAAACGGTATAGTTCTTCGGTAAATTTTTCCGGCGTGTCACTGGGATGAAGCGATTTATCGGTGAGCCAGTAATCCATCTCTGTTAGACAGGTTGTAGCGCAATCATGATAGCTAATTTGCACCGGCGCGGCGCGATGTGCCGCTACGCATGGCCGATTGAGATTAAACCGTCCGGCCAGACAAATGAGAATATCAATCTCGTCGGCGGTTATTTTAGTAGCCACCTGAGCATCGCTTTGACCGGACGTCGAACACCAGTGATCGGCATGAGATTTAAACTGCCCGGTAATTTCATCAATATTTTCGCTTTCCGAGTAGATAAAGATTTCCACCTCGCTTGGATCGTGATGGCTGATCAGCGGCAAGACATTATAGCCAACCGGATGGGCATGAAAATCTGAAGACAGATAGCCAACGCGGAGCTTGCGGTTGATGTCCCGGTCCCGCAGTTGAAACTTGTTTGGGTCAATGGGTGACTGAGCGTGTTTACGGCCATATTCTTGATGAATTTCGAATAATTCGCCGCTAGATTGCCGCGGCAGATTGAGCGCATTGATCAGCAAATTGCGCTCCGCCAAGCGGCAATTGGGATCTATTTCAAGGGCCCGGCGGTAGGTTCGGTTTGCGTTGTCCAATAATCCGATCGCCTGTTCAATGATGCCTAGATTGTTAAATAAACGCCCATCTTCAGGCCTGAGCAGAATGGCGCGCCTGGAAGCTTTCATCGCGCCCGTCAGATCGCCTGCTTTTGCCAGTGCTTGGCCGAGATTGCTATGGGCTTCGACACAGTCGGCATCAATTTCAAGAGCCCGCCTTGACTGCTCGATCGCTTCATCAAATCGGCCGACGGCAATAAGGGCATTGCCAAAATTAACCAGGCAAGAAAAGTTTTCAGGATCTAATGCTAGCGCTGTTTCAAACGCCGCAACCGCTTCTGCTGACGCATTTTGATCCAAATAGACGTTACCGAGGTTGAAATGAGCTGCCACATTGTCCGGTTGCGCTTTGGTGGCGCGGGATAAGAGATTGCTCGCTTGCTCCAAATTGCCGGTTTGATGGGCCAGCAAACCGAGTAGCCGGAGCGCTTCGCTATGCTCTGGATCAGTCGCCAGGACCTGTCGGTATACCGATTCCGCCCGGGCGAGATTGCCCGCCCGGTGATGGTTCTCCCCGATCAAAAGCTCGTCAACTGAAGCCGTATCTGATTTTAAAGCCTGGGTGCCATCCATGTGGCTCGTCACTCAATATAATGGGCGCAAATATCCCGTATATAGTGGCGAACTAATGTTAAGGAGCGGTAAAGGTATTGAAAATGCAGACTTATTATTTATTGCGCAGACGATTAAGCAGTGCATCGTAAGAACCGTCATTTTTCATTTGCGTTAATATTGCATCAAAATTTTTGATGAAATCTATCCCTAAATTGGATTTTTTTGACACCAGCAACGTAAAATCCATCTGCGCATAAATTTTCGGCAACGTGATCAGCACTTTTTCCAGGCCAAAAGAATTGATAGCCGTATTGGCAATAGCCAATGGTTGGATGAGAACGTCAGCGCGGCCAATATTTTCCATTCTTAGGCAGGCCCGGACGTTCGAAGCTGTCATGAAATCAATCCTATGTTTGCCATAAAAATTCTTAGCAAAGCCATTGCCTAATATGTCGCAGACGCGAAGTTTGTTAAACGTCTCAATTCCCGGGTCATTTTTCAGGCTGGCGTGGGCTATGCTGTCTTTCTTGACAATTGCGCGCATCTCTAGCGAATAGACAATGCTTTTAGACGAATGCGCATAATTGAGGCGGGTTTTTGTTGGCACGGTTACAAAAGCATCGCTAAGACCTTTTTTGACCTGCAATTGAACGCGTTTCCAGGGCGACCCTGATTGGACGACACTTAGGCCCATGCGTTTTTCCATAATTTCACGCATGACATCGGGCAAGATGCCGACGACGTCCTTGCCGACACCGGAGGAATAAGGCGGCCAGTCCGAATTGTAGGCAAGCTTCACCGGTTCTGCAGTGGCAGTTTGAGAGATTGCCAGGACAAAAATCAACGTTGTGAGTGCCAGTAAAATTTTTTTCAAACCGAAAAATTACTCCTTCAAACCAGCCAAATCTGCCTTAATTTCACATGGAAAACCACAGCTTACCCTAATATATCGCCATTTTCCGGCATAAATACAATGATACACAAATTAACATCATTCTACATTGGAGCCATATTGTCGTTACATTGATCGGTTATATTGGGCATACGTAAAAAAATATGGTCAACCCTTTAAAAGGTGTGTGTGACATGGAAAATCAAAACCAACAGCCCTCATACGGTAATTCGACCTATCAATTTTACTTAGCTAAAAACCTCGTGCATTCGCTCGGCTTTCGTGACGCAATTGATGCGTGCTACCGCAACAATTGGGATGACACGATGAAATTGATCCGGAGCGACGAATTTACCCGTGATCGCCATTAAGGCGGCACTTTAATTCCTTACCTCTGGTTGATTTCACCAAAGATTTGAGTTCTAACCTGTTCGCATAAGTCTAACAGGATTTAAGGAACTCACTGAAATAGCTTTTTTAGATTTCAGTCGGGTTAAAAAATAGGTTTTAGCCCGCGTGACCAACACTCTCTCTCAAAAACTTCATACTGTCCCAGCCGCAATTGTGTTCGGTTTGATCGCCGCCTTTATTTGGGGTGTGTGGCCGGTTGTCTCGGCTTTAAGCATTGATCAATCCTTGTCGGCTTTTGATTTAACGGCGCTCCGTTTCGGCGTTGCCGGAATTATATTGCTGCCCTTGTTTTGGCGGCAGCAGCTCGGCATTCTCGGACGTGGCAAGTTAAGCTGGAAAGCAGCGATTTTGATCGTCACTGGGGCAGGGCTGCCTTATGTGTTGGCGGGTACGGGCGGATTGGAATTTGCGCCGGCTGGTCATTTTGGTGTGATCACGCCGAGCACTCAGCTTATGACGTCGACCCTTGGCAGCTGGTTAATTCTCAAAGAAACCCAAAGCCGTACCCGATGGATCGCGGTTGGCATTATTCTTTGCGGCGTCGTCATGACCGGCTGGGAAGGTCTGCAAGGCCGCGGTGAAGACGTCTGGATCGGTGATTTGATGTTTTTCTCTGCGGGAATATTATGGGCGACATTCACTCTGTCTGCCCGGCTTTATTCGGTTGAAACCTTTCATGCTGCTGCATTGGTATCCGTGTGGTCAGCGGTGTTGTTTTTTCCGGTTTATGTGCTGTTTTTGGATTCAGGCATTCCCGAAGCGCCAATTTCAGAGGTTGTCTTTCAAGGTGTAGTGCAGGGACTGCTTACCGCTGTTGTCGCGCTTATTCTTTTTACCCGGGCGATTGCGATATTAGGCGCCGGGCGCGCTGCGGTGTTTCCGACCTTGGTGCCAGGAACGGTAGTCTTGCTCGCTATCCCAATATTAAACGAATATCCAACCTTGATTGAGATCATCGGCCTGATTATCGTTTCAATTGGCATGATGCTAGCGATGGGATTGTGGGATCGATTAAGAAGACTGAGTAGGTAGGTCTGCGGAATCATGGGACTTTCAATATTTTCGAAGCGTAAGCGGCCGTTACATCTCGGCAGCTATCCAATGGAAAAGATCAAACGGGTCGATGAGACAACGACCCTAATCATTGATGATGAAGTGCAGCGCACACCGGCGCGGGTGAACGGTTTTTTCCGGGCGCGCTTTGGCGATTTTGGTGAGAAGGCGCAATCGGGTGTTAAACGCTTTGTCATTAAGTCACCGTTATCAGCAGCGATGCGGCATAACATTGATCAGCTGGTGCCGATCCAGGGTGGCGAAGCGGCGGCGGAAAAAGCGCCGATCCCCAACGATCCGCAAAAATTGTCAGAGCACATCAAAGCGCTGTCATATTTTCTCGATAGCGATCTCACCGGTATTTGCGAGGCCAAGGATTATTGCTGGTACAGTCACGATCTCAAAGGCAACGAGATCGAAGTGAAGCACAAATACGCCATTGTCCTGGTGATCGATCAGGGCTTCCACACCATGGATTCAGCTTCCGGTGATGATTGGATTTCCAGCGCCCAAAGTTTCCGCGCTTATTTGCGCGGTGCCGAAATTGCCAATGTGATTGCTGATTATATTCGGCGTCTTGGCTACGATGCCCGCTCGCACACCAATATGGACAGCCAGGTTCAGCATGTGCCGCTGTCGTTGCTGGCGGGGCTTGGCGAGATGAGTCGGATCGGCGAGATGATCCTCAACCCCTTTATTGGGCCGCGCCTAAAGACCGCCGTGGTGACCACCGATATGCCGCTAGAGATCGACAAGCCGATTGATTTCGGTCTCCAGGATTTTTGCAACAAATGCCAAAAATGCGCGCGTGAATGTCCTTGTGGCGCGATCCCGTGGGGCGAAAAAATTATGTATAACGGCTATGAGACTTGGAAGCCGGATTCGGAAGCCTGCACCAAATACCGCACCACCAATCCCGGCGGCTCGGCTTGCGGGCGTTGCATGAAAATGTGTCCGTGGAACAAGGAAGGCCTGATGCAGCACCGCCTCGCTATCTGGATGGCGATCAAGCTGCCGTTTACCCGGCGCTTTCTAATTTGGCTCGATGATGTCTGGAAATATGGCGAGCGCAACCCCGATAACCGCTGGTGGTTTGACTTAGAGACTATTGAAGGTAAAACCGGCGTGCCGGTGAAAACGAACGAGCGCGATCTCAACCTCGGCAAAAAACCGCCAAAGGGCAACCGCTTTGCCGTTTATACGCCGGATGTTTGGCCGGCTTTTGATGCCAAGGAAACCATACGCACAGACCGTAAAGACGGCCAGGCGCGCTATTTGGCAGCCGAGAAACCGGCTGAGGCTAAAGACCGGGTGGCTGGCAAAACGGGGGCGAAATCATAGTCTAACAATGAGCACCATTTCTTCTCCCAATAATAATTTAAAAGGCATCGCTGTTATGATCATCGGCATGATCGGCATGGCCGGTACCGATGCCGCCGGTAAATGGCTGATGACCAGCGACTATTCGGTGTTTCAGGTGGTTGCCATCCGTGGCTGGATGATTGTTGTTATATTGACAGCCTGGATACTTATTAAAAGACGCACAGCTGAGCTCAGAACCAAGCGCCTGGGCGCCCACGCATTCAGGTTGGTGCTGGCTTTCTGCGGCCCGATTTTAATGTTCTCTGCCCTCGCCACCATGCCGCTCGCCGATGTGACGGTGATTATCTTCGGCTCACCATTTTTAACAACGGCGCTGTCGGTGCCGATCTTCAAGGAAAAAGTCGGCCGCCATCGGTGGGCGATGATTATAATCGGGTTTATCGGTGTCATCGTCGTGCTGCGACCGGGGGCTACATTATTTGACCCCGTTGCCATCTTAGCCTTGCTGGCAGGGGTGGCGTTCGCGACCGTTAATCTCACCGCGCGCTGGTTGCGTGATACCGAGACAACGATCTGTATTACCTTCTACACCATGGTTGGGATGGCCATTTTGGCGAGTTTGGCGCTGCCGTTTGTCTGGCAGCCGATACCGCTTACCGATCTGATTATTTTCGTTATCATGGCGGTTTTTACGCTGATCGGTTATCTCGGCATGACGGGTGCTTTTGTCATGGCGCCGGTGGGCGTCGTCGCCCCCTTTGAATATACCGTGCTGATCTTCGCCGTGATATTGGGCTTTGTGATTTGGGGAGAAGTGCCGGATAGCTTTGTCTGGACCGGTGCGGCGATCATTATCGCCAGCGGCGTCTACTTGATGCACCGCGAGGCCCGCGCTCATAAATTGGAAGCGAATTGATTGTCTGCTAATTAGCCGCTTTAATGCAGACCAACAAAAGAAATAAGCGGGAGCATAGGGGTGGACGGCAACGTTCCGATCACGTTAGAGAGTAAATATTCTGCCGCCAGTGGCCGGGTCTATGTCACCGGCACGCAAGCTTTGGTGCGGCTGCCGATGATGCAGCGCCAGCGTGATTTGGCGGTTGGGCTCGACACGGCCGGTTATATAACCGGCTATCGCGGCTCGCCAATTGGCGGTTACGATTCAGCCCTCTGGCAAGCTAGCGGTCATCTTGAAAAGCATCACATCCGCTTCCAAGCCGGCGTCAATGAAGACATGGCAGCGACTGCGTGTTGGGGGACGCAGCAGGTCGGCATCTGGCAGTCGGCAACCGAGCAAGCTAAATATGATGGCGTCTTTGCGATTTGGTACGGCAAAGGGCCGGGGATTGATCGTTCGGGCGATGCGCTCAAACACGGTAATCTCGCCGGTACCTCGGCGAATGGCGGTGTGCTGATATTGGCCGGTGATGATCAAGGGGCGAAGTCATCGACCACCGCGCATCAGTCGGAGCAAGCGCTGGTCGCCGCAATGATCCCAATCCTCTATCCGGCGAGCGTCCAGGAATATATCGATTACGGCTTGATGGGTTTCGCCATGTCGCGCTATTCGGGCTGCTGGACCGGTTTTAAATGTGTCGGCGATATTATTGAAAGTTCGTCCTCGGTGTCGATTGAGCCGGATCGTCTCGATATTAAATACCCAGCTGATTTTAAATTTCCCGAAGACGGCATACATATCCGCTGGCCCGACGGACCGGTTGAGCAGGAAAAGCGCCTAATCTCGGTCAAGCTCAAGGCAGCGCAGGCGTTCGCCCGCGAAAACAAGCTTGATCGGATCAGCCATGAGACGACGAAAAAGCGGCTCGGTATCGTTGCGCCGGGCAAAGCCTGGCTCAATGTTGGCCAAGCGTTTGATGAGTTAGATTTAAGCGATGCCGAGCGCCAGGAACTTGGCATCGGCGTCTTTAAAGTCGCCATGCCGTGGCCGCTGGAGCCAACGCGCATTCGTGATTGGGCAGCGGGCTTCGATGAAATTCTGGTTGTCGAGGAAAAACGCAATCTAATTGAAGACCAACTCGCCCGTATTTTGTTTGATCTGCCGGAGAGTGAGCGCCCGCATCTGGTCGGTAAACGTGATGACAGCGATAATCTCCTGGTGCCGGAATATGGCGAGCTTAATGGCACCATTGTTGCGCAAGTGATCGCCAATCGATTTTTGGATGAAGACGAAAACAACTGCCTGGTTTCCGCCGCGGCGTCGATCAAAGCCCGGACCGCAGACAGCAATCTCCCGGCCGCTCCGCCCGAACGCTCACCCTGGTTCTGCGCCGGCTGTCCGCACAATTCATCGACATTGGTACCGGAGGGTAGCCGCGCGCTGGCGGGCATCGGCTGTCATACCATGGCGGTATACATGGACCGGCGGACCGCTGCCTACACCCATATGGGCGGCGAGGGCGGCACCTGGATCGGCCAAGCACCGTTTACGACAGCCAAGCACGTCTTTCAAAATATCGGCGACGGCACCTACTATCATTCGGGTCTCATGGCGATCCGGGCAGCGGTCTCGTCGGGCGTCAATATCACTTACAAGATTTTATTTAATGATGCGGTGGCGCTAACCGGCGGCCAGCCGATGGACGGCGAAATTTATCCCTGGAAGATCTCCAAGCAAATTGCCGCTGAAGGGGTGGGGCGCATCGCCGTTGTCTCCGATGAGCCGGAAAAGTATCCCAAAGATTTGGAGTGGGCGCCGCAAGCGGAAATCCATCATCGCCGCGAGCTGGAACGACTGCAATTGGAAATGCGTGAGATCGAAGGTGTGACGGCAATTATCTATGACCAAACCTGTGCCGCCGAGAAACGCCGCCGCCGTAAACGCGGGCTCTATCCCGATCCAGCGCGCCGGGTCTTTATCAATGAGGCGGTCTGTGAAGGCTGTGGAGATTGTAATACGGCATCCAATTGTGTCGCCATTCGTCCGCTCGAAACCCCGCTTGGCCGCAAACGCGTTGTCGATCAGTCATCGTGTAATAAGGATTTTTCTTGCCTCGACGGTTTCTGCCCGAGCTTTGTTACCATCGAAGGCGGGGCTTTAAGAATATCGGAACCACCAGTGGTGGATAGTGCCAATCCTGCCGCTGGCCTTCCAGACCCAACGCCAGCGAAAATTGATGGTTCCTATAATATTTTGCTAACCGGGATTGGCGGCACCGGCGTCATCACCGTTGGCGCGACATTGGGCATGGCCGCGCATATCGAAGGCAAAGGTTGTGCCGTGCTGGATCAAACCGGGCTCGCCCAAAAGAATGGCGCGGTGATGAGCCATGTCTCGATATCGAACGATCCGGATAGCGTTTTAGGCACACGGATCGGCACCGGTATGAGCGATCTGATTATCGGTTTCGATATGGTCGTTGCGGCGGGCAAGGCTGCCATCAATACGATGAGCTCGACGCGAACGCGGGCCATTGTTAATGATCATTTGGTGCCGCTTGCGGCCTTCGCTGAACGGCCTGATATGCCGCTGGAATCCGGCGGCTATACCAATGTGATCGAAACTGTGCTCGGTGACGGTAAGACAGATTTTTTTGATGCCACGCAGTTGGTGGCAAAATTGCTCGGCGATCATATTTCTACGAATGTATTCCTGCTCGGCTTCGCCTACCAAAAAGGCTATCTGCCGCTAAAAGACGCATCGATTGAAGAGGCCATTCGTCTCAACAATGTCGCGGTTGAGATGAATTTGCGCGCTTTTGCCTGGGGCCGGGTAGCGGCGGTAGAGCCGGATCGGCTATCTGAACTGGTGGGGCTGCAAAATATCAATGATGCTCCGGCATTTAATCTCGACCAGTTTATTGAAGCCCGCATCCAGGATTTAACCGACTACCAAAATGCCGCATATGCCGGGCGTTATCGCAAGATTATCGAAAGCGTTGTCACGGCTGAAAATAAAGTCGACCCGGGTCGCATTAATTTAACCGCAGCGGCGGCCCGCTCACTTTACAAATTGATGGCTTACAAAGATGAGTATGAGGTCGCGCGGCTTTATACCGATGGAAGTTATATGGAAAAACTGCGGGCGCAATTTGACGGCGATTACCAGCTTAAATTTCATTTCGCGCCGCCCTTGTTTGCCGCCAAGGACCGGGTTTCCGGCGAGCCCAAAAAGAAAGAATATGGCGCAATCATGTGGCGGGCGTTGAAATTCCTGGCGCCGCTTAAAGTGCTGCGTGGTACGCCGCTCGATCCGTTCGGGTATTTGGCCGAACGCCGGGAAGAGCGTGCTTTGATCAGGGATTATGAGAAGGTATTGGATGAAATTGCCACCGGCCTGGCGCCGGACAATTACGATATCGCTGTTGAGCTGGTGTCCGTGCCTCTGCAAATTCGGGGTTTCGGCCATGTTAAATCCCGCGCCATTGAGGAGGCTAAGGCCGAAGAACTTCGCTTGTTGGCGGCATTTCGAAATTTAGGCGAGATATCGGTACAGGCGGCGGAGTAATTAACCCTAAACACCCAGTTTCTTCACCAGATCCCAAGTTGCTTGCGGGTCTTCGACGTGGGTGTTGTGACCAACATTTGGTATCGTGACGGCGTTTTTATCGACCGCCCGATAATCCTTGATATCAACCATTTTATCATGCTCGCCGACGGCCAGTACAATCGGGCAAGTTGGCACGGGCAGTAACACACCCATCCACGAACCACCAACAGTCGCAACGGCGTTGTCGGCAGCGAGCCGGAATTTATCGCCTTCTTGATAAATACCCGCGGCAGCCATGGGATCGTCGGGTGATATGATCCCAAAAAGGCCCGACACTTTGAGATAGCGCTCTATGGCTTCGTCGCGTGTTTCAAACCACCGCGTTGGTTTGCCGCCGATGGCGTTCATGCCGGCAGTGTGCTCTTCCGTCCAGTCGAGGATAGTGCCGATCACGACGACGCCGGCAATATCTACACCAAACCAGCCCGTCGCCAGCGCCAGCCCGATAATGCCGCCCATCGAATGGCCAAGTATAACCACCCGCTCGCAATCGCGGATTAAATTGGCAATATCGTTGGCATGTTCGCCAAAGCCATAAGATTGAGACCAATCGGAACGACCATGACCGCGCATATCGGGAATTACCCACTGGCCGGCTTTCTCTTTTTCAATGATTTCGCGGACATTGTGCCAGGTGGCGCCGGTGGCGCCCTGACCATGCAGCAATAGATAGGTGGTCTCACCTTCACCGCCGGTTTCGACATAAATATTTGGTGAGTTGGTGGGTGGCATCAAGAATTTATCCGTGCGGCAATGGCGAGAGTTCGGTAGAGCCGCTCGACAATTGGTTTTTCCATCAACACACCATCGATCTCGACAAAGGCTTTATCCTGCGCCTCATATTTGGCGATGAGGTCTTTGGCTTTGGCAATCTCTTCGGCGCTCGGGCTGAACACGTCATTGATGATATCGATCTGCTTGGGATGGATGGCGCATTTACCGGTGAAACCGATCTCAGCAGCGTTTTGGCTCTCTTCTTTGAGGCCGTCCGGATCATCTAGCCCGAAATACGGCATGTCCAGGAGATCAACTTTGGCATTGGCGGCGGCCAGAACCAATTGCTGGCGGGCGTACAAAAGTGCCGCCCAACCAGGCTCAACTCGCAATTCAGCTGACATATCAAAGCCCCCCAGTAACAGGGAGCCGATCTTATGGCTCGATTTGGCAATCTCGTAGGCCCATTTGAGGCCTTCGGTGGTTTCGATCAAAGGATGGAATTTGAGCTCAGAATGTTTGGCGCTGAGGACGTCCCGCAAAATACGAATTTCTTCCGGTGACGAGATTTTCGGCAGCATCAACCCGTCCGGTGCCGTATCGGCCTCGGCAAGCGCGATTATATCCGCCATGCCCTCGGCACTGCGAATAGAGTTTATCCGTAGCCAAATCTCTGTTTTGTCATCCGACAGGTGTTCAGCCACAGCGGCAATCGCTTCGGCCCGGACAGCGTCTTTCGCGTCATCGGCGACAGCGTCTTCCAGATCGATGCAAATGATATCCGTGCCACTTGCCTGCGCTTTCGGTAAAATCTCCAGCCGTGCTCCGGGCACGAATAACAAGCTGCGTCTCGGATTCGCTGGGGGGTTTGTATTTTGCGACATTGCTAAGTCTCACTTTCTTAGATAGACCATTTACATACATTTCAAACTTAGAGATGGCTATAGTCTTTAAAAATATTGTTGAGAATATTAAATGTCCAAACCGCTTAAAGATATCCTTGTTGTTGCCGTCGAGCAGGCCGTGGCGGCGCCCTATTGCACGTCGCGTCTGGCGGATGCCGGGGCGCGGGTGATCAAGATTGAACGGTCCGGCGGCGATTTTGCCCGTGGCTACGACGATGTCGTCAATGGCGAAAGCGCCTATTTCGTCTGGCTCAATCGCGGCAAAGAATCCATCGAGCTTGATATCAAACAGCAAGACGATGCTGAGATTTTACAGCGGATGATCGCCAAGGCGGATGTGTTTATTCAAAATCTCGCTCCTGGTGCGGCTGAACGCGGCGGCTTTGGCTCGAAAGAATTGCGCCAGAGGTTTCCCCATCTGATCACCTGCGATATCTCCGGCTATGCCAGCGATGGGCCGTCACGCGACATGAAAGCTTATGACATGCTGGTACAGGCCGAAACCGGCATGGCTTCGGTTACCGGCTCACCGGACGAGCCGGGACGGGTTGGTGTCTCGGTCTGCGATATTGCCGCCGGGATGTATGCTCATGCAGCCATTTTACTGGCGCTTATGGAACGGGAGCAAACCGGCCAAGGCAAGGCGATTGAAACTTCGTTATTCGATGGTATGGCGGATTGGATGGCGGTGCCGCTCTTGCATCAGGATTATGGCGGTAAGGCGCCCGAGCGCATGGGCCTGCGCCATCCCTCTGTTGCGCCCTACGCGTCGTTTGAAACTAAAAATGGCGGGCTGATTGTCATTTCTATCCAAAACAATCGGGAATGGGCGCAGTTTGCCCGCGAAGTCTTGGAACGGCCTGATCTGGCGGAAGAGGGCCCCTATAAAGACAACATTTCCCGGGTTGCCAATCGTGCGGCCTTAGAGGCTGATATCAGTGCGGTGTTCAAGCGCTATACGAGAGAGGAATTGTCGGCAAAACTGTTGGCCGCCCGCGTTGCTTTTGGCCGGGTAAATTCAGTTGAGGATTTATCAAATCATGATGATCTGCGCCGCATGGAGCTCGATACGCCGCACGGTAAAGCGCACATACCGGCACCACCGGCCCGCATTGCCGGTGAAGCGGTTGAGCCCATGACCGTGCCGGGATTAGGAGAGCACAGCCAAGCGCTGCGTGATGAATTTAAAGCTGACGGATCCAAGTGATATAGAAACCACTTAGCGTTCAGTTATCCTGCAAATGCTCGATGTCGAGAAGTCGCAATTTTGAAAATAAACAGGACGACAGCACACAGAACCATTATCGCTCCGCCGAACAGAAAAATCCCGGCGGGATTTCCGGTGATGTCACGAACGAGACCTCCAACGAACGGTAAAGCTGCCATCCCGACATAATACCAAGTGAAGTATATGCCCATTCCGATGCCGCGGTTACTGGGTTGCAGGACTTTAGCGGCGGCAGCCATAATCGCACCTGCCGGTGGACCGGCGGCAATTCCAATTACCAAGACCGCGACATTGGCGGAGGTAAACGGTAGGGCAAACATCGCCGCTGCCATTATAATGAACCCCCACAGCATCCACGTCTGGGGATCGCCATATCGAGACACTAAATATCCGCTGAATGGGATGATGGCGATAAGCGTCCACGTTGCCAGGCTTGTTACAATGCCCGCTGTCGAGGGTGATGCGCCGGTCTCAGATAGAAAAATGGGTGTAAAACTAACGACAAAAATATAACCGACATTATACAGCATCCAGATAATGCCCACGAGTGATACCAAGTAAAACTCGCGCCACGACAAGGTGGATTTTTCTCCGGTATTGTTGGAAATCATCTCGGGTTTGGGAGGATCACGATAAAACAGCCACAACAAAACCAGCGAAATTGCACAAAAAACAGAAGCGGCCATCATGGCAATCTGCCAGGTTGCAGCTTCCGCTATGATGGGTTCCACTATTAAGGCTAATCCAATCCCCAAGGGCCAGCTGGTGACGAGCAATGACATGGCTAAAATTTGCTGCCTCTCGGCGAACCAGTCAGCAACCATTTTGGTTAGAACGACATTGAGTAGTACGGCACCGATCCCGCTTATTAAACGGCCAATGATTGCTTCATTTAAACCGCTGGAAACGCCGAGAATAGCTCCTCCCGCAACCATACCAACTAGACCCAGCACGGCGATGGTCTTATCGGTTAAGTGACGGCTCAGAATGCCGCTTGGTATCGCAACGACGATCCCGGGTAGCATAAATAGTCCAATCAAAGTTCCCAGCGTCGCAAACGCAATATCAAGCTCGTTCATGATGAACGGCGAAAGTGATCCAACGGATTGAAATTGAAACCCCATTGAAGTCCGGGTTAAAACCAATATTGCCAGATACAGGTAAGGGCGTGAGTTTGCTGTCATAAAATCCAGCCAAATAAAATTAAACGGGGGATGGTAATGTGAGACAGTAGAACACCAAACAGTATTCTATAACGCTTCCAAATTGCAAGCTATCTGTATTGGACTATTGTCTTATCAGCCTCCACTCATCCGATGCGGAGTCTCGATGTAGGCCAAAATTTCGCTTGGCGGAATAACGCAGGTGCAATCTAAATAGATTATCAATATAGTTATATTGGTAATCGACACAGCATTTCATAAATGCATCCTGGCCGGGAGAAAATCATGAGACACCATAGCACCGTGGGTAAAAAAGAACGCATGAATGCAATGGGCTTGGATCGCGAAGACACAGCAGAAAAATTCAATGACCTTGATGATGTTATGGCGTCGCCCGCGGCGGAATGGAAGCGGCCATGGTGGGTGCGTGAAGTCGCTAAACCAACCATGGATATCGACTGGGACGTAACGGAGCGCTTTGATGCGCGAAAAATCCAACAGGTATCATGGAAGAAATATGTCGGCGAGGAGAAGGCAAAGGAACTTGGCAAGCGCCGCGAAGAAAAGGTGCGACAATGGATGATCGATCAAAAATCTGGCTATAGCTTGCGCGACCGTGCCTTGGATATTGCCGGTGCCCAGGCCGGATCGGTGGGCACCAGCTTTTTAGGCTCTTGGGCTAAAACCGCCGAAGCGACTAAGGGTGAAGGCGAGATGTTTGCCAGTGATGCGTCGCGGTCCAGGCTGACTGACCCAGCGCGGCCTAAACCGCTAAGCCCGGAAGAATTGGGCGTTCCCCGATATGAAGGAACCCCGGCAGAGAATTCACGCATGATCCGCTCGGCGTTAAGGCATTTTGGCGCCACTCAGGTCGGCTATGTCGAATTGACCGAGCGCAATAGGAAGCTGATCTATGCCGAGGACGCAATGGACGGCAAGCGGATCGAATTTGAAAATGTTGAAAAAGCCTATGAGACAAATGAAAAACGGGTCATCCCGGAGAAAGCCAGATGGGTGATCGTTTTCTCTATACAGATGTCCGAAGAGCTCATTAAACGAAAATCCGGACTGATGCCCTCGGCGCTTTCTGCCGCCGCCACGGGTGCTGCTTACGGGCAGGCCCGCAATGCCATCGACCAGCTGCAATGCTTTTTGCATGTGCTTGGTTATCAAGGCTTGATGGGGACTTGGTTTAACGGTCTCGGCATTGCGCCGGCCTTTGCCGTCCTGGCTGGCCTCGGTGAAATCGGCCGCATCAACCGCATGATAAGTCCGGAGCACGGGCCGCTGCAACGGGTCTTCAAGGTCGTCACCGATTTGCCGCTGGAGCCGACCAAACCCATCGATGCCGGCATCATGAATTTTTGCCGGACTTGTAAAGTATGCGCCGAAGAATGCCCGGCCGATTGTTTGAGCAAGGAAACCGAACCCTACTGGGAGCCGAAGGGGCCCTGGAATAATCCCGGACATAAAACATGGTATGAAGATTCGCCAACCTGCCGGACTTGGTGGGCGGTCTCAACGGCCGGCTGTTCAACCTGTTTCGCCGTCTGCGCCTTTAGTAAGAAAAATCTTTCCGTGATCCATGATCTGGTAAAAATTGCCATCGCCAAGAACCGCATTATGCCCGACAAAGTTAATGCATTCTTTGCCAAAATGGATGGCGTTTTTGGCTATCAGGATCAACGTAATATTGATGATTGGTGGGGCATGGAATTACCGCCCCGCGGCACCAAAAACGTAAAAGGGACACAATTGGATTAAATTGAGGAGCCCCTAAATATGTGGCGGTTTGTATATGGTGTGGTCCTCGGAGCCGGTGGTATGGCGCTCTGGGACTGGCTAAAAACGGAGAATAATACGCTCGATTGGTATGTCTGGCCCCTCATGCTGCTGGCCTTGGCGCTCGGCACCTTGGCCGTCCATCATTTCTTTGCTTCAAGAGCGGAACTGGAAACCAAGGCCGCCTGGATTGGCCTTGTTATATTCGGCCTACCAGCACTGCTTCTTTCCGGCTTGGTGGTCTCATTTTTCCAATAATTTGAGTTAAGATTAAGCGCTAATTTCCAAAGACTTCACGATAATAACCATTTTTTTTGTATTTTTCTCGAAATAGAGTTGCGATTTATTTTCAACGGGTGAATACTCGATTTCATTAATATATGGAACTCTGAATTAAAAAGCAGAGGCCGTATAACAGGTAATTAAAACTTACAGGGCCAATAACTAGGGAGATACAAAATGTCCTTCTACAGGAAACTATCGTTTATGGCGCTCAGCACAGCTGCTGTTGCGCTGTTAGCCGCGACACCCGCTGATGCGCGTGTTGACGGCGATATCATTACTTTGGGTGCAGCTTTATCGCTGACCGGCAAATACACGACGGCTGGTAACCACACCAAAAAAGGTTATGAACTTGCCATTAAATCGATCAATGCCAAAGGCGGCGTTAAAGTCGGTGGTAAAAGCTACAAGCTTAAAATGAAATTTTATGACGATGAGTCTAATCCAGCGCGTGGCGCTCAACTCGCCGAACGTTTGATTAAGCAAGACGGCATCAAATTTATGCTCGGGCCATACAGTTCAGGATTGACCAAGGCTATTGCACCGGTCACTGAGAAACATAAAATTCCGATGGTTGAAGGTAACGGCTCATCCCGTTCGCTTTTCAACAAAGGCTATAAATATCTCTTTGCGGTGCTTTCAACGGCCAACCAATATTTGGAAGAAGCAATTCCAATGGCGGCTGAGTATGCCAAAATGAAAGGCAAGAAACCAAGCTCCGTCAAAATTGCGATGGCCTTTGAAAATGATCCGTTCTCACAAGACGTGCGTCTTGGCGTTATTGAAAAAGCCAAAAAATTCGGCATGAAAGTCATCATTGATGACAAATTGCCACCGGAAATTAATGATATGGCCTCAACGCTTAATAAAGTGCGTGCGTTGAAACCGGACCTTTTGGTTGTCTCCGGTCACTCCAAAGGTGCTGCCTTGGTTATTCGTCAGCGCAAGCAGATGAAAGTAAAAGTACCCCTGCTGGCGATCACGCATTGTGAATCGGCTAAAGTAAATGATGCCAAGAAATATGGCAAAGGGGCTGCCGAAGGTACTTTATGCGCGACCCAATGGGCACCGGATATGAGCTATAAAGATCGGGTATTTGGTGATGCGCCGAACTACACGTCGAATTTCAAAAAAGCTTATGGCTATGTGCCACCATACCAAGCCGCTGAATCTTCAGCAGCTGTGTATGTCTATGCACGGGCTTTTGAAATCGCGAACTCTTTCGACAGCGCGAAAATTCGCCAAGCTTTGGCTGATTTCAATGAAGAAACCTTCTATGGCCGGGTAAAATTTGCCCCTGAAGGTAACAACATTGCGAAGCCAATGGTGCTGCGTCAAATTCAAAACAACAAATATGTTCCGGTTGCGCCGCTTAATGCTGCAGTAGGTAAGCTGCAAATTAATTAAGTGCAATTTGAAGATATTTAACATTAAACCAGAGCGTCCGCGCCGTTTCACGACGGTGCGGACGTATTCTCGATATGATTGATAATTTTTTACTTTTATTTCAGGCGCCCACGGTTGCCGTTCAGACTTTGATCGACGGCATCCTGATTGGCGCGATCCTGGCCCTCGCCGCTTACGGTATGGCCCTGGTTTGGGGCGTCATGAACATCATCAATATCGTCCAGGGTGAACTGGTTATTCTGGGCGGCTACATCACGTTGACGCTGGCCAATATGACCGGCATTCATCCGCTTTGGACCGTGCCGATTGCGGCCGTGGTGATGTATTTTATTGGTTATGGCATTTATAAGATCGTCATCCACCGCGTTGTTGATGAGGACATGTTTATCTCCATTCTGGCGACATTTGGTATCAGTATTATTCTCCAGCAATTGATGGATCAGGTGTTTGGCGCCGATATTCAAAGTGCTGATACAGGCTTTGATTCCTGGGGATATCTTGATGATGCGATCACGCTGTCGCAAATTCATGTCATCTCTTTGGTTATTGTTATTGTTTTGGCAACATTCCTGGTGCTGTATTTGAAGCGCTCAAAAATGGGCCGCGCTATTCGGGCGACAGCGCAGGATGCCCGTGCCGCCCGCATCATGGGTGTTGATACAGATCACGTCTATGCTACGACTTATGCCTTAAATGCCGCCATATGTGGTGCCGCCGGGTCCTTAGTGGTCATGACCTGGATCATTCACCCGTTCCTTGGTCTGGCCTATACGGTCAGGTCATTCCTGATCGTCATTGTTGCCGGGCTTGGTAATATGGTCGGTGTGATTATTGCCGGCTTAGGTTTAGGCGCAGCTGAGCAATATGCCTCCTTCCTGATTGGTATTGAATTTAGAGTCGCCTTTGTCTTCCTCCTCATGGTCGTCATTTTGATATGGCGAAATATCCTTTTGAGTAAGGAGAGGAGATACCTCAAATGAACAATAGTATGATTAAATACGGCCTCATCGGGATTGCTGGAATTTTGGCGCCAATTGTGTTTGCCAACTTTCAAGTCCAATTGGGTTTTCTGTGGCTGATGATCTTATTTGCGCTCACCTGGGATACCCAGGGCGGACAGATGGGCTACAATTCCTTCGGTAATATCCTGTTTTTTGGCCTCGGCATGTATGTCTGCGCCATGGTTCAAGTCGGACTTGTGTACGATGTTGGTGTATACACCGCGGCTGCGGGACTGGATTCCGGCAAATTGAATGGCGAGCAATATTTAACTGGACTTGCTCTGGGTATGGGGGCTGCGGCAGTGGTCGGCGTTGCCGTGGCAGCGCTTATCGGGTCCGGTATTTTGGGGCTACGCGGCCATTATTTTGCCATCGGCACACTTGGTCTTGGAATTGCATTCGGTGAAATTTTTGCCGGCTGGGATTATGTTGGTGCCGGCTCGGGTTTGGCGCCGCCGCCGTTTCCGGATGAATTGGATTTTCTCGGCGGTCGGAACTTATTTTTCTACTACATATTTTTCGCCCTTGCCGTTATCGCGTTCTTTACCCTGAAAAAAATCTATGCGTCGCGCTTTGGCTTGGCCTTAAATGCGATCAGGGATGATGAAGACAAAGCCGAGGCCATGGGGCTTAGGACAGTGCGCATTAAAACCATTTCCTGGTGCGTTTCAGCTTTCTTCCTGGCGCTGGCCGGTGGACCTTTAGGGATGCTGGTTGGCTTCATTGACCCCCGGGAAACCGCCTTTGCCGGTGTCACCTTTGGCATTTGGATGGTCTTGATGGCTATTTTGGGCGGCAAAGGAACGATTTGGGGGCCGGTAATCGGCGCCGCTATTTTCCATGTCACTCAAGAATTTTTCTGGAGTTTCCTGCTCGGTTGGCAGCGCGTCGCCATGGGTGTTTTGATTGTTGTTATCGTCGTCTTCTTCCCGCGCGGCATCATGGGTTGGCTCAGAGATACCTGGCCGGATCGATTTGGTGAGAAAGTAGATGAAAGTGTGCCTCAAGAAGGAGCAGCGCAATGAGCACTCCGATGCTTGAGATTACCGGCGTCAGCAAAGCCTTCGGTGGCGTCATCGCCAATGAGGATATCAGTATAAATGTGCCGGAGGGCAGTATCACTGGGCTCATTGGCCCCAATGGTTCGGGCAAGACCACATTATTTAACTCGGTTGTCGGCTATCATCCGATTGATGCGGGCACAATCAAATTTGAAGGCCAGGAGATTTCCAAGCTACGGGTACCGGAAATCGCCCGCCTCGGCATGCTGAGAACGTTTCAGCAGACGCGCATCTATGGCGAAATGGATTGCGTGAAAAACATGCTGATCTCAATGCCGCACCGAGACGAAAGCCTGATGAACATATTTACGAATTTTCCACCTGAGGCAACTGAGAAAGCGGAATCCCTGCTGGAGTTTGTCGGGCTCTTTTCGAAGCGTTATTTATTAGCCGGGGAACTTTCCTTTGGTCAGCAAAAACTGTTGGAATTTGCCATGGCGCTAATGAACGAGCCGAAGATATTGCTGCTTGATGAGCCGACCGCGGGCATCAACCCGACATTGATCAACGGTATTATCGATCGATTGAAGCGCGCCAATGAGCAGCTCGGCATTACGCTTTTTGTCATTGAGCACAATATGCGGGTGATCATGAATTTGGCCGAGCACATCTATTGTTTGGCCCATGGCCAATTGCTCGCCGACGGTCCGCCGGAAGAACTCCAAGATAATCAGCTCGTTATTGACGCTTATTTGGGGGCGCACTAATGGCTGAACAAGACAACAGGGTTTCCGGCTATGGATTGGGAAATGTCGACACCATTATGTCGGTGGATGATGTCGCTCGGGAGGCCGAAAAATTAGCCGCCGAAGGACCTTCGAGAAGTGATTTGGATGCGCTCGTTGATGGTGACGCTCTGGTCCAGATCGATAATCTGGTAGCCGGCTATGGCAAGATGGAAATCTTGCATAATTTTGACCTGAGAGTTGGTAAAGGCCAATCGCTATGTCTGATCGGACCCAATGGCGCCGGCAAATCAACCATTCTGCATTCGATTTACGGTTTCACCAATATTATGAGTGGCGATATTTTTGTAAGTGGCAACAACGCCACAAAATTGTCACCCAATGATAAATTAAAATCAGCCGGCGTGGCTTATATCCTGCAAGACAATTCTGTCTTCCCCGACATGACGGTTGAAGAGAATCTGCTGATGGGCGGTTATCTGATGGACAGTGTCGAGCAGGCTCAAACAGCGGCTGATAAAGTATTGGAGAAATACTCCCGGCTGCGCGATCGCCGTGACCAACGCGCTGGCGTGTTGTCCGGCGGTGAGAGGCGCTTGCTTGAAATTTCCCGCGCTCTGATCATGAACCCTGAGGTTTTGCTGGTCGACGAGCCGTCAATCGGCCTGGAACCCAGATTTATCGATATGGTTTTTGAAATCCTTGACGATCTTCAAAATACTGAGGGTAAAACCATCATTATGGTGGAGCAAAATGCCAAAAAAGGACTGGAATTTGCCGATCTCGGCTATGTTTTGGTTTCCGGTCAAACCGCTAAAGCAGGATTTGGCGCTGATTTGCTCGATGATCCCGATGTTGGACGTCTCTTCCTGGGCGGTTAAAGCAAATATTCGACTTATCTAATGCATTGAAAAAGATGATTATCATAACCATTTAAAACTTTGGGAAAGTTCCAATAAATGGTTTGATGATAAAGGCTATAAACGGCTTTTTGATGGATAAGAAATTGCCTGACTCTGTAATTACCAACGTCGATTTGCGTACTCTATTCGATTCTGTTGAAGACAGGATAATTGTCATTGATCGCGATATGATCATCGTGGAAGCCAATCAGACCATCATTAGCAGTTTTAATTTGTCTCGTGAGGAATTCGTTGGTCATCCGATCTCCAATTTTTTCTCTGCCGAATTGGCGGTACGCCGATTGCCCGAATATCAACGCGTGTTCGAAGAGAAAGTACCGCTTGAAATTGAAAGTGAGCGTGACGGAGTTTGGTATCAATCGAAATTAAGTCCAATATTCGATGAAAAAGGTGACGTTGAGTACGTTTCCATACTTGCCCGCGATATTACGGCACACCGTGAGGCTTCCTTCAAACTGCAAAAAAGCGAAGCTCAATTCCGCAACTATTTCGACTTAGGCCTAGTCGGTATGACGGTGTCATCGGCCCATCGCAACTGGCTTCATGTGAATGATCGATTGTGTGAGATGCTCGGTTACTCCAGGCGTGAACTTACCAGTATCGACTGGAAAACCAAAACTCACCCGGATGATCAAGAGCGCGATGCTGAAGATTTTCGGCAAATTGTTGACGGAGAAATCGACAGCTTCATCAAAGAGAAACGCTATATTCGCAAAGACGGTGAAACTGTTTACGTCAAAATTTCGGCTCGAGGCGTGCCTGATGAAAATGGTAAAGTCGATCATCTCATCGCCTTGATGGATGATATTACGGAACAAAAGAAAGCCGAAGAAGAACTCGCCAAATCCTACAGCGAACTTGAAAAGCGCGTTAATGAGCGCACCGCCGAACTTAGAAAAAGTGAAAGTCTTTTGCGTGATTTTGCGCTGTCTGCGTATGATAGCAATTGGGAGATGGATGCT
This sequence comes from uncultured Rhodospirillaceae bacterium, assembly GCA_913020445.1. Lineage (GTDB taxonomy): Bacteria > Pseudomonadota > Alphaproteobacteria > Rhodospirillales > UBA2165 > TMED23. The sequence continues at coordinate 40,437 of CAJWAR010000020.1, forward strand.
GAATTAAGATTGACTCATGTTTCGTCCAGCCGCCCGGCAAAGAATATGATCGGTGCCGAAAAAGTCATCGGTAAAACAGTAGAAGAGTTAATTCCCAAAAGTATCGATAAAAAGGAATGGCAAGAATTTATTGATGTTTTGAAAGCTGGTGAAGCTTTCCGCGATATTACCGTCCCCTTGTTGGATAAGGCGGGTAATCGTATTTATCTTCGCCGCAGTGGCACGCCTCTTCTAGATGAAGTGGGTGATTTTGCCGGCTTCAGGGGAACTTCAACGAATGTAACAGATGAAATTTTGATGCGGGAGCGGGCGGCGAATATCGAAGCACGGTTCCTGGATGCGATCGAGAATATGTCTGAAGGATTTATTCTTTGGGATGCCGATCAAAAACTTGTCTTGTGTAATGAATTCTTTAAACAGGAAATGCCGCTGGAGATAAGGGAAATACTGGAGCCTGGTCTATGGTTTGGCGATTTTGCCCGCAAGCGGGCTGAAATCGGCAAATATGAAGATGCTCAAGGCCGGATGGATGAGTGGGTTGAAGAAGTTGTTCGTGAACATGGATCCACTCAGGAAATGAATTTTCGTGATCGGATTGTTAAAGACCGATGGATTGAAATTCGCGTCAATCGCCTTGAGAATGGGTCTATTCTTGAATTTTATCGCGATATATCCGCGATTAAAGAAATTGAGCAATCTCTTACGAAGAAGTCCGAATCTGAGGAATTGCTACGAAAAATTTCCGCCGCCTCCAATGAAGCGAAATCGGTTGAGGAGGCGTTTCAGGCTTGTGTGGATGAAGTTTGCGCTTATACGGGCTGGCCGGTTGGACATGTATGGAATGTCACTGGTAATCAACCAGGATCAATTAAGTCGTCAGGAGTTTGGCACGTCGATGACAAAGACAAATATAGGCCTTTGCTAGCCCATAATTATTTGACTGAGAAAGATGCTGCGAAAAGTGCATTGGGCCGCGTCGTTAGTACCGGAGAAACCTACTGGTCTGACGACATTTCAAAGGAGACCATACGCGAACGTGCTAGAATTATCTCTGAATGCGGTGGCAAGGGAGCTGTCTTATTTCCGCTAATAATTAATGGAAAAGTGTTCGCGGTTATAGAATTTATCATCGAAGAATGGGGTGATAAAGATGCCGTGTTCACCTCTGTATTGGAGCAGATAGAATCGCAGCTCAGTCATGTGATAGAGCGCGAACGGGTTAAGGAAGAAATTCGCAAAGGCGAAGAACGGTTTAGGGATTTTGCCGGTTCCGTCGCTGATCGTTTCTGGGAAACTGATGAGAATTTCAAATATATATTTGTCACTCCGGCCAGTGGTAATCTGACTCTTGCATCGGATAAACTGATTGGTCTTGCTCCATGGGAAGTAGAAGGCAGTAAACAGATCAAGGCGGATTGGGATCAACTCCGAAGTGAACTTGCCGAACAAAAAACTTTCCGCGACTTTCGTTATCACTGGGTTGGCGAAAACGGGGTTGCTCGCCCGCTGCGAGCAAGTGGTAAGCCTTACTATGATCAAAATGGTAAATTTTTAGGCTACCGCGGAACGACAATTGATGAAACCTCATTGGTTGAAGCGCGGGCTCAAGCCGAAGATATCAAAACTCAGTTTTATCAAGCGATGGAAAATTTGGATGCCGGGTTTGTTTTGTGGGACGCTGATGATCGCTTTGTCATGTGCAATAGTTTCTATTTAAGTATCCAGACGGCGGACAAGGCTATCTTAGAACCCGGGCTGCCGTATGCTGAATATATACAACATGTCGCCGATAGCGATTGGGCTAAAGCTAATATAAAGGATTTAGATGGATGGGCTGCTGCACGCATCAAAGATCACAAAAATCCAAGTAATCAGCAGGAATATCATTTGGATGATGGTCGTTGGTTTGAGATTAAGAAACAACGAATGGCGAATAATTCTACGATTGCGTTTCATATTGATGTCACTGACACCAAACGGCGAGAGAGAGAGTTGCACCATGCTTTTCAGGCAGCCAAGGCCGCCAACAAAACGAAATCGGAATTTCTGGCAAATATGAGCCATGAATTGCGCACGCCGTTAAATGCGGTTATTGGATTCTCAGATGCGCTAAAGCACGGTGTTTTTGGCGATCTCGCAAATGTTAACCAGCTTGATTACCTGAACAATATTCATGAAGCAGGCAATCATTTATTAGATATTATCAATGATATTTTGGACGTTTCGGCAATTGAGGCAGGGCAGTTTGAGCTCAAAGAAGACAAGGTGGCTCTGGTAGATTTGATCGAAGCTACGTTGCGGTTGATCGAGCAAAGAGCTATCGAAGGCGGCGTCATTATTTCAAATTATCTGGAAAATTCTGCTGTCATTGTCGCTGTGGATGAATTGCGATTTAAGCAAATTCTCCTCAATTTAATATCCAACGCGGTTAAGTTTACACCGCGAGGTGGTGAAGTGGCTCTTGATCTTGTTCGCTCAGAAGATGGTGGTATTGCGATATCCATTAGCGATACTGGTATTGGTATGGATGAGGAAGGCTTGGCTAAATCAATGATGAAATTTGGTCAAGTTGAAAGCCCTATGTCACGCGAGCAGGAAGGAACCGGTCTGGGTATCCCACTGACCAAAGGATTAATTGAAGCCCATGGCGGCACCCTTGAAATCGAAAGTGTTCTTGGCCAAGGAACTATCGCCACGATTAAATTACCAAAAGAACGCCTTGTCTCTTAACTGCTATAAAATTTCCAATTGTGATCTCTGGCACATGAAAAAAGGGCTTCGGATAGTACCGAAGCCCTTTTCGATTTTAATCGTCCAACAAACTACTTAAAATTTACCTCGACGCGACGGTTGAGCGCCTGACGGGTGCCATCGGCGGTTCCCATCCAAGGCTTAGTTTCGCCGAAGTTACTGGTTTTAACTTGGCTCAAGCCACGTTCTGAAAGCGCTTTTGCCACTGTCCGGGCGCGTTTTATTGATAGGACATAATTATAGCCATTAGCACCAGCTCGGTCGGTATGACCACCTACAGAGATTGATTTTGGTTTGGCAGAGTAAGCTGACGCTGCAATCTGAGAGATAACGCTGTTGGCAACGCCGTTCAAAGAAAATTTATCGAAATCAAAGTAGACGATAAATGATTTTGGCGCTGGCGGTGCCATTTTTTTCATTACTGGTTTCGCCATTCTGATGGGTTCTAATGCGCTTTCAACGGCTTTTAAAGCGACATCAAAAGCTGCCCGGCAGGCAGCGATATCATCTGCCTGGAAATTTTCTTCCTGTTCCTGCATCCAGCAATCAAACATTGCTTGAGCGCGCGCTGCAGCTTGCGGCAGAACATTTGCACCACCATTATCCAAAGCGCGCATCAAACGGGCCCGAGCCTTACTAAGCGTCCGAACCTTATCGGCTGGAATATCGCGGGCGTTCATGTTTTGCGGGCCACCAGCTTTGCCCATCGATGCAGATCTGGCGCGCTCATTGAAGAAATCTGCATCTGACCAGTCTGCTTCACTTCGTTCCATGACGGCGAGCGATGAATATTCACGGTGCAAACCTTGTTGGAACGTATTACCTTTGGATGCTGCATTTCGAACAGCATCAATGTCTGCCCCGCCTGCACAAGCACTTAATACGAGTGCCGACGCCCCAGTGATGATTAAACTTTTTAATTTCATGATCGTTGCCTCCATTTATGCAAAATTATAAATTTACCGTGCCGCTTCGATTGGCACTGGTTTTACTGAATGGTGGTCCGCTGTATCCATTGATACAAGGTCCTTAATCATTCTTCCCTCTAAAGCACTGGTAACAGAACTATCAATATCCTGAACCAATTTTTCCACCTCGGTGATATTTTGAAAATCATCCGGGCCAATATAATCTTTTTCGTCACTCTCCCTTATAGCATGAAGAAGTTCCGTAACGGGAGTCGTATCTAACGGTTTTCCGGGAATAAATGAAGGTTCGTCACTATCTGTCTTAACGACAAAACCGTCACCTTCCAGAAGCGTCAATACAAACGCTACAGCTTCAATCGGCGCCTTAACTCCGTTAGCTAGCTCCTCCAATGTCCATGCCGGGTTCCCTCTATAAAAGTTGGTACTAATTCTTGCCATTACAAGTAACGCCAGTTTTTTCGTCCCACCGGTTGAGCTTATACCTCACCACATTTTCGCTTGAGATGCGACTCTCTAAAGAGAATAATTAACAAATAAGAAGATCGGAACATATTCAGGGGAATTCAAAAATGGCCGAGTATTACGTCAAAGAGCTGGTCGTTAATTTATCGCTGGCCAAAGCCAGTGAGATTATTGCGGCGGCGCTTAAATTGGGTGGCGAAGCAAATTTTTTGCCGTTGACAGTTGCTGTGCTGGACGCCGGTGGAAATTTAGTCGCCTTTCAGCGCCAGGATGGGTCCGGCATTGTGCGTCAGGATATTGCGACGGGAAAAGCCTGGGGGGCGCTCGGTATGGGAATTTCCAGCCGGACCATCAAAGATAGATTGAAAGATCGCCCGGCTTTTCAAGGCGCCATTGCCGCTGCCTCGCAAGGTCGTTTTATTCCGGTCCCGGGAGGAGTCTTAATATGCAATAGCGACGGGCAGGCAATTGGTGCGGTGGGTATCAGCGGAGATGCTTCGGATAAAGACGAATATTGTGCTATTGAGGCCGTTAAAGCCGTTGGATTAATGCCGCATCCCGAAGAACCGGCAGAAAATTGGGATCAAGATGGCCTGTAATTAAATCGGCTTGCCGGTTATGCGCCCGGTCCGGGGCAAACTAAGGACGCTAATCAGCGTTATGATAGCGGCGGCCGACAGTGTAAGGAATAATGTTTCAAATCCCCAATTGACATGAATCCAAGCCACTAACGGTATGGTAGTTGCCATTGCCGTGAAAGTAATGACGTATCTGAAAGCAAAGATCCGGCTGCGCCATTCCGGCGAAGATATGCGTCCCACTAGAATATCATTGATCGGAATTTGCCCAAACACCGCCATCATTACAATCATTGCAACCAAAACAGAATTTAGTCCTGACATGTTGTGAACCAGGGCCAGGAAGCTAACCTGCAGAAGGGCGACGACCCCAAAGACGGATCGGATGGAATGCCGATCAGCAAAATAGCCAACTACCAGTTGGGCAACGCCGGCAACTGCAAACACGATAAAAGCATAAAAACCGATTTTGGAAGCAGTCTCCGCGATATCTGTCAGTCGTTCATCAAACAACTTAGGCAGGGCAAATGTCGTGCTCTGGTAAATCACGCCACCGATTGCCGTCGAAATAAACATAATTGCGAAAATGCGAAATATAATTTTCCGATCCTCTGATTGGCTAGCGTCGGTTTTGGATTCCTCAGCAATATCATTCGTTTGAGCGAGAGCTAAATTGTTTGAGTTTGACCTAAGAAAAATCCCGTAAGCCAGGGCAGTGCCAATACTTAAGATACCGGGAACATAAAAAGCCGCCCGCCAATCCATTGCGTCAATAAGCAGACCGGTAAATAGCGCCGCCACGGCGACACCCAGATTGCCAAAAATACCATTTATGGCGAGTGGCACGCCGGTGCGCTCGCGCCCCTCAACCACTAGAGCCAAGCCAACTGGATGATAGATCGCGGCAAACATACCGATGACGAGCAGTCCAATACCAATCTGGAGCGGTGTTTGCGCAAATGATGTAATTACGGAACTTACCCCGATGCCGAAAAAAAACACCACCAACATGCCTTGCCGGCTCCATTTGTCAGCAAGCCAACCGGCGGGCACAGCGCAGACACCAAATGCAACAAAACCCGGTGTCGCGTAGGGTATCAACTCGCCATAAGACAGCCCCCAATTCTCCGATAATGACAAAGCGGCGACCGTGGCGAAAATCAGCACAAATAAGTGATCGTATAAATGGCCAATATTGAGGAAGAAAAAGTTGAGACGGCTTTGTGGCATTGGCTGGGAAAATCCTTTGAAGAACCGCATTGTGGGCTAAGGATGAACATTGTTAAAGCCCTTAATCGAATATCACTTATCGGGACATTTGCTATTTTGATTTGCCGTTTGAATGATAATCACGGATATATTTGTCAACATACTCCTGGGCCTTAGAAGTCGTCCGGTCTTTTTTTTCGGTCACCGGCGAGCATTTAATTGCACTTACTTTCCAGGCAGAATTATTAAGCACCATGCCGCAAGTGGCTTGCCGTGCATCGCCCGAAGTCGACAGGCAAATGCGGGCGCCAATCTGGTAGTCTTCACCATAATACCGGCAGGTGAATATCGGATCAGAGACAGATTGAGCCGAGGCCTGCCCAAAGTGAAATAAAATTATGGCAAATGTCACCAGCAATATTTTCCGCTGCAGTTTCATGTGTCTATTTTAGGTGAAATACGGAATTGAGTGAACAAAATTCAGCACCTAAGCCAGTCTTGATTTAAACCTTCTGCGTCTCTATGGATAGAGGAGGGGAAGACATAAAAGGTATGGGGTATGACAAAAGTCCTAATTGTCGATAACGAATATGAAAAATATAAGAACCATCTGGAGCCGATTTTTCCGGACGTTGATTTTTCTTATGTCACCGATGGTGATGCGGCTGAGCCGCTTGTCCCCGCGACAGAGGTCATTATTTCTATCGGCCGCTGGTTGACCGCTGACATGGCGGCGGGTGCCAAAAATCTCAAATGGATGCAATGCAATATCACCGGCACCGATCATTTAAATGAGCCGTTGGCTGGCCGGCCCGACGTCATGCTCACCAACGGACGCGGCATTCATGGGCCGCAAATGACCGAAACCACATTGCTGCACATGCTGGCGCTTTATCGCCAGGTCCGGCGCCTCACCAAAAACCAGGAAACTCATGTCTTTGATCGCTTCCTGCCGAAAGTGCTGGATACGCGGAAAGTAGCGATCCTGGGATTGGGCGCCATCGCCGAGCATATGGCGCGGACCTTTAAAGCGCTAGGCATGACGGTCTATGGTATTTCCCGCACGGATCGCCCAGTCGAAGGAATCGATAAAGTTTTCTCACGCGACAACATGGCGGAAGCGGTGGCCGATGTTGATTTTCTTGTCGTCCTTGTGCCCTACGGTGCTGATACCGACAAAATCGTCAACGCCGCAACGTTTAAGGCTATGAAGCCGTCAGCTTGCCTGATAAATGTCGCCCGCGGTGGCGTCGTTGATGAGACAGCGCTTATTAAAGCCTTGAACAATGGTGAGATCGCGGCAGCAGGTCTTGATGTATATGAGGTTGCGCCTTTACCGGATGAAAGCCCGCTCTGGGATATGGACAACGTCTTTATGACGCCATTTACCGGCGGACGCAGTGATATGTATGCCGAGCGAATTCTAACAGTCATCGAGCCGAACTTGCGCGCCTATGTCGATGGCAAGCTCGATAATATGATCAATATTGTTGAAAAATAACTCATAAGATTTAGGGAAGAAAAATTATGGACCAGATGTCAGAACGGATTAACAAACCGATTTCCACCAAAGAGTTGGAGCGCCGCTGGGCCGCTATTCGCGCTGCTATGGCAGAGCAGGGGATCGATGTCCTCTTGATGCAGAACAATAATGATCACATGGGCGGTTATACCAAATACGTCACCGACATCCCGGCGACCAATGGTTATCCGATGACGGTCGTGTTCCCGCGCGATGATGCGATGACCCAGATTAACCAGGGTCCGTTTGACATGGTTCTAGATTTGGATGTCGATGGCTCAGACGGCGTTCATCGTGGCGTAAAAACCCTGATGACCACGCCTTCCTATGCCTGTGCGCCCTACACCCGCGAATATGATCCGGCGCTCGCCTGCAAAGCGCTGGAACCCTATAAAGACGGTACGATTGGGCTCGTTGGCACCTATCAATTGTCTTACGCGGTTGTCGAGTACGTGCAGCGGCAATTCCCCAATGCGGCCTATGTCGAAGCGTCAGATTTGATGGACCATATTAAAGTTATCAAAAGTGAGGAGGAAATCGAGTTTATCCAAGGCACCGCTGATCAGCAGGTCAAAGCGATGGAAGCAGTCATCGCCGAGATCAAACCCGGTATGAAGGATTCCGATGTTGCCGCCGTTGCCTTGCATGTCGGCCATAATCTCGGCAGTGAACAAGGTGTCTATCTGTGCCAGTCCTGGCAAATTGGCAAGCCAACCGCGATTGGGCCCAGGCATAATCAGGACCGGGTGATCGAGGAAGGCGACAGCTTTAACATGCTGGTCGAAAACAATGGCGCCGGTGGATTTTTTACCGAGATTGGCCGCACAATTGTGCTCGGTGAAGCAACCCAAGAGCAGCATGATGAACTCGCTTTCACGCTTGAAGCCCAGAAATTTTCGCTCGATCTGATGAAGCCGGGCACCCCCTGCGCCGAAATTTGGCATAAATATAACGCCTTTATGGTCGAGAATGATCGCGATCCGGAAAGCCGGCTCTATTGCCATGGCCAGGGTTACGAAATGGTCGAGCGGCCGCTGATCCGCAAAGACGAGCCGATGAACATTGAAAAAAACATGAACATCGTCTGTCATCCCGGCTATTCCCGCGGCGATGTCTATTCCTGGATTTGTGACAACTACATCATCGGCGATGATGGTCCGGGCGAAAGCATCCATAAAATGCCACAGCAGATTTTCGAAGTCGGGTAAATTGCCTTAAATATAAGCTATAACCAATCCGCCCACCTGATACTTTGTTAGCTATTTGATCAATGTTCTCTTGAATCGGGAATCAGTTCTGACATAAGGTAGGGCAACTAATAATAACATCTAAAATGGGGAGATTATCATGAACAAATTAATGACTTTAAGTATGGCTGCTTTGGTTGCCGGAGCAGTTGGTTTGATTGGTGCTATAGCTTCGACACCGGCTTCTGCTGAAACCACGCTGATCATGAATGTTTTTGTGCCGCGGGTGACGCCGTTTTATCGGGCGATGATGAAACCGTGGGCGGAGAACGTCGAAAAGGCAACCCAGGGCCGTGTCAAAATCAAAACGCCAACTGCTTCAATGGCGCCACCGCCCCGGCAATGGGATATGGTCGCTAAAGGTACTGCCGATGTTGCCATGACTGCCAATTCTTTTATTCGTAAGCGCGTTTCCTTGCCGCAAATGGCTGAATTGCCATTTAATACCGCTTCTGCGGTTGGCGCGAATATTGGCCTATGGCGGACTCAACAAAAGTTTTTTGATAAAGCCAATGAATATAAAGGTATGAAACTGCTGACCGCTTGGGTTTTGGATGGACAAAGTATTCAAAGTACCGGCAAGCCCATTCGATCCCTCGCTGATCTTAAGGGCTATAAAATGCGAACCAGTCCCGGACTGGATAAAGCCATCATGACCAAACTGGGGGCCACTGTTGTGACGTCGCCTGGCGTGAAGCAGTTTGAGCTAATTTCCAAAGGCACCGTCGATGGTACCGTGATCGGCAATGGCGCAGTTATTTCTTTCAAATACGCACGTTATTTAAAGCACGTCACAGAGTTTCCCGGAAAGTTCGGAAATTCGTCTTTTTCGTTCATCATGAACAAAAAGACCTGGGATGGCCTGACAGCCGCAGACAAAAAGGCAATCACCAGTGTTTCCGGTGAGAAAGCAGTCTTTAGGCTCGGCATCGCTTGGGAGAAATTTAATGAAAAAGCCGTCGGCGTGTTGAAAAAGAACAACGTTCCGATTGAGCAGGCATCGCCGCAATTTATCGCTGATATTAAGAAGCGTATCGGGTTCCTCGAAAAAGGCTGGCTTAAAAAAGCTTCTGCAAAGGGCGTCGATGGAGTAGCTGCTTTGGCTCATTTTAGGAAAGTTTCAGCGGAAGTTACCAAGCAGACCCGAAAATTTTTTAAAAAGAAGTAGTCATTAATGTCAGATCAAAATCCTGATCCGGGTGATAATCCGGATCAGGAAAATACCAATGAAGTTCTGGCTTGGGGGCCGGGAGCGGGTGGCGGCAAGCAATCTATTGTCGTCAAAATCTTGACCCTGGTCTCAGCATTTTTTCTATTTTTGATGCTGGCCATCACATTTGCTGATGTGATCGGACGGTATTTCCTCAACGCACCGATCACCGGCGCTCATGAAATTATCGCTTTTTTGTTAGGGTTGACGATTTTCACCGCCCTGCCATTAGTCACCCGCGATCGCGGCCATATCACTGTCGGTATGTTCGAGAAATTTTTTAAAGGCTGGGTGCGCTACATTATTCATCTGGCCGTATTGATAGGTACGTTTGCCGTTATCGGCTTTATTGCCTGGCTCATGTATGAGCAGGCGGAAACCATGCGGGAAGCCGACTTTATCACCGAATATCTTGACCTGCCGCAGGCGCCTATCGTCTACGTTCTGTCGGGTTTGGGAATTCTCGCTTGCCTCATTTTTGTCAATGTTATTTGGCGCTACCTCCGGGATGGCGGCGATCCGGATGCCGACGCCGGCCCCAACACGTCGGTCAGCGGTTGAGAGCGTAACAATAATATGGAAACCGCTCTTATCGGCATTGCCATACTCCTGCTCATATTATTCCTTGGCTTTCCGCTCGGGATGAGCCTGATGATGGTGGGTTATTTCGGCTTTGCCGCCGTTCATCCCAAGGGCTTTGTTGCTGCTAATTCCGTAGCCGGGCAGCAGATTCTCGATCTCGGTCTGAACTTTCAGTTTTCCGTCTTACCGTTGTTTATTTTGATGGGGGTGTTTGTCGCTCGCGCAGCCTTGTCGGATGATCTTTATGAGACGTCCTACCGTTGGCTCGGCCATTTCAGAGGCGGGCTGGCAATGGCGACAGTTGCGGCCTGTGGGGGATTCGCTGCGGTGTCTGGATCAAGTGCCGCGACGGCGGCGACGATGGCGAAAGTGGCTGTGCCGTCGATGCGCAAATTTGGTTATGCCGATAGTTTATCGGCTGGCACGGTCGCTGCAGGCGGTACGATGGGCATTCTCATTCCACCTTCCGGGGCGCTGATCATTTATGGCCTGTTAACTGAAGGGGATATCGCCAAACTTTTTGTCGCTGGCATCATCCCCGGGCTGATTACCATCGCGGCCTATATCGCAGTTATTCGCATTATTACCGCGATCTGGCCCGAAATCGGCCCGCCTGGGGAACGCACACCATGGCGCGAACGGCTAACCTCGCTCTACAAAGTTTGGGGCGTATTGTTCCTGTTCTTTCTCATCATGGGCGGCATCTTTTTTGGCGTCTTCACCTCGACCGAGGCCGGCGGCATTGGCGCCGGTGGCGCATTGATATTTGCAATATTACGAAAAAAGATGAGCTGGCCGATATTTCTCGAAAGTCTGATCGAAGCCGCGCGGACGACAGCAATGATTTTCACCGTCGCCTTCGGGGCGCTTATTCTCAATCAGTTCGTCAATTTTTCCGGCATGCCGGAAGCCGTGCTGGCATTCATCAGCAGCCTCAATGCGACGCCGATGCAGGTTGTCCTGGTGATCATGTGTTTCTATGTGATCCTCGGCATGTTCATCGAAGGCATCGCGATGATCTTTTTGACGGTACCGATTTTTGTGCCGGTCATTCATGCGTTGGGCTTTGATCTCATTTGGTGGGGCATTGTCTTGGTGATGGTGGTTGAGATCAGCCTAATCACGCCGCCGATCGGGCTCAATGTTTTTATCATGAAGTCAATGCTGCCGGATGTGCCGCTCGCCAGTATATTCAGAGGCATCGCCCCGTTTTTCGTGGCCGATATCTTCCGCTTGGCGATTGTTGTCTTTTTCCCGCCGGTCGCTCTCTGGCTTCCAACTTTGATGTTCTAATGTAATAAAGGTACCAGGTACCTTTATTACAAGTTTAAGGAATTCAGATGCGGTATGTGCGGCTCTTTGCCGATAGTGACGGCGAAACCCATTTCGAAGATGTCGACGACGCCATGCGGGAAGAGGATTTTGCGCCGCCGGCGGAACCTTTTTTGGTATCTGAAATCCGTGATGCCACGCGATTTTCATTTTTTGAGTTTCCGACCGGCTGGGTTGGCGTTGCTCATCCGGCGCCCAGGCGTCAATTTTTCGCCGTCGTCCAAGGCGCCGTTGAAATCACTGCCAGCGACGGAGAAAGCCGGATCGCCAAAGTGGGCGATGTCGTGCTGGCCGAAGATACCAACAGCAAAGGCCATGTCACCAAAGTTATCAGCGACGACAATTTTATCGCTGCCTTGACCCAGTTGGAATAAAATATGCAACTCGAACTTGATCATATCGTTTTAGGGGCTGACAGCCTCGTGCAAGGCCTCACCTACATTTCTGAGAAATTTGGTGTCGACGTGCCACCGGGTGGCGAGCATCTGCAAATGGGCACCCATAATTGTGTGATGTCTTTAGGAGCGAGTAATTATTTCGAAATCATCGCTATTGCACCACATCTGGATGCACCCGCCCGGCCTCGCTGGTTTGATTTTGATAATCCCGACCAGCGCGCCCGCCTCGCCGAGCAACCGCGTATCTTAACTTGGGTGGTGCGGACACCCGATTTAAATCAAACCTTATCGAAAACTTCCGAAGATCTGGGCGAAATTGTCGCAATGCAGCGTGGCGATCTCAATTGGCAGCTCACCATTCGCGAAGATGGCAGCTTGCCCTTTGGCGGCCTCTGTCCCTCAATCATTCAATGGCAATATAATTCGCCGCCGATTTCAAATATGACGGATCTTGGATGCCGGGTCGAACACATTACCTTGGCACATCCTGAACTCAAAAACCTGAAAAAGGTAGTGCAGGCGATTGGTGCTGACCATTTTGTGTCTATCGAAGAAACCAATGAAAGATCGCAAAGTTTAAAAGTAGACTTTGCGACGCCGAGTGGATTGGTTATGCTGGACTGATGGATATGGAACAAAAAATATTCGCCGACGGCGAGGTCATCTTCAGTGAAGGCGAAGATGGCGATAGCGCCTTCCTGGTGGCTTCCGGCTCGGTTGAAATTTCGCGGCAATCTGACAGTGGCAAGGAAGTATTGGGGAGCATCGGTCCTGGTCAGATGTTCGGTGAGATGGCCTTGATCAGCGATAAACCGCGCTCAGCCACGGCAATGGCAGCCGGTGAAACGACCTGCGTTTTGGTACCGCAGGTCGTCTTTGACAGCGAACTTCAAGGCTCAAGTGCCTTATTGCGATCGCTGGTTATCAATCTTATCGCCCATATCCGATCGCTGATGGCGCAGCTGGATGACGCGCGGAAATCCGATGTAAAACCGGATGTCATATTTCATCATCCGAGTGATCACAAGACCTACACACGGGACGATTAAAAATCTCCGTCAGATGACTTTCACACAAGAATAGTTGATTTTAATTATTCTAAAAAAGCGCTATATTCGAAAACAATTAGAAAAAAATATTAGGGTAATGTGTAAGGAGTAATTGGAAATGGGGATTAATCGGGTTGAAAGCCTGGTTTACGGTGTTGACGACATCGAAAAATGCACGCGCTTTCTTGAAGATTGGGGATTAGAGAAAAAAGATAGCGGCAAATCAGGCGCTACCTTTACGACGCTTGAAAACCAGACATTAATTATCAAAGACATCAATGATGCCAGTTTGCCGATCCCTTGCGAAGAGGGGCCGACGGTTCGTGAAGTCATCTGGGGTGTTGATAGTAAGGCAAGCTTGGCGGCGATTGGTGCTGAGATGGCCAAAGACCGCGATGTTACAGAGGCCGCCGATGGCAGTCTCCATTGTTATGATGAGCTTGGCATCGCCAACGGGTTTCAAGTCGAAGACGTTGTTGAAATTGAAGAAGAAGCGCCGGTACTGAACTTTAACCGGTTTGTGCCGCGCCTTAATGAAACCATTGAAAAAACTCAGGAGATTAGGACGCGGCCAAATCGGATCGGTCACGTGGTTTATAACTTCCCGGAAGAATTTCGTGAAAAAGCGGTCAGCTTCTACACCGAACGTTTGGGCTTTCGTATTACCGATGCGGTGACGAATATGGGTGATTTCATGCAATGCGAAGGCTCGACATATCACCACAATTGGTTCCTTTCACACCGTGGCAATCGGGTAATGTTCAATCATGTCGCCTTTGAAGTAAAAGATTTTGAACAAATCGTTCTCGGCGGTAAATATATGCGGGAGCGGGATTGGGATACGTCACGCAATCCCGGACGGCACAATCTCGGCTCGAACCTGCATTGGTATTTTAAATGCCCCTGTGGCGGCGAGATTGAATATTTTTCCGATATGGACCGGATGGATGAAAATTGGAAGACCCGCTACTGGGACGTGCCGCCCATTATTAATTTCTGGAAAGCGGATGTCATGCTTTAGGGCTTTCGTCTGATTAGCGCCATTTGTCGAGCCAGGTGAGCCCTTCGAGAGTGTCTCCGATAGGCATATATTCCAAGGCGACCCATTTGTCGTAGCCAATGCGATCAAGCGTATTGAGAAAGCTGTCGTAATCCACTTCGCCGGTGCCGGGCTCACCCCGTCCTGGAACATCAGCGATTTGAATGTTGCCGATATAAGAGAGATATTTTTCAACTGTCTCTTCCATATGTCCTTCCGTGCCGTACATATGAAAAGCGTCATATTCCATGCCAAGATTTGGATGGTCTAGTTCTTCAATGACGGCCATAACTTCCGCTGTCGTGGTGAGCAGCGAATTAGGCCGGTGCTCCGGATTAAGTGCTTCAATGATGACCGGGATGCCGAGATCAGACATTTCATCGGCGGCGATCCGCATATTTTCTTTAAAGACGGGCAGGGCCTCTGTTTTGGATACACCGTCGGGTGGCGTATAGGCCGGGACAACAAAGGCCGCTGGATTTAGCGCGGCGCAATATTTCTTGGCCGCCGCTAAGTTTTCTCTGAATGCCTCCTCTTTGCCGGGCGCGGCAGCGACCAGTGGGCCCATTTGAATGCCTTCACCGACGGCAATATTAACCACCGACCACGATAAGCCGGTTCGTTCGGTTTCGGCGATCAGGTCTTCAACGGGTATGTCGTAGACAAACAGCAACTCAACTGCCTCGAAGCCGGCATCTTTGGCCGCCTGAATGCGCGCTACCGGATTTTCAATTTCATTAAACATCATGCCGATATTGGCGGAAAATTTGAGCATGGATATCCTCTCTAGCTAGAAAGCAATTGGTTGGTTTAATATGATCCCCGAAATACTGCAAAAACAAACAGGAAATAATAAAATGAAAAAAGAAATTGTCGAGGTTCCCGGCTTTAAGACGCCGACATTGCCAGATGGTCGCCGCTTGGTCCCGCTGTCGCCAGCCACCAAAGCCGGTGGATTTGTTTATGTGTCCGGTCTACCGCCGCTTAATCCCGATACCGGCGAATTGATCACCGGCGATATTCAGGCCCAAACCCGGCAATCGCTGGAGAATGTTAAACGTGTCCTACAAGCCGCCGGGAGCAGTTTGGAAAATGTTCTTAAAGTTCATGTTTATTGTTCCAACTCAGGTTATTTCGCGGAAGTGAACGAAGTCTATCGTGAATATTTTGATGAGGATGCACCTGCGAGGACATTTATAACTGTGGGCTCCTGGATGATGCCCTTCGATATTGAAATTGACTGCGTTGCCATAGAAAATTCCGAATAATGGAAATATTAGTAAAATTATACGAATTTTCACTTTTTTAGTGACTTTAATTTCATTTTATGGAACCATAGGAACAGTTAAACTTCCAGTGGAGGTATGAACTGTGGCCAAATCCCCGGCGAAAGAAGGCGGTGTCCAAAGTATCGAACGCGCGGCGACTGTCCTGCGTGCCGTTGGCGCGGCCGGTATCGAAGGTGCGCGCTTAAAGGATATCGCGGAAGATACCGGACTTCTGCCACCAACTGTTCATCGTTTGTGTAAAGCAATGTTATCGGAAGGTTGGCTGCGTCAACCGGAAGGTCAACGCCGTTATTATTTAGGCGTTACGCAACCAACACCGGCTAATCTGGCGACGGAGCGAACTTTGCTCATTCAGAGCGGCCGGACGGCTGTTCGATATTTGGCCGAAAAAACCGGTGATACTGCTTATCTGTTTTTACGGATCGGTTTGGACGTTTTATGTATCGAGCGATGCGTTGGCAATTTTGCCATTAAGGCCTTAGCAGTAGATGTTGGTGATTGGCGGCCCTTAGGCTTAGGGGCGGGCGGACTTGCCGCGCTTGCCGGCTTGCAGGACAAAGAGCGAAAAAATGTCATGAAATTGCTGCTGCTTCATCGCCCGGAAGTGAAAGAGCTTGGCCGCGAATGGCTCGAAGAACAGGTAAATCTCACCCGTGCCAACGCCTATTCAGTGGCGCAGTATACCGGCTTGGTGAACGGCGTAACCGGCATCGCAGCGCCAATAATGTGGGCGGGAGGTCTTTCCTTTGGTGCCCTCAGCGTCGCTGCCATCGATGAACGATTGCTGGAAGGCCGCCGCGAAGAAATTGCTGAGATATTGAAATATGCCTGCGCCAATATTCATCAATTACCGCAAGCACCAAATCCTCGCGAAGGATTAGTGCTGGCGAACGAACAAATTTAAAAGGAGAAAATAATGACAACCCCATCTGAAACTCAAGCAACCCGAGGCGATTACCCGGAACACTACTATCCGGGTACCGAGGAACTCGGCGAAAACGAAATGCGCATTGTCGCCCTTGGTACCGGGCGGCCTTTTCTCCGCCGTTCCCAAGCCAATGCCTCCTGGCTGATTGAGCTCGGCAATGGCGACAAATTTGTTTTCGATTATGGCTTCGGCTCGCAGATGAACTTCACAGCGCTTGAAATGCCCTACAGTGACGTCAATGCGTGGTTTGCCACTCATCTGCACACCGACCATGTTGGTGACTTTGGCCAAGTGTGGGTGGGCTCTTGGGCCGGCGGGAGGCTTGAGCCGCTTGAAATGTACGGCCCCTCAGGTCTCGAACCCAAATACGGCTTTCAGCATTTTGCTGAAAAACAAATGGAGTCCTATGCCTGGGATACCGACACGCGAGTTGGTGCGCTGCCGGCAATTGGCGCTGAGATTAACATCCACGAATTTGACTATTCAAAAGCTCACGTCGTTTATGACAATAATGGTGTTCAAATCACCAGCTTCCCGGCTGTTCATTTGTTCGACGGCGCTGTGAGTTTGCGCCTTGATTGGAACGGCCTGACATTTGTTTATTCTGGTGATACCACACCAAGCCAAATTTTCATCGATAATGCCAAGGGTGCAGATGTCGTTGTCCATGAGACTTTCAATACGATTGAACAATTGATGGATCGCTCCGGCTATGATGAGCGGACGGCGCGGGCGATCGGCACTTATATTCATTCCGCCCCGCAGGAAGCCGCCGTGGTCTTGAAAGAGGTTGATCCGCGACTTGCCGTGATCTTCCATTTCTTCAATGATTTCGATACCGCACCTGAAATGCAGGCCAAGGTGCGCGAGCACTACCAGGGACCGCTCGCCATGGCGACGGACTTTATGGTGGTGAACGTGACCAAAGACGAGATCGTCACCCGTATGGCCGAAATCTCAGAACATGTCTGGCCTAACAAGTCCAAACATGAAGGGTTCGGTAAAGCCGAGCGCAAGAAAATGACGGAATTATCGCCCTGGCTTAAAGAGGCCCAGCTTTTCCCGAAATTTCCGTCGGACCGGGGATTGGTCAATGAGGACGAACTTTAAGGCGACATAAAAAAAGCGGTGCTCACATCAGCACCGCCTTTTTTTTTCAAAGACAATCGACCTAGAGCCCTTTGATACCTTTCATATTCGGTAGTTTATGAGCGATGCCTTTATGGCAGTCGATGCATGTCTTATCGCCACTGGCCAGCGAGGATGAATGAAACTTCGCCGCTCGTGGGCTTTGACGGGTGAAGTCCATATTATCAAATTCATGGCAGTTCCGGCATTCCAAAGAATTATTAGCCTTAAATCTGGCCCATTCGTGCTTGGCGAGATCCAGGCGTTTGGCCTCAAATTTCTCGCGGGTGTTTATCGTGCCAAAAAATTTACCGTAGAGCTCTTTCGTTGCAGCCATTTTGCGGGCGATTTTATTGGTCCATTCATGTGGGACGTGGCAATCGGGACACGTTGCCCGCACACCGGACCGGTTGGAATAGTGGATCGTCGTTTTAAGCTCTTGAAAAACATTATCTTCCATTTCGTGACAGCTAATACAGAAAGTTTCCGTATTGGTCAGTTCCAAGGCGGTATTGAATGCACCCCAGAATATAATTCC
This sequence comes from uncultured Rhodospirillaceae bacterium, assembly GCA_913020445.1. Classification (GTDB taxonomy): domain Bacteria; phylum Pseudomonadota; class Alphaproteobacteria; order Rhodospirillales; family UBA2165; genus TMED23. Next base: position 58,628 of record CAJWAR010000020.1, read on the forward strand.
AGCCACGAACCCGCCGATGGTGAGAAAGCCAAGGCTGAAATGGACGCTAGGGCGTCTTAAAGCCCGATAAATCCTCAGGTATATATCTATAAGTTTAGACATTTTAGGCGTCCTCTATTTTTTAGTTTTTTCCTGCAATATGCGGTCTATGTCGACGAAGTCATTGGGCACCAGATCTTTCACTTTGGTTTGGCCGACATGGCATTGATTGCAGAAGTAGCGTCGGGGTGATACTGCAGCCCGGAATTGACCATCTCTATCCATATAATGCGTTATGCTAATCGCGGGAGCCTGAGATTCCTGAACGGCCTTGCGGCTGTGACAGAACATGCAGCGATTGGTGTTTAGATCAATCTGATAATTGTTGATTGCATGCGGGATGGTCGGCGGTTGCTCAGGATAACTCCGAACTTGCCTTTTATCGTCATTATACACTTTCGGTATTGGTGGCGCTTTGACCTCTTTATTGAGAGCGCTGCCGCGCAGTGTTGCGAGTTTATCCGGATCAGCTGATGCCGTATTTGCAGCAATTATAACCATTGGTAAGACTAGGGCTAAGGAGAATACGATTCTTTTCAACATGATCCACCTCATACTTTCACGATTTTGACGGCGCATTTTTTGTAATCCGTCTGTTTGGATAAAGGATCGGTGGCGTCCAATGTGACCTTATTGATCAATTGGCTGGCATCGAACCACGGCACGAAGATCAGGCCTTTCGGTGGTTTGTTACGGCCCCGGGTTTCAATACGGCTTCTTATTTCACCGCGTCTTGAAATCACTTTGACCTCATCGCCGCGCCGGAGTTTTTTCCTCGTTGCGTCATCTGGATGCATGTAAACCAAAGCATCTGGGACGGCTTTATAAAGCTCAGGTACCCGTTGGGTCATTGAGCCTGAATGCCAATGCTCCAATACGCGGCCGGTGGTAAGCCAGAAATCATATTCTTTATCCGGCGATTCTGCCGGCGGCTCGTACGGTAAGGCAAAAATATTCGCACGGTTATCCTTTTTGCCATAGAACTGAACCTCAGTTCCCGCTTTGACATAAGGATCGAAACCTTCACGGAACCGCCATTTGGTTTCCTTGCCGTTGACGACAGGCCAACGCAGACCTCTGGTTTCTTGATAGGTTTCATAAGGGGCAAGATCATGCTCTTTGCCGCGACCGAAGGCGGCGTATTCTTCAAACAAGCCTTTTTGAATATAGAAGCCAAAATCTTTGGCTTCGTGATTGTTGTAATCCTTTTTCATTTCCGACAATGGGTATTTGTCCACTTGGCCATTTTTAAACAATACGTCGTAAAGTGTTTTGCCTTTATAGGCCTGGTTGGCGTCGAGAATTTCCTTTGGCCACACTTCGTCGGTCGTAAAGCGTTTGGAGAACTCAACGACCTGCCACATGTCGGACATTGAATCACCCGGCGCATCGACCAATTGTTGCCATTGCTGGGTGCGGCGTTCGGCATTGCCATAGAGACCTTCTTTTTCAACCCACATTGCAGTTGGCAGAATAAGATCAGCCGCCTGGGCCGTCACTGTCGGGTAGGCATCGGATACGACAATAAAATTGCCCGGGTTGCGATAACCGGGCAGCGTTTCCTGGTTCATATTAGCAGCTGCCTGAACATTATTGTTCACCTGCACCCAATAGGCATTAATTTTGCCGTCTTTAAGGTGGCGGTTTTGCAGTGCGGCGTGAGCACCGGGTTTGCCCGGAATGATGCCATCCGGAAGTTGCCATATTTTTTCGGCAAATTTACGGTGCTTAGGATTAGCCACGACCATATCGGCGGGCAGACGATGGGCAAAGGTGCCAACTTCACGGGCCGTACCACAGGCCGACGGTTGTCCGGTCAAGGAGAACGGACTGTTGCCAGGCTCAGAGATTTTGCCGGTTAAAAGATGGATATTATAGATCAGGTTGTTACACCACACACCACGGGTATGTTGATTAACCCCCATGGTCCAAAGCGACATAACTTTGGTTTGCGGATCGGCATAAATTTTGGCTAGAGCTTCCAGGCGTTGCTTGGGCACACCCGACATTTTTGCCGCATAGTCGAGGGTATAGGTCTCAACGAATTTGGCGAATTGCTTGAAGCTAATCTTTTTAGATCCACCAGCTTTTTTAACATTCTTAGCCTTTTTCTGCAGGTCGTGCTGGGGACGAAGACCGTAGCCAATGTCCGTATTGCCTTGGCGGAAGTTGACATGTTTTTTGACGAAGTCCTGATCAACATTACCGCTTTTGATAATGTGGTTAGCTATATAGTTAAGGATCACCAAATCCGTTTGCGGCGTGAAAACCATTGGGATGTCAGCGAGGTCAAAACACCGGTTTTCAAAGGTCGAAAGAACAGCCACCCTAACTTTGGGGTTGCTGAGACGAGTGTCAGCAAGACGTGACCACAGAACTGGATGCATTTCCGCCATGTTGGCGCCCCACAGAACGAACGCGTCGGCATGCTCCAAATCGTCGTAGCAGCCCATGGGCTCATCAATACCGAAGGTGCGCATAAATCCACCGACGGCCGAGGCCATGCAGTGCCGTGCATTTGGATCAATATTATTAGAGCGGAATCCGGCCTTCATTAATTTGGAAGCCGCATATCCTTCAAAGACTGTCCATTGACCGGAACCAAACATACCAATACCGGTCGGGCCTTTTTCTTTAAGCGCTTTCTTCCATTTTTCCTCCATGATGTCGAAAGCCTTGTCCCAAGAGACCGGCTCGAAGTCGCCATCTTTATGGTATTTGCCGAATTTCATTCGTAACAGAGGTTTGGTCAGGCGGTCCTTGCCATACATGATTTTGGATAGGAAGTAACCTTTGACACAGTTAAGGCCGGCGTTAACTTCGCTTTTAATGTCGCCATGGGTTGCGACAACCTTGTTATCTTTAGCGGCAACCATAACGCTGCAGCCAGTGCCGCAGAAACGACACGGCGCTTTCGACCATTTCAATGTTGTCGCTTCAGAATCGGTAACCAGATTGGAGGCCTGGGCCGAAAGTGTCACACCTGCAACTGTAGCAGCAGTTGCTGCCGCATTTGCTTTCATAAAATCTCGACGGCTTAGTTTCATGACTTTTACCTTCTTAAGAATTTTCATCGATCTGGTGATAGACAAGCGCCGTATTAATGACGCCGGGAATGGAGTTGATCTCGATAATGCGTTCGGCAATATCTGTTTCATTAAAAGTTTCTAGGGTCATCACGAGCTTGCCTTGCTCGTTCGAGCCGTGAATTTCTGCCCCTTCGATCTCATCAATCGCGGCAATGATGGGTTCAATCTGAACCGGCTGAGCGTGAACGACGTACCCTGAAATATGAAATTCACTACCTGCATTATTTAGCATGTGATATTTCCTTAATTGTTGTGATAAGCGTTATGGCGCCGGTTGGGCACACCGGCAGACAGTCGCCGCAGCCGGTGCAAGCGTCTTCTTGGATGTGGGGTGTTGGGACTTTTTTGGAGGTCCAATAGAATTTGATGGCGCGGGGTTCGCAAATATCGCCACAGATTTGACAGGCAATGCGATCAATGGCGAAACACCGACCGTTGATCCGCGCGATTTGGGGTTCAACTAACTCAGCGTTTTCGGCTGAGGAATTCCCTACCAAAAACGCTCGTTTTGATTGGTCGATATCTTCACTCAATTTTCGGTCTTTGAACATATTGTTCAACTCACACGCAGGGGAGACTTTAGGATGCCGGCGGTCCGGCGAGAATTTGACTAATCCAAATTACAAATCCGTATCCGCCGACGATAACAACTGACAAGATGGGCGCCAAAAACACCGTGACAAATAAAAAGGCTTTGAGTTCGGATTTTATTTCAGGTTCAGGGGCGGTTACTTGAGTGGGATCATTCATAATAACTACTCTTCGCTATGAACTTTGAATTTGCGCAAGCTAGCACACCACAATGCTAAAAGAATTGACTTTGGTCATTCAACCACACTTTTGTTGTGTTGATTAGAGGGTGCTAATATGGATGTCCCGAGGCGCTCGCCAAAAACTTCATGAGCGGCGAGGCGGCTTTGAACGTGCGCGCAACTTCATCGACGAAGTCCTTGGAACGCGCCAAACTTGGCTTGGCATGGCGCATGGCGAAATAAGACTGGCGTTTGAGGTCCTCAATATATTTGTGCTCAGGATCAAAACCTTTTGGTGGTCTGACCAAGCCGTCACCGGCAACACTGCCAAAGGTATCTTTCAGCCGCTTGTTGGCAATTACTTTTTTCCAATCCTCGGGCCGCTCGGCGATCCGCTCTCGGACCAATTTGAGCTTATCCGAAGGTGGTTTCCAAATGCCGCCGCCGAAGATAATCTGATCGGTGGCGATATGAACATAAAAGCCCGGCGCGTGCGCATCCTTGCCGGCATTATGGCGGAACTGGCAGGCGGCATGATCTTTGTAGGGGCGCTTGTCTTTTGAAAAGCGCACGTCTTTATAAATGCGAAACATTGAACCGCCATGGCGTTTCGGATTGGCGATGTAATGCGGCGACACTTTTTCGAGTTGAGGTGCGATGTTCGTGATGAACTCCACCATTTCACCTTGGACGATGTCGGTATAGCGATCCTTGTTGGCGTTAAACCAGTCGCGGTTATTGTTGTCGGCGAGCTCAGTAAAGAAGCCAAAAAAGTCTTTACTGAAACCTTTGAAGTCGGCAGCCATACTTAATCTCCCAGTGGTCTTAAGCCGCCAATATTTCCTTTGCCCGCGGCCAGACTATTTTACCCTGTTCCGCCATCAACGGAATATATTTATCATTGATCCAGTCGCTGATACCAGCATAGTTAGGCCGCGCTTTCACCCGTTCATACCACGCCAGTATTTTGGGGCGCTGCTCGAACAAATCCATAAACTGCACATGATCCATGCGGGTGAGGTAGGGCGTATAGGCGATATCGGCGAGGGAATACTCTTCGCCCGTCAGCCAGGTATTTTCGTTGAGTGCCGCCTCCATATCGGAAAACAGTTTGTCCCAACGCTTGATGGCAGGTTTGAAATAACTTGAATCAACACCTTTGAGCGTTACGTCCATGATGCGGTCCCGTTTGGCCTGCTCGGGGATGAGATTGATATGTTCAATCACCTCCTCTTCCGAGCGGCCTTCCATGGTTTGATAGCGAAAGGCAACGCTGTTGCTGATAACGCCGACGGCGGCATGGAGCCCTTCATCCAATTGTTTCAACCAGCCTCGCATGCGCGCGACCTCAATCGGATCTTTGGGGCGGAGGCTTGGTTCCGGGTAGGCGTCTTCCAAATATTCCATGATGACTGTTGATTCACAAATGATCGTGCCGTTATCGACGAGCGTTGGCACCACAGCGCCTGGGTTCATTTTGATATATTCCGGCGTGCGGGTATCGCCTCTGCGTAAATTCATATGGTGGCCTTCCCATTCCAGGCCTTTTTCGGCCAAGGTCAGGCGCACCTTTTGGGCACAGGTCGACATGTCGTTGTGATATAGCTCAAGCATTTCAGAAAATCCCTACGATTTTGGTTAGTTGTTTTCTTGTGCCATATATTTAACGACAATTTCGGTGGTTTGGGAAATATGATTTTTAAGAAGGTCCGTAGAGCGGACGATGTCGCGCTGCAAAACGGCATCCAGCAACCGCTCGTGGTTTGAGCCGCGATTTGCCGGTGTTGTATTGTTGCTGGCCCAAAGATGCCAATAGCGCTCGGCCTGATAAAATAGCGTTGTTCTTATTTGTAACAACTTTGGCGATGAGCAGGCGGCGAGCAGGGCGTGGTGAAATTCCTCATGCAAGCTGGCCCAGTCTCTATCCAAGATGAAGGGCTGCCCAGAAGTGAGGCGATTTTGCACCCGCTCCAGCCGGTAATGAGTGGAGATAATTGCGGCCTCCCAGGCATCATCGCCATTAGTTATGGCGTCGCCGAGCGCCTCCGGTTCAAGCAAAATTCGCAACCGCGTAATTTCCTGAATATCGGCAATTGATATGGCGCCGACAAAAAACCCCCGGCGCTCTTCATTGATGACAAGATTTTCAGCACCAAGGCGATTAAGCGCTTCGCGTAACGGTGAGCTCGAGAAACCATAATGATCTTTAAGGGCGTCGAGCTTGAGTTGCTGGCCAGGCGCAAGGGCGCCATTGAGAATATCACTTCTCAATTGACGTAAAGCCTGCTCCGACAACGGCGCGGCTTTCTGTCCCCCGGACTCCAAAATATCCAACAAAGCGCCAGCCTTTCCCCCAATTTTCGCCTTTTTTGCTAAAGGCAAAAATAAGTTCGGCACTATAGACCACATTTTATTAAAAATGCATAAAAAAAATATCTTGCAAAATATTTAAATTATGCAAAACTATAAAAAGTTAAGTTTTTGTTAAGTTTAATTTGTCTTTGGGGGACTTTATCAGTGTCAGTAGAAATTCATCCGGTCTTGTCACACATGGCGTTGTTCGTACGCGACGTCGAAAGAATGATCGAATTTTATGGGCGGGTTTTGGGGTTAAACGTGTCCGATGGCCGTAATATGGCTAAGGGGGCAGCGCGCGGTGATTCGGAAATTATTTTTCTCAGCAACGATCCGCAAATCCACCAACAGCTTCAACTGTCGAACGCGTTATTTGATGACGATGACTGTAATGTCGTCCATCAGGTATCATTTCGGCTTGGCGGTCTGGCTGAGTTACGTGAAATCGCCCGGCGGGTTGTTGAGGAAACTCAAATGGAAGTGGATCAATTGGACCACGGCAATGCCTGGTCGCTTTATTTCAGAGACCCGGAAGGCAATATGCTGGAGCTTTATGTCGAAACACCCTGGCAGGTCGACCATCCATTCGCCAAGTCCTTCGACATCATGCAGCCGGACGATGTTATTATGGCGTCGACTTACGAGCGGGTGAGGGACTTAACAGGCGTTGATCCGTGGCAAAAGACAACGAAAAAACCGGCACTAGAACAAGCGTAAAAGTTCTATCCCATTAAAGAAGGTAAAAATAAAGTAACCGGCGGGAATAGCACCAACAATGTCAGGCGCACCAAATCAGCCATCCAGAAAGGTGTCACACCTTTAAAGATTGTGCCCGTACCGACGTCCGGCAGCATGGTATTGAGCACAAATATGTTCATGCCAACCGGCGGCGTGATCAAACTGATCTCGGTCACAACGACGACGACAATGCCGAACCAAACGGGATCGAGATTTAGTCCGAGTACAATGGGGAAGAACAGCGGCACGGTCAGCAGGATCATGGCGATGCTATCAAGCACCGCGCCGAGGCCGACATAAATCAGCATAATGGCGAAAATGACGATCATTGGATGGGTATCAAGTCCGGTCACCCAGGCGCCCATCGTTTCCGGCATACCGGTTTCGTTCATCAGATTGGAAAAAATCAACGCGCCGATCAAAATAAAGAACAACATGGCCGTCGTTTGAGCCGCATCTGCCAGCAACTCAAACAAGGTTCTCCAGGTTAATGCTTTACGGAACAAGCAGAAGAAGAACCCGCCACAGGCGCCAACGCCAGCGGCTTCGGTTGGTGTGAACAGGCCAATATAAATGCCGCCGATAACCAGCAAGAACAGAAGCAACACACCCCACACCTGGCTCAACGCGTGAAAGCGTTCCTTCCAGCTGGTGCGTTCACCCGGCGGGCCAATCTCTGGATTTATGCGGGTGACAATCGAGATGGCAATGTTGTAGCCGATGATGCCAAGGATGCCCGGCACGATACCGGCGATAAACAAGGCACCGATATCGGTCGATGTCATAATGCCGTAAATCACCATGATTACGCTGGGCGGAATGAGAATACCAAGCGTGCCGCCGGCCGCAATTGCGCCGGTTGCCAGTGTATCAGCATATTTGTAGCGCCGCATCGGCGGCATGGCGACTTTGGACATGGTGGCGGCGGTGGCGACGGACGATCCGCAAACCGCACTAAAGCCGCCGCAGGAGATAATGGTTGCCATTGCCAGCCCGCCGCGTTTGTGGCCAATCCAGGCATGGGCCGCGGTATAAAGCTCGTCGGCTAAACCCGCCCGGGTGATAAAGCTGCCCATCAGCACAAAAAGCGGGATCACCGAGAGCTCCGAGGACTGCGCTGTATCATAGGCCAAGCGCCCCACCATTGAAAAAGTTCCCGACCAGCTGACATATTGGCCGAAGCCGACGATACCAACCGCCGCCATGGAAAATGCAACCGGGACGCGGAGAAAGAGAAGGGCGATTAAAACCGCAAAGCTAATGAGGGCGGCAGTCATACGATTATTATCCTAAATATTTTCAGCTGAAACTTCTGAGGGATCGCGGTCCGGTAAAAACGTCAAAGCGATCTGGATCGGCACACTTATAATGGTCATGACGGCCATGAAGTAGCCAACCGGCGCCAACGGAATTTTGAGAAATAAGGTGACGTCATTGTAGCCCGCAAGCTTCTCGGCGACGTCCCAAAGACGCCAGGCAAAAAGCACTAAAACGCCGGTACACAGCAAATTGACGCAATATTTTTGCAAAATGCGGAGCTTGGGGCCGATAAAACCGTCGAGCAGAGTAACGGCAACATGACCTTGATTGGCGGTAACAATGGGAACGCCGGCAAATACCAATATACCCATCAGGATTTCGGTCACTTCGAACAGGCCAACGATCGAATAATTGAAGGCGTCACGGGAAACGACATCAATAACGACAAGCCACATGATGACAAACAATGTCACCGAGGCGAATAGAGTTAACGCCCGACTCAGTTGTTCACGGAGCCGGGCGTATGAGCTTTGTTCAGTCATAAGTTTATATTATCAAACTTATTTGCTGGCTGCTTCGATTTTTTTGATCTCAGCTTTGAGCATGGCCAGGGCGCCCTCGCCGTCGATGCCTTTGGCGGCGGCTTTTTTCATCCATTCAGCTTGGATCGGTTTCCAAAGCTCTTTCGCTTTCTTGGTAAAGGCGGCAGGCATGGGGACAATTTTTATGCCATTTTCCTTCATGTGCTTGATGCCTCTTTTATCGGCGGTATCCCACGCGTCGCCAATGTAATTGGCGGCATGCTCACCAGAGATCTCATCAATTATTTTTTGATCCTGCTTAGGCAGGCCATCCCATTTGGCTTGGTTCATATACATTTGGAACATCGTGGCATAGAGGCCGCCAGGCGGAACGGTGGTGTATTTAACCAATTTACCCAATTTGAAGTTTTTAATGCCTTCATAGGTGAGGAACACACCATCGATAACGCCTTTGGACAGCATGTTGTGGACTTTGGTGATGGGCGCGAAAATCGGTGTTGAGCCCATGGCTTTAGCCAGCGCCGAGATATTATCGCCGGCGACGCGAAGTTTTAGGCCTTTGAGCTGAGACATTTCAGTGACCGGGCGTTTGGAGTTGTGAATAAGCCCCGGGCCGTGCACCCAAATAGTCAACAACTTCATGCCTTTGGCTTCATTGGCTTTCTCAAAATATTTTTTGTAGACCCGCCAATAAGCAACGGTGCGTGCTTTGGCGCTGTCGGTGAGGAACGGAAATTCCGCCACTTTGTGCAACAAAAAACGGCCCGGTGTGTATGCCGGAATGATGTGGGCGACGTCAATGGCGCCATCTTTAATGAAGTCGTGATAGGCGGGCGGTGCACCGAGACCTTTGGTCAGCATGCGAATATTAACCCGGCCTTTAGTCGCTTCATTGACGCTTTTAATCCAAGGCCGAATGCCGAGGGTCTGCACTTCATGGGTCGGCGGGTCCCATGTCGCGTAGCGAAGTTTTTGACCAGCTGTGGCGTCGGTGATGCCACCTAATGCTACGCCAGCTACGGCTGCGCTCGTTGTCAGCGCGATGGTAAATTTCTTAATCATCAAAATGTCTCCCTAAATCTGAAATTAGGCATTAATTGCGCCGTCTCCCAATGAAGAGGCGATGGTCCAACTACAGGTGGTATGTTGAAGTTTTTCCCCCTGTTTATTCAATAATTCTTGTCGTCACTTGCGTGCTTCTTGAATTAAAGAAGTATAACAAATCCCATAATATAGGATTTTTGGGGAGAGTCTAACTTTAATTGTGGGGAAGTAAGCGGGGAAATAATTGGGCAGTAATCTTGACCACACTGCGGGCTGGGCGGATTTAAAAATGCTTTTGAGAGGTCCAAGATTATGTCCGTTTAACAACGGAAAGCAGACTCATTTGATTCCGGCTAGAAATGACTGCTGTCGGCCCAAAGTGGGCATTAGGGGTAATTGTTGCGCATAGGCAATTTGCTTATGTCTAGATTGCCGCCTTATTTTTCGGAAATTCGACTTTTACCATGGTCCCAATATCGGGTTCGCTTTCTATCATCAATTTACCGCCGTGGGCTTCAACAAGTTTTTGGGTCAACGGCAAACCGAGACCGGTTCCATCGTTAATATTTTTATCTTTGCGGTGTATCTGTTTAAAGGGTTCCATCGCTTGCGCAATTTCCTCGGCACTCATGCCAATGCCGGTATCGGCTATGTGAATTGTTGTTGATCCGTCATCATTGGTTTCAGCACCGATTGTGACGGTGCCGCCAACATTCGTAAATTTGACGGCGTTCGATAAAAGATTTACCAGAACCTGTTTCATTCGCCGCTCGTCGGCGCGAATAATAGGTCGATAATTGTTGAATGTGTTTATTAGTTCGACACGGCCTTGTTCCGCTCTTGACTTTATCAGGAGTAATGATGCCTCAACGACACCATTTATATCGACATCTGATTCATCCAATTCCAATTTGTCGGCTTCAATCGCCGAGACATCGAGAATATCGTTGATTACGTCGAGCAAATGCTGGCCGGACCCATGGATATCATTCATATAATCTTGCTGTTTTTCATTAGAGAGTGGGCCAAAAATACCTTGTTTTAGGGTTTCGGAAAATCCAATGATGGCGTTAAGCGGGGTTCGGAGTTCATGGCTCATGTTGGCTAGGAACTCGGACTTAGCGCGGTTGGCCGATTCTGAGATGTCTTTGGCCGTTTTCAGCTCTGATGTCTGCTCCTGAACCAGTTCTTGCAGATGATCTTGGTGCCGGGCCAGTTCCTTCTCGGCGAGCTTGCGTTCGGTGATGTCCTGCACCAAGGACGTCACGCCAATTACCATACCATTTTTATCCACAATCGGCGTGTTGTACCAGTCGCAAATTATGGTTCTGCCATCCTTCGTATTATTTTCGTTGGTACTTCGGCTTCCCCCTTTTTGTTCTAGCAATAAACGGTAGAGATCGTTGATGTCGTCTTTGATGCTGGCAGGAACAACAATTCCAGACGCATGATGGCCAATCGCCTCATCAGCGGAGTATCCGAATATCTTCTCGGCTGCATTATTCCACTCGGTGCAATGGAAGTTTACGTCCCATGAGATGCATCCCAACGGTGTGTTCTGAATGTGAAGAGATAATCTTGCCTCACTCTCACGCAAGGCTTTTTCTACAAATTCTTTCTCCTTCCTTTGCCTTTCGCGATAGTACGTCAGCCAAACGATTAGGAGTAACACGATGACGCCCGCGCTCCTGATTGCCGTCGCGTTCGGCGCTTCATGCGTCCAGCCACCTTTCGGCGCGGCGGCAAGTTGCCAAGAACCGTTAGGCAAGGAAACATCCAGTAACACCGGCACGCTTTCGAACAAGCCGGGATCACCATAAAAGATGTTTCCTTTGGCCCCCGAACTGTCATGTCCCCGAATTGCAATTTCAATGGGTAAGTTCGGATCGGACAAACCGGCAGCTGTGTACAGTCTGTCGAAGTCGATAACGGTCGAAACCAATCCCCAGAAACGGCCCTGGTTTTCGGTCTTATCCTTGGCGGCTTCAAATATCGGAGTGCGGGCGATGAATCCTCGCCCACCCTGAACCAGATTAACAGGGCCAGCCACGAAAATACTCCCGACTTCTTTTGCCTTGAGCGCCGCCGCCCTTTGTTTTTTATTTTTCCGGTAATCAAGCCCAAGCGCCTTTTCATTTCCCTTCATCGGATACATATGCGTGATAACCATGTCGCGGGCAGCTGCGATATTGCGAATCTGCGTTTTCTGCGCCAGGATTATTTGGGCAAACCGGGAAAATTCCTCTTGAGAGATTTCAGGATTAAGCGCGATTTCTGCAGTAAGGCCGGTTATTGACAATAAATTACCGTTGATCACACCTTCCATGCGGGCGCGAACCGTACTTAATTTATTTACAACGGATACCTTTTCCTCTTGCTGGAATTGTTTGGTATCGGCCTGTTCAAAATATATGACAGCGGCGATCAATAATCCGACAGCAAAAATCGGGGCATACCAATGACGAATGGAGCTCGGAATAGTCTTCCTATTGTTTATTTGCGCCAGCATAAGAGTTACCTAATAATTTCTTGGAGATTGGATAAGGTCGCGATACGTCCTGGTTTCTTTACGTTGCCCGCGCCGGCAGGTGAGCCAAATTTCTTCTTGAACGCACGGGTGAAGCGGCTTTCCTATTTGCTTTCCGGGAACAAAGGCAAAATATACAAGTCTGAAAGGTAAAAGCATAATGGTCCTATATATTAATCCTGTTGTTCTGGCGCTCGTATTATTTGCTTAAATTTCAGCATCAATAATCAAAGTTCTCAAAAAAAATTTGTGATTTTTATATTGGGTCTATCAGAACGAATCACAAGGTATTAATGATGTCCGCTTTACTCCTGAAAGCAGACATTCCGAGAAATGAAATTTATGTCCACTAATGGC
>CAJWAR010000021.1 GCA_913020445.1 uncultured Rhodospirillaceae bacterium
TACGCGGCTATTGTTCGAGGGTTTGGCGGCTGGGCTGAGGGGCCGGTCGAGGACCCCGCTGATCTGGCCGATGTCTTTAAACGTGCCGTCGCCGAAGTTGAGAAAGGCAATGTTGCCGTCGTTGATGTGAGGACTGCGCTTTAAATGCCAATAAAACAGGACGCCAACACCTATCACGATATCCACCAGCATATTGAGGCTTTGCGTGAGGCAGGTCTGCTCTATGAAGTCGACCGCGAGATCAATAAAGATACCGAGATGCATCCTTTGGTGCGCTGGCAGTATCGCGGCGGTATTGCCGAAGAAGAGCGTAAGGCCTGGTTGTTTACCAACGTCGTTGACAGCAAGGGCCGGAAATTTGATATGCCAGTGCTGGTCTGCGGCTTGGCCGGCAGCCCGGCAATCTACGAAGTCGGCATTGGCTGCAGCTTAGAAGAAGTGAACGCTAAATGGTCGGCGGCGATTAAATCTCCGCTTAAACCAAAAATTGTTGACAGCAAGGACGCACCCTGCCACGAGCTCGTTTATGAAGGTGACGATCTGCAAAATGGTAAAGGTCTAGATGATCTGCCGATCCCGATTTCTACGCCGGGCTGGGACAACGCACCGTACTCCTCGTCCTCGCATTACATTACCAAAGACCCGGAAACCGGTATCCAAAATATGGGCAATTACCGGGGGCAAGTGAAGGCACCGGACCGGTTTGGCATGAACACCTCGACCGAATTACGCACCGGCGGTCATATCAATTGGCTGGCGTGGAAAGAGCGGGGCGAGAAAATGCCCTGCGCGGTGGTGATTGGCTGTGCGCCGGTAGTTTCGTATGCCTCGGTGCAAAAAGTCCCGGAAGGCATCGACGAGCTGGAAGTCGCCGGCGCACTGGTCGGCAGGCCGCTTGATCTGGTGAAAGCCAAGACTGTGGATTTGCTGGTTCCCGCCGATGCGGAAGTCGTCATTGAGGGTTATATCGATACCGAGTATTTGGAGCCGGAAGCACCGTTTGGCGAGTCTCACGGCTATGTTAATTTGCAGGAATACAATGGCTATATGGATGTCACGGCGATCACCCGCAAAAAGCAGGCTGCCATTTCTTCCTGGGTCAGCCAAGTCGCGCCAAGTGAATCCAGCGTTATCCGGCGCTTTGCCTATGAATCCCGGAACGCGTCATATCTCAAGGATACGCTCGGCATCAAAAGCGTTATTACGGTCAAAGCGCACGAGCCCTTAACCTCGCTGCATCGCGTCCATGCCATCATTTTCGAGAAAAACACGCCGCGCACGGAAATTTGGCGAGCCATGTATGGCTTGGCTTCATACCGCCAATCCGAGGGTAAATGGATCATTGCGGTCGATGAAGATATTGATGGCGAAAATGCCGACGCGCTGTTTTGGGCGATGGCCTACCGCTGCAAACCGCAGCACGATATGGAAATCATCGAACACCAGGATGGCGGTCACGGGCCGCGCGATTTATCCGATCCGGAAGATGCATCGGTGCTTATTGACGCGACGCTCAAAGGCACCTTCCCACCGGTGTCACTGCCCAAACAAGAATTTATGGAACGCGCCGCCGAGATTTGGGATGAGTTGGGTCTGCCTAAACTCAAGCGCGAGTCGCCTTGGTACGGCTATGATCTGGGTGAGTGGACGGAAGAGTTCGAGCACATGGCCGATCTCGCGGTTAAAAGCGAGTACTGGCAGACCGGTAAAGTGATTGCTCAGCGCCGCCGCAATGATGTCGCCATGAACACCGAAGTTCGAACCCTGGGTGATGAGGAAGACGATAAATAGCTGCGGCTATTTAAGAGGGATCAAGTACATCCAAGACTTTTTCAGGCGTCATCGGCAAAGAATTCGGCCGGTCACCAATCGCATCATCAATCGCATTGGCAATTGCCGGGGCGACTCCGACCATTGCCGGTTCACCGACACCCTTGGCGCCAAAGGGTCCACCCGGCTCCGGGTCTTCAACGATAATCGTCTGAACTTTAGGCACTTCCTTGACGCCCGGCACTTTGTATTCCATCAAGGTCGGGTTGACCAAGCGGCCGTTATCCCAGACCATTTCTTCAAACAGCGCATAACCCATGCCCTGAGCGAAGCCACCCTGGATCTGGCCTTCAATATTGGTCGGGTTGATCGCCCGGCCTACATCGGCTGCTGCCCAAGCTTTGACTACTTCAACCTGACCGGTCACTTCATCAACATCAACCGCAGCGCCCTGAACGCCGTAAATATAGGCGCCCATATTACCAAACACGACGGCTTTCATCTTAGAGCCCTCGCGGTCGAAGGGCGGGCCATCGAAAACAAATGTGTGAGTGCCGATGATCGGTCCGCCGACCCCATAATGCGCGCGCAACGATGCTTCTTTAAAAGTAATGGTGCGGTTGACCAGCGGACTGTCAGTGACATCGGCTTTAACGCCAACCTGGCCACCTGAAATTAAAGTCAGCTGAGCAGGATCGCAATCGAGCATAGCAGCTGCGTGTTCGATGATTTGATCGGCGACGTCTTCGGCGGCGGCTTTAACTGCCCGGCCTGTGGTGTAGGTGGTGCGGCTGCCGACCGATTTATAATTGTACGGCGTCGTGTCGGTATCGGGCTCGGTTATATTTATATCTTCGATCGGCAGTTTAAGTGCTTCGGCACAGATTTGAGCCAGGATGGTGCTGGCGCCCTGGCCAATTTCAATGCCGCCGGTATTCATGGTAATCGTGCCATCTTCACGGAGTTGCACCGAAGCGCCGCTGGCCAAAAAACTACTGATATGAGCAAAGCCTGAAAAACCAAAACCGCGTTTTTTGCCGGGCGCTGGCGGTGGCAATTGAGCTTTATCGAGATCAGCCGCCTTTTTCACTTCCTCCAGGCATTGAGCAAAGCCGCAAGCCGGGACTTCCTGACCGCCCAGCCATTTATCGCCCGCCACCATAGCGTTCTTTTGGCGCACTGCCATCGGTGACAAATCAAGCGCTTGGGCGAGGCGATCGATCAGGCATTCGCGGGCAATGGTGGTTTGCGGATTGCCAAAGCCACGGAACGAGCCGGCGCGGAGTTTGTTGGTATAGAAAGCCCGGGCCGAGCCGCGAAAATTGGGTATCCGGTAGGGGCCCCGCGCCATCATCAGGCCGAAGCTCGCAACCGCCGGCGTTTCGTCCATAAAAGAGCCGCCGTCAAATAGTAATTCAGCTTCCTGCGCGACAAAGGTGCCATCTTTTTTAGCGCCAATTTTCATCCGCACGCGTGAAGGATGACGCGACCGGCAGGTCTCAAAATCCATCGCGCGGGATAGGGTGATTTTAACCGGTTTACCTGTTTTAAGCGCCAGTGCTGCGGTGATCGGCTGAACATGGGGCCCGGCCCGGCCGCCAAAACCACCGCCGACCGTTGGCGAAATTGCCCGCACTTTGGTGAGCGGCAGCCCTAGATAATCGGCTACCCGGGTCTGAATGAAATGAACCCCCTGGTTCGGACCCCAAATAGTCACTTTGCCGTTAGCGTCGACATCGACGAGGGCAGAAGCCGGCTCCAGATACAGATGGTGTTGGGCTTGGGTCTCGAAGGTTTCTTCAACGACCGCGTCACACTCAGCCCAGGCAGCATCGATATCGCCTTCTTCAGCCGAAGTTGCCCAGCATTCATTGCCGCTGACTTCCAGATCAGTCACCTTCATTTGATAGGTTGAGAACTCTTCGTGGATGATCGGGAGATCGGGATTCATCGCATCATCAATCGACAGCACGGCCTCAAGTTCTTCATATTCGACTTGAATCAAGCGGGCCGCTTCTTCAGCAGCTTTTTGCGTGCGGGCGGCGACAGCGGCAACCGGCTCGCCGATATAGCGGACCTTGCCCTTGGCCAGTAAGGTTTCGTCTTTGACATGGCCACCGCTTCGAAACCAATCATAGTCATCGCCGGTGATGATGGCTTTCACCCCGGGCACTTCAAGCGCTGCGGAAATATCGTAGGAGAGAATTCTAGCGTGGGCATGCGGGCTACCGGTGATGGCGCCATACAGCATGCCGGGCAGGGTCATGTCATCGGTGTATTGAGCGCGGCCGCTGGCTTTGTCTTTACCTTCAAGCCGGGTGACGCGCTGGCCAATCGTATCTAAAACTTCGGTCATCGCGCCGCTCCATTGATTTGCTGCGCGGCTAAAACGGCAGCGTCGATAATTTTTTCATACCCTGTACAGCGGCAGATATTGCCTGAAATACCTTCGCGTATTTCAGCTTCGCCGGCCTCAGGATTGCTTTTAAGGATGGAGCTGACGGTCAGGATCATGCCCGAGGAACAGAAGCCGCACTGAATGCCACCGGTATCAACAAAAGATTGCTGCACGATGTCCAATGCTTCCGGTGTTGCCAGCCCTTCGATGGTGGTTATTTCAACGCCTTCGCACAGCGCCGCAATGGTCAAACAGCCTCGCACCGGTTCGCCATCTATTAGTACCGTACATGTACCGCAGACGCCTTGATCGCAGCCGCGCTTGGCGCCGGTCAAATGAAGCCGCTCACGGAGCACGGTCAGCAGGGTCTCTTCAGCCGGCGCAGTGATGGTTTCGATCTCGCCATTGACGTTGAGATCATAGGTTAAAGTGTCGCTCATTATTCGCCGCCCCCCATTTGCTGCGCTGTGATAAGCGCCCGGCGCAATACGCGAGGCAATACTTTGCGGCGATAATCAGCGCTGCCGCGAACATCGCTCATTGGATCGCTGGCTGCCACCAGCAATTCGATCGCGACGTCCAAATCCCCGTTAATAAATTTTACCTCAGCTTCCGCCACCCGATAGGGCGTTGGCCCACATCCGCCGACCGCTACTCTTAAATAATCGCATCGGTCACCGGAGGATGCCATCACCACGGCGACCGACATGATGGCGATGTCGCCATCAATCTTGGCAATCTTGTCATAGACCGCTACAGCGTTCTCTGGTCCTGCCGGCAGTTGAATTGACTGCACCAGTTCGGCTTCTGCCAAGGCAGTTGACAAAAATCCATCGAAGAATTCATCTGCGGGGATGGACCGCGAGCCAGCCGGCCCGACGATTTCAAACGTCGCCTCGGCGGCTAAAAGGGCGGTTGGATAGTCGGCAGCCGGATCACCGACCGCAACAGAGCCGCCGATCGTGCCCATGTTTCTAATCGGCGGGTGGGCAATTTTCCCGGCAGCGATACCGACAATATTTTGTGCGCCCGAAAAACTGTCAAAGGCTGCAACAGTTTTATGTTTGGTTGCCGCACCAATAATTACCGAACCGTCTGATGCTTTGGTGACCTCGTTTAAGCCGGAAATGTTGGCGAGGGAAATCAGCGCTGAAGGTTCGACCACGCCGCTGTTCATCATCGCCACCAAAGTAGCACCTCCAGCGATACATTGTGCGCTGTCATCAGCAGCCAACAATCCTGCGGCTTCCTGCAAGGTAGCGGGTTTATGGATTTTCATTCAGATGGAACCTTCCTGATCGGCGACACACCTTGTTGATTGGTATGTTTTATATTTGAAACAGCGATTTACGAACTAAACAAATGGTAGCTTGGAAGGTTCTTAAGTCAACATTGTAATTCTAGACGGCCTCTATTTCTTTCCACCAATCTTGCAAAGCCCCAGCTTCAAAATCGATTACCGCGCCCAAATCGCCGCTGAGTTCCTGCCAAATCTCAAGGGCGGGTTCCGGCACGGAGATCAATAGCGGTATGCCCTCAGCGATAATCTGCATAATTTCATCCAGCAAACCTTCGCCGATTTGTTCCTGGTCGCCGAATTTTTCGACCACCACCAGGTCCGGAACTGCATTTGGTTCAGTGGCAAGCACATTGCGTAAGACCGCCGAGGTTTCGGTGAGGCTCGTCACATCGAGGCCGCAATCCTCTTCATTTTTCATCGGCTTTTTAATCGGAATGCGATGGCCAGTGGCGATGTCGACGGATTCTATCGTGCGCATGGAATCACCGGATTGAACGCTGCTTTCCTGCAAGATGCCCGCAACCGAAACGCCGCGCGCCTTTAATCCTTTGACAAAATTGGGCAGGGCGGATTTATCGGTTTGCTTGGGTGTGTATACGACAGCGGCAAAATTCGCGTTCATTTGATTTGCTTTTCTTTCTTGGCAATTATCATTCATTGGCAGCAGACATATATACATAATCCCAGACTATTCGTCTTTAATTTAGTGACATATGTACCGCTAAAACTTTCTCCGCCTGCTTAATCAATCTTCCATGATGCGGAAGTAAGTGTAGCCGCTAGCTCTCTCAGCAAAATTTCGGCTTAACCTGTGCCCCTTCACCAAGTAGTGTGCGGTGCTGTTCTACGGTTGGTTTGACGCTTAGATTATTTTTGCCGATAGTAGAACCCAGAAAAAACAATCATACAAATCGCCGATAACCGGGGAGGGATAAAATCAAAATGACCGAAATGAGATATGAAGCGCCGACGACATTGGATGATGCGGTGGCGCTATTGGCGGATAGCAAAGGCAGCACGACGGTGCTTGCAGGCGGGACTGATGTGCTGGTGCAGATACATATGGATTTGATCGAGCCTGATCTGATCGTCGATATCAAAAACATCAAAGAGCTAACCGCCATTAAAAAAGAAAAGGGTGGCTATCGTTTTGGTGCCGCGGTGAGCGGCGTAGAGCTGATGGATCACGAAGATTTCTGTCAGACCTGGCCGGGAGTAATGGACGGCGTCAAGCTAATCGGCTCCATCCAGGTCAAAGGCCGGGCATCGGTTGGTGGCAATGTTTGCAACGCGTCGCCCGCAGCCGATAGCGTTCCGGCGCTGATTGCAGCGGGCGCCACGGCGACAATTGTCGGGCCCAAGGGCAAGCGCGAAATTCCCGTTGAAGAGATCGCTACCGGCCCGGGTCAAACATCGCTTAAAGACGGCGAGCTTGTGGTCTCGTTCTTTTTGCCGAACTCACCTGCCGGTTCAGGCGGTGCCTATCAACGTTTTACACCTCGCACCGAGATGGATATCGCCGTCGTTGGTGTCGGCATTAATCTGACGCTCGGCGATGACGGCGTCTGCTCAGCTGCAAAAGTGGCGTTGGGTGCAGTTGCCGAAAAAGTGCTGGTTGTCGAAGAAGCCGCAGCCGCGTTGGTCGGCACGCAGGTTGATGAGGCTGCTTTGGATAATCTGGCGGCGGCGGCGAGTGCGGCGTGCCGGCCAATCGATGATAAACGCGGCACCAAGGAATACCGGATTAAAGTTGCCGGCGTGCTGGCTCGCCGGGTGGCCTTGATTGCTCTCGAACGCGCCCAGGGAGGGCAGAAATAATGAAAAAGCATCATATAAGTGCGACGATTAACGGTGATGAGGTGGATTTTCTCTGTGAGACAAGTGAGACACTCCTCGATGTTTTGCGCGATGATTTAAATTTAACCGGCGCCAAGGAAGGCTGCGGTACCGGCGATTGCGGTGCCTGTAGTGTGACGCTGGATGGCGTGCTGGTTTGTTCGTGCCTCGTGCTCGGTGTTGAGGCTGAAGGCAAAGAGATTGAAACCATTGAAGGCATGGCCGATGGTGACGAGCTGCACCCATTGCAACGCAAGTTCGTCGAACATATCGCGCTGCAATGCGGCATTTGTACACCGGGTCTGCTGATCTCGGCGCGTAGCCTATTGGAGAAAAATCCCGATCCAACGGAAGAAGAGGTGCGCTTCGGACTGGCGGGCAATCTCTGCCGCTGCACCGGCTATCAAAATATCATCAAGGCGGTCATGGATGCCGCCCAAGAAATGAGAGGGGCCTAGTCATGGGAATGAAACCTTCACCCTTTGGAACTCAAATTCCTTACGAAGAAAAGGACCTCAAGGTCGTCGGCACCAACCCGACTGCCCGGCCTGATGCAGTCGACAAAGTAACCGGCAAGGCACGCTACGCCGCTGATATTAACGTGCCCGGTCAACTGATCGGCAAGGTGCTCAGAAGCCCTCATGCACATGCCCGCATTAAATCCATCGACACCTCCGCGGCTGAAAAACTGCAAGGAGTCAAAGCGGTAATTACCTGCGATGATTTTCCCGATATGCCGGTGCTGCATGCAGCGGCCGGCGAGATGATCGTCAATTTCCGCGATGTCACCCGCACCATGATGGCGCGCGAAAAAGCCTTGTTCGATGGCCATCCGGTGGCCGCGGTGGCGGCGACCAGCGAATCTATCGCCAAGGCGGCCCTCAAGCTGATCAAAGTGGATTACGAAGTGCTGCCCCATGTCATCGATGTGGTCGAGGCGATGCAGCCGGATGCGCCCTTGCTCAATGAAGAACAATTTACCAAAGGTGTTGAACCGGCGCCGGAAAAGCCGTCCAACATCGCCGCCCGGATGACCAGCAAGCTGGGTGATATCGAAGAAGGTTTTAAAAATGCCGACTTAATCGTCGAGCGCGAGTTCAACACCAAGGCCGCGCACCAGGGCTATATCGAGCCCCATGCCAGCTTGGCCATTTACACCGAGGGCGGCAATGCCGAGGTTTGGACCAGCACCCAGGGCCATTTCCTGATCCGCGCCCAGCTCGCCAAGGTACTGGAAATGGATGTTTCGCGGGTCAAGGTGACGCCGGCGGAATTGGGAGGTGGCTTCGGCGGTAAAAACAGTATTTATCTCGAGCCGCTGGCTATCGTTTTGTCCAAGAATTCGGGCCGGCCAGTGAAAATGGTGATGACCCGGGATGAAGTATTTCGCGCTTCCGGGCCCACCTCAGGCACCAATATCATCATCAAGATCGGTGTCACCAAGGATGGCAGAATTACTGCAGCCCAGGCGATTTTGAACTACCAGTCAGGCTGTTTCCCAGGGTCTTCGCTGCCGCTCTGTACGCCGACTGTTTTCACCCGCTACGATATTGAAAACGTGCTGGTGATCGGTAACGATGTTGTTTGTAACCGGCCGAAAGTCGCTGCCTACCGGGCTCCCGGTGCGCCGATGATTGCCTTCGGCGTCGAAACGGTAATGGATGAAATTGCTGAAGAGCTAAAAATTGATCCTATCGAAATCCGTCTCACAAACGCCGCCAAGGAAGGTACCCAGACTCACTTCGGCCCCAAATTGGGACCCATTGGCTATATCGAGACGCTGGAAGCGGCGAAAGTTCACGACCATCTGAAAGCTCCACTGGAACCCAATCAGGGCCGCGGCATCGCGACCGGGTTCTGGGCTACGTTGGGCATGGAAACCTCAGCTACCCTCAACGTCAACCAGGACGGCACGGCATCCTTCATCTATGGCACCGTGGATGTGGCTGGCGGCATGCGCGCCGCTTATTCACAGATTGTCGCTGAGGAACTGGGTATCCCGTTCGAGAATGTGCGGGCGATCCAGAGCGACACCTCGTCTTTGGGCTTCAACTTCACCACTGCCGGCAGCCGCGGCACCGCGGCGGGTAGTATGGCGGCGGTCAAGGCCAGCCGTGATGCGATCACCCGCATGTGCGAGGTCGCTGCCCGAATCTGGGAAGTCGAGCCGGACCAGGTCGTCTGGGAGGACGGCCATGCCCGTCCGGCAAGCGCCAATGTGGGCGACTTCGAACCTTTGTCGATAGCCGAGATCGCCATGAAGGCGGGCTTCTTCGGCGGCACCATCGCGGGCCATGCGGAAATCAACGTGACGGGTGGCGGTCCGGGCTTCGGCACCCATCTGATCGATGTCGAAGTAGACCGGGAAACCGGCGCGGTCAAAGTGCTGCGCTATACGATTATCCAGGATGCCGGCAAGGCCGTGTTCCCCGAATACGTCAAAGCCCAGTTCCACGGCGCTGCCGTCCAGGGCATCGGTATGGCGCTGAATGAAGAATATATCTATGACGAAAACGGCATCATGGAGAACCCGGGCTTTCTCGATTATCGGGTGCCGGTGGCCTCCGATGTGCCGTACATTGATACGCAAATTGTCGAGGTGCCCAACCCGAATCATCCTTACGGCATTCGGGGCGTCGGCGAAGTGCCGATCATTCCGCCTTTGGCGGCGATCTCTAATGCGATCTATGATGCTGTCGGCATTCGCATGCGCGATCATCCAATGTCACCGCCAAAAGTTTTGGCAGCACTTGATGAGGCTGCGCCGGCAGCAGCGGCGGAATAGAGTTTCGGTTTCGTTTCGGTGACAGTTTACCTAATTAAAAAGGTTAATAAGTTTAATGTCTCCCGGGAGACTTTTACAAAGTTAACTTTTTGTATTTTCAGCACTTAAGTAAACTGTCACCGAATTTGATTAAGTCCAGACGCCGAAGGTGTTGGCGTTACCTGTACCGGCGTCACTCCGATAGCACGGCACATAATCTAATAAATCAAACTTGAGGCCTGAGCCTTGGGTAGCACCCATGGCGGCGATCCAGTTTTTGATCTCGGAACTGCCTGATTGATAGGAGTATTCCGGTTCGTTGATGATTGCCGCCTCATCGCCGTCGGCAATGGCTTTGAGAATACGCTGATCAAGCTCTTCATCAATGACGAAATGACTAAAGCCACCTGACGCCGCAATACCAACACGTTTATCGCTATCCCAAGACCGGATCGCATTACCAACGGCTTTGCCGAAATTCAAGACGCGCTTGGCGGTTGGTTGATTGGGTGGGAAGAAGGTATTGATAAAGATCGGCAGGGTCGCCATGTCTTTGCATGATTCAAAATCGTTGAGAATTCGATGATAGAAAAAGCCAAAAGCGTGGCCGATGCCATTTTCGCCCCATTTACCATCCGGCATCTTGCTTGAAACCGAGACATCGAACTCATCGACCATCAGTGACGAGACAACGTGGTCAGCCAATTCCGGCTCACCCGCATATTCAAGATCATGATCTTCCGGCACGTTGGTCCAGGCGGCGACGGCGATACCCGGTGGCATGGCGTCGAGACGTTCCTGGCTCATGGTTTTATTGAGTACCTTTTCGCCATTATAAACCGAGAACGCCGGAGACTGTTCAAGCAAAAAGCATTCCCGCTGGTCGTCACCGAATATAACCAGGACATCTAATTCAGCGGCAGCTATTTTGTCGCCGAGTTGATTAAGGACAGCCTGACTGGCGTCGTGACGCTCCTGGCGAACTTCGGCGGTGTGCTGAGCGGCGAGATTCTCACTTTTACGCAGTTCTGCCAGTTCTTCATAGGTGTAAACGCCGCCCCGGAAGGGATGTGCCGGATTATTGCGGTCTGCTTCGGCGCGCTGATCCCAATCTTCTGGTTGAGTGCCCAGCATCGGTGTGTGGGAGGATCCCACTCCAAATACAATTTCAGCCATGATTACCTCCTAGATGTTAGTTTCAAATGAGACTATTTTCTTGGTTCTTTTCTAATTTAGTTGCATGTCTTATCGATTATGTTCCTTGATGCTGATCAATTGTTATCCGTGTTGGTCCGGTAGATATCAGTGTTGCCGCCAAGAGATCTGGTCAATCCCGCCACGGCATGCAGCAGCCCTTGTTTCATCGCTGCCATGGCAGTTTCCGAAAAGCGGTATTGCGGGCCAGACAGCTGAAGCGCGCCCAATAGGTCACCACCCATACCGAAAAGTGGGCAGGCAATGGCGGCGGCGTCTGGATATAAGGTGCCGAAGGACGTGGCATGGATAGTGTCGCGGATTTGATCGAAATTTTCACCGTCTTCGCCCGAAAACGCCCGCAATACCTGAGATGACGCGCCATTATTGAGATCGTAGCGGTCACCGATGCTGGACCCGGCATCGCGAATACCTTGGGAAGATTCGACTTTATGAAGACAGACGACACTGTTGCCATCGCGTACGGTAAAGGTCGAGCATTCATTAAATTCATTGACTAGAGCCTGCATAACCGGATCGATCACATCAACAATCTGAAAACTCCGTTGATAGGCAGAACCGAGATGGAACAGGGCTGCTCCCAGTTGGAACCAGCCATCTTCCCGGCGTTTGATGAATCCCTGGCGTTCCAAGGAAACACAAAGCCGCAGAATTGTACTTTTGTTTAAGCCGGTGATCTCGGCGATATCGGTGAGGCGAAGCGCGCTTCGTTCATTGCCGAAAGCCGACAATATTGAGAGCCCGCGTTCCAAGGCAATAACGCCGCCTTTTTGTTCCAGTCTTAAATCTCCATCCACGAATTATTTCCTTATCCACATAAAATTTGTTGCTTTGTTATTTGACCTATTGTTATACTACACGAAATTAAGTTTCATGCAATGAAACATTTTAAAAATCAAAATAACCAATGGGAAATAGGCCGGAAACAAATATGAACAAAATTCTCGGACCTGATAAATCAGCACCGATTTGGTACAGCGCTTCCAGCAAGCGCAGCGGCAAAACCGATACGCCTGCCGATCTGCCGGCGGCTGAGCCGATGTTAGATGCGGCCGATGTCACCTTAAATGTCGCCTTATTCGGTTATCTGTCGACCAAAGCTGAAAATGATCGTTTAACGCTGAGCGTTCCCGGTAATGCCAAAGTTAGAGATGTTATTGAAATAATCGGCGAAGCGTGCGGTCCGGAAATAGCCGCCACATTTAAAAATGACAGTGGTGAATTTATTGAATGCTGCCGGATTTTTGTCGAAGGCGTGCTGCGCGATGATCTCAACGCATTGATTAGTCCCAACAACGGCCAAAATAATCATCCGGCTGATATTGAAATAATATTGCTGATGGCGAATGAAGCCGGCTAGCCCCGAAAAGCCAAGGTAGGAAAGACATGATGGATGATATACCCCAAAATTTAACCGATGCAGCCGAGACCGTTGGTGACGTTGATGACAAATGGATCTCGTCATCATGCAGTCTTTGTTATGCATCCTGTTCGATTAAAGCCCACCGGGTGAACGGCACGGTCGTTAAGATCGAGGGCAATCCGGAAAGCGCCGTCGGCAAGGGCCGCCTCTGCGGTAAAGGGGTCAGCGGCATTATGTCCCATTACGATCCCAACCGGCTCAACAAACCAATGAAGCGCACCAACCCGGAAAAAGGCAAGGGCGTTGATCCGATGTGGGAGGAAATTTCCTGGGATGAGGCACTAGATACGGTGGCGGAAAAGCTAAAAGCTCTGCGTGAAGATGATCCGCGCAAATTACTTATCATGCGGACGACGACAGTAATGACCCAGCATGTTCCGCCGTTTGCTTTTATGTCGGCCTTTGGCACGCCGAATGCCACGGCGGCCGGCGGCGGATTGCATTGCGGTAATGGCGCTCATTTGATCAGCGGCATCATGCATTCATCCTGGTCGATCGTACCGGATTTCCAATATTGCAATTACGCCGTCTATTTTGGCGCCTCCAAAGGTCACGCCGCCGGTCACGCATCCTGCTCTAATATGACAATGGCGGCCGATGCCCGCGCGCGTGGTATGAAAATGGTGGTGGTTGATCCCTTTGCCAATCAAGCCGGCGCAAATTCTACGGAATGGGTACCGATCCGCGTTGGCACCGATGCCGGCCTGGCGCTCGCAATGGCCAACGTGCTGGTCAATGAGTTGGAAGTTTACGATGTCGCTTATCTCAGAGCCAAAACAAACATGCCGTATCTGATTGGCGATGATACGCGTTATATCCGTGATCCTGAAACCAACAAGCCGATGGTCTGGGACAGTGAAACCAAGCAGGCTTGTGCTTTTGATGCGACCGATTCCGCCGATATGGCGCTCGAAGGTACGTATATGGTTGACGGCAAACAATGCCGCCCGGGCTTTGTGCTGATGAAAGAGCATTTGAAAACCTATACGGTCGAGCGCGGTGAGGAAATCACCACCATTCCGGCTGAGAACATCCGCCGGATTGCCACCGAATTCGCCGAAGAAGCTCGCATCGGCAGCACCATCGTGATTGATGGCGTGACGGTGCCTTACCGCCCGGTAGCCGCGATTGCTTTCCGCGGCTCGCAAGGGCATAAAAACTCGACTTATAATATGCTGTCGGTTGATCTGTTGAACCATTTGGTTGGCGCCGCCGATGTCGCGGGCGGCTGTCTCGGCTTTAACCCGGCTTGTGACGGTTATCCAGAGACCGGGCGGTTGAAATATATCCCGCATCCCGATCCGGACGGCTTGATGATTACCGGTTCCTGGATGGGGCCACATGGACCATATCCAATTAATGATCCTGCTCCGCCGGAACGGATTGGCTTACAGAATTTATTCCCGATGGCGATGGGCTCGGTTTTCCAAGCCTCAACCGATCAAGAGGAAATGTGGCAGAAATTCGATTTTGATTATCGTCCTGAGTTTTTGCTCAATCTCGGCGCCAATCAGATTATGAGTGTCGGTAATAGTGATGCGACTGAAGCGTCATTGAAAAAGTTTAAGTTCATCGCTTCCTTCGATATCTTTGCCACCGAAACGACGGAATTCGCCGATATTGTGTTCCCTGACTGCGGCTATCTTGAGACCACCGATTCGCGGTCAAACTTTCCGTTTATATTCAGCCTGCCTGCCGGCTTGGGCGAGTGGTGTTGGCCGATCCGCCAGGAAGTCGTCGAACCCGAAGGCGAGCGCCGGTTATTTGCTGATGTGTTACTTGAACTCGGTGACCGCATCGGCATCACACCGGATATGAATGCCTCTTATAATGCATGGTTTGAGCTTGAGGGCGAGAACCGGCTGAAACCGGACCGCAATTATACCTTCGCCGAGATTTGCGATCACGATCTCAAAGATAAATTCGGTTCCGACAAAGGTCTCGACTATTTCAAGGAACATGGTTTGGTCAAATGGCCGAAGAAACCCAATGAGGTTTATTGGCGCGCTTTTACCGATGTGCGGGTGCCGCTCTATTGGGAATGGATGACCGATACCTGGGAGAAAACAGTGGCGATAGCCGGGCCCAAAGGGCTGGATATTCCGAAAGAATATTACAATCCGTTGCCCGACTGGCTGCCCTGTCCATCCCATGAATGTAACCATGAAGATTTCGATTTTTACGCATTCTATTACCGTGACATCGTGCACACCAATAGTTTGACGATGGAAAACGCCTGGCTGGACGAGGCTGCTCAGCTTGATCCTTATTCCTATAACATTGCAATTAATGCCGGAGTAGGTCGCGAAAAAGGATTACAGTCAGGTGACCTTATCTCGGTAGAGAACGAATACGGCCACAAAGTCGAAGGCCGTGCGCGGCTGACCGAAACCATCCACCCGGAAGGCTTGGGCATTGGTGCTTGTGCCGGTCATTGGGCGCGCAAAATGCCGACGGCAAAAGGCAAAGGCGTGTTCTTCAACGATCTGGTTGAGCTCGATTGGCATCATTCGAGCCCGTCCAATTTGACTGTAGATCTTTGCGCCAAAGTAAAGGTCACCAAATTGGAGGCAGCACAATGAGATGGGGCATGGTGATAGATTTGAAGCGCTGCATCGGTTGTTATGGCTGTCAGCTCTCATGCAAAGCTGAAAACGGCACGCCACCCGGCGTCTTTTTCGCCCGCGTTCACAAGCAGGAAGAAGGCCAGTACCCGACGGCGCAGACGACATTTTTACCTGTTCTGTGTAATCACTGTGATGATCCGCCCTGTGTTGATGTCTGTCCGACTGGCGCGAGTTTCGTCTGGGAAGATGACGGCATTGTCGATATTGATGCCGATAAATGTGTCGGTTGCCGATCTTGCATGCTGGCGTGTCCGTATTCCCAGCGCTTCCTCAATGATGAGCCCCGGAACTATTACGGTGAACAGGGTGCGACGCCTTACGAAGAAGCCCGGGTTCAACGTCATCAGACGGGTGTTGTTATGAAGTGTAATTTCTGCCGCGACCGGGTGCGTAATGGGCAGGATCCAGCTTGTGTCGAGAACTGCCCGACTATTGCGCGTTACTTTGGTGATTTGGACGATCCGAAAAGCGAAGTGTCGCGTTTGATCCGTGAGCGCAGTGGTTTCCCGCTGCACCCGGAGAAGGGCACCAATCCAAACGTTTATTATTTACCGGCTTGATCGGGGAGGGAAGTTAGATGACATCCACGAGTTCAGGACGATATGAGCAACTGCTCAAGGATTATCAAACCGAATACCGGCCGCAACGAGAATGGTCCGAAGGACGGGGATTTTACCTTATTGTCGGGCATTTCCTGGTTGGCGTGGCTGCCGGCGCCTGGCTGTTCGGTCTTTTCTTCCAGGATTTAATTTCATTATTGGCGGGATTTGTACTGGCTGGTCTTGGCGGGCTGGCTCATCTGGCAAATTTGGCACGGCCGGAACGCTTTATCCTGATGATGCTGCGGACAGCAACTTCTTGGGTGTCGCGCGGCTTTTGGGGGCTGACGCTGTTTTTGGTCGGCAGCGTAATTTATCTGCCGTCGCTCATGTTCACTGACACTTTTTGGCAAAGTGATTCTGTGATTGCCAGCGCCGGCGTGGCGATCTCGATTGCGGGCTCAATTATCATGATGGCTTATATGGGCTTTGTGTATACCGCCTCCAAGGCGATTCCGTTCTGGAACTCAACCCTGCATCCGGTGCTCTATATTTCTTATGCGCTGCGCGGCGGGGCGGCGGCTTATCTTTTGTCCTTGGCGTTTCAAGGTGAAGCGGTCGCCGGTGGCTCTGACATTTTGGTTTTCTGGATCGCCGTAACCGCAACTGTCATTGTGCTGTGGCTATTTGAAATTCAAGGCGCATTGACCAGTGGTGAGGAAGCGGCTGTGCGCTCGGTACACGATATTCTGGCCGGTCGTCTGGCGTTGTATTTTTATGTCGGTATTCTGCTGATTGGTCTGTTTGTGCCGGTGTTCCTGATGGCAGGAATTATTGCGCCGCTGTCACCGACGCTGTTTGCCATTATCGGGCTGAGCTCAGTCGCCGGTGATTTCTTCATGAAGTTTTCTTCGATCAAGGCTGGAATCTTCATGCCGGTGCGGCTGCAAAGCGGCAATACCCGACGCGCGACGCGCCGCAGAAAAATTTGAGGAAAGTCGACAGGAAACGGGAGCCCCAAATGATAATCGACTGGCAACATCACGCTTCTCCCAAAGTGTTTTTTGATCGCCGCGGCGGCAAAGCGGGTGCGCCGGTCATTCAGAACGGCAAAGTCAATTTGCGTTTGCGTCCCGAGGTCTATCAGATTGATATGCAACTCGATTATATGGACGCCGCCGGTATTGATATCTCGGTGCTGTCGGCGACTTTGGAAAATCACGATGATTGCGCGATCACCAATGAGTTTTACGCCGACGTGATGCGCGATCACCCGGACCGGTTTGTCTGCTTGGCGCCGTGTTTGCCGCTGCATGGAGCGGATGCGTTGACCGAGCTTGAACGTGCGATCAATGAGCTTGGTCTCAAAGGCGTGGTTATCTCGCCGCAAAATGCCGGTGAAGCGTTGGATTCCAAGCTGATGTGGCCCTTCTATGAATTGGTGCAGAAATTGGATGTGCCGATCTTTGTTCATATCTCGGGCGTGCCCGTTGGTTATGACGCTCTCGAAGCCGACTGGAACATCAATGTGACCATGACCCGGGAGTTCGATGTTGCCTCAAACGCCATCCGGCTGGTCAATGGCGGCGTGCTAACCGAATTTCCCGATCTGAATTTCGTCATCGCCCATTTTGGCGGCGGTGTGTCGTCGATTTATGAACGGGTCGAACGCTACGTCGACGTCTGGGGTGATCGTTTCTGGCAAGACCAAGGCGGTGAAGCACCTTTTGCCAAACCTTATAAGCAAAGTTTCCGGGAAGCCTTTGACCGGCTCTATTTCGATATGGCGGGCTTTGAAGGCGGCATGAATGCGGTGACTTGCGCGCTGACCACCATCCGGCCGGATCGCCTATTGTTCGCGACTGATTACCCGTACAATTTTTCCGACGATCCGGAGCACGTAAAGAGTTATGTCGATAACATAAGAAAGCTCGATCTGGCGCCGGAAATTATTGATAGCATTCTGGGCGGCACGGCGGCCCAACTCTTGAAATTATAAATTAACCCAAGCCCTGGCCAATAATAGGCCGGGGTGAACGTAGCTGAAACACCAATTACGTAATAGAACTTGACTATTAAATTTAACATTCCTAACGTTAGGATAATTAGAGAATATAGGGAGATTGATCCATGAGTGAAGCTGCAAAAATAGCAAAAGTTGATGCCGACAGCGCCCTTGGCGCAATGACCGGCAAGCGCTACATCAAAAGCCTGAAAGACGGGCGCGAAGTTTTTATTGATGGTGAGAAAGTTGCTGACGTCACCAAGCATCCGGCCTTCACCGGCATCATCAATGAGATGGCCCGCCTGTATGATTTGCAGAACAGCGATGAATATAAAGATGAAATGACGTTCGTTGATCCGGACTCCGGGGTGCGCTCTTCGGTTTCCTGGATGGTGCCGAAATCAGCTGATGATTTGAAAAAGAAGCGACGTAACAGTGAAATTTGGAATCAGCAAACCTGGGGGCAGCTTGGCCGTTCTCACGATATTCTGGCGCCTTACATTATTGGTGCGCTCAACCGCAAGGACCTTTTCAGCGAAGTGAAACATCCGAAATGTGATTTCGGTGAGAACCTTGAGAATTATTATAACTACTGCATGAAGAACGATCTGTTTCTGACCCATGCGCTGGGCGATCCGCAAGTGGACCGCAGCGAGACAGCGCAAAACGAGCAACAAAAATCCCAGGAAGATTTGGAAGTCGCCCTGCATGTGGTCGAAGAAACCGCAGATGGCGTGATTGTCACCGGTGGTAAGCAGCTTTCAACGGCCGCAACTCATGCCAATGAATGCTATATTTCCCTGTCGGCGACTTTCGCCCGGCGCAATGATCCGAATTGCGTGCTGGCCTTCTCCATTCCGCAAAACACACCGGGTCTGAAAGCTCTGGCGCGGGAGCCGAATTCACGCTGGTTCGGCACCTGGGGGCATCCTCTGCAAAATCTCGATGAACAGGATTGCATATTGTTCTTCGACAACGCTTTGATACCGTGGGAGCGTTTGTTTATGCTCTATGATCCTTCGCCGATGGCGAAAATCCTCGGCGCTGGTGGTGGCAGCGTAAACTTCAATTTCCTCGGCTGGGCTAATCTCTGCCGCGCCCAAGAACGGATGAAACTGATCACGGCGGTGGCGACGATGGTGGCCGAGTCTATCGGCGTCATTCAATACCGCGAAGTCGCTTCCAAGCTCGGTGAGCTGGTGACCTATTGCCATGTTTGGGAGCACGCCATGGAAGGCGTCGAGCATGAAGCGATTGAATCGCCGAGCGGCCAATGGTCCTTGGGCCATGCCCGCGGCCTGCATATCTGGTTTGCCCAGGTCTCCGGGCGGATGCTGGAAATCCTGCGCGAAATTTGCGCCGCCGGCATCACCATGCAGCCCAGTGAAAAAGACCTCGCCAATCCTGATATCCGCCAATATCTCGATAAATATATGCGCGGTAAGGATTGCGACGTTGAGTATAAGTCACGGCTGTTCCGTCTGGCCCACGATCTGGCGGCGTCGTCATTTGGTATCCGCCAGGATATTTATGAATACTGGCATGGCGGTGATCCGAGCCGCAACCGCATCAATCTGCTGAAAGGGTATGATCAAAGCGAGATTATGGATCGCATTAAAGATTTGGTCAGCCGGCCCCTGCCGCATGGTGTGGAGAAGTAGAAACAACTGAGTACAAACTGTAATGCGCCGGGGGTGTCGAATGATGCTCCCGGTTTTTTTCATTTCCCCACCACCTTCGCCATCAACGCCGCCGTATCCGCCGGCGCACCATCGCCACACCAGACGATATAGTGGTCGGGGCGGATTAGGATGTAGCGGCTCTCATACGCTGTCCGGCCATCGGCATAGCTGTCATTAATAATACTGAACGGGATGCCTTGCGTTTTGGCGGCGTCTTCGAAAGTGCTGTTGACCGCGTCCTCGCCGTCTAGCGCCAGCAAAGTAAAATCATTACTAAGCTCTTCGTAGATATTTTTTCCTGAGGATAGCTCAAGCGGTGCCAAATGATGGCCGGCGCGCGCATCAAAACTGTGATTACCATGGGCCGAGCATACGCCGCCCTCAGGGCCGTCGATGACCGCCGAGCCTTCATAATTTGGCTCATAGCTCAGCATGGTTCCTTTAGCGCCGGCCTGTCTATCCTCCCAGGCTTTAAGGAAAGCATCTAAATCTTTTTCCGGATTGTAGGTCGACAAGAAATGATTTTCCCGCTCAATACCGGCGGCAATAAAGTCCTCACCGGTCTCTTTGAAAATCGGGTGGCGCTCGACACTGTAGGAGTCGAGCAGGGCATCGCTGCCCCAGCCTTGCAGTCTGGCGGCAAGCTTCCAACCGAGATTGCGCGCATCTTCAAGCCCATTATTAACCCCGAAACCGCCATAAGGCGGGTGCGAGTGGGCGGCATCACCGGCGATAAAAACCCGGCCGATTTGATAGGTCTCGGCGACGGCGACACGCAAATCCCAAAAGCCGACATGGTCAAACTCGCAGGCAAATTCAAATCCCGCGGCTTTCTGGATCAATGCTTTAAAATCATAGTTGTCGACGGTGGTATCCATCGGCACCGGGGCATGGAAAAACCAGCCTTCGCCGACATCAATGCGGCCAAAGAACTGCCAGTAGCCGTTGAGCTCCGGGTCCATGGCGCGGTAGGTGCTGCGTTCGGGAAAGCGCTTGAGGCCTTCATGCAGTTCGGTCGAGCGAAACACCGCCAGCACCATCTTTTGATCAAAATCAGAGCCCTTGCGGACAATGCCGATAGCGTCCCGCACCATCGAATGAGCGCCGTCACAGCCGACCAGATAATCCGCTTCGAGGGATTGGCTTTCCCCACCATTTGCTTCCGCGATGGCTAAGGTGACGCCGCTGTCATTATGCGCCAACGCCTCCGCCTGCCAGCCGAAATAGGTTTCGACAGTGGGCAGGTCTGCCAGTTTTTTCTGCAGCACTTCTTCGAGGAGGTATTGCGGTATCCGTTCATTGGCCTGAAAGAAAAAATCTTTAACGACCTCGCGCTGGGGCGGCGAATACCAGTATTCGCTCATCAGGTCACCATAGGTGGTGATGCCGCCGATTGGAGATTCAGGCGGCATGACGCGGGCGGCGCGCATCTCTTTAATAATACCCCAGCTATCAAAATGATCGAGGGTGCGCTGCATCAGATTTTGCCCCTTGGGAATGCGATGGGGCTCGGTGCGGCGCTCGACGATGCCGCAGGATATACCGCGCAAGCCCAGCTCAATGGCGAGACCCATACCGACCGGCCCGCCGCCAACGATCAAAACCTGTTGCCGCTTATTCATAGTTATCCCTTTATATGTGCCTAGCTATCCAACTCCGGATAATGGCGGAACACCCCCATGGTATTGAACGGAATACGGCGCTCGGAAGCGAGATAGGCCGCCGTATTCGGCCGTGCCGCCACCGCGTCATGAAGTGCGATCATCTGCGGATAATTGCCGTCGAGCTTAGCAAAGGCGTTGGGGAATGCATAGCGGAGGCCTTCCACTATCTGGAATAGCGACAGATCAGGGTAGGTGAGGTCCTCGCCGATCAGCCAGCCTGAGCGGGTGGGATTGTTGGCGAGGATGCCTTCGTAATAGCCCATATGTTTGGGGATGCGGTGCTCGATGAAATTAGCGGCGCGTTTTTTGGACTCTTCCACTTGATCCTCGTAATAGAGTGCGCTCGCAATTGGATGGTGGGTGTCGTGCACCTCCATCAGTAAATCCGTCACCGTCAGCTGAAGTTGATGGGCGAAGACCTGATCCGCTTCGCTGGCCGGTGCGAGACCGATTTTCGGTGCGAGATAATGCAGAATATTGGCGGCCTGCGCGACCGTCACGTCGCCATCAACCAGAAACGGCGGCGCAAAAGGCGGGCGGGTCTGGCTGGAATCTTGCAGGATTTCCAAGATGGCGTTGCGGTTGTCCTCTTGTTCAGAAGGCAGTCTTGCGACATCGACATAATCCACGCCGGCTTCCTCCAGCGCCAAGCGCACGACCTCACCCCGTCCCTGGATCATCGGCCAGTAGTAGAATTGGTATGGCATTATGGAGTCTCCTAATTCATCTAACTATGTGACCAATTATCTGGATCATCGGAGTCGTTTGGTGACAGGCCCAATATGTCGCCGTCGGTTGAGCAGCCGAGACCCACTACTGTGCGGTTGGCATAGGCAAAATAGGCGACAAGCTGGTTGATCTCCAAAATCTCACCATCGTCATAGCCGGCGTCGCGCATGTCCTTGACCATTTGTTCGGGCATGTCGGTGACGTCTTTGGTCAGCGCCCTTGCGTATTTTAAGGCGGCTGCTTCCTGATCTGAGAACACACCCTCGAACTGATCGGTCTCGAGCGCGGCCCGCATCGCGTTGGCTTTGTCGGTATCGCCAAGCAATCTCGTCAGTCCGGCGAAATGATGCTCGACACAATAGTGACAATTGTTGAGATGACTGACATAGACGCCGAGGGTTTCCAGGAACCATTTCGGTACGGTGTTGGCCGAATGATGGATGACATATTTATAGATCGTCATATGAGCTTCCATCGTATGCGGGCGGAGGCTGTGCATCATCATAATATTGTCGACGTTATTGTCGGGGCCCTTCACTTTGTCATAAAGCGATTTCAGGCGGCCTTCGGCATCGTCGTATTCAACGACGTCAATCCAAGGTTTCATACTTGTGTCCTTTAAAGTGAAGCTAAATCGGCGAGCACCTGATCCGGATGCTCGGCTGGTGTCACCGTATCATACGCCTTGGCAACGGTACCATCCGTTGAGACCAGCACCGAAACCCGGCTCGCATTACCAGCATCGGAAGTGACGACACCGTAAGCGGTTGAGGCCGCTTTATCCCCATCGGTCAACAGATCATAGGGAAAGTCGAACTTGTCTTTGAACGCTTTATTATCAGCGTTGCTATCAAAGCTGACGCCGAGGATGACACAGTTTTTATCATTGAAGTCTTGGATTCGATCACGGAACCCATTGCCTTCGATGGTTCAACCAGGGGTATCGGCTTTGGGATACCACCAGAGCAAAACATATTTGCCCACAAAGTCATTAAGCGACACAGTCGCGCCATCCTGATTGGTAAACGAAAAAGCCGGAGCCTGTTCTCCTGCAGTTATCATGGTTTTATTCCACCTCTCTATTTTTGCGATAAGCCAGAAAAGTACCCTGAGTAAATATTTCATCAAAACAGCTTAGCGCGCTGCAATGCGAAGTAAAGACCGCTCTCAGAATCAAGTTGACTCTGAATCGGGCCACGGTATGGTATGTTTATATACTAAATCAATGTTTTATATATGAAACATTTAGGTTTTCAATTTTATGACTGAAATTGGTCAACGGCGTCAGGCAAATTTGGAACTCTATCAGTTTGGTGATTCTCCTTGTTGCATGAAAGTGCGTATGGTTTTGGCCGAGAAAAAATTACCTTGGCAGGAACATTTTTTGAAATCCTGGCAGTTTGATCATCATCAACCAGAGTACTTATCTCTTAATCCGCACGGCACCGTGCCTACGTTAATTCACGATGGTCGGACAATCATTCAATCAAACGTCATTGCCGAGTATTTGGATGATGTATTCCCAGATCCGATCTGCCTTATTCCTGTTGACCCTTTGCTCGCTTCAAAGATGCGTCAATGGATGTTTGAAGAACAGGATTACCTTTTCAAGCTCATCGTTGTTTTGAGTTTCAATACGATGATGAAACTGCGTGTCCAGGCCTTTGGGCTGGATCAACTCAAAGAATGGTCAAAACTCCACCCCAGTCAAATAATTGCGCAAGACTATTTGCAGCGGGTCGTTGCACCTGCCGACATGGAAGCCGTAAAGCAGGCAACAGAGAAATTTCGTTGGCATATGGAGCGCCTCGAGGTTCAGATTTCCGAAATTGGTGGACCGTGGGTATGCGGAGATATGTTTACGCTTGCTGATATTTGCTTGGTGCCGATATTTGACCGTATCGAATATTTAAATCTAGAAAATTTGTGGGAAGGGCTTCCAGCGGTTACGCAATGGTACGACAAAATTCGAGAACGCGATTCCTATCTGGAAAGTGTTCATCCCTTTGAATACAGGATGTGGGGGCCAAAGAAATCGATAGAAGACTATCCCTATTCTGAGGATGATTATCCTGTTGACTCTTAAAAGGCCCACGGTATGGTATGTTTATATACTAAATCAATGTTTTATATATGAAACGTTCTGGTACCTAAAGGTATTTGTATATGCTCGATAGCCCCAACAATTATCGCATTGAATATCGCGGCGTTGGCAAGCAATTTGCCAACACCCAGACGACGGGCAATCAAGACGAATTTATTATTGCTGTTAGAAAAGTTGATTTGGCGGTTCGTGATGGCGAAGTCGTTTCATTGATAGGTCCCAGCGGGTGCGGGAAATCGACCTTGCTGAATATGGGCTCGGGCCTTTATCAGCCGAGCGCTGGCGAAGTCTATGTCGATCAGGAAAAAGTCGACCGGCCGAACGCTCATGTTGGTTTCATGCTGCAGAAAGATCTGCTGCTGGCCTGGCGCACCATTCGTAAAAATGTCGAATTTGGCCTGGAAATTCAGGGCGTGCCGGCAAAAATTCGTAACGAGCGTTCTTCTGAATTGCTGGAAAAATGCCGCCTCAGCGGATTTGAAGAGCATTATCCCCATCAATTGTCCGGCGGCATGCGGCAACGCGCAGCGCTCGCCAGAACTCTGGCCGCTGATCCGAGTGTGTTGCTGCTGGATGAGCCGTTTTCGGCGCTTGATGCCCAGACCAAAATGATTTTGCAGCAGGATTTGGCGGAGACACTTGCTGCCGAGAAAAAAACTGCTCTTTTTATTACCCATGATCTCGCGGAATCAGTCGCTTTGTCTGACCGTGTTTTTGTGATGAGTCAACGGCCCGGAACGATAATTGAGGAAATCGATATCGATTTGCCACTCCGGGAAAATCCGATGGCTCGCCGCCATGATTTACAGAAAGAAGTCGGTGACTATGTCTCCCGTCTGATGGAATTGTTGCATGTCGGTGAATTGGCATCGGAAGTAGAAATTTAGTCAACAGGGAAAACCAATTACAAATATTTTAACTGTTTAACAATGGAGGTATCAAAATGTTACATCAAAATAAGCTTTTAAAATTACTGGCCGTACCGGTTTTGGCGGTTGGTACTCTCATCGCTACCGCACCGGCGCAAACAGCCGCTGCCAAAGACGTCACCTATCTGTTACCGGCTCCCGGATTTTTGCCGGCCTTTGCACCTTGGATGTTGGCGCAGGCCCGTGGCTATTACAAAGCCGAAGGCCTCAATGTGAAGTTCCAAACCGCCCACGGTGGTGTTGATGTGGCCAAACAAGTTGGCGCCGGCAACGCAGTAGTCGGCGGTGGTCTTGGTGATACGCCAATTATCGTGCGGCCCAATGGCATTCCAGTAAAATCTGTTGCGGTTTTGGGTGGCCGTTCTTTGATGCAATTGGTGACCCGCAATGACCGCGGCATTAAAACGCTTAAAGATCTCAAAGGTAAAACCATTACGGCACTGTCCCTGCAAGACACTACTTATTATGCCCTGCTAGGTATGCTGGCAACCGCAGGTCTGACAAAAAATGATGTCAAAGCTCAAGGTGCAGGCCCGGTTGGTGTCTGGAAACTCTTCCTCGCCGGCAAGGCCGATGCCATGGCAGCCGTGCCGGATTGGATCGGCATTGCGCGGGGAGCCAAAGTGAAGCTCAAAATTTGGCCGGCCGATGATCATTTCAAAAGCATGGCTCAGGCAATCTTGGCTTCTGATAAAACCATCAAAGAAAATCCGCAGCTTATCGGCAAGCTTGTACGGGCAACACTAAAAGGTCTTAAAGACATCATGAAGGACTCAGATGGAGTAATTGCCGATTACATCAAACATGTTCCAAAAAACAAAGGCAAAGAGAAATACCTCTCAGGCGTGTTCAAGCTCTACAACAAATATGTCTATCCTGGCCAGAAAACAGTTGGCGCCATGGATCGGGCGCGGTTGAAAGGTTTGCAGGATTTTTACGTCAAGCAAGGTATTTTGCGCAAATCTTCGAAACTTGACGATCTTTATACCAATCAGTTCGTCAACTAAGTCAAATAGGAACCGAAGAAGCAGAATATGTCAGATA
The DNA here is from genome assembly GCA_913020445.1 of uncultured Rhodospirillaceae bacterium. GTDB lineage: Bacteria > Pseudomonadota > Alphaproteobacteria > Rhodospirillales > UBA2165 > TMED23. Next base: position 26,030 of record CAJWAR010000021.1, read on the forward strand.
CAGCCAAGCCGAAACTCAATGGGAATCAGGGCAGCATCGGCGCCAGTATTGCCGTTGCCGTTGTTTTCCTCGTCGGTTGGGAATGGGGTCCGGGATTTTTTAACATCCCACCCTATATCATCCCGTCTGCTTCTTCGGTTTATTTTGAATTTATTGATGCCATAGAAAGAGAAAATCTGTTCGTTCACACCGGCATTACTTTGCTGGAAACGATTGCCGGCTTTATCATCGGCTCCCTGATGGGCATGATTATCGGCTATATCTTAGGCATATCGCCGAAAGCGGAGTTTGTTTTTTCTCCCTATATTTTAGCCTTGCAGATTGCACCTAAAGTAGCCTTCGCCCCACTATTCGTTGTCTGGTTTGGCTTCACCGTTTACCCAAAAATTCTGGTTGCCGTGTTGATCGTATTTTTCCCCATCATGGTGAACGTATTAGGCGCCGTCCGGAGGGTCGATCCGGATATGGTTAACCTTGCCCGGACGTTTAATGCGACCCGCTGGCAGATTTTTAAAATGATCGAATTTAGAGATGCTATGCCGCCGCTGTTCTCCGGTCTGCGTATCGGGGCCACCTTGGCCATCATCGGCGTCGCCGTCGGCGAAATGGTGGGTGGCAGTCAAGGACTTGGCGCGGTGCTGATATTCGGCGGCGGGTCAGGCAATACGGCGCTGACCTTTGTTGCCATTATCATGCTGACTTTTGTCGGTATTTTAGCCTATATCGCGGTGGTTTTAGTGGAGAAACGTGTGCTGCATTACCTGCCGCGCAGTGAGTTTAATTCAATTTAGTCGGGCATTTAATAAAGTCGTCAATACATGAGGACATGAAATGACTGAGGATACTAAAAATATTTCGCTAGAACTTCGAGGAGGCGATTGATGCCTGACGCCGACAAGCTCGCGGACGAAATCGAAGACCGGGAAATGGCGCAAAAATATATTGTGCCGGGCTTGCAGCGTGGCTTGCAAATCCTGCGAGCTTTTAGCCGGGATCGTACAGAAATTGGCGCACCGGAGATCGCCAAGGAATTGGGTATTCCTCGCTCGACGGTATTTAGGCTTATGCAGACACTTGAATTTATGGGATTCATAGAGAGAGCTAAGAATTCCAGTGAATATCGCTTAGGCGTAGGCGTCTTGTCCTTGGGCTTCGAATATTTTGCCTCGCTTGAATTTACAGAATTGGCGCGGCCGATATTGGAGAAGCTGCGTGACGATACAGGGTTTTCTGCTCATTTGGTCATCCGCGATGGCTGGGATGTGGTATTTGTTTTGAAGGCCGCTGCCAAAGACACATTTTCAAATTCTGTCAATGTCGGCCTGAGATTACCGGCGCATAGTTCAATTCTCGGACGAATGCTGCTGGCTGATTTATCGGCTGCCGAGCTCAAGCAAGTATTTCCGGAAGGTAAGCTCTCAAAATTTTCAGATCAAACGCCAACAACTTTGGCAGAAATGTCAAAGCTCTTGGATGAAGACCGCAAAAACGGCTACGCTATAGGTGCATCCTATTTTCAAAGTGGCATCGGCTCGATTTCTGCTCAAATTAAGGATAATTCCCGCCGGGTGGTTGCGGCAATTAATGTGATCTATCACGACAGCACGGTCAAAAGATCAGATGTCGAAGGGAAATATTTAAAGCGTGTGCAGCAGGCCGCCGGTGAGATATCCCAACTGCTCGATTATCATCCCGGCAGCATTGATGGAAACACCAGTAATTATCCATGAGCAGTTTAATACTAAGTGCTACTAAGTTATTCTACCGTTGTCGGTAATCCGGCGGCCTTCCATTCCGGCAGGCCTTCATCCAGCCGGCGGGCGCTAAAGCCTTGGGCGCGCAGCGCCGCAACCGCCTCGAACGAAAGTACGCAATAGGCACTGCGGCAATAAGCGACAATTTCCTTGTCCGGATCAAGATCACCTAAACGAGTCTCCAAATCATTCAGCGGTATATTAACAGCACCCGCCAGATGCCCCAGGGCAAATTCATCAGGCGGCCGGACATCAAGAACAGTTACCATGCCGGCCCGCGTGCGTTCGAGTAATTCATCTCGAGAAACCGGCTCCATATCATCGCGATCGTCAAAATAGCCGTGAACAATTCGGTCAACCTCGGCCAGGTTATGCTCGGCCACCACTCTAAGGGTCGTCAGTAATTCCAGCACGGAATCGTCTGAGAGCCGATACAGGATGAACTTACCGTCGCGTCGTGAGGCCACCAATCCCGCCCGCCGCAAATGTTGCAAATGTTGCGACGTATTGGCGATCGAGAGGTTGATGGTCGTGGCCAAGGCGTCGACCCCACGCTCTCCTTGGGCCAAATGCTCAAGTATCTCCAATCGATTGGCATGCCCAACGGCGCGGGCGACTGTCGCGAACTCCTCGAATAATGCCTGTTTCGGGCCTCTTGACATTTAGTGCTCCATTAATTATAACATTCAATTGAATGATTGAATCATAGGGCTTGAGGCGGCTTCACGCAAGGAAAAAAGTACCCATGTCAGAACTTTTATTGACCTACGAACCGATTATCAGACTGTCGGCTTTTCTCGGTATTCTTGGCGTTATGGTCATCTGGGAATTGGTTTCGCCGTGCCGCCGCCTAGAGATTCCGCGGCTTATTCGCTGGTCAAATAATCTCGGTATCGTTGTCGTCAATACCATCGTGGTGCGCCTCACATTCCCAATTGTTGCGGTCGGGCTGGCCCACCAAGCGGATAGCCAGAACTGGGGTCTTTTTAACCTCATTGACCTGCCAAATTGGCTGGCAATTGTAATTTCCGTAATGCTGCTTGATCTGGTGATTTATCTCCAACATGTGATGGTTCATGCCATTCCAATACTGTGGCGTCTGCATCGTATGCACCATGCTGATTTGGATTTCGACGTCACCACTGGCCTGCGTTTTCATCCAATTGAGATACTTCTGTCGATGGCAATCAAACTGGCTGTCATTTTTGCCTTAGGACCCCCAGCTGTTGCTGTTTTGATTTTTGAAATTTTGTTGAATGGAACGGCAATGTTTAATCACGGCAATGTCCGTTTGCCTCTCGGATTTGACCGGTTATTGCGCTGGATCGTCGTGACACCGGATATGCACCGCGTTCATCACTCGATCTGGTCAGCGGAAGCCAATAGTAATTTTGGCTTTAACCTGCCATGGTGGGATCGCGTGTTCGGGACTTACCGTGCTCAGCCAAAGGAAAGTCACGAGAATATGGTCATTGGTATCGAGCAGTTCCGCTCGCAGCGTGATCATTGGCTTGATCTAATGTTGTTACAGCCGTGGCGTGGACCTGCCAGCGACTATCCCATCAATCGGGAAAAGGGGGCCGGCTAATGAACTTGAAAAAAGTATTACCGCGTCTGATTCTGTTGGCCGCTATTGTAGCCGCCATTTTTTGGACTGGCCGCAATTTTGATCAGCTCGATTCTGGAGCACTGGATACTTGGCTGTCGGAGCTTGGGTTCTGGGCGCCAATTGTCTTTTTCGGCCTCTATGCGGTTGCCGCGGTTATTTTCATGCCCGGTTCACTGTTTGCACTTGCGGGTGGTGCCTTGTTTGGGCCGGTTTGGGGCTCACTGCTTAGTCTGCTGGGTGCGACCATCGGGGCTAGTATGGCATTTCTAATTGCCCGCTATTTTGCCGGTGATTGGGTTGCCCGAAAAGCTGCCGGACGTTTAGGGCGGTTGATCGAGGGCGTTGAAGCGGAAAATTGGCGCTTCGTCGCCTTTGTACGCCTCGTACCTTTGTTTCCATTTAATTTAACCAATTATGCGCTTGGTCTAACTCGAATAACTTTTGTGCCTTATGTCATCACATCATTTATTTGCATGGCGCCCGGCGGGATTGCCTATACCTGGCTTGGTCATGCTGGCCGCGAGGCCTTTGATGGTGACACATCTGCCATTCAATGGGGCTTATTGGCCCTGGCATTACTCGCTGCAATCACTTTTCTGCCGCGTCTATTGCGCCGCCTGAAAGGCAGTGGCGTTACTCAATTATCGGCTTAAAATTACTTCGCGGACTGTATCGTCTGCCAGATAGACTCGGCCGTCGCCGGCGTATCAATATGATGAATACCCAGTGGTGACAGCGCATCAACCAGCGCATTAACGATGGTGGCAACCGCGCAGCCGGTACCGATCTCACCCGCACCCTTGACGCCAAGCGGATTTACCTCGGTTGAGCTCGGATTGTCATAGGTTTCAATGAAGCACATGTCTTTGGCCTTGGGCATGGCATAATCCATGTAGGAGCCGGACAATAATTGTCCGGTGTCGGCATCATAGGTGATGTTTTCGGACAAGACCTGACCAAGCGCTTGCACAATGCCGCCTTTGACTTGGCCTTCGACTTGAGTGGGGTTGATGGATTTGCCGACGTCGGTGACAGCAATGTAGCGTTTAACCTCAACGCCGCCCGTATCCGGATCAATCTCCAATTCACAGATGTGGCAGCCGGACGGAAAGGTGGGGGCGCTGGTTTTATGAGTGCCGACGACAGTTAAGTCGTCTTTAGCAGATTTGACGAGCTCAGCGAAAGTGATGGAACGATCCGTACCGGCGACGGTAAATGTCTGATTGGCATAGTCGATATCGGCTTCAGCCGCTTCCAAGTGGTTTGCCGCCAGTGTTTTGCCTTTTTCGATGATCATGCCGGTGGTCTCAAAGACCGCCGAGCCACCGAGCGCAGACACTTTTGAGCCGCCCGAACCGAAGCCTTTTTCCAAGGTACCGGTATCACCTTCGACAATCCGCACTTGCTCCGGCGTCATCCCCAATCGCTCACAGATAATTTGGGTATACATGGTGGCGTGGCCCTGGCCCTGATCGGTTGAGCCCGCATATAGCAATGCGTTGCCGTCCTCGTCGATGCCAAGCTTGGCCCATTCCTGGCCGGGTGGCGCTGAGGCTTCGACATTATTGCCCATACCAAGACCAAGCAATTTTCCGCGCTCTTGCGCCTCAGTCCGGCGTGCATCGAATCCTTCGGCATCCGCTTTGGCCAGCGCCATTTCCTGGTTTTTAGGAAAATGACCGGAATCGTAAGATAGGCCGAGCGCCGGCTTAAACGGCATCATATCTTCGGCAATCAGATTGCGCTGCCGCAGTTTCGCTGGATTGATGTCCAGTTCCCGGGCTGCGATATCGATAATGCGCTCGATGATATAGCCGGCATCCGGCCGGCCTGAGCCACGGTAAGGTGACATCGGGTTCGAATTCGAAAACACCGCCGTCGCATGGTAGTGAATGGCCGGTGTTTTATAGGCACCTGATAATCCGCTGGTCGACATAATGATCGGGAAAGTCGACATTGTCGAATAATAGGCGCCGGTATTGGCAATCGAATGAACCCGAAGGGCGAGAAAATTATAATCGTTATCCAGGGCCAGTTCCGCCGTGACGACTTTATCGCGGGCATGGTTGTCGCTGACAAAAGCTTCCGAGCGGTCGCTCACCCATTTGACCGGCCGACCGTGCTTTTGCGATGCCCAAACGGAGAGCGGCGTTTCTGAATACGTCGAGCCCTTCATACCGAAACTGCCGCCGATATCGCCGGTAATAACGCGGAAATTTTCTTCCGCCTGATTAAATATTTTATTGGCAAGAATCCCCCGCGCCCCAAAGGCTCCTTGGGTTGGTAGATGGACAGTGGTGAATTTGGTCTCCGGATTGTAGTCAGCAACCACGCCCCGGGTTTCGATCGTGCTCGCCGTCAAACGGTTAATGCGAATTTGATGTTTGACGATATGGGGTGCCGCGGCAAAGGCTTTGTCGGTGGCTTCAATATCTCCTTGATGAAATTCGTAAGCGATATTGTTTGGGCAGTCTTCCCGGACCAGGGGCGCGTCTTTTGAAATGGCGTGAGCCGGGCCAACCACCGCCGCCAGAATTTCATACTCAACATTAATCAGTTCAGCTGCATCCTGGGCCTGCGCTTTCGTTTCAGCGACAATAAACGCAACCCCATCACCGACATAGCGTACGATTTCGGCGGCCAGGGGGTAATGTTTGGCCGGGTAAATTTTCTCCGGATCAAAAGTTGGCAGGGCGGTCAAATTATGAGGCATTGCGCCTAATCCGGCTGCCAGATAGTCCGAACCGGTGAGCACATCGACCACGCCCGGAGCAGCCTTGGCGGCGGTGACATCTAGTGAAACAATTCTTGCATGAGCATGCGGCGAGCGCAGCATGTGACCGTAAAGCAGATTGGGCAGGTTAATATCATCGATAAACTGGCCGTCGCCTTTTAGAAAGCGCGGGTCTTCGGTCCGGATTACCGGTGAATTTGGACTGAATTTAGCCATCTGTCGATACCCTGAATATTCAATTATTTTCGCTACTGTAGAGAGCAATTCCAGGGCCTGCAAGCGATCTACCGGCGGCCGTTAGGGGGTGATTTCCCTGTTATATACCGGTATAGATAGCGCTGAATTTGTGGAGCTTTCCCGTGGGTAAAATATTCGTCCCGTTATTTGTTATCGTGCTGATTGCCGTCTCTTTCTGGATGTTCCGCTACCAATATTTCGATAAGGAATTTGAGGGGCGGAAATATACCACCCGCCGCCATATCATCACCGAAGAAGAGTGCTACTTCGTCGGCGAATTTAAGCGATCAGAGATTAAAAGTCTGGGCCTCGTGCATTGCGCCGTGGCCGGGCAATAGAGACTTTATCCGCGCTCGAACAGGGCGACCAGTTCAACATGGGCAGAATATTTAAATTGATCGACGGGCGTGACGCATTTCAGATCGTAGCCGCCCTCGACCAAGGTTGCGGCATCTCTGGCAAAACTTGCCGGATCGCACGAGACGGCCACAATCATTTTTACGCTTGAAGCGGCAAGTTGTTCGGCTTGTGCCTTGGCGCCGGCGCGCGGCGGATCAAAAAGCACAGCATCAAATTTATTAAGCTCGGCCGGCATCACCGGCATCTCAAACAGATCCCGTTCTACCGCCTCAATGGGTTTTATATTTTGCGCGTTGTTAGCGGCGTGGGTCAGCGTAGCAATACTGGCCGCGTCATTGTCGGCGGCATAAATTGCCGCGAATTCGGCGAGCCGGAGTGCAAAGGGACCGACACCACAAAATAGATCGGTAATTTTGGCGGCTCCCTCGAGATGTTCCAGCACCAGGTTTGCCAGTATTTCCTCGCCGGCCTGGGTCGCTTGCAGAAAACAGGCGGGCGGCAAATTGAGCTTGGTTTCTCCGATCGAGAGGCTCGGCGGGTGGCGCTCGATAATGGTTTCACTGTCAAAGGCGACGCGGGCCAGATCGTGCTCATTTGCCAAAGCAGTGATCTCGGTAAAAATTTTAGCACCTTCAATGGCCGAACCCAGTATGTTGCAATCAAGTCCGTTATTGGTAACCGTAAACTGAATATCCAAGGGCTTGGAGCGGGTCGGTACCAATGCTGCAAGTGCCCGGGCAATCTCCAGGCTGGGGGCGAGTTTGGACTCAAGAATGGGACAAGCATCGAGATCGAGAATGCGGTGGCTGCGGGCTTTCATAAAACCGGCACTCACTTCATTTTTTTCGCGCTTGGCGTGGAATGTCACCCGGCGGCGGCCTTCGCCATGGCCATCGATCAGCGGATCAATCTCCGGTGTGAGGCCTTTATGGGAAAGGGCTGTTTCGACAATCCCGCGTTTCCAGCTTTGGTAAAGGGCAGGGGAGACATGCTGCAACGCACAGCCGCCACAAATACCGAAATGTGGGCAAGGTGGTTCAATTCGGTCTGCCGACGCGGTTTTGATCGTGACAATTTGAGAGCGGTTGCCAATGCGCTCAATGTCGACGGTCTCACCAGCAAGGGTGTAAGGAACAAAGCAGGTCTCGTCATCTGCCAAGGTTGCAATACCGTCGCCGCGCCGGCCGAGCTCGGTTATCTCAACCGTTTCCTGGATTTTTTCGGGCGCGGTGTAGTTTTGCGGACGAGTTTTGCGTCGTGGACGACGATTGCGCGCCATTTTTTCCCCAATAAATTATAAGTCGATTTAAAGATCGGCATTTTAGGTTTCATCCGCCTGATAGCAAACCAATACGATTACCATTGACTCAATTTTATAAAATAGCTAAGCTACTTAGCTAAATAAGGGAGGGTAAAATGGCAAAAAACCAACTCGATCCCGATCTACGGGGCTATCTGGAGACCAACAAAGATATCCTGACCGTTATTGAAAAACCGGTCAGCATCGATGATATCGGTGCTCTGTCGGCACAAAGCGACGGGCCTATCCTGTTTGAAAATATTAAAGAACATCCCGGCTTTAGGCTCTGCGATATGCTGGTGCGGCACCGCTGGTCGCAATGCCGTGCCTTAGGAGTTGATGAAAAAGATTATCTGCCGACTTTGGCGCAACGCCTGCGCAAACCGCCGCGCGGCTTTGTTGATGTTGAAACCGGGCCAGTTAAAGAAGTGATCTGGACCGGCAAAGAGGCAGATTGGCTGAAGCTGCCAATCCCCATTCATTCAGAGCAGGAAGACAAACCTTATGTGACGGCGATGAATATTGTTAAAGATCCGGAGACTGGTTTTTATAATTCATCCCATGCCGGCACGCAGGCGGTTGGTCCTCAAGAAGGTTTAATTAGTTTTATCACGCCACATACCCACGCCATTATCCGTAAATATCTCGATCGTGGTGAAAAAGAAATGCCGATCGCTGTGGTGTTCGGTATTCCGCCGGCTTATGAAATCATGGGCAATTTCTCCGGCCTTCATATGGATTTATGGGGTGAGATGGAAATGGTCGGTACCATCATGGATATGGATATTGAAATGGTGCCGTGCGAGACCATTCCGCTGACGGTGCCGGCCCATGCCGAAATTGTCGTCGAGGCTGTTGTCGACCTTGAAAGCCAGACCGATGTTGGTGTCGGTGTCTCGCCGTCGATGTATTACCTGCCAAAACAGGCGACATTGCCGACGATGCACATCCAGGCGATCACCATGCGGAAAGACCGGCCGATATACCGCAATCATTTAACCACACCTGATACCGATCATCAGACCCTGCCGCGGCTTTGTCATGAAGCCATCCTATATAACCGGCTGACCGAGATAGGCGTCAAAATCCACGATATCCAGTTCCCAACCTGGGGCGCGGCGCTGTCCTGCGTCATTCAGTTGGAAGCACCCCGGGAAGGTTTCATTAATGATGCTTTGATGCAGGCGATGGGGGCACCGTGGCTCAACACCAAGATGGTGGTTGCCGTCAGCCCGGATACCGATATTTCAAATGCGCAAGAGGTCTATCATGCCATCGCAACGCGCTGTGATCCATCGCGGGATATGATCATTGTTGATAATACTCGGGGCTCACCCTTCGATCCATCGGGCGAGCCGATAGATGCGTTTTGGCGAACAGTTGGTAAAGTTGGTATCGATGCGACTGCCAAATCACGCAATCTTGCAGATCATGAACGCGCCTGGCCGCTCAATTGGGGCAAGGTCAAACTCGAAGACTATTTATAAGGAGGAAGTAATATGGACGCACCACAACCTAAAATAACCGAAGAAAAAGAACCGTTTATTCCCTACGTTGAGGAAGATAACTATCCGGAAAGCCTACAGCCGATGCTTGGGCCGTATATCGAGCGTATGGGATTTTTGCCGAACGCATTGAAACTTTATATGCACCGGCCGGAAATCGCTGGAACGCTTTTTGCGCTAAACAGCAATATTATGCGTGATCCATCTTCGACCCTGGATCAGCAGCTTAAACGCAAACTGGGCGCTGTTGCGAGTAAGATCAACGGGTGCACTTATTGAACAAGCCATCACTGCGGCGTGCTGCAGAACGATGGTGAAGACGGTGCCGAAGGCTGGGATGTAAACAACGAAGAACTCACAGAGATGTTGACCGATCCGCAGCCCAAGGACGATTTCGAAAAGGCTTGTTTTGACTATGTCGAGGCGGCCTCTTTCGATCCGAGGGACGTGCCGGATGAAGTGCTTGAAAATCTTAAAAATCACCTCACGCCCCCTCAAGTAATTGAACTCGCTTGTGTTGTTGGCTTCTGGAAGATGTACAACACCATTCACGATAGCTTGAAAATTCCGCTCGAACAGCATCTGCATGCTGTATCCGGTTTTGTCGATCTTTAACCGGGATGAAACTAAAATCGACCAATAGAGCTGAATTGCTGGAAGGGGGCTCGGATGCCCGCTTCCGGCAACTCGTCTATGACCTGTTTACAATTTCCACTCATATGCAAAGCGTGCGTGATCATATCGCTGGCCGGATCGGTGTCACGGGTCCGCAATACAGCATTCTCCTAGCGATAGCCGAAATGGGAAATGATGTAGGTGTGGGCGTAAAGCGGGTTGCCGAGCATCTTCATGTCAGTGGCGCTTTTGTCACCGCCGAAACCGGTAAACTGATAAAGGCGGGTTATCTGAATAAGCAGCAGGACTCAGATGACCGGCGTGCCGTACGGTTAACATTATCCACCAAAGGACGGCGTGAAATCGAAGTCGTTTTACCGGAGCTAAGACAGGTGAATGACGTTTTTTTTAGCGGATTGAATAAATCCGAGTTTGAAGCCTTGTCCGATATTATTGCCGGAATGATCGACGGAGCGGAGCAAGCAACCGAAAACGCGACTTCTGAATAGTGACAATCCTTATTTTGCATGTTAGAAGAATTCCAAAGTTGCACCTTCTTTTGTTAATGGGAATAAAACATGCTAGCTCTCGTATCGCCGGCGAAAAAATTGGATTTCGAAGACCTCGGCCGGCCGTTGTCACATACCGAACCCGACTTTCTAAGTGATACCAGACATTTGGTGGCGCGGGCTCGCAAGCTTAAAAAATCTGAAATTCAACAGCTGATGAATCTGAGCGATGATTTGACCGATTTGAACTATAAAAGGTTCAAGGCGTTTTCGTCGCAGCCCTCGACCGACAATGCCAAGCAAGCCGTGATGGCGTTTGCCGGCGATACTTATATTGGTCTCGATTCTGCGACCCTAGCCGAAAAAGATTTAAACTATGCCCAGGATCATCTGCGCATACTGTCAGGCCTATACGGTTTGCTGCGGCCGCTCGATTTAATCCAGCCTTATCGTCTTGAAATGGGGCGGCGGCTGACCAATAAACGGGGTGAAAATCTCTATGATTTTTGGGGCGATAAGCTCGCCAAGGGCATCAACAAAGTTGTCAAAGAACACCAAGATTCGGCCGTCATCAATTTAGCATCCAATGAATATTTCAAAGCAGCCAATAAAAAAGCCATTAAATCCCGCGTCATCACGCCGGTCTTCAAGGAGATCAAAGGCGATCGGGAAATGGTCATTGGTTTTCTGGCCAAAAAAGCGCGGGGTACTATGACCCGCTTCATGCTCCAGAACCGCATTGAGAATTCGGAAGATCTAAAATCATTCACCGAAGATCGTTTTAAATTTCAAAGTGACCAATCGGATGAAAATAAATGGGTGTTTAGCCGAAAATTCATCCCGGTTGCCGGTTAACATTTTCACCGCATTCGACGGTTCCGGCATCAAATGCAGGCTTTTATACCTTAACCTCGGTCTATAAACTGCAAAATAAATCAACTGCTCAGGGATGGATTATTTTGTCAAAGCCCAAGGTATTTATTTATACACCAGTAGATCAAACCGGTGACTCCCATCGTCAATTGGAGGCAGCCGGATGCGATCTCAAACTCAGTGATGTTTCCTGGCACACGCTGGATGGTGATATGAGCATTATCGATGATATCGAAGATGATACCGCTGCGTTGCTCGGTGTGGCGGTGCGTAAAATTCCGATCACCCGCGAGGTTATGCTGAAATCACCGGATCTCCGCATTGTGGCGAAATATACTGTCGGCACGGATGACGTCGATATTGAGGCGGCTACCGAGCTTGGCATTCTGGTCACTCATTGCCCAACTGAAGCCAATTGGTCCGGTGTTGCCGAAGGGGCGATGGCCTTTATGTTGGCATTGCTCAAAAAAGTCCGGGAACGGGACCAGTTTGTTAAAGACGGTAATTGGCGGGATGAAAGCCTGCAAGGGACGTTTCTCGGCCGCCGCCAGGATGGCTATGATGGCATCACCATCGGCATTATCGGCTTGGGCCGGATCGGTTCGCGCTTGGCGGATTTATTAGCGCCATGGCGGGTGCGGGTGATCGCTTGTGATCCCTATAAAGGAGATCAGCAGTTTATTCACCACGATGTCGAACGTGTCGAATTGGAAGAATTGCTGGCCGCAGCTGATGTCGTCACGCTGCACACCAATCTCACGCAGGAAACCCGCGGCCTGATGGGAGCGGCTGAATTCGCCAAAATGAAAGAGACAGCTTATTTGCTCAACACCTCGCGCGGTGCGGTGGTTGATGAGAACGCCCTGTTCGATGCCTTGGATAAGGATCAGATCGCCGGGGCTGCTATTGATGTGTTTGAAGAAGAACCATTGCCGAAACAGTCAGCGCTGCTCGGCCTTGGTAATAAAATCCTGTTGTCGCCGCACGTCATCACATTTAATGTTGGCGCCGGCCTCACCACGGCGATCCCCTGGGCGACCGAACATGTTATCCAGGCGATGAACGGTGAGGTTCCCGAACATGTTTACAACGAAGCTGTCATCGATCGCTGGGTCGAGCGCTTTGGCGGTCAAAAACTGCTATAAACCGGAGTATTAAGTGCCTACCAAACAAGTCGACGGCGTAACCGTCAATTATCATGATGTCGGTTCAGGTGAACCCATTGTCCTCATCCATTGTTCCTCCAGTTCGCATCGTCAATGGCGGGGGTTGTGGGAATTGCTGCAAGATACCCATCGAGTGATAGCCATTGATATGCTCGATTGGGGGGATACCGATGCCTGGTCGAACCCGGAGGGCTCTCTTTTTGCCGACGAGGTTGGCCTTATCCACGCAATTACGAGCGAATTTGATGCGCCATTAAATATAGTTGGCCATTCCTATGGTGGAGCCATCGCCTATTATTTGGCGATGACTGCTCCCCAGAAAATTAAAAGCCTGACTCTCATCGAACCGATGCTTGGCTGGATTCTTGATTCTGCAAATGACAAAAAGTTTTATGATGAAATTCGAGGTGTGGCTGAAACTTTTTGGCAAAAATTTGAGGTCAGTAAAGCCGAAGAAGGTATCAACTTTTATTTTGATTATTGGAACGGTGAGGGTGCGTGGGAAAGTTTGGACGAAGGACTGGCTAAATATGTGTTCGCCGGAGCTGAGAAAAATTATCACGAATTCAAAGCGATTTTTAATGGTGGAACTGATTTACCAGGACCAGAGACGTTTTTAAGTCCAACTTTGCTGATGGGTGGTGAGCAGTCAAACAAGCCGACATTGAGGATTCTTGAAATATTGGAAACGAAATTTCCCGATGCGCGAAAAAGTCTTGTGCCGGGCGCTGGCCATATGTCTCCGATCACTCATAGTGATCAGGTTAACGCCATCATCGAAGAGTTTATTCGGCGCTAATCTCCGTCATTCTCTTTATGGAGCGGCGCCGAATACTGCACATCGGTATCCCACGGAAAAAACACCCAGTAATTCTGCGGCACTTCATGGACAAAAGTATCGACCGAAGGACGTCCCATTTCTTTGGCGTAGACGGTGGCGATATGGCAGTTGGGCAGTAGCTCACGAGCGGCCTTGATGGTTGCGCCGGTATCAACCAAATCATCGATCATCAACCAACCTTCACCTTTTTCAGCGACGGCTAAATCAGGCACTTTGATCATGTTCACATCACCGATATGTTGCTCGTCATATGTGGCGATACAAATCGTATCGATATTTCGAATATCCATTTCCCGGGCGATGATAGCCGCTGGGATAAGGCCGCCGCGGGTTATGGCGATGATACCTTTCCAATCGTCCGTACCGATGAGTTTTCGAGCCAGCAGCTTGGTATCGCGGTGGACTTCAGACCAGGTCACCACATAATCAACGACGTCGTCGCGAAGTTCGTTCATTTGATTTTCTCGCCCCTAATTATAATGCTTCGTCAGGTCGGTTCTTACGCCAAAAAGAAGTTTGAACAATTCTAGCATTGGATTGTGTCATGGCAAGTCCGAGGGTATGGTCTCCCTCAGCGTCAACCTGCAATAAGAATTTGTGAGTGAAAAATGTCATTTGAAGAATATTTGAAACCGGGAAAGTTTATTGATAGCGATCATCCGGACGTCATTGAATATGCTAAAGAGCATGTCGGTACCGGCACCACCGATACCGAAAAAGCCTTGAGTTTATTTTACGCAATCCGCGATGGCATTCGCTACAACCCCTATATGGATATCATAAGTCCAACTGCCTATCGGGCCAGTGATGCAGTTAAATCAGGCGAAGGGTGGTGCGTGCCGAAAGCATCGCTGATGACGGCATGTTTGCGGATATACGGCATCCCTGCGCGTCCAGGCTATGCCGATGTGAAGAACCATCTGGCGTCAAAACGTCTGTTGGATCTGATGGGTACCGAAACCTTTCCCTGGCATTCCTATTGCGAAGTTTATCTTGAAGGTAAATGGGTAAAGTCAACGCCATCGTTCAATCTGTCGCTGTGCGAAAAATTTGGCCTAAAACCGTTAGATTTTGATGGCAAGAATGATTCGCTGTTCCATGAGTTTGATCAAGCCGGCAACAAACACATGGATTACATCCGTGACCGCGGCACTTATGTGGACGTGCCAATGGACGAGATTGTCGAAACTTTTAAGCAGCTCTATCGTCCGGAATACTTCGAAAGTGTTGGTGGTGATTTATACGCCGAGGCGGATGCCGATAGAGCGAGTGGCTAATTAAGCCGCAGGTTTTTCGAACATTAGCTCAATATAATTGCGATATTGGCCCAGTTGCACGGCGGTCATGGCTGGCTCTTTGAGAGTCTTTGACATGATAAAAACGCCCTCATAGATCACCAGTATCATATCAGCGAGACTTTCCGGCGTGACCTCAAGTTTCGGCGGGTAAATTTCCATGATCTCTGAAAATTTAGCGCTCAGCCGCTGACGCCATTCAAGCATCATGTTTTCAATGATCTGGTGAGTATCCTCGGTAAAGAGCTGAGCTTCATAACAATAGGATGCATAGAGGCAGCCGGGGAAGGGCTCAACCAGACCTTCCATTTCCGCTTTAAGCAGGCCAGCGAAAATCAACATCTGTTGCAGCGGATCGCGGCTCAATTCTTCCGCCTGCTTCATATTCATTTCCAAATGTTCGTGGTCGAGTGCGGCGTAGCGTTCAACCAACGCCAATGCCAACTCAGCTTTGGTGTCAAAATGATAGTAAAACGCCCCTTTGGTGATACCGGTTTTCTCAATCACGCTATCAACCGAAGTTGCTGAAAAGCCCTGATTCAAAATAAGCTGTTGGGCCGAATCCATAATCGATGTGCGGGTGATACTTCCGTCTCGCGGCATTTAATCGCTCCTAATGTTCTAACAGACAATACTATACCAAGTAGTCTGTTTCAATCACTTTGTCACAAAAATTTTATTTTTTAATTTAATTATTAATTATCAATTGGTTATAAGGTATGAAGTGTACCAGGTACATTTTAAACTAATTTTTTCTATTGACTCTTTTATCGAATCAGTTTTATTTATACCGACTAGTTGGTTTAAATAAAACTTATGGAGAGTGACATGTTGGCAATTAATGAATTTGACACCACAAAGGCAGAAGCGTTTGAAGAGAAAATGGTTGATATCCTAAATTCGGGCGCGGTGAACTTAATGATATCTGTAGGCCATCGGACAGGTTTGTTCGATGTCATGGCAAAAATGGAATCTGCGACCAGTCAGGGAATCGCTGACCGGGCGATTTTAAATGAGCGCTATGTGCGCGAATGGCTGGGCGCGATGACGGCGTCGGGTTTTGTAGTTGTTGATACCGAGGCCATGGAAGACGACCATGACCACGGTCATAGTCATTATAATGAAGCAGCTCTGTTCAGCCTGCCGGCGGAGCATGCCGCGTGTTTGACGCGCGACTCATCACCCAATAACATTGCCGTGTTTTCGCAGTACATAGCTGTCTTGGGTGGCGTTGAAGACGATATTGTCGAGTGCTTTAAAAATGGTGGTGGTGTGCCTTATGAGCGTTTCGGGCGCTTCAATGAAGTAATGGCGGAAGATAGCGGCCAGACGGTTTTGCCGGCGCTGCGTGATCATATTCTTCCTTTGGTTCCGGGTTTGGTCGAAAAGCTGACCGAAGGTTTGCGGATGCTGGATGCCGGTTGTGGCCGGGGTCGCGCGATTACAATGCTGGCGAAAGATTTCCCCAACAGCACATTTATTGGCTACGATTTGCTGCAAGACGTTGTCGACTACGGCAACACGGAAGCTGAACGATTGGGCCTCGATAATTTGCAGTTTGTGCAAAAAGATCTGACGTCGTTTGATGATGATGTTGATGCCGGGTCGTTTGATTTTGTTACAACTTTTGATGCCATCCATGATCAGGCCGATCCAGGCGCCATGCTGCGCGGCATTAAAAAAGCCTTGGCAGAAGATGGTGTCTATTTGGCGCAGGATATAAACGGTTCCAGCCATGTTCACAACAATATGGATCACCCGATCGGGCCATTGCTTTATACGTTATCCTGCATGCATTGTATGACGGTTTCATTGGCTCAAGACGGTGATGGTCTGGGTGCTATGTGGGGCCGTGAAAAAGCAGCAGAAATGTTTGAAGAAGCGGGTTTTAACCAGGTCGAAGTGCACGAACTCGATCACGATATCCAAAATTGCTACTATGTTGTTCGACCCTAAATTAATCTGAGAGGAAGTGATGGACGCCCAATCGCGCAGAGTGGAAGACGTCGAACTTGCTGCCTTCATTGATTTTAGTGAAGCGGCGGCAGGATTGGAGCCTTTGGCTCTCGCCCACGAAATCATCGATGATGCCTTGATCATGGTGGCGGCAGGTGATCCTCATTTTCTCATCAACCGCGTAATTGGACTCGGCGTTTCAGCGCCAGCGAATCGTGAAACCATTACGCACTTCAAGCAAGCGTTCGAGGCGGCAGATATCAGGCGTTATTTCGTTCATGTTGTCGATGACGTCCAACCGGCGGAGTTAAGGGACTGGCTGGCGGCGGAAAATCTCGTGCCGCAACGCCGCTGGATGAAATTTGTTCATCAAGGCGGGCTGGCGCCTGAATCAGGCTCCGATCTGGAAGTCAGGCGCATTGATGGCGAGTTCGGCGAAGCCTTCGGCCAAATCGTTGCCGCGAGCTTTGATATGGGAGAAGCGTCTATACCTGCGCTGGCCAAACTGACAGAGCGGGAAAATTGGTACATTTATATGGGCTTTGCTGATGGAGAGCCGGCAGCGATGGGGGCACTATTCGTTGACCAAGGCGTTGGCTGGTGTGATTTCGGTGCAACTTCGCAGAAATTCCGGCGGCGCGGCGGCCAGCGGGCGATGCTGGCGGCGCGTGTTCAGGCCGCACGTGATCTCGGCTGTGACTTAATCGCAACGGAAACCGGTGAAGCAGTTGAAGGCGACGCCCAGCACTCTTACCACAACATTCAATGGGCCGGTTTCGAAGAGTGTTATCTCCGCGCCAATTACGCACCCGCAAGGAACTAAGAACCAAATGGTGCCCAAATTCTCAATTTTGTGATTGGTTACCCCCCCTTTGACCGGCTATAAGGTTATCCAGAACTATAACTAACTAAAGGAAATCTGGACATGGATGGCGATTTTCGCTTGACCCAGTTGTCTCACGGCGGCGGTTG
Organism: uncultured Rhodospirillaceae bacterium; assembly: GCA_913020445.1. Taxonomy (GTDB): domain Bacteria; phylum Pseudomonadota; class Alphaproteobacteria; order Rhodospirillales; family UBA2165; genus TMED23. The sequence continues at coordinate 43,756 of CAJWAR010000021.1, forward strand.
AGGTTGTAAAGTAGCACCGTCGGTGCTTGACGACATACTTTCTAAATTACCGCCCGCCGCTAAGTATCCAAACTTGCTGGTAGGCGTTGAAACCGGTGACGATTCGGCTGTTTATAAAATCAATGATGAACAAGCCGTGGTCGCGACGACCGATTTCTTTATGCCGATTGTCGACGATCCGTATGACTTCGGACGTATTTCGGCGACCAACGCGCTCTCGGATATTTATGCAATTGGTGGTCAGCCCATCATGGCGCTGGCGATTGCCGGCTTCCCTGTCAATTCAATGTCAGACGAAGACATTGCCCAAGTCTTGGCCGGTGGTGCGGCAGTTTGTGAGGCGGCAGGCGTGCCAGTCGCCGGTGGCCACACGATTGACGCCAAGGAGCCAATCTACGGCTTGGCGGTTACTGGTTTGATCCATCCCGATAAAATAAAACGCAACTCGGATGGCCGTGCGGGTGACGTGCTGATCCTAGGTAAAGGCCTCGGCGTTGGTATTTTGGGTGCCGCCATGAACAAAGATGAGCTTGATCCCGAAGGCTATAAAGTCATGGTCGAAAGCACCACCCAACTCAATTCCGTCGGTGCCGAATTGGCGTCCTTGACCGAAGTCAATGCATTAACCGACGTAACCGGCTTTGGTCTCTGTGGTCACATGTTTGAGTTCTGTAAAGGGGCTGGGTTATCAGCGACCATCAACTGGGACCAATTGCCACTGCTGGATACCGTGCTTGATTATGCCCAAAAGGGCTACAACACCGGCGCCGCTGGTCGCAATTGGGAAAGTTATTCCGGTCAGGTTGTTGTTCCGGACGGTATGGAGCAATGGCAGAAAAACCTCTTGATGGACCCGCAGACCAGTGGCGGTCTGCTGGTTTCCTGTCCGCCGGAAGCGGCCGAGAAAGTGCTCAAGACTTTCCATGATGCCGGCTTTGATTCTGCCTGCATTATTGGTGAGCTTCGCGACGGCGATACGAGGGTGACCGTAACATAGTGAATTAGTCCACCGTCTGCCCTTTTGATCCTTGCTGATCTGGTCAGCCGGGAGGAGGGGAAATGGCAGCGCGTTCGAAATCAGCCGAGAAATTGTCACCGCTTAAAGTCGCTACATTTTTAATGCGGCCCCTATCATTGATGCCACTGGCGCCCCTACAGCCTTTACTGGCGGCGGCACTTGCCGTTATGCGTCGCCAACATCCGGCTGTCTTTGAACGCCTCGACGAACTTGGCGAACCTCTCTTTGTCATCGATCCCATCGATTTGCCGTTCATTTTCGCCATGCGCCCGGCCGGCCTGCGCCCCTCACTATTGGCCCAACGCGAAATCGATACTGATCAGGCGACGGCGATTATTCGTGGCCCACTGCCGATGCTCATCGATCTCTTGGAAGGGCGGCTTGATGGCGATGCCTTGTTTTTCTCGCGCGAGCTCAGCGTCGAAGGCGATACCGAAGCGGTCCTGGTATTACGCAATGCCGTCGATAGCGACGAGATTAACTTGTTTGAAGATGTTCTCGCCATATTGGGACCGCTTGCCGGGCCGTTACGTTTTGCCGCAGAAGCCAGAAACGCAGTGGTAACTGGATGGAACGCAGCGAGATGAACAAATCCCTCACCGCCAAAAAATTAGAGCTTGTTTGTCCGGCTGGCACACCTGCTTCGTTGCGGGCCGCTGTCGATGCCGGGGCCGATACGGTCTATTTGGGTTTCAGAGACGAGACCAATGCGCGCAACTTTCCGGGTCTAAATTTCAGCCGCAGGGAATTAGCCGATGGCGTTGCCTATGCTCATGATCATAATGCCAAAGTGTTGGTCGCGATCAATACGTTTCCGAAAGCAGGCGATCCGGAAGCCTGGCATCAAGCTGTGCGGGACGCCGAAGCTTGTGGCGCGGATGCAGTTATTCTCGCCGATATCGGTTTGTTGGCGTATACGGTTGAACATCATCCCAAGCTGCGTCGGCATCTATCGGTTCAGGCATCGGCTTCCAACAAAGAAGCGATCCGCTTTTATGCCCGCGAGTTCGATGTTAAGCGCGTCGTGCTGCCGCGGGTGCTGACCGTGGAGGAAATTGCCGCGCTGAACGACAACATACCGGTTGAAACCGAAGTGTTTGTCTTCGGCGGGCTCTGCGTCATGGCGGAAGGCCGCTGCTCATTGTCGTCTTATGTCACCGGCCAATCGCCCAATATGAACGGTGTTTGCTCGCCGGCCAGTCACGTTCGCTATGAGGAAGTTGGCGATCAACTGGTGTCCAAACTCGGCGAGTTCACCATCAATTCCTTCGGTGAAGACGAGGCGGCTGGCTATCCAACTCTCTGCAAAGGCCGTTTTTCGGTTGAAGGCAGCGTTTCGTATTTATTTGAAGATCCGACATCGCTCAATGCCATTACGATGTTGGACGCCTTGATGAAGGCCGGCGTTACCGCCTTAAAAATCGAAGGCCGCCAACGAGGCCGCGCCTATGTCACGCAAGTCGTCAGCGCCTTTCGCCAAGCTGTTGATGCCGCATCCCGGGGTGAGGCGATGCCCGATCTCGATATGAGTTTGCTTACCGAAGGCGGTCAGGACACTACCGGCGCCTATCAAAAGACGTGGCGTTAGAGAGAGGTCAGAATACATGACTACGCAATTAACCATTGGTCCGGTGCTGTTTAATTGGTCGGCCGAGCGCTGGCGGGATTTCTATTTTAAAATCGCTGATGAAGCGCCGGTCGATAGTGTTTATCTGGGCGAAGTGGTCTGTTCCAAAAGACTGCCGTTTTATGCTGAGTATATCCCGGAAGTTGCTGAACGTTTGGCAGCAGCCGACAAAGAAGTGGTTTTCTCCAGCCTTGCCTTAGTGATGAACAATCGGGAGCTGGCAGGGGTGAGTGAGCTTGCAGATCAAACCGACAGTTTGGTGGAAGCCAATGACCTATCGGCGATCTCGTATCTCAGCGGTAAACCGCATATCGTCGGTCCCTATATCAGCACCTATAATGAAGGCACTGCTGGCTTTTTTGTTGAACAGGGTGCCAAACGTATTGTCCTGCCGCCAGAAATTGCAGCTGCGACGATTGCTGAGTTGGCCAAAATCGGCGTCGAACTGGAAATCCAGGTTTTTGGCCGCCTGCCCTTAGCGATCTCGGCGCGCTGCTATCACGCGAGGTCGCGTAATCTCCATAAAGATAATTGCCAATTTGTCTGCGGTGAAGATTTGGACGGCATGGAATTGTCGACTGTCGACGGCAAAGAATTCTTGGCGGTCAACGGCACCCAGACGCTTTCACATAGTTACGGCAATTTAGCGCCAGAGCTCTCCACCTTGCTTGAGCTTGGCGTGTCTCATTACCGCCTATCACCCCACGCAATTGATATGGTGGCTGTGGCCCAATGTTTTAGGGATCAGCTTGATGGTAGACTTGACGCCGGCGAAGCAACCGCCCGGCTTTCTGAATTGGCATTAGGCGTTCCATTCGCCGATGGTTTTTTCCACGGTCAGGCTGGTGTTGACTGGACCCCGGCTGAAGTTTGAGTGATCTGACATGACTGCCACGCCCTTCCACATCATGGTCAAGCCCATTGGTCCCGAGTGCAATCTCGACTGCATCTATTGTTATTACACGGAAAAGGCTGCGCTGTATCCGCCGCGCACCCAATTTCGCATGACCGATGAAGTGCTGGAGACTTACATCAAAGACTATATCGAAGCGAGCCCGCTGCCGGAGATTATGTTCTTTTGGCAAGGCGGTGAGCCGACCCTGCTTGGGCTAGATTTTTTTGAACGCGTTGTTGAATTGCAACAGAAATTCCTGCCGGATCACCAAACGGTCACCAACAGCTTGCAAACCAATGGCACCATCATTGACGATGCCTGGGTCGACTTTTTGGCTGAAAATAATTTCCTGGTTGGTGTTAGCATTGATGGTCCGGCGCGTCTGCATGATCGTTTCCGTGTTGGCAAGAAGAATGAAAAAACCTTCGCCAAGGTGGAGCAAGCCATCAAAATGCTGCAGGCGGGCGGCGTTGAATATAATACGCTGACCACGGTGCAGCGCCGCAATTATAAGTTTGGCGCCGAGGTTTACCGCTTTCTGCGCGACCTCGGTGTCGAGTACATGCAGTTTATCCCTATTGTCGAGCGCCGCCGCCCTGATGGCGAACTAGCCGGGCCGCCTGACTTAGAAGCCCAAAACGAAAAAACCAAGGTCACCGAGTGGAGCGTGCCACGAGATGGCTACGGTGATTTTATCTGCGCGATTTTTGACGTTTGGCGCAAAACGGATGTCGGCAAAATCTTTGTTCAGCCGTTTGATGTTCATCTCGGTCTTCGGATGGGAGAGCCTTCTACGCTTTGCGTCAATGCGCGGTCTTGTGGCACCGGCTTGGCTATGGAGCACAATGGCGATCTCTATGCCTGCGATCATTTTGTTTATTCAACCCACCGTCTGGGCAACGTGATGGAAACACCGATGCAAGAGCTTGTTGCTGATGCCCGCCAACATGACTTCGGCGAAGATAAACATAAAAAATTACCGGGCGAATGCGTGGCATGCCGCTTCCTGACCTATTGCGGTGGCGGCTGTCCCAAACATCGCTTTATTCCGACCAAACAAGGCAGCTTTGATTTGAACTATTTCTGTCCGTCTTACACCAGGATCGCCGAGCACATCGAACCGGCGATGTCCGAAATGGCCACCCTGCTGCGCCAAGGCCAATCCCCCGCCCGGATTATGGAGTCGGGGTGAGGGGCGTTTCCTGAAGCAACCCCGTCACCCCGGACTTGATCCGGGGTCCACCCAAACTACCACCTCGCCCGTCACCCTGGACTTGATCCAGGGTCCAGCCTTTTTCCTTCAAACAAACAATCATACAGATCACACCACTCAGGATTAAATTCCTCGACTAGTTTCAGTTTCCATTTACGTTTCCAGAATTTAAGAGCTTTCTCGCGGGCAATGGCCTCGTCAATTCGGTCATGAACTTCATAATAGACCAAATTATGAACCTGATATTTATTGGTGAAGCCCTCCACTAATTTATTCTTATGCTGATAAATGCGGCCCACCAAATTGCTGGTAACCCCAATATACAAGGTGCCGTTGCGCTCGCTTGCTAATATGTAGACATAGCCCTGTTTCATATTAAGACCTCGTCGTCATTCTGGCAAAAGCCAGAATCCAGAATTGTTGCAACCAGAAAACTGGACCCTGGATCAAGTCCAGGGTGACGAATTTGTTTGTTGATGTTGGTGCACTTGCAATGGCGGGAGCAGAGACGTTTTTACTTAAAGGAAGGACAATTTATTTTACCATCTAAATACTAACTTCCCGTCATTCTGGCGAAAGCCAGAATCCAGAACCTTAAAAAGCCTGGACCCTGGATCAAGTCCAGGGTGACGAGTTTGTTTGTTGATGTTGGTCTACTTTAAATGACCAGAACAGAGACGGTTTCTTATTTTATCTTTGGCTGTAATTATCGAATGCGCTACACTTATTAGAACGTGTACGGAAAACCCCCTCAAAATGGGTCAAATTGGGTCGCAGAAGCTGGCGGATTGACTAGCGGCTCAGAGGGGGTACGGAAAAGAGTTGGTTTTGGTATTAGATGAGCAAAATATCAATCACATATAAAAACTGGGCTTCAAGACATAGATTAATAGCTATTGCGTTTAGCACGAGCCTAGCCATTTTTGCCGGTATGCTTCTCGGCTTCAAAACGAATTTCAGAAATTTGGGATGGTCGAGTACTAATAATCCATCTTCTATGACCGCTTCGGACTATAGTTTGATTGAGTTTTCAATCCTGATACTACTTTTATGCACTCTCGTAATTTGACTTTTTTTCCTGTTGTTAAAACCTATGAAAAGAATGAAGTCCACAAATCCTCATTTGTCAGCTATAATTTTTTTAACATGGATATTTAGTTCTATAGCAGTAGGTATATGGATTTCCACTAGTGCATTTTAAAGTTCATGAAGTTCAAATTAAAAATCCAATACAGAAACCACTGGTATTTCGTACAGCGTCACCCCTGCGCCAGCCAGACCGTTAGAAACACAATCACGCCAGCCGACAGTAAATACGCATTGACGTAGAGCATCAGTCCTTTTGAGATATCATCATGAGTGGCGTCGGCGGTGCTGCCTTCATTGGCGCTGCCGATCCACTCGCCATCGACCGGCTCTTCGTCATATTCACGCGGGCCGGCCAGTCTGACATTCAGCGCGCCCGCCATGGCGGCTTCGGGATAGCCGGCATTGACCGAGATTTGTTTTTTGGCATCGTGGCGAATGGCGAGCCATGAACGCCGGGCTTCGTTGCGGCCCCAAATGAACGCTGCCAGACACAGCAGGAGCGCCGAAATACGGGCTGGAATAAAGTTCGCTACATCATCAAGCCGGGCCGCCGCCCAGCCGAAATAGCGATAACGATCATTTCTGTGGCCGATCATGCTATCGGCGGTATTGAGCGCCTTATAGGCGAGGGCGCCCGGCAAGCCAAAAAGGGCCGTCCAAAAAATCGGCGCCAGCACGCCATCGGAAAAATTTTCAGATAATGACTCGATCGCAGCCCGTGCTACACCGTGGCGGTCGAGAAACTCGGTATCCCGGCCGACGATCTGGCTGGCGGCCTCGCGGGCTTCCACAATTTTTTCTGCCTTGAGCGCTTTGGCGACAGCGGCGACATGTTGATAAAGGCTGCGTCCAGCGATCATCGTCGAGAGGATAAGTGCCTCCAATATCCAGCCATAGGGAATTTGCGAAAACAGATAAATCAAGCCCCCGCCGATGCCGCCGGCTATGCCGACAACAATAATAACGGTAATCACGCCATTGAGCCGTTTAGATTTATCCGCCGCCTCTTCCAGGTTGAGCCGTTTATCAAGCTGCTCGATCAGCCAGCCCATCATTTGCGCGGGGTGCGGCACGAAGCGATAAAGCGGCTTCGGATCGCCGAAAACTGCGTCAATCATGAGGGCGAGCAACAGGATCGGAAATATAGTTAAACCAGGCATAATGAAACTGGTAGCAGGAAGGTGAAAAATCGTCAATTGGGAGAAAAATATTACGTTAAATCCTTTAGCTAGCGGGATTGATCAGCTATGATCCGGCCCGATTTAAGACCCAAATTAAAACAATGCAAAAAAACCATAAAAATTGGCCAGATAGGAACAAAAATGACCAAAACCGGCGTAATGATATGTGGGCATGGCAGCCGCAGTGAAGAAGCAGTTGCTCAATTCGCCGCCCTGCAAAAAAAGCTGGCCGACCGCTTCCCGGATTATCCGGTTGAATACGGTTTTCTTGAGTTCGCGACACCAATTATTCGCGACGGTCTGGATAGCCTCTTAAAACAAGGTGTCGATCATATTCTGGCTGTTCCCGGCATGCTGTTTTCGGCCGGTCATGTCAAAAACGATATCGCTGCCGTGCTTAAACAATATGAAGCTGAGCATACAGACATTGGCCTTAAGATAGAGTATGCCCGGGCGCTGGATGTCGATGCCAAGATGCTCTATGCCGCCGAGGGTCGCATTGCCGAGGCAGAAGCCGCCACCGAAACCAAGATACCCAGAGAAGATACCTTGCTCATGGTCGTTGGCCGGGGCACCTCCGATCCCGATGCCAACAGCAATATCAACAAAATCTGCCGCATGCTGTGGGAAGGCATGGGTTATGGCTGGGGCGAGGTGTGTTATTCCGGCGTGACCTTCCCGCTGGTTGCGCCCGGCCTCGAACATGCCGCCAAGCTCGGCTACAAACGCATCATTGTATTTCCTTATTTTCTCTTCACCGGCGTGCTGGTTGGCCGCATTTATTCAATTGTCGATGAGATTGCTGAAATAAATCCAGATATTGAGTTCATCAAAGCCGGCTATCTCAATGACCATGAGAGCGTCATCGATACCTTCGAAGAACGCGTACGCGGCATTATGAGCGGTGACAACAATATGAACTGCCTGATGTGCAAATACCGGGAGCAGATCGTCGGCTTCGAAGACCACCACGGACTGCCGCAGGAAAGCCACCATCATCATGTTGAAGGGATTGGCACCGGTGACGCTGAACCGCACTCACATGATCACTCGCACGATGACGGGCACGCGCATGATCATGGCCATGCGCCGCATCCTCATGCCGATCACCCGCATGGACCCGGTAAGCGCAATCCTGCTGCTGCCGAATAATTTGGCGGGGCTGGGCTAGGGCGATGAGCTATTTACGGGATCCAGCCGAGATATACCGGGAATCCTTTGCGGCCATTGCCCGAGAAGTGGATTTGTCTGATTTTCCCGAAAGCCTGCACAAGATCGTGCTGCGTCTGGTCCATGCCATTGCCATACCGGAAATTGTTGATGAGTTGGCTTGGCAAGGTGATGTTGCCGGGGCATCGGCGTCAGCGCTCGCTGAGGGTGCAGCTATCATCGTCGACGCTAATATGGTGATGGCCGGGATCATGAAAGACCGCCTGCCGCAAGGTGTCGAAATTATGTGCTCGCTGCGTGACGAAGCGGTACCCGAATTGGCGCAATCTTTAGCCACGACGCGTTCGGCAGCGGCGGTTGAGCTCTGGCGGCCGCATCTGGAGGGCGCCATTGTCGCCATCGGCAACGCACCGACGGCGCTGTTTCATTTGATCGATATGCTGGAAGATAAAGAATGTCCGCGCCCGGCGGCGATATTTGCCTTTCCGGTTGGTTTTATTGGCGCGGCTGAATCCAAAGCCTATTTGATCGAGAAAAATCTGGATATCCCGTTCATCACGCTTACGGGCCGGAAAGGCGGCTCGGCCTTGGCCGCCGCGGCAGTTAATGCGGTGTTGTTGGAAGGTGACGCATGAGTGCCTGGCTCACCATTGTCGGTATTGGCGAAGACGGTCTGGCCGGGCTGGGCTCAAACGCGCAAGACGCCATCGATCAAGCGGAAATATTGTTCGGCGGAGAACGCCATTTAGAACTCATCGGTAAAAGCGGTAACGTCTGGAAATCACCGCTCGAAGACAGTTTCGCTGATCTTGATGGCTATAAGGGTCAAAAAGTGACGGTGATCGCGACCGGTGATCCGATGTGGTTTGGCATTGGCGCGACGCTTGGCCGGCGCTATGGTGCAGACGAGATTAAAGTAATTCCGTCACCTTCCGCTTTTTCCCATGTTGCTGCCCGCATGGCCTGGCCGCTAACTGAGGTGGAATGCCTCACCGTACATGGCCGGGATTTAGAGCGGGTGCGGGCTTTCCTGAGCCCGGGCGCACGCATGATAGTGCTCGCCAATGATGGTGAGACAGCGGGGAAAATTGCTGGTCTTCTTAACCAAGCTGGTTTCGGCAAAAGCCCGGTTAGCGCCTTGGCGCATGTCGGTAGCGAAGACGAGTCTCGGTTTGATGATTTGGCGTCGGATTGGAGCCACGGTAGGGTACCCGATCTCAACACGGTGGCGATTGAATGCGTGGCTGATGAAGGCGCTGTCGTCTATCCCCGCGCACCCGGATTACCCGACGACGCTTTTGAGCATGATGGCCAGCTGACTAAGCGCGAGGTGAGGGCGGTCACCTTGTCGGCGTTGGCGCCCATGCCTGGGCAGATGCTGTGGGATGTTGGCGCGGGTTGCGGCTCAATCGCCATCGAATGGCTGCGTAGCTCCCGCCATACCAAAGCTTTCGCCATCGAGAAAAATATGGATCGTCTCGGCATGATCAACGCCAACGCTTTGGCGCTCGGTGTCCCCGAACTCAAAGTGGTATTCGGCGAAGCCTTAAACGAAATAATCGGCCTGCCGGCACCGGATGCGGTTTTCATCGGCGGCGGCTTGACCTCCGGTGGATTGCTCGAATATTGCTGGCAAAACCTCAAACCGGGTGGGCGCTTGGTTGCCAATGCGGTGACCTTTGAGGGTGAGCGCCGGTTGATCGAAACATGTGAGGAATTGGGCGGCGAGCTGGTTAAAATTGATATATCACGCGCTCAAGAAATGGGCCGCTTCACCGCTTGGCAGCCTTTCAAACCCGTAACTCAACTAAGATTACTGAAAACATGAATGAAGACACAAAAATTTGGGGGCTCGGCATTGGTCCGGGCGACCCTGAGCTTATTACCTTGAAAGCTTTAAAGATATTGCAGGCCGCCGATGTTGTGGCTTATCCAGCACCCGCCAATGGCGACAGTCTGGTGCGCGCCATCGCCGCCCCCCATATGAGCGGGAGCCAAGAAGAGATCATCATATCGACCCCGATGGTGACTGAGCGTTACCCAGCGCAGGATGTCTACGACAAGGGTGCTGCGGAAATCAGTGCTGCGGTCGAAGCCGGAAAATCCGTTGCCGTGCTGTGTGAGGGTGATCCGTTCTTCTACGGCTCCTTCATGTATTTATTTGCCCGTCTGTCCGAGAGCTATTCGGTTCAAGTTGTGCCGGGCGTATCGTCTCTTTCAGCCTGTTCTGCCGAACTGGCACTTCCTTTGGCGGCGCGCAATGACGTGGTCTCGGTCATCCCCGGCACGATTGATGCAGATGAGATGGAGCGCCAATTGCTGGCGGCCAATACCGCGGCGATTATTAAAGTCGGGCGGCATTTGGGCAAAATCAAAGCCGTATTGGAGAAAATCGGCGCAACTGAAAAATCCCACTACATCGAACGCGCGACCATGGAAAATCAGCGCATCGTAGCGCTCAGCGACCTTGATGATGAAAGTGCGCCTTATTTCTCGATGATTATCGTACGCCGTAACGGGGAGATTTTGGACCAGTGAGCGCCTCTTCCACCTTCGTAGTTTTAAATGATGCTGGTGCGGCGTTGGCCCGCCGCCTGGTGTCTGTGGTGCCCAGCGCTGAAGTACATGGCCTGAAATCCCGTGTTATGAGCCCTGATATTCCATTTGAAGATACGCTCAGCCATCTCAGTGCTTTATTTGCCGAAGGCCGTCCGGTTATTGCCGTTATGTCAGCGGGGATTGTTATTCGCGCGCTGGGACCGACCTTGGCTGATAAAACCGAAGAGCCGCCGGTTGTAGTAATTTCGGAAGACGGTGGGAGCGTGGTGCCGCTGTTGGGCGGACATCAAGGGGCGAACAAGCTTGCTCGCGAGATCGCCGAAGTTTTAGGTGGCACGGCTGCGATAACCACCGCCGGTGACACTCGTTTCGGCGTCGCGCTTGATGATCCGCCTGAGGGCTGGCGGCTCGCCAACCGAGACAACGCCAAACCGGTCATGGCGGCGTTGCTCAATGGCGACGCTGTACGCTTACAGGATGAAACGGCTGACGGTGTAGATAAAAGCTGGTTGCTGGATGCCGGACTGACGTTTTCGGACGATGCCGAACACTGCATTAGGCTGACCCATGCCCGCCTGCCGGAAGAGACAGGTGATTTGATATTGTCGCCCGGTACCTTGACGTTGGGCATTGGTTGTGAGCGCGGTGTCGCAGCAGAAGACCTCGCAACATTTCTGTTCGATGTCTTTAAAGAACAAGACCTTGGCAAACATGCGATCTCCTGCATCGCGACGATTGACCTAAAAGAGGACGAGGCAGCAATTAGGGAAATGGCGCGGTTGGGCAAGGTGCCGGTGCGATTGTTCGATGCGGAAACCCTCGACGAAGAAACGCCGCGGGTCAGTGATCCATCAGACTATGTGTTTGAAACCGTCGGCACCCATAGTGTGTCAGAGGCGTCTGCCCTGGCCGCTGCCGGTGCAGATGCCGAACTAATTGTGCCCAAACAAAAACGGCGCGGCATGACCTGTGCCGTCGCCTTGTCGCCGAGCATTATTGATGCGGAAAAAGTCGGGCGGGGCTGCGGTCGGTTATCGGTAATCGGCATTGGGCCCGGCACCAACGACTGGCGGGGCCCCCCGAAGCGACCAATGAAATTGCACGCTCGACCGACGTCATCGGCTATAAGCTCTATCTCGATTTGCTGGGGCCTTTGATGGACGGCAAGACCCGGCACGATTATGCGCTGGGTGAAGAACGCAACCGCGTTGCCGAAGCGCTTAACCTCGCGGCCTCGGGTAAAGAGGTGGCGCTGGTCTCAAGTGGCGATGCCGGTATCTATGCGATGGCGAGCTTGGTGTTTGAGCTGATCGAACACGGCGCTAATGGCGAAATTCAGCCCGCTTGGCAGCGCCTTGAAACTCATGTGGTGCCGGGAATTTCCGCCCTGCAGGCGGCCGCCGCCAAAATTGGTGCGCCGTTAGGCCACGATTTTTGCACGGTTTCGTTGTCAGACTTGCTGACGCCCTGGGAAGTGATCGAACAACGCTTGCGATCCGCCGCGGAAGGGGATTTTGTCATTGCACTTTATAATCCGGTTTCCAAAAAACGCCGGGAACAATTGGGCATTGCCCGGGATATTGTGCTGACCTCCAGGCCCGCTGAAACGCCGGTGGTGCTGGCGCGTAATCTCGGTCGTGAAGAGGAAAAAGTCGACGTGATTACGCTCGGCGAGCTCGAAGCCGATAAAGTCGATATGCTAACCCTCGTGCTGATCGGTAGCAGTGAAACGCGGGCTTATCTGCGCGGTGACGGCGGCACGTCGGTCTACACACCACGCGGTTATGGCGATAAAAAGGAAAGCTTCTGATGACTGTCCATTTTATTGGCGCCGGCCCGGGCGCACCCGATCTGATCACGGTCAGGGGGCTCAATTTCATCAAGTCCTGTCCGGTCTGTCTTTATGCCGGCTCGCTCGTGCCGGCAGAAATCGTCGCCGCTGCTCCCGAGGGTGCGGAGGTGATTGATACTGCCCCCCTGCATTTAGATCAGATCATCGAGAAGATCGAAGAAGCCCACGGCAAGGGCCAAGATGTTGCCCGCGTCCATTCCGGTGACCCATCGATCTATGGCGCCATTGCCGAACAAATGCGGCGCCTGGATGCGCTCGGTATCGACTATGACGTGACGCCCGGTGTGCCGGCTTTTGCAGCAGCGGCGGCAGCACTCAACCGGGAGCTGACCCTGCCTGAAGTTTCACAGACGATTATCCTGACCCGGACCGACGGCAAAGCCTCCGCCATGCCGAGCGGCGAAGATTTGGCATCACTAGCAGCCTCCACCGCTACCCTCGCCATTCATTTGTCAGTACGCAACTTAAAGAAAGTCATCGCCGATTTGGCGCCTCATTACGGCGCCGACTGCCCGGTCTATGTTATTTACCGGGCAAGCTGGCCGGATCAGCAGATTATTTCCGGCACCCTCGCCGATATCCGCGCCAAAGTCCGCGAGGCAAAAATCACCCGCACCGCCCTGATCATGGTCGGCCATGTCTTTGGTGATGACGACTTTATCGACAGCCGCCTCTACGCCAAAGACCACAAGCATGTGCTAAGACCGAAGTAGGGACAGTTGGGCAATGATAATTATTAACTGCGTTGCCTCCTAGTCAAAAAAGCCGCGTTCCATCAGCAAGGCCTTTAAGCCGATTAGATTTTCCGGAGATATAAAGCTCGGGATGTGAGGTGGCATGCCTGCCAAGGAAACCTCCTGCCAGTGTCCGTCAAGTTTTTGCATGGCCCAAAAACCATGCCACGAAGATACCCGGCCGAATTTCTCACCGATGGCGCGGGTGACGCCGGGGTGATAAGTCGTATCGGAAAATTGATCATGAAGCTTGTCTAAATTTGGCTGTTGGAGCGCGATTGTCGCGTCTACCTGATGGCTTTGAAGTTCCAAATCATCGCCACAAATAAAGCCACCCTTATTAACCAGGGGACAGCAGTTCTCAAGATCAACTGATACGCCCTGATAGCTATGGTCACCATCGATATAAACCAAATCAAAGCTGTCGTGAGCTAGCGTCGGTAGAATATCTTGGGACCAGCCCCGGCGTACGTTCAAGTTTACGCTTGGAGGTAAGTGTTCCATATTTTTTTGAAATACCTGGAAAGGTTCGTCGCCGGACAAAGCGTCGTTAATCTGCCGGCTCAAATCATCAAGTATTTCAGTATCGTTGTAATACGGCTCCCACGCATCAATGCAGGTTATCTCACCGTTGCCGTTATTGTGGATTTCCAGGGCTTCGCCCCAGGTTAAGGCAGAAGCACCGGTCCATGAGCCAACTTCAAGGATATTTAGCGAGGCGTTTTGTTTGTTGAGGGCGAGCCGCCAAATCGCGCCCATCATAAATACCTGGCGAAGTGGATTTGCCGTCATGCCGTAGATGCTGCTGAATTTCGGTCCGGTCACTGAAGCCACTCCAACACATCTTCAATCCGATCTAGCACTTTCCCCTCTGGCAGATCAGGTTGTTCGATCATAACAATCGGAATGCCGAGGTCGTGGGCGGCGGTGAGTTTGGCGGCCATGGCGCCACCGCTGTTTTTGGAGACGAGTGCGTCGATTTGGCAAGTGACGAGAAGGGTTCTTTCATGGGCTTCATCGAACGGACCACGCTCTAGTAGCAGTTCGTGATTGTCGAGCGGGATCGGCATTGCCGGCTGCTCGACGGCGCGGATCAAAAACCATTTTTCGGTAAGGCTTGAGAAGGCTTTCAAATCCCTGGTGCCGATGGAGAGAAAGATGCGGTCTCCCAATTCCTTGAGATATTCCGCAGCGCCGGCGTAATCGACCACCGAGATCCAGCTTACATCGCCTTGCCGCCAGGCCGGGCGGCAGAACTTAAGTCTGGGGATGTTGGCTTGCACGCAGGCTTCGGCAGCATGCTGGGCCATCGCCCTGGCAAACGGATGGGTCGCATCAATAACGAGATCGATCTCAGCCTCACTCAAATAAGAAACCAGACCATCAACACCACCAAAGCCGCCGATCCGTACTTTGCACTCGGGCAGATTGGGATTGCGGGTGCGGCCGGCAAGCGAATAAACGACTTCCAGATCGGACATTTGGCTGGCTTCCCGCGCCAGCTTGGCCGCATCACCGGTGCCGCCGAGGATCAGGAGCCGTTTCATGCGCCACCTTCCAAAAACGGCGCACGGCCGATCAGTTTGCCGCTGCGATTATAGGCCAGCACTTCAATATCGACGCTATCATGCGCTTCCTTCAAAGCAATGGCTTGCGCGGTTCTGGCGACATGATTACCAAGGGTCAGATTATGACGCTCGATAATCTCCATAATCGCCCCGGCAGAGATTGCGTTTTCAATCTCGTCACAGATATCCAGCGCGGCGCCATCCTCCGCAGCGAGCTTGGCCAGGAACGCCGGGTCCACCTGCGAGCGTTTTGAATGCAAATCCATATGCCCGGCAGCGAGTTTGGAAAGCTTGCCGAAGCCGCTGGCAATGGTGACTTTGGCGATCGGGTGGGTGCGAAGATATTTGAGCGTGCCGCCAACGAAATCGCCCATATCTAAGATTGCGCCAGGCTCGAAACCGTAAAGCTCAGTCACGGCACTCTCCGAGGTTTTGCCGGTGCAGGCAGCGACATGATCAAGGTTGGTGGCACGCGCGACATCGATGCCCTGATGGATCGAGGCAATCCAGGCCGAACACGAATAAGGGATGACAATCCCAGTGGTGCCGAGGATCGATAGTCCATCCAAAATACCAAGCCGCGGGTTCCAGGTGTTGGCCGCCAAGGCCACGCCGTTATCGACCGAGATTTCTATGTCGACGCCGAGCGCGATACCTTTCTGGTCAGCGACCACCTGCAAATTATCAATTATCATCTGGCGGGGTGCGGGATTAATCGCCGGTTCGCCCACATCCAACGGCAAGCCCGGCTTGGTTACCCTGCCGACGCCAGGGCCGGCTTTAAAGGTCACACCCTCGGATTTTTGTATTGTTACCCGAATAATCGCCCCATGAGTAATATCGGGATCATCGCCGGCATCTTTCTCGATAGCCGCCATGACGCTGTCACCGGCCATTTTCGAATCGATAATTTTAAACACCGGCGTTTGGCCGCCGGGCAGTGTTATCTCGATCTCGTCTGGTATTTTCCCGCTGAGCAAGCCGATATAGGCAGCCTTGGCGGCAGCCGTCGCGCAGGCACCCGTCGTCCAGCCGCGCTTTAGCTCGCGCCCATCTACATTTGTCGTGTCGTCAGTATTTTCCATGAAATGCACGTATTACCTTATTAACGCTTTTTCATCCATGCCCCATTCTGCTAAATTCTGCGCTTATGGAAAACCTTTCAATTGATCTCCCCGAATTCGAGGCGGGAACTGTCTGGATCGTCGGCGCTGGTCCGGGCGATCCGGGCCTGCTGTCGATCCTCGCCTGGCATGGCATTCAGCAAGCCGACATCATTGTCTATGATGCCCTCGTCGGTGATAGCATAATTAGCATGGCGGGCGAAAATGCCGAGATGGAATACGCCGGAAAAAGAGGCGGTAAGCCATCTTCGAAGCAGCATGATATTACCGAGCGCTTGGTTGAGTTAGCCCGGGAAAACAAGCGCGTTCTCAGGCTTAAAGGCGGCGATCCGTTTGTCTTTGGCCGGGGCGCTGAAGAATGCCTGGGGCTGGTGGCGGCTGATATTCCGTTCCGTATTGTACCGGGTATTACCGCCGGTGTCGGCGGGTTGGCTTATGCCGGTATTCCGATGACAACCCGGGGCACCAATACGGCCGTGACATTTATTACCGGGCATACCGCAGGCGGCACGGTGCCGGATGATATTAACTGGCACGCCCTTGCCGATGGCTCACCGGCGTTGATCTTTTTTATGGGCACCACGCATTTGGGCCGAATCGCCGAGCAATTGCAGGAAGCGGGCCGTCCCGCTGATGAGCCTGTCGCTGTCGTGGCCAAAGCGACAACCCCGGATCAAAAAGTGCTGGTTTCGACCTTAAAAGATTGCGCCGCTGATTTAGCAGCCTCAGATTTGGAGCCGCCGGCGTTGATCGTTGTCGGCGATATCGTTAATTTCCGTGAACAATTAAAATGGCTGCCAGATGAGTGACAATATCGCTGGAGGGATGGTGATTGCGGCACCTGCTTCCGGCAGCGGCAAGACGGTTGTCACCCTAAGCCTGCTCCGTGCGTTAAAAAACGCAGGCGTTGACGTCAGCTCATTCAAAATTGGTCCCGATTATATTGATCCGGCCTATCACGCGGCGGCCTCGGCCCAAGCGTGCCGCAATTTGGATTTCTGGGCGATGCGGGAGGACACGCTGCTGCGCCAGCGGGCACCGGCAGTGGAAGAAGCTGATGTTGTGATCTCCGAAGGGGTCATGGGACTGTTCGATGGCGCGACTACGGGTGAAAGTAAAAACAGCGGCAGCACGGCGGATGCCGCCAAATGGCTCGACTGGCCGGTTGTGCTGGTGGTTGATGCCAAAGCGCAGGGGGCATCGGCGGCGGCGCTGGTCGAAGGCTTCGCCAATCACCGCGACGATATTGAAATTGCCGGCGTGATCTTTAATCACATTGGCGGCCCGAGCCACGAGATTATTTTACGCGAAGCTTTGGCGCCTACAGGCATTGCCTGCCTCGGCTGTATTCCCCGTCATGAGGCGCTGGTCCTGCCGAGCCGTCATTTAGGTTTGGTGCAGGCCAAAGAAATGCCGGAGCTTAATCGCTGGCTCGATGCAGCGGCGGCAATCGTTGCCGAGCATGTTGATCTGGATAGGCTCAAAGATATCGCACAGCAATCGAAAGTCGTGCTGACGCTCGAAGAAACACCACCCTTGCCGCCTCTTGGACAACATACGGCAATCGCCAGAGATGATGCGTTTGCCTTTTGTTATGATCATGTTGTTGATGGCTGGCGGGCAGCAGGCACCGAGATTAGTTTTTTCTCACCGCTTGCCGGCGAAGCGCCGGATTTCCTCGCTGATAGTATTTATCTGCCGGGCGGCTATCCCGAACTTCATGCGGCTGAGATCGCCAGCAATGAAAGCTTTATCTCGGCGATGAAGATGGCGGTTGCCAAGGACGCTGTTATTTATGGTGAGTGTGGTGGCTTTATGGTTTTGGGGGAAACGCTCACGGACCGGGACGGTAAATCGCACAAGATGCTAGGCTTGCTGCCGGTTGAGACGTCGTTTGCTAATCCCAAGCTGCATCTGGGCTATCGGCAACTAATGCTATCAGAAGAGGGGCCGTTGGGTGTGGCGGGCGCTCAGTTTAAAGGCCATGAGTTTCATTACTGTGAAATGACGGCGATGGCGGGCGGTGAAAGTCTTTTCGCGGCGCTTGATGCGCGGGGCAATGCCGTGCCGCCGCTGGGCTGCCGTGTCGGTTCGGTGATGGGTTCATTCGCCCATATCATCGACGGCGTTTAGCGCTGTTGCCAAGATTTCCCATTCACGATCAGCGCCGGGTAGTCCAATCCTGAGCCAGTTCGGCTCATCTTCAAATCGCCGCACCAATATCCCGGCCTTTCCGAGAGCTTGATAGATCGCCTGAGCTTGCCGGGTTTCGATCAGCGTGAACAACTCCGTGCCGCCGACAATCGTTAGCGCGTTGGTTTGCAGTATTTCGTTTAAGCGTGTGCTTTTAGATGCCAAGTCTTCTTTCATCCCGGCAATCCACCCTTGATCAGCCAGCGCGCGGGCGCCGATCTCAATCGCCGGGCCCGACACCGCCCACGGGCCCAAACGTTCCGTAAGCGCGGCGGTGATGTCTGCATCGCCAATAACAAAGCCCAAGCGCAAACCGGCCAGGCCAAAAAATTTACCGAGCGAGCGTAAGACCAAAATATTTTGCCTATTAAGTTGGGGCACAACACTGAGCTCGGGCGAGGCATCGCCAAAGGCTTCATCGATGATAAGCAATTCAACGTGTTCGGCGAAGTTCAGAATATCTTCGGGCTGATAGTGACGACCGTCGGGATTGTTGGGATTGACGAGCACGGCGATACTACCTTGGCTGAGCGCATCAAACTCTGAAACGGGCGTCACGGTGTTGCCGGCACTTTCCCAAGTATGACCGTGCTCGCTATAGGTTGGCGATAAAATAGCAACGCGCCGATCCGGATAAAGCTGCGGTAAAGATTGCAACACCGATTGGGTGCCGGGCGCGGCGATGATCGAACTACTTTCGGGCACGTGATAAAACTGGCGGGCAGCGCTCAGCAGAATCTCTACGTCTCCGGGCGTCGGCAGCATCCGGAGCGCGCGTTCGCTTACCTCGATATGCGGGTAACAAGTTGGATTGATACCGGTCGAGAGATCAACCATATCTGCTTCCGCGACGCCGAATTCCTTCGCTGCTGCCGTCAGATTGCCGCCATGCAGCGGTGTTTTCCTAAGCTTAGTGTTGTCGAACATGGCGCCATCATAACAAGTCTTGCGAGCTTCGGACAGCAGACCTTTTTGCGAATCTGTGTTATGGAGGGAACATGCCGATTTCGATGTTTGAACATTTGAACGTTATCTGGGAAATGCCCGAGAACTGGTGCGAGTGGGATCATGTTCAGGGCAGCCTGACTCGGCTTGAGCATTATCTTGCCAATCTCGGCTTTGCTGATCGCTTTATTTTTGTCGTCACGGCGAAGGCCGACAATCTCGCCTTTGCCAACACCGAGCGGGCTGTGGTCTATCAGGTAAGCGATGAAGCGCACGAAATTCCGGACTATGCCGCTGAGGTTTTTATGGTGTTTAAAAACTATCGGCCATTTGATCCCAGCCCCGACAGCATTCGCATCGTGCCTTTGGGATGCAACAAAGATGTGCCGGCCTTGCCCCTGCAAGCCATGAAGGATCGATCCATCAATTTGTTTTTTTCCGGCTGGAATCAATATCGCGATGATTTTTATGATGCAGTGGATACGTTTTACCCCGAAGTTTCGCGCGGCCCCGAGATTGATATTCTGCGCGCTGAGGATTTCCGCTCCGGTCACACCCCGGAAATCTATGCTCATAAGCTGGCGCAAACGAAACTGGCGCTCTGCCCGCGCGGTGTCAGTCACGAGACTTTTCGCATTTATGAGGCCATGCGCGCCGGCTGCGTGGTGATCGCAGCGCGGCAATTGCCGGTCTGGTACAATGAAGGCTGGCCGGTCATTGAAGTGGATGATTGGAGCGAGCTAAAAGACTTATCAGATGAGTTGCTAGGTGATGATAATCGGCTGCAAGCGCTCTCGGAGGAAACCCGCGCCTGGTGGGAAGAAAAATGCAGCGAAGAAGCGGTTGCCCATTACATGGCCCGCGAGCTATCACTCAAGCTGATGAAACAAAACATATAGGTTTTAAGTGACCATCGCGAACGTTCCGACAACTCTGTTCACCGGCTTTTTTGGCGTTGGCAAGACGACCGCCATCCGATCACTGCTGGCGCGCAAAGCAAAGAGTGAAAACTGGGCCATTCTGGTAAACGAATTCGGTGAAATCGCGGTCGATCAGGCGGCGTTTGAAAGCGACGTAGAGAACAATGTCACCATCCGCGAAATTCCAGGTGGTTGTATGTGCTGCGTGGCAAATGTGCCGATGCGGGTGGCAATCACCGAAATACTGCGGCGCGCCAAGCCGGACCGCTTGTTGATCGAGCCGACCGGGCTCGGTCATCCGGCGGGCATCCTAGACGAGCTCCGCAAAGATGATCTTAAAGGCGTCGTCGATGTCGGCGCGGTGATTTGTTTGGTTGATCCAAGATATGTTGGTGATCCCCGTATTACCGAGGTTGATGTTTTTAAAGATCAAGTGCATCTGGCGGACGTGCTGATCGCCAGCAAGGCCGATCTCGCCAGCGACGATGATCTGGCGGGTTTTCGGAAGTGGGCGGCGAAGCTGTTTCCGCCGAAATTGGTAGTAGGTGAGGCGGTGATGGGCGAGATCGATGGCGAGCTGCTCGATCTCAAGGCCACTGACGAACGGCTGCCGCTGTTTCCTCATCTGCATGATCACGCGGAGTCGCAACCTGCCCTGGATATCGGCACGCCTGAGCCAGGCAAACCAGTACGAGTAGAAAATTCAGGCCAGGGCTATCAAGGCTGCGGCTGGGTGTTTTCAGCCGAAGACGTGTTTGATCAAGATGCACTGGTGGATTATCTCGGACCGCCTGGTCCCGAAGGCTTAGAGAAAGTCGAGCGTCTCAAAGGGGTGTTTCGGATCGGCGCCGAGTGGATCCTGATCGACCGCGCCCGCAGCGAAATATCCGTCACCCCGATCGCCTACCGCCGCGATTCGCGCTTGGAAATCATCCTGCCGGAAGGCGAGGTGGTGAACTGGGAGAAGATTGAGGCGAAGTTGGTGGGATTGATTAAGCCATAAAGGGACATCTTCTTGGCACCTTCTATCGTCATTATCACCGGTCGCCTAAGGTGTCCCCCCTTGCGATGTCGAAGTGGCAATTTCACCACAGAGTTCACAGAGTTGCATTTATTAGCACCCCTACCCAACCCTCCCCCATCAAGGGGGAGGGCTTATGGACGCTAATCCCCAGCCTAACTTAGATTGGCCTAATTTAGACGCAGCTTTCCTCCCCCTTGATGGGGGAGGATTAAGGTAGGGGTGATTTCAGGCAATATATTTGCCGTAACCTTACTTCCGCTTTGCGATGGCCGGCACCTTGCGCTGGGCGCGGCCGGAATAGGCACTGAGCGGCCGGATCAACGCGTTACTGGCATTTTGCTCCAGGACATGCGCCGACCAGCCGGTGATCCGCGCCATGACAAAGATCGGCGTATAAAGATTGACCGGGAAGCCCATCAGGTAATAAGCCGGACCCGACGGAAAATCCAAGTTTGGATGGATGCCTTTCTCGTTGACGAAGATGTCTCGGAGAATGTTGTATATATCCAGCCATTTGGTGTCGCCCGACCATTTGGTGAGGTCTTCCAAGCACGACTTCATGGTCGGTACACGGCTGTCACCTTGCTTATAGACCCGGTGGCCAAAACCCATGATGAGCTTTTTGTTGGCCATGGCGTCCCTGATCCAGGCTTCAGCCCGGGCCGGGGTGCGGATGGCTTTCATCATATCCATCACCGCCTCGTTGGCGCCGCCATGGAGCGGGCCCTTCAATGCCCCAATACCACCGGCGACGGCCGAATAGATGTCAGAGCGGGTCGAGGTAATCACCCGGCTGGTGAAGGTTGAGGCGTTAAAGCTGTGCTCGGCGTAAAGAATGAGCGAGACATCAAAAGCTTTGACGACGGCCTTTGGCGGCACTTTACCGAAACACATGTGGAAGAAGTTTTCCGCCATCGATAGATCGGTGCGGGGCGCAATCCGGCGCTGGCCGTTTCTAAAGCGGAAATCGGTGGCGATCATGGTCGGGATTTTGGACAGCATATTGATCGCCCGCTCCATATCGGCTTCGGCAGGCTCACCACCCCAGGCCACCTCGGTCGTGCCCAAGTAACTAACCGCCGTCCGGATGGTATCCATCGGATGGGCTTTCTTGGGGAATTTAGAAATCACCGCGATATGGTTGGAAGAGAGTTTACGTAAAGACCGCTCTTTCTTTTTAAAGGCGTTCAGTTGTTTGCGGTTGGGCAGATCGCCATTGAGCAGCAGATAGGCAACTTCCTCGAAAGAACACGAGGCGGCCAAATCCTGCACCGCATAGCCGCGATAGGTTAGCGAATTGGTCTCCGGCATCACCTTGGAAACAGCGGTGGTGTCAGCAATAACTCCAACGAGACCTTTACGGATATCCGGTTCAGCAGCTTTCTTGGCCACTTTTTTGGCAGGTTTCTTGGCGGTTTTCTTCACTGTCTTCTTGGCTGCTTTGGCCATAATTAATTCTCCCTAATCGAGGTCTAAAGTTTGAAATTATGTAAGTTTTGATCAAATTGATTATAATCTTCGTATTTTATGACTTCATACAAACGCTTGCGGGTCTGCA
Source organism: uncultured Rhodospirillaceae bacterium (assembly GCA_913020445.1). Lineage (GTDB taxonomy): Bacteria > Pseudomonadota > Alphaproteobacteria > Rhodospirillales > UBA2165 > TMED23. The sequence goes on from CAJWAR010000021.1 coordinate 66,426, forward strand.
TTTTATCGACTTGGCTTTCGAGCGAGCCTTCTTCCTTAAGGGCGGCAAAGGCGCTCTCAATCGCTCCCATGGCGAGGCGTAAAGAGGAAACCGGATAGATCGCAATATTGTAGCCGAAATCAATAAGCTGCTGTTTGGAATAAAGTGGCGTTTTGCCGAATTCGGTCATATTGGCGAGCAGGGGCACATCAATGGCGGCACGGAAAGCTTCATATTCATCCGGCGTGTTGAGGGCTTCCGGGAAAATCGCCTCGGCACCGGCATCAACGTAGGCTTTGGAGCGCTCAATCGCCGCCTCAATACCTTCGGAGGCTTTGGCATCGGTCCGCACCATCAATAGAAAATTCGGATCGCGCTTGGCATTTACCGCCGCCGCAATTTTTTGGCACATGTCTTTGGTATCGATGATAATTTTGTTATCCAAATGGCCACAGCGCTTGGGGCTAAGTTGATCCTCGATGTGGCAGCCGGCAATGCCGAGCTCTTCGCATTCCTGGATCGTGCGGGCGGTATTCATTGCTTCGCCAAAGCCGGTATCAAGATCAATCAGCGCCGGCAGTTCCGTCACCCGCGCAATTTGGCGGCCGCGCTGGGTTACTTCGGTGAGGGTCGTTAGCCCAATATCCGGCATCGCCATCGCCGCAGACAAAGCGCCGCCGGAAATATAGATACCGTCAAAGCCTTGTTCTTCAACGATACGGGCGACGATTGGCTCATGAGCGCCCGGCATTTGCAAGAGTTTGCCGGAAGCCAGTTCTTTCCTGAAATCAGCGCGTTTCTCCGCGGCTGTCTTGGTGCCAAACAACATTAGAAAATCCCTTTCGTATCGGGGGCATTGTTATCGACGTCAATTGCATCAACTTGAACATTAATTTCATTAACACCGGCCGCATCAAGTTCTGGCAGGTTCTGCACCAGATCAAGGAAGCGATTGCTTTCGACGTCCGAAATGATGCCTTCGGTCAGCATTTTAAATTTGTTGATATAGTTATCCCGGGCGAACGGCCGGGCGCCGGCGGGATGAGCATTGGCGACCGCCAATTCATCGGTGATTTTTTCGCCGGATTTAAGGGTCACTTCCAAGCGGCCGCCAAAAGCGCGCTTGTCCGGATCCGGATCGTGATAACGCGTGGTCCAGGCGGGGTCTTCTTCGGTTGAGATCGAATGCCAGAGCTTAACGGTATCTGGCCGCTGGGCGCGTTCAGGGGCGTAAGAGCGAACGTGATGCCACTCGCCATCCTGCAGAGCGACGGCCAGGATATACATGATCGAGTGATCGAGGGTTTCCCGGCTGGCCTTCGGGTCCATTTTCTGCGGATCTTTGGCGCCGGTGCCGATAACATAATGGGTGTGGTGGCTGGTAAAGAGTTTGATCTCTTCGACATCATCCCAGCTGGAAATACTTTCGCGCACCCGGAAGGCTAGATCGATCAAGGCCTGGCTTTGATATTCGGCGGAGTGTTCCTTGGTGTAACTTTCGAGGATCGCAGCTTTGGCTTCACCGGGGCCGGGCAGGGGAACGGTGTAATTGGCATCCGGTCCATCCAATATCCAGGCAATGACGCTGTCTTCCCCCTCATAGATCGGTGACGGTGCACCTTCGCCCCGCATGCAGCGGTCAACTGCTTCGATGGCGAGCTTGCCCGCATGTGACGGTGCAAAGGCTTTCCAGCTGGAAATTTCACCTTTGCGGGATTGGCGGGTTGAAACCGTCGTGTGCAAAGCCTGCTGGACCGATTGATAGATCGTGTCGGTATCAAGTCCCAACAGCGTGCCGATACCAGCGGCTGCCGATGGTCCTAAATGGGCAATGTGGTCGACCTTATGTTCGTGCAGGCATATGCCTTTGACCAGATCGATCTGGATTTCATAGCCGGTGGCAAGGCCGCGCAAGAGCTCCGCGCCGGATTTATCCAATTGCTGCGCAACGGCGAGGATCGGTGGAATGTTGTCGCCCGGATGCGAATAATCAGCTGCCAAAAACGTATCGTGAAAATCAAGCTCGCGTACTGCCGTGCCATTGGCCCAGGCAGCCCACTCGGCATGAAAGCGTTGATCATTCGGCATACCAAAAATAGCCGCACCACCGGAGCGGGGATGGGCGATGGCTTGGGCGCGGGCGCTCGCAACAGGGTGGCGGTTGACTGACGCGATCGCGACAGACGCATTATCAATGATGCGGTTGATCACCATATCGGTGACGGCATCGCTAACGGCTATCGGGTCAGCAGCGACTGCGGCAATCTTCCAGGCAAGCTGATCTTCTTTGGCCAGAGGTTTCTCTGACGGATAAACATTAACGGTATGATTTGGCAATGAGTTAGGACCTTTTCTTGGAATTATTCTATAAATTTTCAGCGTTGGTTTTATGACTTTGGTTTAGCTTGTGCCATGACTTACATCATTGGGAACCTGATTCCCAAGCGAATTATGGCTTATTAAGCCAACTTTTTTTCAAATTGATATGATCACGGTTAAGAACCGTGACATTTAGACGTTCCAAATAACTTTAATAACCTCAAAAAAGCTATTGACTCTAAATCGGTATTCGAGTACCGTTTTACCATAATTAATAAAAAAGCTCATAAATCTACCAAAAACGAGAATTTTTGAGCCGCCGGGAAAATGACCACAATCAGAAATTCGGCAGTCAGAAAAAAGAACGGTTAGTTAAAGGAATTCGCATGTCAGATAAATCGTACCGCTGGGAAATGGTTGAAGCGGGCGCACCGATGGAAAAAGTGGATTTTGATCCGTTCCCGCCCGGTGAAGGCGAAGTTGTGGTCAAAATTGCCGGCTGCGGCGTCTGTCATACCGACCTTGGCTATTATTACGATGGCGTTCGCACCAATCACGAATTACCGCTGGCACTAGGTCATGAAATCAGTGGCCATGTGGTGGCTGTCGGCGACGGCGCGGAAAGCTGGATGGACAAAGCCGTCATTATTCCAGCTGTCGTACCTTGCGGCGAATGCGATCTCTGTAAGCGCGGCAAGGAAACCATCTGCCGCAATCAAGTCATGCCGGGTTACGACATTCAAGGCGGTTTCGGCTCTCATATTAAAGTGCCGGCACATGGTCTTTGTGAAGTTGACGAGGTGCGGCTCGAAAAAGCTGGTCTCAGCCTTGCCGACCTTTCAGTCATAGCCGATGCGGTAACAACACCCTATCAGGCGGTTGAACAATCCGGCCTTGGCGAAGGCGATTTGGCGATTGTGATCGGTGTTGGTGGCGTCGGCGGCTATTGCGTGCAAATGGCAGCGGCTTTTGGCGCTACCGTGGTTGCTATCGACGTTGATCAAGGCAAGCTCGACAGTATTAAAGATCACGGTCCGGCCATTACGCTGAACGCCAGGGATTACGAAGGCCGCGAGCTTAAAAAAGCAATCGGCGCTTTTGCTAAAGAAAACAACCTCCGTCAAACCGAATGGTTCATTTTTGAATGTTCCGGCACCTCGGCGGGTCAGGCATCCGCTTATAGTTTATTGGTTCATGGCGCCACTTTGGGCGTTGTCGGCTTCACCATGGATAAAGTCGAAATCCGGCTGTCTAATTTAATGGCCTTCCACGCTAAAGCCCTCGGTAATTGGGGCTGCCCGCCACGTCATTATGCGGCGGTTCTGGAATTGGTGCTGGACGGTAAAGTCGAAGTTCAAAACTTTGTCGAGCATCATCCGCTCGACGACATCAACGAAATTTTTGCCACTGTACACGCGCATAAAAACAAAGCGCGTCCAGTGCTGATACCGGCTTAAGGAAAAAAATATGCCAAAAGATACAGTGAACGTTATTGCAGATACTGCTCTCGAAAATCCCGTCAACCACAACCTGGTGGCAGATTGGTCGTTTGAGG
>CAJWAR010000022.1 GCA_913020445.1 uncultured Rhodospirillaceae bacterium
ACTTTCATTTTTTCGTCTCCTTGTTCGTTAGACCTCCCGGATAAATGTACCGGTATTGTAGTACTAGGTTAAATTTGTAACGTGAAATACGCTTCGCTGCCATTTGTTTATTGTAATAAACAATAAAGTAGCCAATCTTATTTCACCATTAAGGCACGCCACAAATTAGTCTAAAATATGGCGATTCTGGCGACATTTATACCCATCGTTTTGGTTCGCAACATTGACCAATGTCAAATTGTCCGCAGATTGAGCAAGTGCGAATATTAGATAATCTAAGGCGTTACGCTAACATCGTTACCCATTATCTACCGTTGATAGAACGTGTTCAGGCTGGCGCGCACCTTGGATATTTTCAATGGCAAACGTTTCGTCCAGCAATGCTATCTCTGCCGGCGTCAATTCGATGTCCAAAGCCTTGATGTTGTCTTCCAGATGATGGGTGTTGCGGGTACCCGGTATCGGTACAATGTCAAATGGACTCGCGAATATCCAGGCCAGCGCGATCTGGCCCATGCCGGCGCCTTTGCCGGCGGCGATTTCTTGCACGGTTTGGACGAGTTGAAGATTGTGATCGAGGTTTTCTTCGGCAAATCGTGGCATGCCGCGGCGGCGATCACTCTCACCTAATGTTTTGGGGTCAGTGAAGGCGCCAGTCAAAAAACCGCGGCCCATTGGCGAATAGCCGACATAGGTAATGCCAAGCTCCTGGCAAACTGGCAGAATTTCCGCTTCGGCAAATCGGGCCCACAGGGAATATTCGGTTTGCAGGGCAGAAATTGGGTGCACCGCATGGGCCCGCCGGATGGTCTCGGGCGCCGCTTCCGATAGGCCAAGAGAACGCACCTTGCCGGCGGCAACCAGATCTTTCATGGCGCCGATGGTGTCTTCAATGGGTACATCAGGATCGACCCGGTGCTGGTAATAGAGATCGATAATATCGATGCCCAACCGTTTAAGACTGGCTTCACATGCCTCAGCGACATGTTCCGGCGTGCCACAGACGTTGCCTTCAAAGTAACCAAATTTTGTCGACAGTACGATATCATCGCGGCGCTCGGCCACCAGCCGGGCAAATAGTTCCTCATTGAGGCCGCTGCCGTAAGAATTTGAGGTATCCATAAAGGTCATACCGAGATCAACGGCGTGGTTAAGTGTTTTAAGTGACTCGGCATCGTCGACCGGGCCAAAAAAGTCAGTCAAAACATTACCGCCAAAACCAAGCGCGGAAATCTCAATGTCAGAATTACCGAGTTTCTGATATCTCATTATTATAGTTCTCCAATTACCATTTATTTTCTTGCCGGTACGTCCTGCGGTGCTTCTTCTCGATTGTTCCTGGTATAATCTCTCACAACTTCGGCGACCCGCAGCCGGTAGTCGTCAAACAATTCATTATAGCCTTTATCCTGAGCGCGCTGGTGTTTGGATTGCTCGCGCCACGCCGCAATCGCCGCTTCATCACGCCAGAATGAGAGCGACAGAATTTTGCCGTCATCGGTCAGGCTTTGAAATCGCTCGATGGAAATAAAGCCATCCATTTTCTCAAGGTCCTGGCGCAGCGCCGCCGCGATATCGAGATATTCGGCCTTGCCCTCTGGTTTTGGTTCTACTTCAAATATAACGGCAAACATATCATCCCCTAAAAGCCAAAAAGTTCAATGGCGTTGTCGACAAATATTTTTTGCTGAAGCGCCGCATCAGATGTCCAGTCGAGCATGTGATCCAGTAAATCAGCATCATTGGGCATGACGCCATACGTTGCAACATGCGGCCAGTCGGTCCCCCAGATCAAGCGATTAGGGTTGGCGTCGATCAGCGCTTGAGCAATCGGTGTCACGTCCAAATATGGCGTTTGGTCCATCGTCGTAATGCGGTAGGTGCCGGTCAGTTTGACCCAGCAATGACCGTCGCGCACAAGATTAAGAAAATCCTGAAAGCCCGGATGGTCAACACCTGCTGAGGACTTCATATAACCGAGATGCCCGACCGATATATCGACCGGCAGTTTGCCGAGAGTTTCACGAATGTCGGGGAATTCATGAACATGGATTAGCAGTTCCAGATGCCAGTCTAAGGGCTTGAGCCGTTCGGCGAATTGGCAAAACTCGTCGATTGAGGCAAACGGCATGCCGCCTTTGTCGACCATATTGACGCGAATGCCCCGAATGCCTTGAGCGTGAAAGTCTTCGAGTTCCAGGTCTGTTACTTTAGGCCCAACGGCGACAACGCCACGGATGCGGTCGGGATGCTGGGCGATCGCATTCAGCATGGCTCGATTGTCAGTACCGTAGACGCTCGGTTGGGTCAGCACTAAGCGCTCAACGCCGAAGGCATCATGCAATTCCAGTAATTTATCGAGATCGGCCTGCCACGGTGTATAGCCACGATGGGGCGAAAGCGGGTAGGCGCTCTCCGGCCCGAACACATGGGCGTGGGTGTCGATGGTGCCCGCCGGCAATTTGATTTTGGGCTGTTTTAAATTGAGGTCAGGTGCTGGGCAAATGGGAATCTCAGGTTCGGGCATGTCAAAAACCATAAAGCTCGGCAGGATTGTCGACCAAAATTTTCTGTCGCAAGCTGTCGCTATCGACCCAATCCAACAACGTATCCATCAATACTGCATCATCCGGTCGCGGGTCGTGTCCTGGATGCGGCCAATTTGACGCCCACAGCATGCGCTCTGGAGCTGTTTTGACGAATGCTTTGGCCAGATCACCGACGTCATCATAGTTTGGCGGGCCATTTTTGGAGGTTTCGTAAGCTGCCGATAATTTAACCCAAGCGCCGTTTTCAACCAGGCCCAGCATCATCTGGAAAGTGTCATTCTCAACCGGCACCGGCTCCAGAAATTTGCCAACGTGATCAATCACCAGCGGGCAGGGCAGGCTCTTAACCACATCGATGTGGTCAGGTAATTCCCGGCCATCCAATTGCAGTTGGACATGCCAGCCAAAGTTTTGCGCCCGCGCGGCCATTTCCGGCAAAATTTCCCAAGGCACCGCGCCGCCTGGCAGCATATGAAAGCGAACGCCACAAATGCCTTTGCGGGTGAGGTCTTCCAGCTCGCTATCGGCCACCGAGGTATCAACGGCGACAACGCCGCGTGCGGCGTCGCCAATTTTTGCCATTGCTTCGAGGGTACAGGAATTATCAGTGCCATAGGATGTCGGCTGGACAACAATAACGCGTTGCAGGCCAAGCCGCTGCTGAACTTTTTGATAATCTTCGAGCTTGCCATCCGGCGGCGCCAACAGGGCGGTCGGCGCCATTGCATATTCCGGCTCGTAAATATGCATATGGGTGTCTGTCGCCCCGGCGGGTACAGTTAGCCTCGGGCCCGGTTCTCCTTCATATTCATAGGTCATTTATTTCGGTTTTACCTTGGCAAGGTTTTTTACCGAGAGAACATTCTTGATGCCACGCACGACCTTCGTCGCTTTTTCTTTTTCAGCCTGCGATAAGGCACGGCCAAACAGGAATACCCGGCCACCAACGGAGCGCCATCTGAAGTTTGTTACATTGACCGCTTTGGCATCAAGCAATAGAGCGTTGGTCTTGCTTTCAATGACGGTATCATCGACAAAGTTTTCGACGGCTCCCTTTTCTTTATCGATCGGTTTGATGACCAGTATTTCATTGTAGACTTTTTTTACGTTTTCGACTTCGCGGGTTAGTTTTTCAGCCTGCCTTTTTTGATCTTTTGTTTTAACCGCTCCGGTAAGCATGACATCCTGTTCATAAACATCGGCACTTAGAGAGATGACATCCGTGCCCATTTTATCAATGACTTTGGCTGTAATCTCGGTCTTGATGCCGAGGTCCGTGGCGATGTCACCGGAGCTGCGATCTTCGGCAACAGCTTCAACGGCGCCTTTGATTATCGAAAGCGGATTTAGATCAATCGCTTGGACAGTTTTAATGCCGCCAAGTACCAAAAAAACCGTTAAAAATCCTCTGAATAGAATAGAATTTACGAATAGCATCCTAGGGTAATCCTTTTTCGTGTTTAATTTAGATCGACACCATTATTTCATATTCTGGCATGAGTCAGCCAGCAATTTAGGGAAAAGTCGAGGTAAGATGATGCCGCAGTTAAATGATACGCGAAGCAGGTATTTCAATACGTACAGTCGTGCCTTGGCCAATTGTGCTTTCGATATTTAATTTGCCGCCATGGGCTTCAACCAGCCCTTTGGTCAGAGGCAGGCCCAGTCCCGTACCATCTGTTGGGTTGTTATTATCGCTTCGAACTTGACCAAATTTTTGCAAAGCTGTGTCTAGCCCATCTTGATCCATGCCGATGCCCGTGTCTTTAATGATCAAAGTTAAATCACCCTCGTTCGTGATGTCGGAATTAATGGAAACCGTGCCACCGTTTTCGGTAAACTTGACGGCATTCGACAGCAAGTTAACGACGATTTGTTTGAACCTCCGTTCATCCGCACAGATTATGGGAGCGGTATCGCCAATATTATCTTCAAGAATGATACCAGCATGTTTGGCGCGGTCTTTAACCATGCGAACTGCTGATTCAACAGTTTCCCGCAACTGAACGTTCGACTCTTTGAGTTCAAATTTCTCTGCTTCAATTGCTGAGACATCCAAAATATCATTGATCAAATCAAGCAAATGCTGACCCGATTCATGAATATTCAGAACATATTCAGTTTGCTGTTGATTGGCCATTTCACCGAATATTTTCTCATTTAAAACCTCGGAGAAACCGATAATTGCATTTAGCGGGGTGCGCAATTCATGGCTCATATTCGCTAAAAATTCCGATTTGGAGCGGTTTGCCGTTTCAGCTTGGATACGGGCTTGTTCAAGATCACTCTCACGTTGACGGGAAACAGTTACATCTTCGCTCAAAACAAAATACCCCGTGACCTTTCCGCTAACATCACGATCCGGGATATAAGTGCTTTTACGGACATGAGTTTTACCCAATATTTCTATGGAAATATCGAAATCCACGCCTGGTACATTGCCTTCAAAAACCTTATCAACATAAGGTTTAACATCTTGCCAAACATCATCACCCCAAAGCTCTTGAACTAATAATCCCGTTATTTCACTTCTTGGCCGATTAAAATCTTTTTCGTACTGGGCGTTTACAAAGCGATAGCGTAAACCCGCGTCAACGTAAGAAATTTGTGCTGGGATATTATCCGTAATGAGGCGCAGCATTTGCTCGCGTTCACGCAGCGTATCCTCAATAAATTTTCTTTCAGTTATTTGGTTTTGGAGTTCTCGGGTACGCTCTTCAACTCTAAGCTCCAATTCGTCATGAGCTAGTTTTAACTCCCCTTCCGCTTGCGCTCGCTTTACCTGATTGACCGCAATCGCCTCAACAAAACTGTTAATTGAGTTTGAAACCTCGCCGATTTCATCGATTTCGTGGCCGGCGGGAACCGGTATTGCCCTGCCTGATAAATTTTCGGGATCAGTATCGCGGACGAAATCCGCCAGTTGCAGGAGAGCTCGCGTCACAAAAATATAAAAAATAATGACTAGAATTCCACCGAGGATCAAATTTCTAACAATGCCCGACGCCAGTACAAAAGTTGCGCGTTCATAAAAAGCTTCAAGCGCCTTATCAAAATCGACTTTGACTTCAAGTACGCCAATCGCCTTTTTGTTATTGCTTGGTGACAATAAAATTTGACGATCAACGGCCGGTCGGGTGGAGAAATTTTCAGTCAGCCACATCGTTGAGCTTTTGCTCGCCGATCTGGTTTGTTCGGCAAGGATATCACCGCGTTCATCTTCAATCCGGACGGCAGTTATAAATTCGTGGACAAATAGTCCTTTAACAATTTCCGTTGCCTGGATTTCATCCAGCCGAAGGGCGGCATTTATGGCATTAATTTTCGCTGCATCAAGAATTCTGAAAATTCGATCATTCGTGTGTTCGATCTCTTCATTTAAATCAGAGGCAACTTGAGCAAGGCCAAAGACAATACCCAACACAAATGTTGCGCCGACGCAGATGATCGCCAGTTTATATGATATTCTTTCCTTAAAGTGTGACACAGATGATTCTTTCAGCCAAGCTGGTCAACGTTATTCATTTATCAGATCACATCTCATTTCATAACATATAAGTATATATGCACCTGATTACTATTAAAGTTTCAACTAAATTTTCGCGTTAGCTTATATTAATATGGCTTTCTTTAAAGGCGCACACTGTAATAAATGGAATTATTCTAATAAATGATGTGTACATTATATATTTGAAGGTCACTTAGTTACTAAAACAACGTTGATCTGCTGGCAAATATTGTCTGCTACGATGGAAATTTATGATCTGCGCTTGCGAAAAACCTTGGAGTATTATCTATTCACAACCAAGATTATGGAGAAGTTGAGAATGACCGCTTCCAAAACGCCTTCCCGGTCGGTTTCCGAGGCTGAAACAGTAGCCAAAGTATGTGTCGTCGATGATGATGCAGCAGTGAGGGATTCGTTGGAATGGTTGATTGAATCGGTCAACTTGCCCGTTAAGACCTTTTCCAACGGTATGGAATTCCTCGACAGCAACGCGCCCTTTGAACCCGGGTGCGTTATCCTTGATATTCGTATGCCTGGATTAAGCGGCATTGATGTGTTTGAAGATTTGCAAGAGCGGGCGGCGACAATTCCTGTTATTTTTCTTACCGGGCATGGCGACGTTCATTTGGCGGTACGGGCGATGAAAGCCGGTGCTTTCGATTTTATCGAAAAACCATTCAACGACCAATTGCTATTAGATCTCGTGCAAAAAGCTATTCAACGCGATGAAGAGACAGCGGCACTCCATGGCGAGCTTGGCGAAATCAAAATTCGGGTTGAGAATTTAACCAAGCGCGAGCGTCAGGTGCTTGATGGCGTTGTCGCTGGTGGTTCGAACAGATCAATCGCTGAAGAACTTAACTTGAGTGAAAAAACGATTGAGTTTCATCGCTCGAAAATGATGGAAAAAATGGCGGCTGACTCGCTGGCTCAACTCATTCAAATGGTCACCACCTTAGATAAATCTGGCGGCTTAAATTGATATTATTTGCGCCGTTTCAGCAAATTTGAATAAAATCTACCACATGCCGATGCTAACGGGTTTGTTGGGATCAGTATTCAACGATCGGCGCGCTCTCATTTCCATTGCCTTATCATCGTAGGTTTTGCGGAATTTTCGTTTGCGTAGAGATTCAAACATGTGTTCGCGCAATTGGCCGCGGATTTCTTCATAGGCTGGGTCTTCGCCAAGATCTACCAATTCTTGGGGATCATTTTTGAGATCGAATAACTCCGGACGGAAAGCTTCGTGATGGATGTATTTCCAGTCTTCGGTTCTGACCATCGTACCGCGCGCTTCGCTCGGCGAAATACCAAATTCCCAATTGGCGAAACGGGCCGCATATTCAGATTCGCTAATAACATAGCTCCGCCAGTCCTCAGGCTTTTCACCATTCAGCAAAGGCTTTAACGAGCGGCCTTCGATAATATGATCAGGAACTTCACCGCCGGCGGCTTCGATAAATGTTGGGACCAGGTCAATGGCTTCCATAAATCGCTCATCGATGGTGCCGCGGGTCGCATCAGAGGCTTCATCAGGATCGTAAACGATCATCGGTATACGGACACTTTCTTCATGGAACAGTTCTTTTTCCGCCATATAGTGATCACCGAGATAGTCGCCGTGATCTGAGGTGAAGACGATCATGGTGTCGTCCATGCGGCCGTTTTCTTCGAGGAAGGCGAACAACCGGCCCATGTGATCATCAATTTGTTTAATCAATCCCATATAAGCGGGGATGACATTATTGCGGACTTCATCGCGGGAAAAAGTCTGGCTGTCTGGCCGGTCCATAAAAAATCTGTAAACCGGATGTCCGTTCTCTAGTTCTTTCGGGTGTCGATTGACCGGGATCATGTCGTTGTGGCCGTACATATTGTGATAAGGCGCCGGCGCAACATAAGGCCAATGCGGCTTGATATAGCTGAGATGGAGGCACCAGGGCTGATCACCGGTTTCGGTGATGAATTCCATCGCCCGATTGGTCATATAGGCAGTTTCGGAATGCTCTTCTTTGACCCTGGCCGGCAAATGATTGTTGCGAATGTGCCAGCCCGACAGGATTTCACCATTCGGCCCCTCATGCGAATTGGCGTAATCATGCCACGGGTTTTTACCTTCGTAGCCTTGTTCATTAAGGTAGCGATTATAAGCTAAATTTTCAGGTGCAAAGTCGGCATTGCCCCATAGACCATCATCCCGCTCATAAGGTTCAAAACCACACTCACTGGCGAAAACGCCAAATGGTTCATGCGGATCAACACCCAATCTTGCCATGCCGGCAACGTCTGCATTCATATGGGTCTTGCCAACCAAGGCGACACGATGTCCAAGCGGGCGAAGAAAATCGCCTATGGTTTGCTCACCTAGATTGAGCGGCACACCGTTCCAGGTTGCGCCATGAGTGAAGTTATAGCGCCCGGTGTAAAAGCTCATCCTTGAGCCACCGCAAATCGGCGCTTGGCAATAGGCTTTTGAGAACAGCACACCGCGGGCGGCGAGCGCATCGATGTTTGGTGTCTCGAGTCTAGGATGGCCCGTGCAGGACAAATAGTCCGCCCGCAATTGGTCGCACATGATGAATAGAATGTTTTTAACTTTGGCCATTACAATAAATATCCTGAAATTTTTTTAATCGAGACGCATTTCGCCCATTCAAATATTAGTGATGGACATCTAAGTAAAGACAGAAATTAGAAACTGGTGATTAGGCGTTTCCGCGACGCTCCCGCCATAGGCCCAATTTAGTCTGCACGACTTTGTCGGAAAAGCTGAATAATATCGCCTCATCATCCGCCTCAATGCGGTGAGGATACCAGCACGGTACGACAAATATATCTTGATTTTGCCATTCCATCGTTTTGGCGTCATCACCTTCGCCGACAATAGTCCGCCCCGATCCTTCGATCACCGAATAAACGACGTTTTCAGTGGTTTGATATTTTTCGGTTTTAAATCTTTTCGGCAACAATTGCAGGAAGGTCGACAGCGTCGCCATTGCCGGGCCGCCTGAGGTCGGGTCAATATATTCGAGTTTCAGCCCGTGATAGGGATCCCATTCGGATGATTTGCGAAGATTTTCGAGGGTTTCCCTCGATTTGGCGTAGGGGTAGCTGAAAATTGGCGAATTCAGATTTTCCAGGACCTCGCCAACCGGACGCATGTTGCTGCCGTAGCGGGCTAGACTGTCACCAGGTGGCGGGCCGGCCGGAAACTGCTCTTCCGCATAACGCTCAAGGAATACGGCGCCAATATTTCTGACGAGTGGCAAATCCAGCCCGTCCATCCAGACGACTGGTTCGCTGCCTTCGTTGCCGTGGTCGTGCCAAGTCCAGGACGGCGTGATGATAAAATCTCCAGGTTCCATAAAGGTCTTTTCACCGTTGACCGACGTGTAGCCACCCGAACCTTCAATAATAAATCGCAGAGCAGCGGGCGAATGGCGGTGCGCCGGGGCAACTTCGCCCGGCATAATTAGCTGCAGGCCGGCGAATAAGGATTCCGTAATAGAGCAATTTCCTTCCAGGGCCGGGTTTTCAAGCATTAGGACCCGTCTTTCAGCTTCTGCCGTGGAGATTAAATTGGCCGAATGCAAAAGATCTTCGCGCAGTTCAGAATAATCCCAAAGATTGGCGACTGAAGTTATTACCGGCTCAGGGGTCACCAGATATTCTAAATTTTCCCACAGCGGCGCACAGCCGTGTCGACGGATTTTTTCATAGTATTCGCGACGATCTGCCGAGATTCCTGCAGTATCCATTGAACTGGCCTTCCATATTCCCTTGGTATTTTATTGTTTGGTTATCTAACTAAAATCTATATCAGATCGAAGTGATATTAAAGCGCCGTCTTTGATAGGCTTGATCTCACTCAGTTTGTTCAGCCTACGGACTAAAATTCGGAGGTTGCAATCCGCCAGATTGACGCGACAATATTCACCATGTCCTCGAACAAAATTTCCGATCAAGAATACGGCGAAGATCGGGCAACCTGGAAACGGGTGTTTAGCGGTAATTTGCTGATCTATTCAGTGATTATCAATCTTGGTATTTTGCTGTTTGCTGTTGATACCTTCGTCATCACGACCATCATGCCGACGGTGATTAAAGATATCGGCGGCACTGAGCTCTATTCATGGCCGGTGATGATTTACATGGTGGGTGCGATTGCCGGCGCCGCCAGTGCTGGACCGGTGCGCGAAATATTTGGCCGGCGCAATGGCTATGTTATTGCTGGGCTGTTTTTCCTGATTGGTAATCTCGGCGCTGCCTATGCACCGAATATCGAAGTTCTGATTGCTTGGCGCCTGCTTCAGGGATTGGGCGGTGGCCTCATTATTTCACAGTCTTATGGCTTGATCGGTGATATCTACCCGCCCGAACTGCGGACCAGAATTCTCTCGATAATTTCGACGACCTGGGGAGTGGCGACGGTGTTTGGCCCGGCTTTCGGTGGCATATTTGCCGAGTTTGGTTCGTGGCGCGGTGCGTTTTGGGCGATTGTGCCGTTGGCGCTGATCTTTTGCGGCATGGTTTGGCGCTATATCGCGCATTCCACCAGTGAAGCTAAAATCGATAATTTTCCGATCACACGATTAATATTATTTGCGCTCGGAATATTGTGTGTCGGACTTACTTCACAAACTGATAACAATGTATACCGTGTTGGCTTAATTATTTCGGCGATCGCGATGGTAACTTATGCGATGGTCCGCGATGCGCATTCCAGCAATCGCATGTTTCCTAAAAACACGCTTGTGCCGACAACATCTGTCGGCTCGTCTTTTTGGTTTCTGCTGTTTTTTACCTTTACGTTCATTGTCGCCATTCTTTACATGACATTGTACTTGCAGGTCCTGCACGATCAGACGCCAATCATTGCCGCCTATATCAGCGCCTTATTTTCTTTTACCTGGACCGTCGGGGCACTGTTGGTGGCGTCTTGGCGAGGACGGGCGGTTTATTTTGCTTTTATTGGCGGTGGCATTTTAATCGTGATGGGCGCGATTGGTCTGACCTTGTTTGCCGTTAACGGGCCGGTGATATTAATTGGCGCCTCCTTAGCGGTGATGGGAATGGGGGTCGGCACCTCAAACAATCATGTGATCGCCCTGACCATAGAATGCGCTCAACCGGGCGAAGAAGCCTTGGTGGCCTCGTCGGTTCAGACCATGCGTACAATGGGCTTGGCATTCGGATCAGCCTTTGCGGGATTGATCGCCAATTCAGCCGGGCTTTCGGAAGGGGCTACCCCGGACATTGTGGCCCGCGCTGTTGATCTCCTGAACCAGGCCGGAATAGCGCTGGCGATGTTAACTTTATTGTCACTGATTATTTTTTACCACTACTATAATCGCGACAAATCTAGTGATCAGTGACCACTGATTTTAGCGTGCAGCGGTTTGGTATCTTCAAATTTCTGCTGCTGTTCAGGTGACGCCTTCTCTTGATGTTTTTCTTTCCATTCATCATACGGCATGCCGTAGACGACTTTGCGGGCTTCATCATAATCCATCTCAACGCCGCGTTCATCGGCCGCCGCCATATACCATTTTGATAAGCAATTACGGCAAAAGCCAGCAAGGTTCATGATGTCGATGTTTTGCGCATCGGTGCGTCTTTGCAGATGTTCAACAAGTCCGCGAAAGGCTGCCGCCTCAAGTTCTGTTCTGGTTTGATCATCCATTTTTAAGTTCCCTCAATATTTTTTATCCTGATACTTTATTTAACTCGTGTGGGGCGATAAGCAAAGGTTTAGCGCTTAAAAAGTTATCCCGAATTATACATAAACTTCTAACAGTTTATTCACAGGTTATACGTCATATTGACCACAGCTTTTCATTTTAGAGTATTTGTGAGGAAGCCTTTGGTTATGTTAGATTAATCCAAAGTGTTAAAATAGAATACCGGGGTGGTTTTTTACTTAACCGACCATATTGGGAGCTTACCATGGCGAAAAATGCGCCAGATAGTCCAGATCAAAATCCACCGATTGAAGTTGTGCACGATGCTGACAGCGCACCAGATAACGGCAAGCCAGAGAACAAACATTCCGGCGTTCAGGATAAATATGAATGGGTAGAGGACAGTAAACCCAATCTCATCGATAGCTTGGTGGCGCCTGAATTTGTGCCGCCCTTTTACGCGCGCTATCACTTATTGAGCGTCTTGGCGGCGCTCGCCACCATCGGCTGGCTCGCCGGTTCCGCAATGTTTGTTTTTAATAGCCTCGGTCTGGAAGATTTGTCCCAGTTGCTGCCCCACGAGCTAGGTGGTCTCGCTGCCGGTATCGCGACGCCTATTGCTTTGATCTGGATCGTCGTCGCTTTTTTTGAGAAAACCAGAATCTACCAGGCAGAAACGCGGGCGCTGCGATGGCATTTGCAGCAACTTACCTATCCCGCAGACGGTGCTGAGACCCGCGTCGGTGAAATTACCGAGGCTTTGCGGTCGCAAACCCAGGCACTCACTAATGTATCCGAAAATGCGACCTTGCGGGCGGCGGAAGCTTCGGATCTCATCAAGCGCCAGACCTTAGCGCTATCCGTGGCTTCGGAAGAAGCCAGCATAAAGGCCGATAGTGCAGGTGATAAATTGCGCCAGCAAGCCGAAGATTTGGTCTCGGCATCCGACCGCGCGATTGCCCGGGCACGGGAAGCCGGCAATGTACTGCATCACCAAAGTCACGATTTGATTAATGTGTCGCAGCAGGCATCCTCCCGCACCGAAGATATCACCAATACCTTACAAAAAAGCGGTGAAGAGTTGATGCGGGTGGCAGAGGATTCTTCACGTAAGGCGCACGAGACCGCTGATATGTTTAGAGAACGTTCAGAAAGCTTGGCGGCGATCTCGGTTGAAGCGGCGGCGCGCGCCGAAAAGATGGGCAGCGATTTGACCACTAATGCGGAGGCATTGTCGGGGGCCACTGAATTGGCGGCACAGCGGGTGGAATCGACGACAGAAAATTTGCGCGAACATACGCAAGACATGTCCCGCCGCTCTGACCAAATGACGGCTCAGGCCGACACGGTTGCCGGCATGCTGGCCAATCAAGCTGAAAATCTCAATGAAGCAATCGAAAAGGCAACGGCTAAAACCTCGACAATCGTGGAAACGATTAATACCGAGTCTAAGAATTTGGGCACGACGACTGATCATGTGATGTCGCGGGTAAAAACTGCGAGTGCGGGCCTGGCCGATGACACCAAAGAATTGTTGGTCGCTGGCGCCAATGCGGCAGAGCAAGTTGATCAGACAGCGATCCAGTATCGTAAACATATCACTGAGTTGGAAGAAACCACTGATCGTGCGTCGGCGCGGGCCCGAGTAGTAGGTTCGCAGATCGCGGAAGTTAAAGACAATCTGGAGCAAGCTGCCGGAAGCGCAATGGACCAGATCACGGAAGTTTCGCAAACTCTTGAAACTAAAACCGCGGAATTGTCAGCCAATTCAGAAAAAGCTGTTGGTGAAATTGACGAAGTCGGGGATGCGTTGCAGAAGAAATCAGATCACATGGTCCGCCTCAGCGATTTAGTCGTCCTGCGATTGGGCAATACGGCAGAGGCAATACGAAAACGTGCCGAAGAGTTGTCGGATACCTCGAAGGAAGTGAATTCACAGATTGATGTGACGACGGAACGGCTGCATCAGGCGAAATTGGAGCTTAAAGAGGCTTCTGACAACAGCGTCGGTAATGTCGACCGCGTCGCTGCAGCAATGCGCCGTGATCTTCAGGAACTGACCCTGGTGGTGGACAATGTCGGAGAAGCTAACAGCGACTATAGTGAGCGGCTGAAAATATTAACCACGGAATCTGATGAAGCGACAACTACAATCCAACAACTTAGCGAAAAAATTGGCGATCAAATTAGAGAACTATCAGTCGCCTCAGGAGGTGCCGGGGAAAATATTATCGAAGTCGGCAACAAGCTCGCCGATCAAACGCGTTTGCTGAACGATGCTTCAGATGCCGCGGTTGAAAAAGTTGCGGAGGTTGGCACGGCGCTGCGCGAGGAGACCTCTAACGTCAGTGATTCATCTGCCAAAGCAAGCGAACGTTTGCGTTCGATCGGAATTGTGCTTGATCGCCGTGCAATCGAGCTGACGAATGCGGCAGATAATGCCACGGAAAAAGTAAATAACGTTGCTGAAATTCTGCGCCAGAAAGCGGTCGATTTATCGAACTCATCCGGCAAAGCGGTTGGCGATATTAACGTCGCTGGTGAAACCATGGAGCATCGCTCCGAAGAGGTGACGCATGCCGCTGATCGCGCCGCCCGTCTATTGGGCTTGGTCACCGATGCCCTGCGTCAGCAATCAAAGGATCTCAGCCGGACCACGGATAGCGCGGCAGATCAGATCGAGAATGTTGGTGAGAAATTGCATCAGCGTTCCCGCGAGCTGACCGATATCACCGATGATGCGGTGACGCGGATGGATGAGACTTGGGAAACGCTTGAGGACCGGGCAGATAGAATGCGCGTCGTCTCGACCGATCTGATTGGTCAGGTGAGCGAGGCTGCGGAGGCTTTGCATGATCGTTCCAAGGAATTAGCCTCGGCTTCCGAAAGTGCGGTGTCTGATGTTGGCTCGGTTGGCGACACGTTATTGCAGCAATCCCTTGAAGCGGCGACGGCAGCCGATGAAGCAGCTAATCGCTTGACCAGGATTGCCGAGGATCTGAGCGAGGATTTTGTCGAAATTAAAGATAGCTCGGTTGATACTGAAGAGCGGCTCAATCGTATGGGGGCGAATTTCCGCCAGCGGGCCGAGGAATTCGCGCAGGCCGCGACGGAGTCAAACACTCACGTCCAGGCCTTTGCTGATGCGCTACTAGAACGCAGCTCGGAACTTACCGGTGCATCGGACGAAGCGACGGCCAAGGTTGAAGCGGTCGGTGGTGCCTTGCAGGAACGCTCCCGCGAAGTCGCTTTGGCGGTCGACCGGGCGGCTAAATTATTGTCGGCGGTGACGTCTGGTTTGCAGCGTCATTCCGATGAGCTTCACGCAACCTCGGACCGGGCGGTTGAGAAATCTCAGGATTTGAATGACAATTTGAAATCCGGGGCGGCGGAAATGTCGCGTCTGGCTGAGCAAAGTTCGGAGCGCTTGGAAGAGACCAGCAATGCCGTTCGCCAGCGCCTTGATGATTTAACGGTCTCCTCGGACCGCGCCATCGCCAGGCTTGAAGGGGCAGCGGACCTCGTCAATGTCCGGGGTGATCATATGTCTGAATCTGCGCGCATTGCTACAGAGGCGGCATTGACGGCCGGTAAGGCGATGCAGGAAACCGCGCAAACGACATCGGAAGCGGCGGATCAAAATCTCAACAAACTTAAAACCATCAGTGATGCGCTGCGCCGCCAAACTCAGGATGTCAGTGAAGCTTCAGACCGCCTGTCCCAGAAAATGGGCGGGTCGGGGGCGGAACTGCGTCAACAACTGGAAGACCTCACCAAAACGTTCAATGAGGCTCTCAGCGGCATAAACGCGGTTGGTGAAAATGTCGCCAAACGAGCTGATGAAGCCGCCGATGTGTCTAACCGGGCAATCTCCAGCATGGAGACTTGGGGTCAGACGATAAAACGTGGCACGGATGATTTGACGGCGGCATCAAGTCAAATGTCGGAAGATACCAAACAAGCCAGCGACAGCGTAAAACAACAAACCGCTGATCTATCCAAGACGTCAAAACAGGCGGCGGAGATCACCGAGGCGCTTAAGGATTTAGCTAAAAAATCCGGCCATGAAGATTTCTTACGGCGGATGGCGCTGGTCTCTGAGGGGCTTGAATCGGTTGCCATTGACATTAATCGTATCATGGAAACCCGGATCACCGAAGATGATTGGAAGCGTTACAACCGCGGTGAGAAAAGTGTCTTCCTGCGGAAAATTCTCGGTATGCGCAATCGCGCTAAACTCGCCAAGATCAATCAACTCTATCGCCAAGATTCAAATTTCCGCGATTATGTTTCACGTTATTTAACTCAGTTTGACGAGTTAATTGAAAGTGCCAAGCGGAGCGGCCAGGAAGGCGCGCTCGGTGCCGGCTTTATGACATCCGATGCCGGTAAAGTTTATATGGTGCTGCAGTCTGCGTTGGCGCGGGAAAATGGCAGCGACGAGCCGGAAGCTTAATAAATCAATCCGCGAGGGCCTTGTTGATCAGCGCCAGTTCCTCTTCTGATAAATCCAGCGTCAGCGCTATCTCATGACCGCGCGGCGTCATTTTTGCCCACGTCTTTTGAATAATGCCGATCATCTTTGCTTCATCATGCTTGCGGGAAAAATCCAAGAAGTAATTTTCCAGAAATACCAGACAAATGACATCTTCCAAGATTTGGGCTTGAGGGTCGGATCGCAGTTTTCTTCTCAATAGAAGTTGACGGGTTTTCTCGATTTCGTCGTCACCATAACCGCAGTCTGCCATAATTGCGGCTGCCTTTTCCGCATGAATGCGATAGAGCGTGGTACGCCACAGATGGTAACCTTTTTTTCCTTCGTCATAATCTGTGCGCGGAAGTTCCCAGCGCTGAATATGCTGGGCGCGGGCAGCGATTTTTAATGGCTCATCCGCTTCGGGTGCAACCTTTTCCATCCAGGCGCTCATGCGCTGGCCGTAAAGGAGTTCCTTAGGGTAGCTTTCACCCTCAAATTCTTCGCTATTAGGGTCGCGTGAGTTGGCGGCGTCAATTTTCGTGATCGCGTCATCAAATTGGGACATTTTTAAAAACCAATCCTCAAACAGTTAGCATTCATTATAAGATAAGGCATAATAGGGGTTCTGGAAAACACCCTGCGACTATTTCAAGAGAAATAATGAATTCATCCGATCACATTGCAGCCGCGACCAAGCTCATTCAAGCGGGTAATTTTGATGAAGCAGAGGCGCTTCTTGCGGGTGCTGATGACGCGCCAGCTCAACAGCTCCTCGGCGTGATTTGCTTTCAGACCAATCGAATGACAGAGGCCATTACCTATTTTGAGCGGGCAACGCGTGATCTCGCGGATGATGGCTATCTGCAGAATAATCTTGGTCAGGCTTATCGCGCAATGGGTGACCATGACGCCGCGATCAAAGTTTTCGGGAGAGCCGCCGAACTGCAGGTGGAGTTTGCCGACCCGCTTAACTATCTTGGTCAGTTGCAGCGCGAGCAGGGCAACGCGGCTTTGGCAGAGCAATCTTTTAATGAGGCGATCAACCGGCGTCCTGGCTATGCCGAAGCGCATTTTAATCTGGGTGTGTTATTGCAGGATGACGCGCGTCCAACCGAGGCGCAGGAACAATATGAATTGGCGCTCCACGCCAGCCCGAACCACGTCCAAGCCTACAATAATTTAGGCACGGTGTTGGATGAACTCGGTGATCATCAAGCCGCTGAGCAATGCTATTTAAACGGGCTTGAACTATCGCCTGAGACGCCGGAGCTTCTGGTCAGTCTCGGCTCCTGCCGCCGGGTGCAGGGGCGTTATGAAGAGGCGCTTGAGGTTTTTGAAAAAGCCAGCAATATCGCGCCGGATTTTATCGAAGCGCGATGGAATCTCGGTTTCCTGCAATTGGCGCTGGGTAATTGTGCTGAGGGTTGGGCAAATTACCGCTATCGCCACAGTGTTGATCGCAAGGTCCATCCGATACTGCAAGACCGCTTGCCGGAAGATCTTGAGGGTCGCGTGATTGAGCTTGCTGCCGAGCAAGGGCTGGGCGATGAGATTTACTTTTTGCGCTTTGCCCAGGAGTTGGTGGCGCGTGGCGCTAGCATCACTTTCCAACCGGACCCTAAGCTTAATTCGCTGATCCGGCGGATGGCGGATATTACCGTTGGTGAGGTTGGTAAGGATGCGTTTTCGATCGCCGATCTGCCCTATTTACTTGGGAGTAAAGACGCTCTCCCAAGTATTAAAATTCCGCCCGATGAAGCGGTGCTGGCGGAGATGCAGGCGCGCCTGGCGGCGGCAGGACCGGCGCCCTATTTCGGCGTGACGTACCGGGCCGGTGCGGCGGGCAAGGATACGTTGATCAAAAACGCGCCGCTCGATGGTATTGGCGATGCCCTGCGCGGCACCTCGGCAACCATCATTGATGTGCAGCGACTGCCAACGCAAGAGGAGCAAAGTCAATTGGCAGCGACGGTGGGCCGCGAGGTTGCTGATTTCTCAGAGATCAATGATGATCTGGAACAAGCTCTGGCGCTGATGTCCTTGCTTGATGATTATGTCGGGGTCAGCAATACCAACATGCATCTCCGCGCCGCCGCCGGAAAGCCAGCCCGGGTATTGGTGACCCATCCCGGTGAATACCGCTGGCTGGTTGACGGTGACCGCTCACCCTGGTTCCCGGATTTTGATCTTTACAGGCAGAAGCCGGGCGGTTCTTGGGAGGGGGCTTTCGCCAAACTCGCATCTGATATAAAAGCAGCACATGAGTGAGGAACTGCATCATCAGGGGATCGCTGCTTTCCAGGAAGGCCGGCTGGATGAGGCAATAGATTTGCTCGGCCAGGCCATCGCAGAGGAGGGGGCAGCCGCGGAAATATTCGCCAATCTCGGCGTGATTAATCGCGCGGCAGGTAATCTGGACGCCGCCCGCGATCATTTGAAAATGGCGGTCGAGCATGCATCCAGTAATGCTGATTTTCATTATAATCTGGCCCTGGTTTATGGCGATTTGACCGAGCTTGAACTGGCCCAAAAACACTATGAGTTGGCGCTCAGCATTCGTCCCGGTATGGCGCCAGCACTTAATAATCTCGGCAATATTTTGAAAGAGCAGAAAGATTTTACGCGCGCTGTCGAGTGTTACCATCAGGCGATCGAAGCAGATGAAAGCTATATGCCGGCTCATAAAAACTTGGCGGACGCCTTTGAAACATCGGGCTTTGCCGAGGCGGCGCACGAAGCCTACACGACAGCCATTAATTTGCGACCCGATCCTGGTGCGCGCATTCGCGACGCTCTGCTGCTGCCGGTCTTCCCGGATTCAAACGATCATATTTTAGAGTTGCGGACTGGGCTCGAAAGCAAACTGGATGAATTATTAAATGATGATCTTAGTATTGAAGACCCGTTGCGCGAAGTCGGCGCAACCAATTTTTTGCTCGCCTATCATGGGCTCGATGATAAAGCGATCCAGCAAAAAATCGCGCGCCTTTATGTTGGCGCTTGCCCAACGTTATCTTATGAGGCGCCGCACGCCCAGGATTGGATGGCTGGGCTGGAAGGGGGCGCGCCCCGCATCGGTTTCGTATCGTCGTTTTTTCACGAGCATACCATTGCCAAGCTGAACCACGGATTGATGGCGGGCCTGCCGAAATCCCGGTTTGAAGTGCAGGTCTTTTCGTTTTCGGAAGTTGAGGATTCTTGGGCGGCGAAGTTTCAGGAATTTGGGACTAACTTTGTACCATTGCCGAAAGAATTAGATGCAGCGCGCGAAATCATCGCCAAAGCCGAGCTTGATATTTTGTATTTCACCGATATCGGCATGGAACCTTTAAGCTATTTCTTAGGCTTTGCCCGCTTGGCACCGGTGCAATGCGTCACTTGGGGGCATCCGGTGACGACCGGGCTGCCTAACATCGACTATTTTATCTCCGGCGATCTCACCGAAACCAGAGACGCGGCACCATCTTATAGCGAAAAGCTCATACGTCTTGATGGGTTTTCAACCTGTGTCGCCAAGCCGGACGAGATCGACCAATTGCCGCCACGCGAAACAGGGCCGGGCCAACGCATTGTCTGTCCGCAATCGCTATTTAAATATCATCCGGATTTTGACACTCTACTCGGCGGCATATTACGCGCCTTGCCCGACGCCGAAATTCAACTGATTGACGGCAGTCATCCTGCGTGGTCGGAATTGCTGCAAATGCGCCTGCTCACCTCATTATCTGATGTTAGCGATCGCCTTCAGATATTACCGCGGCTTAACCGGGAGGCCTTTGCGGCGCTATTGCGGGCAGCAGATGTTATTCTCGATACACCGCATTTTTGCGGCGGTATGACGACCTATCAGGCGCTTGCGGCTGGCACGCCGGTGGTAACGCTGCCCGGGGATTTTATGCGGGGCCGCTTGAGTTTGGGTCTCTATCGTCAAATGCAAATGACCGACTGTGTAGCCGTAAGCGCCGAAGACTATGTCGAGATCACCAAGCGCCTCTGCACAGACACATCCTTTGCCGCTTCTGTGCGCGAACAAATCCAAGCCGGCCAGGACCGTATCTTTAACAACCGTTCTGCCATCGATCGCCACGCGAAGTTTTTTGAAAAGGTTATGTTTGAAGGGTAGGCAGTCTCAAATGTTCATTCGATATCCGGATAATGTGGCGGGAATTTTACTGCTTCACCCGTCAAATCGATTGGCTTCCAATTTGAATGAGATTTTTGCATATACCAGGTTGCGCCATATTTTGAAACCTTACCCAATGTTTTCCATACCGCGCCGGTAACACCGGGATGGAAATTCAGCCCCGTTTTAGAATCTTGAGCAAATTGCTGTTTCGAGTTGATCGCCTCCTCTAAAGCGTTAACATCGACTTCATCTGCTTGCAGGGATAGATCATCACCGCAGAGAATACCATCTTGCTCCAACATTTCTGACGCAATCAGGATATCGCGGGTAACCGATTCATATGCGTGGTCCCCATCGATATAAATAACATTAAATTTTTGCCTGGGAATATTCTGCTGAAATTCTTCAATACCAGTTTTATGATGCGTAATTGACGGGCCAAATTCAGCGTATTTAACATTGGCCAAAAAAATCTCATAGATTTGAGCCAGGTAGGCTGTCGTGTACTGACTGTTCTCCGGAGCCATTGCGTTACCTTTAATCTCGTCCCAGGGATCAAGGCACATGACGCCGCCGGCACGGTCAAATAAAGTCTCGGCGCACCACGCCCAGGTCAAGGCGGAAGCGCCGGCGAAGGAGCCGATTTCCAGGCAACTCAATGAATTATGGGTGGTCTTTGCTAGAAAACCCGCCAAGGCGTAAAGGACCCCGTGACTTTCCTTGATACCACGGAACAACTCGCCATTTTCCCCGAAATAAGGGGTTTGATTTTTACCGATATAGTCGAGGCATTTTTCGGCGATTTCGTGGTCCGACATTTTTCTTCTCATTAAAAAAGTAATTTAATAAAGCGACCCGGGTCGCTTTATTACAATGTTAACCTTTTGGTGTGGATTCCTTCGCCTTCAAATCCTCCGCCAATCTTACATAAACTTCAACATCGCAGAAGCGCTCGATCAAATTGGTGTAGTCTTTATCAACGCGGGCGGTTGTGGTTGCGAGGTTTTGCGCCGAGGTGAGGGCAGGGGTGTTCTCCGTCCGCTCAACCAATTGCCCTTCGATATAAAGCGCATCAAGGCCGGTGCGGAGCAAACAACTCGCGGCATCGTCATAGGTTTCGACAATCGGTTCGTCCCGATCATTGAATGACGTATTGGTCAGCACGGCGCAGCCGGTGAGATTACCAAAGGCCTCGATCAATTCGTAATAGTCTTTGTTTTGTTCCTGGTTGACCGTTTGGACCCGGCACGAGCCATCTGCATGGGTCACCACCGGGACCTGATCGCGCTCGCCTTCTTTGACAGTTCCGGCGACGACCATGAAGGGGCTTTTGGCCGGCGACTGGAAAAAGTCTGGAATATTGTCTTCCAGGCACGACGGCGCAAAGGGGCGGAATCCCTCCCGGTGTTTGATCTCAGCATTGAGCCGGTCTTTCATATCAGCCGGCCGGGGATCAGCAAGAATGCTGCGATTGCCAAGGGCACGCGGGCCATATTCGGAGCCGCCGGCGACGCGGCCGATAATTTTGCCATCGACCAGCAGCTGGGCAATATCTTGAACGGAAGCCTTGGCGGATTTTAACTGCCATTTGTCTAATACGGCAGGCAGAGTAGCCGGATCATTCGGAGTGCCGAGATAAGCATCCGACATGTGATGACGAAGTTCGCCGCCATTGGCATAATAGCCGTAAAGTGCACAGCCGAGCGGCAGGCCTTCATCGGAAGCGGCCGGTTGAATATAAACTTCATCAAACAGGCCGCTTTCAATCAGCTTTTTGTTGATGATGCAATTGAGCGCCGCGCCGCCGGCAAGACAGAGTTTTTTACTGTGTATTTTTTTGCGCGCCAGCCAAACGAGATATTGAATATCAGTTTCGAGCGTTTCCTGTGCTTGGCGGGCCAGACTGACCCAGGGATTGGCGATAAGCTTGTCGCTATCTTCTCCCTCAAAAGTCGGCACATCCGCCATGCCGAAAACGGTTTTGTCGTGATTGATGATGAAATCCTCGAAGCGATCCGGATCAACATCAACAAGCGGCTCAAACGGCACCTGATCGCCATAGCCCGCAAGCGCCATGGTTTGACCGGCGCCAAAAATATCGTAGCCCAGATGCTCCGAGACTTTATCGTAGAAAAACGATGAATTGACGAAATGATCGCGGCGCTCAGCAAGTTTTTCGCCGTTTAGGTAGGTATCGCCGAGATAACCGATGCGGTCGATTATGTTCAAGTCCAAGCCTTGGCCATGATAGATGCCGGTGCCGCCCTCGGCGATCAAAATGGCTGCCTCATCAAAGGGTGAGACGAAATAGGCACTCGCTGCGTGCGCATCAATATGATTGATCCACCGCACTTTAGTTGAATCGTATTTGATGCTTTGCTCGACCAGATAGTTCCAGCGGTGGTTGTCATCATAGCGCGGATGGTGTCGCTTGAGGGCATTTTCGTAGCCGAACTGAGAGCCTTTCTCGGGCCAGGTTTCCATATGGCGGTCGATGCAGATCAGATCAACATCGTCCAGGCTTTCGAGGCCTAAAGCGTTGAGACAATAAGCAATCGACATCAATGGATAGGCAAATGAATGCTTGCGCCGATTGAGGCGCGCTTCGGCTATGGCATGAATTTTTAAGGCGCCGCCTTGATCAGAGATAATGGCAGCGCCGGTATCATGGCTATAACATTTAAGGCCTAAAACTATCATTCTGGTTCTATCGTGCTAACTTAAGACTATTGGCATAATCAAATATGTATGAGACAAGACCGCTATGAATACGACAAGCTTTAATTCCATGGTGAGAGCAACAGATAACACCAATAAAATCATCGCTTCGTGGCTTTTTGTGTTGTGCGGCATGGTCTTTATTATGGTCATCTTGGGCGGTTTGACGCGGCTCACCCATTCGGGCCTGTCGATGGTTGATTGGCGCCCCGTTACGGGCTGGTTGCCGCCGCTGAACCCAGATGAATGGCAGGCGGTGTTTGATCTTTACAAAGAATCGCCGGAGTTCAAAAAAGTTAATGCCGACATGACGGTTGAGGGATTTAAGTCGATTTTCTGGCTTGAGTTTACTCATCGCTTGTGGGGGCGGAGTATGGGCGTCGTCTTTTTCCTGCCCTTCGTATTTTTCCTGCTTAAAGGCTGGGTGACTAGTCCGCTGGTACCTCGTCTCGTTTTGATCTTTATTCTTGGCGGCCTGCAGGGCGTCCTCGGCTGGTACATGGTGAAAAGTGGTTTGGTCGATAATCCCGATGTCAGTCAATACCGCCTCACTGCCCATTTTTCCGCCGCTGTTATTATCTATGGTTACATGTTTTGGGTTGCTTTATCGTTAATGAAATCACCCTATGCGGCCGTTTTACATGCCCCGGCGATGCTGACCAGGGTAACGGTCTTCAGTGCTTTTTGGATTTTTATCACCATGATGTCAGGCGGTTTTGTCGCCGGTCTTGATGCCGGACTGACTTACAACACGTTTCCCTTGATGGATGGTAAAATCGTGCCGAGTGGTTTGGCAACCTTGTCGCCCTGGTATCTCAATATGTTTGAGAATATTACCACCGTGCAATTCGATCACCGGATTTTAGCAGAATTGACTTTGGTCTTGATTATTGGACTTTGGCTGGCCGCCCGCAAATGTGATCTGCCGTGGGCGGCGCTTCAGGCCTTTCACGCTTTACTGATTATGACACTGGTGCAAGTGACCCTCGGTATCACAACATTATTGTATGTCGTACCGGTTTCCGTCGCCGCTCTTCATCAAGCGGGCGCTCTACTCCTGTTCACATTTGCTCTCTGGGCCGCACATGCTCTGGTCGGAAAATCATATCACTAGCGCCAAAGAGTAATTGGGTAATTGTGGTATTCTACCTATATACTCAGTTAGCTTTCTTATGATCGAGGATCAATTGTTTGGGTTTAGCATGATTAAATCGCTCCGACTTTTTCCGCTGGTTTTTATCCTGATCTGGATGAACCCTGTTCGTTCTGCTGAAGAAGTGAATAACCGTATTAATATCGGGATACTCGGTCTCACACCGTATGGATTTAAAACGAAAGATGGCAGAGACGCTGGATACATCTTCGATATCACCGGCGAAATCAGAAAAACGGTCAAGTTTCCCGGTTTCGATGAAATACTGCCGGTTAAACGTCTCCTTCGAGAACTCAATACCGGCAGGCTAGACTGTTCGATTATGGCGCGCGGGCCCATTACTGAGAAGTCCTTTGAAATGCTCGCACCGATCGGCAAGGAAGTCGAAGGTGTGGTTGTGCCCAGAGCGGGCGTGAAATTAGCAACCTATGACGACTTGAAAAAATTGTCTATCGCGGTACCGGATGGGATCAATATTGATGCCCAGTTTGATAAGGATACCTCGATGCATAAATTTACCTCTAATGGCTACCGCCAAAGCACTTTGTTGCTTAAAAATGGTCGCGTGGATGCGATGTATGGTGCTTGGGACAGTTATTTATTCAATATGCGTCAAGTTGGTTTGAAGCGCCGGGACATTGGTGAACGTTATGTCTTTACTAAAAGTTCAATGTGGCTGATGTGCCGCCGTGACTATGATAATAATGTGGTCAAAAGACGTCTGATTGAAGTCACCAACGAGTTACGTGATCGCAAGGTTTTTAAGAAGATAATTTCCCGTTATCTCGGCGAGTACGAATAGAAAAGACTTGAAAACTGTTCACGATTTTCCTTGTTTCATATATTTAATAATAAGTTCTGCCACTCTATGATAAATTGGAGCGAGTTTGATTTTGCCTGGTTACTTCTGTGGAGCGATCCGCAAAAGACGGTTTTTCAGTTCGATGAGTTGTGTAAAGAATGTTAATTTTATATATATAATAGTAGTTTACATTATGAATAAGCTGCTGAAAATCATATGTGGTCAAATCGGAGAACTGTTAAATGTCGAATGAAGACGACAAATTTCGCCTTGTAACGCGAAGTGATTTTGATGGATTGGTTTGCGCCGTTCTGCTGCGTGAACTCGATGTTATAAATGATATTAAGTTTGTCCACCCGAAAGATGTGCAGGATGGCCTGGTGTTATTGAGCGATACCGATATCACTGCCAATTTGCCATTCGATGACCGGGTCCAACGCGCCTTTGACCATCACCATAGCGAAATGGTTCGCCTGGAAACCCTTCCCGCTAATTACGTGAATACACCCAACGCACCTTCGGCGGCGCGGGTTATTTATGATTATTATGGTGGTAAAGATGCCTTTCCAAGAATTGCCGATGAATTGATGGAGGCCGTCGACAAAGGGGATTCAGCGCAATTTTCCATGGATGAAGTGATGACGCCGACAAATTGGGCGATGCTCAATTTTGTTATGGATTCACGAACCGGTTTGGGACGGTTTAGAGACTTCCGAATTTCAAACTATGATTTGATGATGGCGTTGATTGATTATTGCCGCGATCATTCCATTGAGGAAATTCTTGAGCTGGCTGATGTTAAGGAACGCGTTGATCTTTATCTCGACCATAAAGATAAATTTGTTGAACAGATCCGAAATTGTTCGAGCGTTCATGATAATTTGGTTGTTTTGGATTTACGCAATGAAGAAACCATATATGCCGGCAATCGGTTTATGATCTATGCCTTGTTCCCGGAAACCAACATATCCATTCATGCAATTTGGGGCCTCGATAAACTCAACACGGTATATGCTGTCGGCAAATCGATTTTCAATAAAACGTCCAAAACCAATATCGGTGAGCTGGTGTTAAAATATGGCGGTGGCGGTCACGAGGCAGCCGGCACGTGTCAGGTTGATAGCGATGATAGCGAGCGGATATTAAAAGAATTGGTTGCTCAGATTAACGCAGACGGTTAAATCTAAACCGATATCCCAAAAATGACCCCCGCTGAATGGATGACATTTATGAGTCCTAACCTTAAATGAAAAAGAACTGGATACCGCGCCCACTGGCCATTGTGCTGATTGTTGTTGCGCTCTTTGCCGGATTATCAAATTCACTGACCGGGTGTTCTGGTACGCCAAAAGCTCGGGTTTTTGGTGGTTTTAAAAATCCGTTCGCACGGGTTCAGGAAAACACACCCGACTATCAGCGTTTTAAGAAAATTTACAGTGAAGTAGCGGCTAAGGATGGATTCCAAGCGCAACAATTGCGGCATTTTTCTGATGCTTTTCACCGGGTGCGTGGCGAGTATGTACATATTTTGGAAGACAAGATACTCATCGACGCGGCGATAAAAGGCGTGCAGAAAATTGAAGGTGCGCGCGGTTCAATCCCGTCAACTAAGGTCATTGAAGCGGCGCTCGATGCGATGATTACATCGCTTGATCCGCATTCCAGTTATATGAACCCTGAGGAGTATCGTGATTCGCAAGTTGTCACCAGCGGCGAGTTTGGTGGCTTGGGGATCGAGATTAAATTAACTGATGGGTTAATAGAAATCATCTCACCGATGGTCGATACGCCGGCCTATCGGGCAGGCTTGAAGCCGGGCGATTTTATCACCCATGTCGAGGGCGATCCGGTTAAAAAAATGACCCTGGGCGATGCCGTTCATCGTTTGCGCGGCAAGCCTGGAAGTGATGTTCACATTACCATTCGACGTGAGGGCGCCGGCAGCTTCCCGGTTACCATCACGCGCGCGATCATCAAGGTTCAACCGGTCAAGTGGCGGGTTGAAGGCAATATCGGTGTTGTTCAAGTTACGCATTTTAATTTGCGCTCTGAAGACGCGCTGGAAGATGCCATCGACAGTATTCGCGCTCAACTTGGCTCGCAGCTGCAAGGTCTGGTCGTGGATCTGCGCAACAATCCCGGCGGGCTGCTTAATCAGTCCGTGGCGATCGCAGATGCGTTCATAAATCATGGCAAAATCGTTTCAGTCCGGGACCGTGCCGGTGAAGTGCGGGGCTTCGATGCCCATCTCGGGGATATCGCCGGTGGCTTGCCGATTGTCGTATTAATAAATCGCGGTTCCGCTTCAGCTTCGGAAATTGTCGCCGGTGCTTTGCAGGATCATCGCCGCGCCACGGTTATGGGTGCACGGTCTTTTGGCAAAGGTTCGGTTCAGACGATTGCGCCGCTTGATTGGGATGGCGCCTTGCGCTTAACCACCGCGCTTTACTACTTACCGTCGGGTCGCACCATCCAAGGTTCGGGCGTCGATCCCGATCTCAACGTCATCAGTAAAACAGGTGATAACGGCAAGCGTGAATCTGATTTGCCGAACGCCTTGAAAACTGCAGGCCAGGCCGGTGAAGTTCTTGCCGGTCGCCAGATACAAGAAGACAGTTGCCCGCTAGCCGGCAAAGACAAGAAAGATAAATTGCTGGGCTGTGCCGTTATGTTTTTGCGTTCCGGCTCGCAAGCAAACTTTATAGCGCTGATGAACGCGCGTAAGAGCCTTTAACCCAGTCACAAATGCTCGAGCTTTATCACAGCGGTCTGACAACCTGCTCTAAGCAAATAAGGCTTTGTCTGCGGGAGAAAGGGTTGGACTATAAGAGCAATTACGTCGAGCTCTGGAATTACGAAAATCTCAATAAGGACTATCTGCAGTTAAATGAAGTCGGTGTCGTGCCGACGCTGGTGCATGATGGCGTGCCGATCCGCAACTCTTTCGTCATTGCCGAATATATCGAAGATGTTTTTCCCGATCCGCCGCTTATGCCGTCGAGCGCGTTGGCGCGCGCCAAGATGCGGCTCTGGACCTGGACCGCCGATGATCTTCACCTGTCGGCGACGGCGGTAACCTATAACGCTTTTTTACAAGACATGGTCGACGAGTTAGGCGAGGAAGATAAGCAGATCATGCTGGCGGCGACGCCGGTGCCGGACCGCCGGGCGCGCTGGCAAAAACTCGCCGATGGCGGTATTGATCAGCGGGAGCTCGACGCCGCGTTAGCAAAAATTCAATGGGGGTTTGAGCGTTTCGATGAAGCAATAGATGCTGGCCCCTGGGTATGCGGCGAAGAATATTCCTTGGCTGACATTATGATGCTGAGCATCGTTGATCGGGTGCGTGAGTTGGCGCCCGAAATTGTCGTACCGGCGGTCTGTCCCCGCATTGTCGATTGGCGCGAACGTATGATGGCCCGTCCGGCTGTTGAGTATGTTTACACGCCGGGAACAGAGGAAACGCCAAAACGTCCCGACGGAAAGTCGATCTCCGGCATTACCTAATTCCGGTCTGCGGAATTCTCCCCACATAAAAGAGCTGAAATGGTTGCAGTCCCGCCATTTTTTTACGAAATTAAACAAGTTAAATAAATTGATTAAATTAGGAGGTCGCAGTGGCCGAGATGAAAGGTGCGGAAGCACTTACACAATCCATCAAACAGTATGGTATCGATACTATTTTCACCGTGCCGGGTGTCCAACTCGATAATTTGTTTGATGTACTGTATGACCATCAAGACGACATCCGTATTATTCATACCCGCCACGAGCAAGCGACGGCCTATATGGCCTATGGCTATGCCCGCTCGACCGGTAAAGTCGGCACTAATTTGGTTGTGCCCGGTCCCGGGTTGATGAATGCCGGGGCGGGCCTGCTGACCGCGCACGCGTGTAACACACCGGTGTTGTGTATTGCCGGCCAAATCCCGTCTCCATTTATCGATAAAGGGACCGGCTTATTGCATGAGCTGGCCGATCAGCCGGGTGCTGTCGCCGGCGCAACGAAGTGGCAGGGCCGGGCGAACACACCGGGCGAAGCTCCCGGCGTCATTCGCGATGCCTTTATTCAAATGAATACCGGCCGCCGCCAACCGGTGCTGTTTGAGATGGCGCCGGATACCATGGGGCAGGTTGGTGACGTCGATTTGCTGGATACGATTACCGATTTCTCTGAATTTGAAGTTGAACCTGATCCGGATTTGCTTGAGCAAGCGGCTGCACTTTTGGGCAATGCGGAGAACCCGGCGATCTTTACCGGCGGTGGCGTCTTTGGCGCCGAAGAAGCGCTATTGGCGCTGGCCGAAGAAATCCAGGCCCCCGTTATTATGTCGCAGAACGGTCAAGGCGCTGTCGATCAGCGTCACTATCTCGGTCAAAATCAAATGGCCGGCCTGGAAATGTGGAAGGACATCGATGTCGTTCTCGCTGTTGGCACGAAGTTCCAGGCGCCGATGAACATGTGGCGTAAGCAGGGTGACAAAAAACTTATTCGTATTGATACCGACCCCCGGCCGAATGATCCCTGGCAGGCCGATATTCAAATAACCGCGCCAGCCAATAAATCTCTGGCCGGATTGTATGATCGCGCTGCCCGCCACAATCGTAAAAGAGAATCACGGGAAGATGAGCTTAACGTATTGAAAGCGGCAGCAACCAAAAAGATCAATCAAGGCCGGCCCCAGGCTGATTTTGGCCAGGTCATCCGCAACGTGCTGCCGGATGATGGCATAGCCTGCTTTGGCGTGACACAGATGGGCTTCTATTCCTGGTTTGGCTTCCCGACCTATCATCCGGGTGGCAACATTCAGCCCGGCTATCAAGGCACGCTTGGCTATTCCTTCCCGACCGGGTTAGGGGCGCAAGTCGGTAATCCGGATAAAAAAGTTGTCGCCATAACCGGTGATGGCGGCTTTATGTTCAATGTTCAGGAACTGGCCACCGCTGTCTTGCACAATATTCCGTTGGTAGTCGTGTTGTTTAATGACAACACCTTTGGCAATGTGAAGCGGAACCAGAAGACAGACTATAATGAGCGCTATATTGCGTGCGATCTCTTAAACCCAGACTTTATGAAACTCGCCGATAGTTTTGGTCTGATGGGGCTGCGGGTCGATTCTCCAGAAGGCCTGCAAGGCGCGATGGAAAAAGCCTTTGCCGAAGATGGACCGGTGCTGATCGAAGTTGAAGTTGGCCCGATGGAATCCCTGTGGCAGTATATGCCCTTAAAACGCGCCAAGGATGATGAACAATAGTGGGTAAATTTGATGGGTAATGCCCGAATTTAGGAACCTATCAGCCAATTTGCAGGGAATGGCTTTCATGTTGCTGTCGTCGGCATTTGCTGCCGGCATGCATGCGACTGTCAAATTTGTTGCCTTCGATATTCACCCCTTTGAGATTTTTTTCCTGCGCCAAACCATTGCCTTGGTTGTGCTTGCACCAATATTTTTGAAGATCGGGTTGGCCGCTTTAAAAACCGAACGGCTTGGTACCCATGCGGTGCGGGGTATTTTCATGACTGCCGGCGGCATGACCTGGTTTTGGGCGCTTAGTTTGGTGCCGTTGGCAAAAGTGACGGCGCTCAATTTGTCTGCTGTCTTGTTTACGGTTCTTGGCGCTATTATTTTTCTCAAGGAATCGTCGGAGTGGAAACGCTGGATTGCCTTGATATTCGGCTTTGCCGGCGTCGTCGTTATTGTGCGACCGGGTTATGAAATTATTTCCTTTGGCGTTATCCTGGTCATCACAACGCGATTTTTTCCGGCCGGCGCGCGTATTCTCTCTAAAATATTGTCACGCACAGATCGCACCCCAACCATCGTTGTTTATGGTGCGGTGATGATGTCGATACTTTCAGCCGTGCCGGCAGCCCTGGTGTGGACGCAACCAAATTTGGAGCAACTTGGGTTCATCACTTTTATTGCCATCATGGGAACTCTATCGCAACTTTCGATGATCAAGGCGTACAAAATTGGCGACATGGGCGCGGTGGAGCCGCTTCATTTTGTCCGCTTGTTATGGGCGGCGCTTTTCGGCTTTATCTTATTTGGCGAGATTCCGGAATTGTGGGTTTGGATCGGCGCAACGATGGTTATTTTGGCGGTGACCTATCTAGCCCATGGCGAAGCCAACAAAAAGAATCCTGAACTCGAACAGTCGGGCGCAACATCCAACTAGCTATTTCGGTGACAGTTTACTTTTAAAGAATGACCCTGCAAAAAAGTAAACTGTCACCGAAATAGCATTGAAGCCTGGCTGGAAATTTGGCAAAAGACAGCTCAAATAATTTAAACATATAACAACTCTCTCGGAGGAACTCAGCGGTGCGTGTAATATCTTATTCTCATAACGGAACAGATGGCCTCGGCGTCATGGTCGATGATAAGGGCTTTGTGGCGCTGGCAGGAGCTGCTGCCGAATTGCCGGCGACGATGATGGGGCTTTTGAATGTCGATGATTGGCAAGGCAAAGTGGCCGCCGCTGTTGATGGCAAGGCCGCTGATCTCTCCATCGGCGACGTTCGGTTGTTACCGCTGATTTCTGATACGCCGGTGCTGTGGTGTATTGGCGTAAACTACAAGGAGCACCAGGATGAAACCGGCCGTGGCGCGCAGGAAGAGCCGATGTTCTTCATCCGCACCAATCATGGATTGATCGGCGCCTATGATCCGATCATCCGGCCTAATTGTTCGGATATGCTGGATTTTGAAGGCGAGCTCGCTGTTATAATCGGCAAAGGTGGCCGCCATATCTCTAAAGAAAAAGCCCATGAGCATATTGCCGGCTACTCGATCTTTAATGACGGCACCATCCGCGATTGGCAGCGCCACACCATTCAGTTCTGCCCTGGTAAAAACTTTGAAGGCACTGGGCCCTTTGGTCCGTGGCTGATGACGCCGGATGAGTTCGGTGATCCGTATGCTCAGGAATTGACCACGCGGTTGAACGGTGAGCAGGTCCAGCACACTAGTATTGCTGATATGGACCACAAAATTGATAAACAGATTGAATACCTCTCAACCGTCCACACCTTGCGTCCGGGGGATGTTATTAGCACCGGCACACCAGGTGGCGTGGGCTCCAGGCGCGAACCACCGCTTTGGATGAAACCGGGCGACACGGTTTCGGTTGAAATCACCGGCCTCGGCATCATTGAAAACAAAATTGAACAAGAAAGCTGATCCAGAGTCTAAATTTAGTGAGAGTTACCGTCAGGTATCTTGACGGGCCTCATTTGGAAACATAGCTTAGGCTCTCCGTCACTAAATGAGGACCGTGTGTTCATATGCCTGACGATCAAAAATCTCTCCATTCCAAAGTGCCTTCCGTAGATTCCATTCTGCGGCTTGAGCCCAGCATTGTGTTAATTGAGCGCTATGGGCGAGCTCTCGTGACGGACGCCATTCGCGCGGTTATTGCTAATATCCGCAGCCAAATCAGTGAGCTTGGTGAGCAGGCATTGCCGCTGCTCAAAGAGGCTTCGATTATCGAACAGCTGGATCAATACTTGGACCGGGCGACGCAGCCTTCGTTGCGTGCGGTGTATAATCTGACCGGCACGGTTTTGCATACCAATCTTGGCCGCGCCGTGTTGGCCGAAGAAGCGATTGAGGCAATGGTCAAAGTCGCTAAGGGGGCCTCCAATCTGGAATATGAAATCGACAGCGGTAAGCGCGGTGATCGGGACAGCCATTTGGACGAACTGCTCTGCAAACTCACCAGCGCGGAAGCGGCAACCGTCGTCAACAATAATGCAGCCGCCGTATTGCTCGTGCTTAACACGTTGGGGCAGCGCAAAGAAGTACCGGTCTCCCGCGGTGAGTTGATTGAGATCGGCGGGGCCTTTCGCATCCCCGATATCATGAAGCGCGCCGGCTGCAAGCTGGTTGAGATCGGCACCACCAATCGCACTCATTTGAAAGACTATGCCGAGGCCATCAGCGGCAAAACGGCGTGTCTGATGAAAGTCCATACCAGCAATTACACGGTGCAGGGCTTTACCAAGGAAGTGACGGCCCAAGAATTGTCGGCCCTCGCGCGGGATCGCAATCTGCCGCTGATCGAAGATTTGGGCAGCGGCACATTGATCGATCTGTCCCAGTTTGGCTTACCTCATGAGCCAACAGCCCAGGAAGCGATCACCGGCGGGGTCGATGTGGTGACATTCAGTGGCGATAAATTGTTGGGCGGTCCGCAGGCCGGGCTGATCGTCGGGCGCCAAGATCTCATTGCTAAAATCAAGAAGAACCCGATGAAACGCGCCATGCGGCTGGATAAAGTGACGATTGCGGCACTGACGGCGACCTTGCAGCTTTATCTTGATCCCGACAGTTTGGCGGAGCGGGTGCCGACCATTCGCATGTTGTCGCGCCCGGTTGAGGATATCCAAAAAGTGGCGGAGCGCGTGCAGAGCCCTCTCGCTGCGGCCGTTGGTGATGGATTTGCGGTCTCGATTATCGATTGCCAGAGCCAGATCGGCAGCGGCTCGTTACCGGTCGAACGCTTGCCGAGCAAAGCTTTGGCCGTTGGCACCACCAAAGGTAAGCCGGGTGGTAAGTTGCAAAAACTGGCAGACGCCTTCCGGGCTTTGCCGACACCAGTGATTGGCCGCATTCAGGATGATGCTTTTCTGCTCGATCTGCGCTGCCTCGAAGATGCCGCTGGATTTACCGCGCAACTAGGTGATCTAAAACTATGATCATAGCGACGGCAGGTCATATTGATCACGGCAAGACCTCTCTTGTTCAGGCGCTAACCGGTGTTGATACCGACCGGCTGCCGGAAGAGAAAAAGCGCGGCATGTCAATCGATCTCGGCTTTGCCTATCAGCCAATCGCCAATGGCAAAACGCTCGGTTTTGTAGACGTGCCGGGCCACGAACGATTTATCCGCAATATGCTGGCCGGCGTTACGGGCATCGATTATGCCATGCTGATCATCGCCGCCGATGATGGCCCGATGCCGCAAACAATCGAACATCTGGCTATTCTTGATTTGCTGGGGGTCTCGGAAGGGATCGTTGCGCTGACCAAGATCGACCGGGTAGAGCCCGAGCGTCTCGCTGAAGTTAAGGGCGAGATTGAAAATGTTCTCGCCAGCACCTGTCTCGAAGGGTCGGATATCCTGCCGGTCTCGGCCATCACTGGTGACGGTGTTGAGGATGTGCGCGATCACCTTGAAGCGATGTCGGAATTGTTGGGTGATCGTGAGGTTAAAGGAAATTTCCGCCTCGCCATTGATCGCTGCTTTACCGTACCGGGGGCAGGGCTGGTGGTCACCGGTGGCGTGTTCTCAGGGAAAGTCACCGTTGGCGATCAGTTGATCCTGTCACCGCAAGGCACAACGGTGCGTGTGCGGGGTATTCATGCGCAAAATAAAGCATCTGAAACCGGCGTGGTCGGTCAACGCTGTGCCGTTAATATCACCGGCGGTGACCTTAATAAGGCCGATGTTCATCGCGGCGGCTGGCTGCTGGCTGAAAAGGTGCATAATCCGGTGCCGCGCTTTGATGCTCGTCTTAATGTTTTGGCGAGTGAAAACCGGCCGCTCAAACACTGGACGCCGGTTCATGTTCATTTAGGCGCCGCCGAAGTGCCGGGCCGGGTTGCCGTGCTTGAAGAAAAATCGATCGCGCCGGGTGAAAGTGGTCTCGTGCAGGTTGTGCTGGATCGCCGGATTGGCGCACTTAGAGGAGATGGCTTTATTATTCGTGATCAACCGGCGCAGCGCACTATTGCCGGCGGGCGAATTCTTGATCCTTTTGGACCAGCACGCGGCCGGGCCAAGCCAGAACGCATTGCCTTTTTGGAGGCCATGGCCAAGCCTGACGCTGATGCAGCGCTCGCACAATTATTGGTGCAATCTCCATTGGGCGTTGACCT
This sequence comes from uncultured Rhodospirillaceae bacterium, assembly GCA_913020445.1. Taxonomy (GTDB): domain Bacteria; phylum Pseudomonadota; class Alphaproteobacteria; order Rhodospirillales; family UBA2165; genus TMED23. Next base: position 34,902 of record CAJWAR010000022.1, read on the forward strand.
TAAGAATTTCTCGACTGCCTGGAACTTGACGCCGGAAGATCAGTCAGCGCTCTGGGATGCTGCCGAGATGGTCAAAGTCGGGCCGGAGGAAAATCCCATCGGGCTGTCGCCTGAGCATTTTGAGGAGCTCGGTGCAACGACCATTGAAGTGATGCGGGATTGGCACGGCAAAAATCCAGATCGTCCCGGTCCGGGCGTTGATGCGCTCCGCCGGATGCTGCCGAACCGGGTGCCGCTACCGGTGTTTGAGGGCGTGCTCACAAGTTTGGTTGCTGACAAAAAAATTATGCATCTCGGCGCCAGTTATTGCCTGGCGGGGTTCGAGCCGAAACTCGCCAGCAAAGATGCCGCGATGTGGAAGCGGGTGATGCCGGTCCTCGAAAACGGCTATACCAAGCCACCGGTGGTGCATGCGCTGGCCGAAGAATTGTCCCTCGATCACCGCACGCTGGAGAAATTTCTGGTGCGTAGCGCCAAATTGGGTCTGGTGTGTCAGGTTGCTAAAAATCGCTTTCTGTTGCCGGAAGCCGTGCTTGAGCTTGGTGATATTGTCGAAGCCCTCGGCGCAAATGAAAATACTTTCGGGGTGGTGGAATTCCGTGATCGCAGTAATATTGGCCGTAATCTGGCGATTGAAATTTTAGAGTTCTTTGATAAATCCGGCTTTACCTGGCGCACTGGCGATGTGCGTAAAGTCTTAAAACCGGTAGCTGAGGTGTTCGGCGAACTGGCCGAGTAGGGGACATGGCAAAACTTCACATTCAGGGCTGGCGCTTTATCAATCATTCTTATGCTTTGGTGAACCAGCATCAAATTTTGGCCATGCTGCGCCGCGGCGATATTGAAATCTCTTTCGAAGAATTGCCGCTCTATGATCCGAGCTGGCAGCAATCGAAGACAGGGTTCGACCCGGTTGCGCTGCAACAGCTTGATGCGCTTTCAAATAACGGCACCAATGCAGATGCGGCTCTCCGTTATTGGTTCCCTTATGACTTTGCCCAATCGGATGACATCCCCACTTTTGTTTTCGGCACGTCGGAGTTTAGTGCGCTTAGTTCCGATCAAGTCAAAGGTGAACAAAATTTAACGGAAGCCTTAGCCGGTAACGATACGCAAATCCTCACCCCCTCCACTTGGTCCAAAAAGGGCTTTATTAATTCAGGTGTCGACGGTAGCCGTGTTCATGTAGTGCCCCATGGTGTCGATACCAGCATTTTCCACCCCGATCCGAATATTGACCGGCCAGGGATGCGTCAGAAGCTTGGGGCAGGGGATGACAATTTCCTGTTCCTGAATATCGGCGCGATGACGACCAATAAAGGGATTGAACAGCTCCTGGCCGCCTTCGCCCGCCATCGTCAGAGTCATCCAAACGCGCAGCTGATATTGAAGGGCCAGGATAATCTTTATGGCTCTGGCGGTAAGTTAAACAAAAGACTGGTCGCGGTGGCTGAAGCAGAAGGCGTTGCGCCCGATATTATTCTCGAAGGTTTGCGTTATATCGGTGATGATTTTGCACCGGAAAAAATGGCCGATCTTTACCGCGTGGTGGATGCCTATGTGTCGCCCTATCTTGCGGAAGGCTTTAACCTGCCGGTCTTGGAAGCGATTGCGAGCGGTCTGCCGGTGATTTGCACGGCCGGTGGTCCGACCGATGATTTCTGCGGCGACCAATTTAGCCTGAAGATCGATAGTAAGCTGGCAGATTATTCTCAAGGACGGCAGTTTCTGTCACCTGACATTGATCATCTGCTAACATTGATGGAACGCGTGCAGGCTGATGAAGCGTTCCGCCAGCAAGCGGCCAGTGCCGGCCCGGCTTGGGCACAAAAGAAATTTACCTGGGATATTGTCGTCGACCGCCTAATTTCTGTTATTCTCTAAATAGTCAAAAAATTACAGGGAGTGAGTTCATGGGTAGAATACATGACAAAGTATATCCCGGTGAAACTGACGAATACCGGGAAGCACGGGACAATTTGCTGGTAGCCGAAATGGCGTTGCGCAAACAGGCCGAAGCCGTGGCTGAAATGCGGCGTGGGCTGCCGGCCGGCGGTGCAGTTACGCAAGACTACGAATTTAAAGAATGCGCTACTGGTAAACCGACTAGACTGTCCGACCTATTTGCTGACGGCAAAGATAGCCTCGTTATATACAGCTTTATGTACGGGCCAAATGCGGAAAACGCCTGCCCGATGTGCACCTGCTTGTTAGACAGTCTTGATGGTATTTCACCGCATGTTGCCGATCAGACGAATCTAGCTGTCGTTGCTAAATCACCGGCAAAGAAAGTTCAAGCCTGGGCAGACGACCGGGGCTGGCAGAACCTCCGGCTGCTGTCGTCGCATGGGAACAGCTATAACGAGGATTACTTTGCCGAAGATAGCGAAGGCGATCAGTGGCCCTGCATCAATGTGTTTGTGAAATCTGGCGAGGCTATTCATCATTCGTGGGGCGCTGAGTTATTTTTTGCCCCCAATGAAGAAGGTATGCATCCGCGTCATGCTGATGCGATATGGCCGTTGTGGAATATATTTGATTTAACGCCGGAAGGACGACCGGCGGATTGGTTCCCCAAACTCTCTTACGATTGATCGGAGTTACACGATGACAGTATTCATGACGGCGTTGATTTATGTTGGTGCGGCGGTGGCGGAAATCGCGGGCAGTTTCGCTTTCTGGGCATGGCTGCGGTTGGATAAGTCGGTGCTCTGGGTGCTGCCGGGTATTGTCGCTTTAATCATATTTGCTGCCCTGCTAACCCGCATCGATGCCGCTTTTGCCGGGCGTACTTACGCGGCTTACGGCGGCGTTTACATTATGGCGTCGCTTGCCTGGCTGTGGTGGATCGAAGGCATGCTGCCCGACCGCTGGGATTTGATCGGTGGTGCGATCTGCCTGATCGGCGCCGCAGTTATTATTTTTGGCCCGCGCGGAGCCGTGGCCTAATTCTTAATTAAGGGGACACGATACTTAATTAACATCAATTCACAACTTTCTTAATTAAGTATCGTGTCCCCTTAATTAACTAAATAGAAGTGAGCTTATACCTTAACCGGAGCTGCAAACTTGCCTGAACCACGCTGCGGGAATTTAGCCAGCGCATAGCCCTGTTGATGGCAGGCCCGGGTGATCACCACAGCTTTCCACAATACCCCACCGGCAATTGTCAAAAAGCCGGCGATATCGGCCACCCAAACCGGCGCCTCACTATTGGCCAGCAAAACGACAAATAAAATCAACGGCAGCAAATGGCCAATCAGATGCAGCTTCGGTGTAATTACGCCGAGAATGCGCCGGTCAATCGGACCGATACCCCAGGCTTTGGCATTGCCAATATAGCGCCGCCACAGATAAGCGTTAACCAGCACCAGTAAGGCACCCAACACTGGCACGGCAACTGGAGACGGCAATTGCTCACCCCATTGTGAAAAGATCAGCGTCAGCACAGCGGCGCCTTCCAATAATCCAGTGGCGACCAGCATCATCGGCATTTGAGCAACCCGCCAAGTTGGAATGCCTTTGCCGGCATGCAAAATCCGGCCCTGGCAATAAAGGAAGCCAAGGGCACCAAGGGCGGTAATGCCATGGAATAAGGGACTAGGCTGGAAGAAATCAGCGAAAACACCTAAATAAAACACACCAACCGCATAGATCTCGCGCGACATCCAGGACGTTTGCGGTCGCAGGATGGCAAATGCGGCGCGTAATTTGCGGCCAATCTTAAGCCAAACAAAGAATAAGCCAACGGCCATGATAACGCCCGCGCCGATATTAATATTGACCAAAGCCTGATCTTCAAAGTTTAGGAAGAAGCTCAGGAAATAGGCCATAACGACGGTGCCGGAGCCGATGCCGCCCATGATAAAGTTCATCGCCGCCCGCATATCCCAGAAGGTTTGGCGCTGACCAACCAAGGCGTGTTCTGGATCAGATAACGCTTCATCATCAAATTCATCTTCGATGGGCGCGCGGCTCGGCACAGCAGGCGTCTCGACCAGATATTTAATCTGGGGGTCGGTACCCAACTCAGGATGCATTTGGAAATTATCCCGTTCGCTTACCAATCGGGAGACCTCGCTTGTCGGATCATTGAAGTCGCCGAACTGAATGGCGGCGGAAATGCAAGACGCTGCGCAAGCAGGCGTCACTTCGGGATCAACGCCCGGTTTTAGTCCGGCGGCCAATCCATCATCTACCCGGTCGATGCAAAACGTGCATTTCTGGGCAACGCCAAAGCGATCTTTATGGGCGACGGTTTCTTCCTGGATGGTCTGCTCGCCGTAATAATATTCCTGTTTATGAACGATAGTCCGAGCTTGATAGGGGCATGCAACAGCGCAGGAGGCGCAACCGATGCAGCGATCATAGTTCATGGTAACCAACCCGTCTTCACGCTGTTTGGTGGCGCCGGTGGGGCAGACGGGAACGCAGGGCGGCTCGTTGCAATGTTGGCAGCCAACCACCATGAAAAGACGCTCCACATCGGGGAATTTGCCCGATTCAACATCCAATACTTTGCGCCATTGTACGCCGGGTACGGTGTCATTGGCGTGTTTGCAGGCGATGGTGCAAGTTTGACAGCCGACGCAACGGTTAATATCGACGGTCATGCCCCATCGTTTTTTAGCTAATTCGTTCACGCTACTTTCCGACCCTCAACCCGCTTGGGGCCGGAGCCCTTGGTTATCTTGATCCGCGCATAATCTGCGCCACTGCCCGTTGAATCCGTCAGTTTGACCGACAATGACGTCAGAGAATTGAGGCTGGCGAGTTTGAGGTCTTTGGCGAAAGGTGTTTTCCAATGATCAAATTGGCCGATCATCAATAGTACATCAGGCCGAATACCTTCGCGGAGAACGGCATAGCCATTGGTCTGGCCGGTGATGGATTCCAGATTGACGGGATCGCCTTCTTCAATACCCATCTCCCGGGCTTTGGTGGCGTTGATTACGACGCCTTTATGGCCGGTGATGTTTTGCGCCACTTCATTGATGATCGGGATGCCAACATTGGAGCCCCAGGAATATTGCATGGAGCGGGATGTCAGGCCGATAAAGGGATAATCGTTAGGATCGCCGCCATTTTCTTTGATATGCTCCGACCAAATATCGGGAAAAGGTTCATAGGTCGGCATGGGTTCGTATTCTTTTAGCTGCTCGTCCCACCATTCGACGCCGATTTCATGGAGACGATTGGCCAGTTGAGTGCCATGGCGCAGGATACGTTCCTGATAGGGGAGTTCAAACCGGATGCCGTTTTCTTTTAAGTGGGGATAGAGGAACCACTTCTCTTCCGGATAGGGTTTCATCATGAAACCGTTTTCCTTGAACCAATCGAGGTCATGGATATCTTTACCGTCAGAAAGCCCATGGCTGGCGGCTAAGGCGGACTGTTCCCATATTTCCTCGCAGCTGTTAATCCGGTCTTCGTCAACGGAGTAGTTGTATTGGCCCGTCCGCAATCTGACGCCGTGAGCGCCCTTGTTGATGGCGATATTATACTCCTTTAACAAACCGGAACGTTTGGCGATTTCCGTCGTGATATCTGTCATATCCATGCTATCGACGACCTTGTCGCCTATAGGTTGACGAATGGCATAGCCTTCGGCTTTCCAAAAATTCTCGATGAATTTGGTGCTGCCCAGCTGAATTATTTGCAGGCTTTCCAAATCCGTATTGTCCGGCAGGAGGATATCCGCCATATGATTGGTTTCGTCGGGCGTATAAGCGAAGCAGACGGTGAAGGGGAATTCAGCGACCCGTTTGGCTACCTCCGGCGCCTGCCAGGACGAGATCGCCGGATTGGTTTTGTAACAGAACCAAAGATCCGGCTTGGTCGGTTTGGGCCAATTTTTCGGCGGCTCTTTTTGGAACAGCCAGGGCAAATGGGCCGGGCCCAAGGCAGCCGACCAGGGGGAATCGCCCACTAACGGCACCAGCGTTTTATAGGCGTTTCTGATATGGGGGTCCTTGGCCCAACCTTCCTTGGTGGTTTCGTTGAAGGGGAACTTCATAAAGCCATCGTTGTTTCTGGTCGCTGATTTGCTTCTGTCATCGGCGGGTCTATTAAGTTTGACATTGGTTCCCAAGGTGCCGCCCGGAACTTCGAGTGCGCCCACCAGAGTCAGCAACATGGTGCGTGCCCAGCAGCAATGATAGGCGCCCCAGCCGTTATTGACGGTTTTACCCAGCACCACGGCGACCGGGCGGAAGGGCATGGTCTTGCCCTCGATTTCTATGGTTTGACCAATTTCGGCAGCGGCCAGAAATTCGTCGGCAACTTTGCGGATGCGTTCGGCCGGCACATCGCATTCCTCGGCGGCCCAGTCGGGCGTATAAGGAGCCATATGATCCAGCATTTTCTGAAACGCCGGCTGAACTTCCACGGCATCATGATTCCATTCCTGACCATCAGGGCCGATCTCAAGACCGGAGCATTGATAGCCGCCCTCCATGGCGGGATTGGCGACATTTAAATCAAAGGCTTTTGCTTTATTGTCCGCTAAATCAAAAATAAGTGGTTTGCGGGAACTCGAGTCCCTCAGGAAATAGCCGTTCGGCCCAACTAGATAAGGAGAATTGGTGTCCTGGGTCAGCCGTTCCACGTCGCAGACTTCGCGCCAATTGCGGCCGATAATCATATGGTTGATCAAACCGAACAGAAAGGCGGCGTCGGTCTTGGGCTTGATCGGCAGCCATTCACCGGACAACGCGCCGGTAATGGATAAATGGGGTTCGACTTGCACCCGCTTCATACCGCGGACCCGCGCGTCAGCGTGGCGTCTGATGCCGGCGACGCCGCTGGAAGCGTCGCCATTATCGCCACAGGAGATGACGTAATTCACCCGCGGCGTATCGGGAGAAACAATAAAAGCCCGGTGCCAAAGCTCGCCATAGAGATGTTCCGAATGGGTGCATTTGACGCCCTGACCAGCGCCAAAACCCAAATCAACTTGTTTAAGGGCGCCCAGCAGAGCCGGAAAGGTGCCCATATATTGGGTCGGTGTGCCGCCGCCGCCGAAACTGGCGGCAATGCGTGGGTAGCCGGATTCATCGGTCATCCCCGTTTCACGAATTTCCTTAATTTTGCCACCGATCGTATCCAGCGCCTCATCCCAGGAAATTGGCACAAAACCCGGGTCCTGATCCCGGCCTTTGAGGGGATTGGTCCGCTTCATCGGTTGCTTGATCCGATGGGGATTATAGGTCTTTTGGATCAGGCCATAGGCTCTGACACAAACCCTGCCGCAACCGGGATGCTTATCGCTGATAGCGTAGTTGGACTCAACCCGAGTGGCCACGCCATTTTCTACCTCGACCTTTAAAAGATCGGGGCCGGCAACACATTGATAGCAGAACGTAGGGACTGATTTCTTATCAGTCTTTTTAGTAGATTGATCCATTAGAGCAATCTCTCCTATTTCTAACGCGTCTTAGAGAGCTTCGATTTGGGCCCGTTTGGCTTCAAGGCGTTCGAAGGTTTTTTGTTTATCAACAACAAAGCGATTGTGCAGGCCTTTGCCAACGTCTTCCAGGGAATCTTTGACATGCGCTGACATCGAAATGGCGCGACCGTTCACTTCTTCAACGGTGATTGTTACTTCTATGCTGTCGCCTTCGACGGTGGCCGCCATGTGGTCAACAGACACATGGGTGCCGACGGTGTCCTCATCGTCATCCAAATGCTCGATCAACCAATTGCGGGCGACGTATTCAATATCGAGCACCATTGAAGGTGTCGCGTAGACCCGTCCTTCGTCACCCATAAAGGCGATGGTGCGGTCACGGTCTACCAAGATTTTTGCCGTCGTTGAGATGCCGGCTACTAAACTGTCTTTCATTAAAATTCTCCTAAATGATGTTTGCATTGTACCAGCCTTTGCCGGTCAATCAATGTTCGATTACCGAACAATATTGCCATATGGAATTAAAGTGCGAATTGACGCCGGTTAAATTGGTCTGATTTGCCAGCTAATCGAGTTCAAAGGATTCAAACTTTCAAATTCCCCCAAAATTTAATAACACTAAAAAAAAGTTATTTTATTTCTATTTACAAATAAAAAATATAGATTATATTATTAGAACAATACATTGATGTTTTATAGGTTGATGAGATTTCATGCACACTCAAGAAGTTCAAAATATACCGCAATCAAATCAGTTTGCCGATCATGTGGTTGAACGCTATGGAGGACTCTACGATATTGAGCTACTGCGGGCGGTTGTCGACGATGGTGCCTTCGGCGAGATTGGTGCAGTTTCGTCATTTGGTGCTGATTCAGCGCTTTTGCTGGCAATGATCGCCGAGATTGATGCCTCAATACCGGTTATTTTTCTAGACACCGGTAAGCATTTCCCGGAAACCACCGATTATGTTCAAAGCCTGAGTCAGCAGCTGGGTCTGGAAAACATTCATTATCGCCGGCCAGATTTAGCTGAGGTTAAAATCCATGACACGATTGGTGATCTTTGGGAATCTTCCGTTGATGCTTGCTGTGATCTAAGAAAAGTAAGGCCGCTCGAAAAAGCGCTGCAAGGGTTTGACAGTTGGATCAGCGGGCGCAAGCGTTTCCACGGTGCCGACCGGTCAGGACTTCAATCGGTCGAGTGGACGGATGGGCGTTATAAAATCAATCCGCTTGCCCATTGGACCGCCGATCAAATTCGCCATGAATTTGAAGCCCGCGATCTGCCGCAGCATCCTCTGGTTGCCCAAGGCTTTCCATCAATCGGTTGCGCGCCTTGCACGCGTGCAGTCTCACCGGGCGATGATGTTCGTTCTGGGCGCTGGGCTGATCTTGATAAAACAGAATGCGGTATTCACTCTGAGCCATGGATGGGCGCAGATATCTAAAATCAATTCCGTTCGCTATAAATATTCATATAAATATTCATATAAATATTCTGGCACACCTTATATCTTTCTTAATGAGAGATTGCCTAGATTGCGGCCAATGGATGTAATAGTGTGCGCAAAATGAGACGCTTTATTGAAAGTATAATTTTTTATGTCGTTAACTAATCTGGCAAAGCTTGAAGCCGAAAGCATTCATATTTTCCGCGAAGTTGTCGCTGAATGCGAAAATCCGGTGCTGCTTTATTCGATCGGCAAAGATAGTGCTGTGTTGTTGCGCTTGGCGATGAAGGCGTTTCATCCGTCGAAGCTGCCGTTTCCGGTTTTGCATGTTGATACGACCTGGAAATTCAAGGAGATGATCGAGTTCCGCGACAAAATGGTGGCAGAGCTGAATTTAAATTTAATTGTCCATACCAACAAAGAAGGCGTGGAGCAGGATATTGGTCCGTTCAGTCATGGCTCAGCTGTCCACACCGATGTGATGAAGACCCAAGCGCTAAAGCAGGCGCTCGATAAATATAAATTCGATGCCGCTTTTGGCGGCGCCCGCCGGGATGAAGAAAAAAGCCGGTCAAAAGAACGCATGTTTTCCTTTCGCAGTGAGAGCCATCGCTGGGACCCCAAAAATCAGCGTCCGGAAATGTGGTCAATTTATAATGGCCGCATAAACAAGGGCGAAAGCATCCGCGTGTTTCCGCTCTCGAATTGGACCGAGGCGGATATCTGGCAATATATCTATCAGGAAGATATCCCGATTGTGCCGCTTTATTTTGCTGCTGATCGGCCGGTAGTTGAACGCGACGGTATTTTGATCATGGTTGATGATGATCGCATGCCATTGGAGTCTGGTGAAAAACCGGAATTAAAACGCGTGCGGTTTCGTACTCTTGGCTGCTACCCGCTCACCGGAGCGATTGAATCAGAGGCTGATTCTTTGCCGGATATTATCCAGGAAACGATTTTGACCAAGACATCTGAGCGCCAAGGGCGGGTGATCGATCAGGACAGCACGGCGTCGATGGAGAAGAAAAAACTTGAGGGCTATTTCTGATGGCCAACGAAATACTTTCCACAGAAGTGGCCAATTATGATCTCGATCAATTTATCAAGACCCAGGAGGAAAAAAGCCTGTTGCGCTTCCTTACCTGCGGCAGTGTCGATGATGGTAAATCAACGCTGATTGGACGATTGCTCTTTGATTCTCAGCAAATCTATGATGATCAATTAGCAAGTTTGGAAGCTGACAGTAAGAAAATTGGCACCCAGGGCAGCGATATCGATTTCGCGCTGCTGGTGGATGGTTTATCTGCAGAGCGTGAACAAGGCATTACCATCGATGTCGCCTATCGCTTTTTTTCCACCGAGACCCGAAAATATATCGTCGCCGATACGCCCGGCCACGAGCAATATACCCGTAATATGGCAACCGGCGCCTCGACCGCTGATCTCGCCATAATCTTGATTGATGCCCGCAAAGGGGTGCTGACGCAAACCCGACGCCACAGTTATATTGTTTCGCTGTTAGGGGTGAAAAACGTCATCCTCGCGATCAACAAAATGGATTTGGTTGATTACGCCCAAGATGTTTTTGAGAACATTGAGGCAGACTACCGGTCATTTGCCGACAGTATCGGCCTCACCGATATTTGCGCCATTCCAATCTCCGCTCTCGCGGGCGATAACATATTTGCCGCCGGCGGTAAGACAGATTGGTATCAAGGCCCGACACTAATGCAGCAATTGGAGACGGTTGAAGTTTCTGCGGATGAAACTGCAGCCGCCTTTAGATTTCCGGTGCAGTGGGTCAATCGGCCCAATCTCGATTTTAGAGGATTTTCCGGCACCATCATGAGTGGGCAAATTGCGCCGGGCGATGCAATCGCAGCTTTGCCATCCGGCAATACCAGCACGGTCAAACGCATTAGCACCTTTGATGGCGATCTCGATCAGGCTATCGCCGGTCAGGCAGTGACACTTGTTCTCGAAGACGAAATAGACATTTCCCGCGGTGATGTGATTGCTGCGGCAAATGATCGGCCGGAAGTCACGGATCAATTTATGGCCCATTTGTTATGGATGGCTGACCAGCCGATGCTGCCCAGCCGGCCCTATCTTTTAAAGACTGCCAATAAAACCGTATCGGCGACTATCACCGCCCTCAAACATAAAATTGATGTCAACACGCTAGCCCATGATGCCGGAACTTCTCTCGATCTCAACGAATTGGGGGTGTGCAACCTGTCCCTGGGTGAGCCGATTGCCTTTGACGCCTATTCGGCCAACAAATCGATGGGTTCTTTTATTCTGATTGACGGCCTGACCAATGATACGGTTGGCATGGGCATGATTGATTTCGGCTTGCGCCGTGCCGAAAACATTCATTGGCAGCCGATCAATATTAATAAAAGCGCCCGCGCTCGTATTAAGAGCCAAACACCTGCCGTGCTCTGGTTTACCGGCCTGTCTGGTTCCGGCAAATCCACCATCGCTAATATTGTCGAGCAGCGCCTTTATGCCCAGCGCAATCATACGATTATTCTCGATGGCGATAACGTGCGCCACGGCCTCAACAAGGATCTGGGCTTTACCGACACCGACCGGGTTGAAAATATCCGCCGTATCGCCGAGACCTCAAAGCTGATGGTTGATGCCGGTCTGATGGTTCTTGTTTCCTTTATTTCTCCGTTCAGGGCCGAACGGCGGATGGCACGCGATCTGATGGAGGAAGGCGAGTTTGTTGAAATTTTTATCGATGCATCGATTGAGTTGTGCGCCAGCCGCGACCCAAAAGGCCTCTACGAAAAAGCACAGAAAGGTGAGATCAAAAACTTCACTGGTATTGACTCGCCTTACGAAAATCCGGAACTGGCTGATATTACAATTGATACCGCGAACGTGACGCCCGATAAGGCAGCTGATCAAATCATGCTCTATTTAGAAGAAAATGGGTATCTGTCTGAGCTGGATTACCAGATTTAGCCGAAATTCCAGGCAATACTTTATTCTGCAAATTGTCATCCGAATTTGATTTCCGGTTAATGGTCATCTAATGTTATCGTAATTTCGTGACTGAACTCCTATACTAAGAGTGTTATTTTATAAAATCTTCGAATGCGGGATAATTAAATGACTAAAGAATATGAAATAGAGTTTCGAACTCTAATCCCACGCTACGGCATCCACACAATTGAGGCTAAAAACAAAAAAGATGCCTTACGCCAAGCGAAAGAACTATTGGCCCAGCGGAAATTCGATTCGATTTTTAATCTGGAGGTTGGGGGCGATGACTTAGTGGGTGGAATATACGTGTCTTGTGATGATGATGATATGTCATTTGATGTTCATATCAAAAAATAGACAGCCGATCAGATTTAACGCACACTTTACTCAGCGTCTTTAAGTAGTTCCCGGGCGATGACCAGCTGCTGAATTTGAGTCGTGCCTTCGTAGATTCTAAACAAGCGGACGTCGCGGTAGAGGCGTTCAATCGGGTATTCTGAAATATAGCCCGCCCCGCCGAAGATTTGCACCGCTCGATCAGCTACTTTGCCGACCATTTCGGTGGCAAACATTTTGCAGCAAGCCGCTTCAAGCGTAATATTTTCACCTGCCTCCTTTTTCTTGGCAGCATCAAAGACCATGGTGCGGGCGGCGTAGGATTCCGCTTTGGAATCGGCCAGCATCGCCTGGATCAGCTGAAATTCGGCAATCGCTTTGCCGAACTGTTTGCGCTCAGAAGCGTAAGCGATGCATTCCTTGATCAGCCTTTCAGCAATGCCGACACTAACAGCAGAAATATGGAGCCGCCCACGGTCGAGCACCTTCATCGCCGTCTTAAAGCCAACGCCGGCAATGCCACCGATAATATTTGCCGCCGGCACCCGGCAGTCTTCGAGAATGACATCGGCGGTTTTAGCGCCTTGCTGGCCCATCTTTTTGTCCGGCGGGCCGACGCTGAGGCCCGGGCTGTTGCGTTCAACAATAAAAGCCGAAATACCCTTGGCGCCCGGCGTATCCGGATCGGTGCGCGCCATCAGGGTGAAAATATCCGCCGACGGGGAATTGGTGATAAACCGTTTGGTGCCGTTCAGCACATAATGATCACCCTCTAATCTGGCGCAGGTTTTTAAGGAACCTGCATCAGAACCCGCTTCCGGTTCGGTGAGCGCGAAGGAAGAAATCATCTCACCGGTTGCCAGTTTCGGCAGGTAATGCGCTTTCTGCTCAGTCGTGCCATCCATGACGATGCCTTGGCTGCCAATACCGATATTGGTGCCAAAGACCGAGCGAAAGGCTGGTGTGGTGCCGCCTAATTTTATGGCAACTTCGATTTCCTCTGTCATCGTCAGGCCGAGGCCGCCATATTCTTCTGGGATTGTCAGGCCGAATAAGCCGAGCTCTTTCATTTCAGTGATGACATCCGCTGGGACCTGATCTTCTTCAGCAACTTGAGCTTCGAGCGGCACCAGGCGCTCGGCAACAAATCGTTCGACCGTATCTAACAGAATACTGAAAGTTTCTGTATCAAGCGCCATGGCAGACTATTTATTCAGCGACGGTATTGTCATGGTCCGGCCAACTTGTTCCGGGACCGGCATGTCTTTGTGGGCCTCCCACATCAGCGCGAGTTTTTCCATCGGGCCTTCGGTGAAGGGCACGACTTTCCGGATCGAAAGATCGACGTGAACTGCCAGTTGTTCCTGGGTCGCCATCTGATAGCCTTCGGTGGCGTGATACATGGTGTGGAAATAATGCAGCCGTTTTTCATCATAGCCCAGCAGCTGACTGGTCACTTTGACACTGTCACCCAAGCTGCCTTCGCGCTGATAACCGATGTGACATTCAACCGCAAAGGTCGAAAGACCCGTCGCCTCTTTATAGGGTTCACCCAGGCCGCAGAGCGGATAAAAAATGTCAACGGCATTGTCAAAAATGAGAGTGTAATAAGCGACGTTGAGGTGGCCATTATAATCGACCCAGGCTTCTTGGACCGGCTCCTGATGGCGGGATATGGGAGCTTCTAGTGTCATTGTGGTATCTCCAATAAAATAAATCTAGTTAGCTTGTTCCCGCAATCTGAACCGTTGAATTTTACCGGTTGCGGTTTTGGGCAATTCCTCGACGAAGTTGATCCAGCGCGGATATTTATAGTGGGCCATACCGGCTTTGCAGTGGGCCCGCAATTCTTCTTCGGTTTTCGGTCCGGCATCATCGTGGTTGTTCAAAATGATATGGGCTTCAGGTTTAATCAGGCCATCCGGATCAGCACGGCCGACCACGGCGACTTCCAGAACTTTATCGTGTTCAATGAGGCAGCCCTCAATCTCGGTCGGTGAACACCAGAGGCCACCCACTTTGAGCATATCATCGCCACGCCCGCCATTGACGTAATAACCCTCTTCGTCCTGATAATACATGTCGCCGGTGTTGAGCCAGCCTTCGGGCAGCATGGTAGCAGCAGTTTTTTCCGGATACTTCCAATACTCCATCGACGTTGAGCCACCCCTGACATGCAGGGTGCCAATCTCGCCTTGCTCCACTGCGTTGCCATCCTCATCGACAATGCGAACTTCATAGCGACCAACAACATTTCCGGAAGTGCCCGGCTTATAATCCGCTGGCGTGTTGCCGACAAAGATGTGAAGCGCTTCGGTTGAGCCTAAGCCATCAACGATCAGCGTGCCGGTCTTTTCCTGCCATCTTAACAGCACATCGCCGGGTAGGGCTTCCCCAGCGGACACACATTGGCGAATGGAGCTGGTATCGGGCATGGCTTTATCCATCGCATGGAGCTGCTGGGCATAAAGCGTCGGCACGCCAAAAAACAGCGTTGGCCGGAACTTTTCGATCATTTCAAAGGTCATTGCCGGGGTTACTTTTTGATCACTGAGGGCGATTGTCCCACCAACCCAAAGCGGGAAGGTCAGGGCATTGCCAAAGCCGTAGGAGTGAAACATTTTGCTGACTGAAAAGCAGATATCATTTTCATTAATGCCGATGACATCGACGCCGGCGCATTGGCTGGTATAGACCATTGAGCGATGCGGATGGACGACGCCTTTCGGATTTCCCGTCGAGCCGGATGAATAGAGCCAAAAACAAATGGTATCTTCCGTCGTGGCGGCAGGCTCAAGATCGGCCGAAGCGTCTGTCATCTGAGTGCTCAGCTCGTCAGTCATCAGCGTATATTTTGGTAATTCATCAACAAGGCCTAACGCCTCATTGATGGTGTCAGTGAATTCGGGACTAAAGAGGAGGGCGGTGCATTCTGAATTCTCGATCAGATATTTATAATCCGCTACCCGCATCATGGTGTTGACCGGCACCGGCACGACGCCGGCCTTAATCGCGCCGAAAAAAGCATAGACAAATTCAGGGCAATCTTTCACCACCATCAGCACGCGTTGAGCAGGCTTGACGCCGATTGAAAGCAACGCATTCCCGGCCCGATTAACCCGCTCAGAGAGCTCACCATAAGTGACTTTTTCGTCCTCAGTCGTGATCGCAACTTTGTCGGCTCTGCCTTCATCAAGATGGCGGTCAATAAAGGGGACGGCAACGTTAAAAACCGGCGAAAAACGGATCGCTGCCGGGGTTTCGGAATCATCGAGTATGACGGTGTTATCCTTCATGACTGTTTCCCATATTCTAAAAAATCATCGAGTTTCAACAACGTCTTGGATGGCTTTTACCATGCCGGTATAGCCGGTACAGCGGCAGATATGCCCGCTCAGCATTTCCCGGATTTCGTCTTCGTTTGGCTTGGGATTAATTTCAAGGAAAGCCTCAACCGACATCAAAATGCCCGGGGTGCAGTAACCGCATTGCAAGCCGTGATGCTTGCGAAAGGCTATTTGGAGATCACTGAGCTCACCGTTTTCATCCGCCAGACTTTCGACCGTATCAACGGCCCGGCCTTCGACCTGAACGGCAAAAGTCAGGCACGACCGTACAGCTTTGCCATCGATTTGCACGGTGCAGGAACCACAGACGCCATGCTCGCAGGAGACATGCACGCCCATCAGGGCCATTTCCTGACGCAGAAAATCGCTCAGTAAGGTGCGTGGCTCGGTATATCCGCTGACCGCTTTGCCGTTCAGGGTAAAGTTGATTTTATGTTTGGTTTCTTGGTTTAGCTGCGGCATTTTCTGGCCTCCTCAATTACGCGACGGCCAACTCGGCGCACCATTTGGCGGCGGTATTTAGCGGAAGCATGTATATCTTCGTTATCGCCCAATTCCCAAGCAAGAGCATTAAGAGCATCATCTATATCGCTATCGGCGAGACCATCCCAGTCCCTAACTTCCGGCTTTCCGGCAACGCCGCCAACGCCAATACGGATGTTTTCACCGTCGGCAATCACCGCAATAGCGACAATGGCAAAATCACCCTGCCGTCTGGTGATCTCTTCAAAAGCATGTCCAGCGCTCGGATTTTGCTTTGGCAGGCGAACCGAGGTTAGCAGTTCGTCGTCTTCCCGGGCTGTCGCCAGCATGCCGGTTTGGAACTCAGATGCGGCTAGAACCCGCTCGCCGCGGTTGGATTTCAGCACCGCTTCGCCGCCCAATATGGCAAAACACAAAGGCTGCTCGGAGCTTGGATCGGAATGGGCGATGCTGCCGCAAAATGTTCCCTTGGCCCGGGTTTGAAAATGGCCGACATTGGGTAAGGCATCGACCAGCAGGGATAGATGCTCATTGACATCGGCGGCGGCGATCACTTTGGCTTGCGTAACCGCGGCAGAAATTTCGACGCTGTTACCGTTCGTTTTGATCTCTTTAAGCTCGTCGAGACCGGAGATATCAATCAGATAGGCCGGTTCAACCAGGCGAAAGTTCATCATCGCGATCAGTGATTGCCCACCGGCCAAAATGCGCGCGTTTTCACCGTGTTCAGCCAAACAGCTCAGCACATGATCGACAGATTCGGCGCGGACGTAATTAAAATTATTTGGTTTCATCAGCCGGCCCCCAGGAATTTAAGCAGTCGAGACCACCAAGACCCTGCTGCATCGCCAGCATTGGCATCACCACCTTCGATCTGAGCAATCAGGCGTTTGAAGAACTGATCAACCAGGACCCGCGAGGCACCATCCAGCATGCGACCGCCAATGGCTGCTACCTTACCTGTGATTTCAACTTCGTAATCGTAATCAACGCGCGTGCCGCCATCCACTGCAGTCAAGGTTACACGACCTCCTCCAGAAGACGAACCTAACGGACCGGTCATGCCACCACCCAAAATAACTGAGTCGGGTGGGTGAAGATCGCTTAATTTAACATGCGCTTGGAAACGGCCTTTGACGGCACCGACACCAATCGAAATATCCGCAGTGTAACTATTCTCACCGACCAGATCCAATTCGTGACACCCCGGAATAACGGCGGCCAATTTAACCGGGTCGAGAAGGGTATCCCACACTTCTGTTGGCGGCACCGGTACAATTGCCTGTCCGCTACCAGATAAGCCGCGGCCGGATTTAGGCTTAGATGTGGCTGGTTTAGCGTCAGCTATACTTTTAGGAGCCGCTGGTTCGTCGTCATCAATCAGCGACATTAGTTTCGATGGGCTCAGCGGCAGCTGTAAATCCCTGATACCAATGGCATCGGATACCGCATTGGCGACACAAACCGGCGTGCTCATGACATTACCTTCACCGATCCCCTTGGCGCCGAGCGGGGTAAAAGGCTCCGGCGTTACCATATGAAGAATCTGCGGCTCCGGTACTTCGGGTGCGGTTGGGCAGAGATAATCGGCGAAGGTGCCGGACAGAAAACTGCCATCTTCGCTATAGACAAATTCCTCGCTCAAAGCGATGCCGAGCCCCCAGCCAAAGGCGCCATAAACCTGACCATCGGCCAGCAGCGGATTCAAGATATTGCCGGAATCATGCATCGTCACATATTTATCGATGCGTACCTCGCCGGTAACTTTGTCAACTTCGAGACCACAAATATCAAAAACAAAACCATAGGTCAGTGAGGTATTGATCTGGTCCTTATCGTTCGGCGGTTCCAACTCGGGGGGTGACCAGGTTGCGGTTTCGGTGATGCCGGGCGCCATATCGGCCGGCAATTCACCGGGCGACCAGTGGGTCGTGCCGGCAACCCGGCTGAAGCGCAGGGTGTTTTCAGGATTGCCTTTGGCAAAGACCTGACCACCGGCAAATTCAACGTCTTCGGCCGGCACGTTCAAGGTCTGCGCGGCGATATCGGCGAGTTTCGCCCGCACCCGTTTGGCCGCCATTTGCGCCGAGACCACGGTTGAAGATGAGAACCGGCTGGAATAATTACCGGTCGCTATCGACCACGGGTCGCGCTGGGTATCCCGTTCCATATTGACGATGATGTCTTCGGGCGTCAGGCCCATTTCATCGGCAACGATTTGGGCCAGAACCGTGGCGTGGCCTTGACCTTGGGGGATGCTGTCTGCCGTCACGCTAACCGTACCGAGAGGATCAATGTTGACTGTCGCAATGGCGACATTGCCGCCTTTGGGGCCGGCTTTTTTACGTTCCTCGACCGTATTGATGGTGCTGAGATAGCCCATATTGGACTGTGCCGGCTCAACAACCGCGGCATAGCCGATACCGTAGAGCTTACCTTCAGCCCGCATGTCATCCCGGTGTTTTTTAAGCTCGGCCAGTTTGCCTTCGTTCTCGCTTATTTCGAGCGCCTGCTGATAATCGCCGGAACCGATTAAAGCACCGGCAGCAGCGCGGTAGGGAAAGGCGTCTGCCGGAATAAGATTTTTCTTGATGACATCAAGAGGATCCAGGCCGAGTTCAACGGCGATTGTATGGATCAGGCGTTCGAGCCCGTAATAAATCTGCGGCCCGCCAAAGCCACGCACCATGCCGGAGGGCGTCTTGTTGGTCATCACCAGATTATTGATGATCGTCATGTTCGGCACGTCATAGGCGCCGGTCATAATGCCGTGCTGGCGATAGAGCGGTCCCGGCATCGGCGGCCGGAGATAAGCGCCGTAATCATCCCATTGCTCAAAATGCAGACCAATGATTTTGCCGTCATTCATCACCGCGGCTTTGGCTTCAATGACCCGGTTGGGGGCGGCGATGGCAGCGGTTAAATGCTCCAGCCGGTCCTCAACCCATTTGATCGGCCGGCCAACTTTACGCGATGCCACACACATCAAGACGACGTAGGGAAAGATCGCCTGTTTAACGCCAAAACCGCCGCCGGAATAAGCCGGCGACCGCATGCGTAATTGTGAGCCCTTACACCTGAGCGCTTTCGACATCACGGGGTGAACCGTAAACGGGCCTTGGAAGTTCGAGAGGATATCGTAGCTTTCTTCGCCCGGCAGGTAATTGGCGACGACGACAAAACCCTCGAGCGGCGTCTGAGAATTGCGCGGATAGTCGATGGTGTTTTCAATAATCCGATCAGCCTCGGCAAAGGCTTTTTCCGGCTCGCCGTAGGAAAAATCGCGGCGCGAAACGACATTGGTGCCGGCGGCGGGATGCACCAGCACAGCGTCTTCCTGAGCCGCATCCATGGTGCCAATAATGGCTTCGATGGGATTATATTTAACCTCAATGTGGTCGAGCGCGTCTTCCGCCAAATAGCGATCGTCGGCAATAACGACAGCGACTGCTTCGCCGACAAAGCGCACCCGGTCAACCGCCAGGCTCCACTGATCCAGTGGTACTCTGAGGACAATCAGAAATGGCTCGGTCAGTTCTTTGATATCCTGACCGGTTAAAACTGCATGAACACCAGGCTGCTTCTCGGCTGCAGCAACATCAATCGAGGTAATTTCAGCATGAGCGTGGGGAGAGCGTAAGATAGCCGCGTGCAAAGTGCCGACCGGAACCGGAATGTCATCGGTGTAGGCGGCAGCACCCCGCAGCAAAGTTGCGTCTTCAATCCGTTCAATCGGTTGGCCGAGATATTTTAGGGGCGATGATGTTTCGGTCATATATTTGTTTCCGCGTGAAAATCCGGTTTTGGTTGGGGGTACTTTAGCAGGGGAGAATTGATTGGTCTAACAGGTAAAACTGACGTTTTAATCACCTAATATTATGAATGCGTTTCTATTAGTTTGATGATCTGCGCAGAACTTACCTGACCAATCCATTCATCTCAACAATCAGCAGTAAAACCGCAATTACGGCGAAATTGGTAAAAATTCCGACGACCATATGAACACGTCGAAAGGGATTGTCTTTAATCTTCCACCAACGGAGAAAAATTACGCTGGCAACAAGTGTAAAGCCAATAAGGATCAAAGCACCAATCCCTGCATAATAATCAAACAATACCAGTAAACTGCCGAGCCATTGTGACGCCAGGCCGATCGGCAGGGCGATTTCCGGCATGGGCACGCCAAAACTCCGCATTTCCTCATGAACATCCGCCCGGCGGAAAAAATTAATACCACAAGTGGCTCAGTTATAAGGGGGCAGGACAGGTGATTAACCTCTCTAATCCGGTGCCAAAATCGTGATGGTTCTCATTTAGTACCTACTTGCAAAACCTCAGAAACCTAGTAAAACCGCCCCTGTAAATGGTGAGGAGGGGAAGCAGTCCCGGTGGGCTGGCCGGTCTTCAAAACCGGTGAAGGGCGTCAGACGCTCTTAGTAGGTTCGACTCCTACTCTCTTCCGCCAACTCTTCCGATGATAGCAATCAATCAGGCAATTTGCTGTTCTTGAGCGGAAGGGTCATCTGTGGACTGGGTTTTGGTCAGCCCGGCGGTCACGGCATCACTCAAGGGCTGGAGTTTCTTAACATCTGACAGATTTATTTCACCATCTGCCGTCAGCAGTGATTTGACGGTGCGATAGAACGTCACGCATAAATCCCGGATGTCTGCCTGTGTGTCCTTGACCGCATGAAAGCGCGTGTGTTTAAGCATTTCGAGTAATTGATCAAGATTCTCAACCGTCGTGCTATCGACTTTTTTGGCGTCGAGATCGGGGACAATCAAAGCAACAAGCCGTTCAATATCGGCGGCCAGTTGATTTAAGCGTTGCTGGTTGACCGCCTTGTTCGTTTCCCGAATTTTTTGCCGGTGATCCGATTTTCGCAAATTATCGACGGCGGTTGATTTGAGAGAATTGGGCACTTCAAACGCCGGTATTTTACTTTCCCGATTTGCATCTTTATGGCGGTTTGGTCCCAGATAATCGCCGGTAACGACAAAAGGCTGGCGCTCGTAGACGATTTTTTCAATCCGCTCCGAAATCTGCTGGGCTGAAAATGGTTTGGCGACAAAGAAATCAAAGCCGGCATTAATAACTTTGTGGATTAAATCCGGTTGCGGATTCCAGGCCATTCCCACCACCGGGAGATAGGGGTCATCGCCAAATCGCTTATTGCGAATACTAAAAATTAACTCGCAGGCATCCTGATCCTCAAAATCCACATCGGTTATCACCAGATCCGGTAAATCCTTCAGATTGATGGCATCAACCAGTAAATCTAACGAACCCGTGGCCTGAACTGTCCTAAAGCCTTTCGAGAAAAGGACCGTCTTGAGGCTCTGTCTGATCCCCTTATCCTGGGCAATCACATAAACTTTTGCCTTATGGAAATTTGCGTTTTTCATGATCAATTTGTGCTGGTCGAATTTCCAAATACCGCTGGTTCTTCGACAAATTATTGTGCTTCGAATAACCTTCCTGAACCGACATCGGGCGTCAATAATTTTTGTCGAATTTTTCCCCATATGTCGGTTTATACGTAGAGCATTTTATGAGCATTTGGAATTGCAGATCAAGGTAAAAACACAAAAAAATTTCCAGGTAATCAAACCTGCCAAAACGGTTTTTCGATTTCCGCCAGCACCTGTGAGCTGGTGATATTTACATCCCGGAGCAAGCGGTCATCCAGTTCAGCCAGCGCTTTGCGTTGCCGCGCCCGCAGGTACCAGAGCGAAATCAGGGCGCCAAAGCGCAAAAAATTGTCGCTAAGAGGTGGCGCAGCGTGATCACGTGCCGGGTTTGATTGATCTGAGAAATATTTGGTCATTTGCATAACATTCACCTTACTATCTTTAATAATGGGAAAGTAGAATTTTCTTTAATTTGTTGAAAGTAAGCGAAAAATAGGCTAATTTAGTCTCTTCTGACAAAGCATATAATTTCAGATAGGCATTAGTTTTTCTCATGTTTAATCGCCTGCCACCCCTGAATGCCCTGCGTGCCTTTGAGGCTGCGGCGCGCCATCTCAGCTTCACCAAAGGAGCCGAAGAATTAAACGTGACCCAGGGTGCGGTCAGTCATCAGGTCAAGGGCTTGGAGGATCAATTGGGTCTCAAGCTATTTCTGAGACGCCATCAAGGACTTGTTCTTACCGAAGCGGGGCAGTCGTGCCAGCACTTTGTGCGCGACGCTTTTGATACGCTAAACTCCGGCTTTGATGCAATGCTGACGAAAGATGATGTCGGCGTCCTGACCGTCAGCGTCTCGCCCAATTTTGCCACCAAATGGCTGGTGCCCCGAATCGGTAAATTTGCCGAAGCCTTTCCGGATATTGACTTGCGCATAAGTTCCCAGCTGCGCCATGTCGATCTCCACCGTGAAGACGTCGATGTGGCGGTGCGTCACGGCGAGGATGAGTGGCCCGATCTTGATGCCGTTTGCCTGATGGCGGAGACGCTGTTTCCGGTTTGCAGCCCGGCACTGATGGCCGGCAAGTATCCGCTTAGCAAAATAAAAAATTTGGTTCATCACACCTTGCTGCATCTGGATCAACGCGAGGATTGGCGCAAATGGGTGGATGCCGCTGGTATTAAAGGGCTGGATTTGTCCAAAGGTGCGGTTTTCAACCAGACCAGTCTGGCGCTGGATGCTGCCGCCAGTGGCCAAGGTGTGGCGCTCGGTCGAAGCGCCTTAGCGGCGCCGGATTTGCTGGCGGGACGTTTGGTTCGGCCGTTTGAATTCTCTCTCCCGGTGGCTTACGCCTATTACATTGTTTGTCCCAAACCGACCGCCGACCGGCCCAAGATCAAAGTCTTCAGAGAGTGGTTGATAAGTGAAGCTAAAGCCGATGAAGCCGGCATGAAAGCGCTCGGTATATTTGCTCCAATTTCTCAGTGAAGTGGGTGAAATTGCTTTATCATTTTTCATTTTGTAACATGGTCGGGAAATCGACGATTAATGGGAAATGATAATGGGACAGGATATCGGTGTCTCCTATAAGGGCGGTAATTTACCCGCCTATTTTGCCGAGCCATCCTCCGGCAGCGGTGTTGGCGTGGTAATTGTCACTGCCATATTCGGTGTTGATGACGATACTAAAAAAATAGTCGATGACCTCGCTGCGAAAGGTGTTCCAGCGATCGCCCCCAATATGTTTTGGCAAGACGAGGAATCCGGCGTCATTGCAGTATCTCCGGAAGGCTCAGAGCGTGGCAGGGAACGTGCGGCACGCGTTGGGCGGGATGATGGCAACGCTTATATCGGCGCCTGTATCGACGATCTCAGATCGCGCGAAACCTGCAATGGAAAAGTGACGGTTATGGGATTTTGTTTTGGCGGCTCCTATGTCGTGCAAGCGGCGGCACGTTTCGACGTAGCTGGTGGGATCTCGTTTCACGGTTCTTTCGTCGAAAATTTTCTGGGTGAGATGACCGATGTGAGTTGTCCGCTGGCGTTTCACTATGGCGATAATGACGCGGTTGCGCCGATGGCAGCCATCGAACAGATTCAAGCTGCTTGCGAAAACCGCGAAAATGCCGAAGTGTATGTTTATCCCGGCGGCCAGCACGGCTATATGTTTCCCAGCCGGGGCGCCGGATATCTCGCTGAGGCGGCACAATTATCCTGGGACCGAACTTTCGAATTTCTCAATAAATTATAAGCAGAGATAGAACACATCCATGACAGATAAAATTTTAAGCAAAGTAGAAGATGGTATCGGCTGGATCATCTACAATAATCCGGAGCGCCGGAATGCGGTCTCCCTGGCGATGGCGGAAAAAGTCGCTGAGGTGATCGAAAGCCACGGCATGGACGAAAATGTGCGGGTGGTCATTATCCGGGGGGAGGGCGGTAAATCCTTCGTTGCCGGCCAGGATATTTCCGAATTTGAAGAGCTGCGCTCGACGCCGGATGGCATGGCGCGTTACGAGGAAATCACCAACAGCATGTATCAAGGTGTGCGAAACTGTCCAAAACCCGTTATCGCCATGATCGAAGGCTATTGCATGGGCGGCGGCATGGCTTTGGCCTGCGCCTGTGATATCAGAATTTGCTCCGATAATTCTGTTTTTGCCATACCGGCCGGGCGTTTGGGGATCGCCTATCGGCCGAACTTCACCCGCTGGGTGGTGGAGGTTGTTGGCGCGTCGACAACCAAGGAAATTTTATTTACCGCCCGGCGCTATGATGCCGCCGAGGCGTTGCAGCTCGGCCTCGTAAATCGGGTCACCAGCGTCGATGAGCTGGCCGGTTATGTCTTGGAATACGCTCAAACAATTACCGAGAACGCACCGCTTTCCGTGCGCGCCACCAAGGCCATCGTCAATATTGTTGGTGATAGCCCGGGCGAATGGGATCGCGACAAGATGCAGGAATTTATCGATGCCTGCTCCAACAGTGAAGACTATATCGAAGGCCGCCGCGCCTATATGGAAAAACGCACACCCGAATTCAAAGGCAGGTAATGTAGTAAAGCGACCCGGGTCGACTTATTACAATGTTAACCATTTAGCGTTCGCGCAGTGCCGTGTCGCCGGCATTTAAAAAAGCTAGGTTGGGTGCTGGAAGGTTAAGTCGATGGTACCGGATCAACCGAGTGACCGGGAATAAAAATACTAAATATAGCTAGTGGTGGGAAGTTTGGCCGGCCGACATTTGGCCAACCAAACGGCTGGCATCACGCAAGGTCGATTGAGCGAGAACATGAAGTTCATGACGTTCCACGCCTTCGCATTCTTCGGCGCGCGATATTAGGCTTTCAGCCCATTGCAGTTGTTCGGATAGATAGTGCTGCCAATTGAATTTCATATTTCAGTCCTTCAGATTGCAGATTCCCAGTGCTTTGAGGGTAACTCGGGTAGAATATTAGATCAACTAGGAGACTCCCTAGTTTTGATCAAATATATTCAAATTCGATAAACAGCAAATTTTCTTCATTATATTTCCCTAATGTTGCAAATAATTTCTGTATGTAAAATATTGGTAAATAAGCGTTTTTTCCATTTAAATTCCACAATTGAATTACCATCTAGTGAAATTCCATAACCCGGTATGTTGGTTAAACTTTTCGTGAACTGACTGGCTCGAAATACTCAGCCGAGAAAGGCAAAAAAATAGCTAAAAATCAAATTTAGTGCATGTGTTGCGTCTACTGGTTGAGGCCGCATTGTCAATGAAGAAGTGCCTTCAATAGCGGCAGAATAAGAAAGCTAATATTGGGCCAGCCGGCGTAATTCTCGCTGGCCCTTTTTTTGCCTTTTAATAGCCGATGGCGCAGCCGTCTTTGCGTGGGTCCGAAGCGCCCCGTAACACGCCGTTCTCCCAATCGATCCAAACGGCCTGAGCACCTCCGACGGGACGGGCTGGAATATAGGTTTCATGACCCATAGCTTCCAATTCTGCCCGGATATTTTCTGGCAGGCTGCCTTCAACCTGCAACCGGTCTTCCGGATCGTCGACATCGGGAAATACGCGCGTGAAATCGATGGCTTCCTGCAAATCCATATCCCATTCGAGCAGATTGGTTAGTAAATGAGCATGGCCGCAGGCCTGATATTGTCCGCCCATGACGCCAAACGACATTTGCGCCTTGCCGTCCTTCATCAACATGCCGGGAATGATGGTGTGCAACGGACGTTTGTGCGGCGCAATGCAATTTGGATGACTTGGATCGAGTGAAAAGCTCTTGCCGCGGTTATGCAGGACGACGCCACTTTTTGGTGCTACCCGAGCGCTGCCAAAAAGATAAAAGTTCGTATTAATAATGCTTACTGCATTACGGTCTTTATCGACGATCGTCAAATAAACCGTGTCTTTATGGTTGGCGAGTTCTGACGGCGGCATGGCTCCCATCCGTTTTGAGCGGTCGATTAGGTCGCGTTGGCGGGAGGCATGTTCTTCCGACAACCAGCGTTCTACAGGGATATCTGAGTTGTCCGGGTCAGCCAATACAGCGTCGCGATCCCGGTAGGCGAGACGGGCAGCTTCAATCTCGATATGCAAGCGCTCGGTTGAAAGAGGGTCAAGCTGATCCAAACCCATGCCACCCAATATGTTGAGCATCTCAAGGGCAACGATGCCTTGGCCGTTCGGCGGGCATTCCCAAACTTCATAGCCTTTGTAATCAGTTTTGATCGGCGTCACGAATTCACCCGAGAAATTGGCAAAATCCTCCATCGTTTGAAGTCCGCCCAGGCCTTGCAGGAAGCCGACGATATCTTCAGCGACCCAGCCTTCATAGAATCCATTTCTCCCGTTTTCGGCGATGTGCTCAAGAGTTTTCGCCAGCAGTGGAAGCGTGACGAGCGAGCCGATGTCAGGCACTTTTCCTTCGGGGTAATACTGTGAGGCGCCGGTTGGATCTTTGCATAAAATATCCTGCAACAGTGTCCAGTCCAAGTGACTGCGGTGGTGCATCGGATAGCCATTATGGGCAAACCGAATGGCTGGTTGAAGCATCTCGCCTAAAGATTTGGTGCCATACGCTTCGATCAATTGGGACCAGCCATCGATAGATCCTGGGATGGTGACAGAATGGGGGCTATCGCGTCCGATCTCGGTAATACCTTGATCAGCATACCAATCTGGCGTCGCTGCTGCGGGCGCTCTACCTGATCCGTTAAAGCCCACGATATCGCCATCATGCGGTTTGTAGAGGCAGAACATATCACCGCCGATACCAGTAGACTGCGGTTCGACCACACATTGAGTTGCAACTGCGGCTATCGCTGCATCCATGGCATTACCGCCTGACATAAGCGTTTGGATGGCCGTAATTGTTGAGAGCGGATGGGATGTTGCCGCCATGCCATTCGTCGAATGCACAGTTGAGCGGCCGGGGTGGTAGAGTGAACGCATGTAATTATTTCCCTAATCGAGGGGTGACGATTTTCTGAGTTTGTAAATTATTGCCGGCGACTTTATACAGGGAAGCGATAATGAACAAGCTCTAGGGCGGCAATTCAGAAAAGGAAAATTCGATGGATCTGGGGATCAAAGGAAAGACGGCATTGGTGTTGGGGGCATCGCAAGGCATTGGCGCCGGTATCGCACGGGCGCTGGCCCAAGAAGGCTGCAATGTCATCGTCGGTGCGCGCCGGGAAGATGTATTGGCGGAACTTGTCGATGAGATTAAATCTGCCCATGGGGTAGAGGCGCAAAGCTATGCCATCGACATGACCGATAAGGCAGGCGTCGCCGCGATGTGCGAAAAAATCTCGGGCGATTGGCAACCGGACATTCTTCTCAATAACGCCGGTGGGCCCCCTGGCGGACATATCATCGGCGTTGAAGATGATGTTTGGGAAGCTGCCCTGCAAAGCCTGTTGATGAGTGTGATCAGGATTTCAGAAGCTGCCTTGGAGGCAATGATTGAACGGAAATGGGGGCGTATTCTAACGGTGACGTCATCCGGCGTCATCCAGCCGATTCCGACCATTCCGGTCTCGAACGTCGTGCGCTCGGGCATTGTGTCCTATTCCAAAACGCTGTCGAACGAAGTCGCCAAGCATGGCATCACGGTCAATACTATCATCCCGGGCCGCATTGATACGGAACGAACCAAAAATATGGATGCCTTTGCCTCTGAGAAGCAGAGCATCAGCGTCGACGAAGTGCAGAAAAGATCATGGGCACAAATCCCGGCGGGCCGGTATGGTTCGGTTGAGGAATTCGCCGATGTCGCCGCCTTTTTGCTGAGCGAGCGGGCGAGCTATGTCACCGGCTCCCAAATCCGCATTGATGGTGGCACGATTAAAAACGTTTAAAGCCGCATCAGCACGAC
Source organism: uncultured Rhodospirillaceae bacterium (assembly GCA_913020445.1). Lineage (GTDB taxonomy): Bacteria > Pseudomonadota > Alphaproteobacteria > Rhodospirillales > UBA2165 > TMED23. The sequence goes on from CAJWAR010000022.1 coordinate 62,710, forward strand.
ACCTATGGTCACGACAACCGCCGCCGTGATCCGCCAGCGGCCGAGCGGTTCTTTGAGGAATATCGCGCCGATCAGGGCGGCAAAGATAACGCTGGTTTCCCTGAGAGCCGCCGCCGGTGCAATCGGCGCCAAAGTCATCGCCCAGACAAACAGCCAATAAGCGATCAAGGCCATCACACCGCAAGCGAGGCCGATCAGCCAATCCCTGGCGGTAAAGGCTCGAATTTTATCGCGTCGCAGATAGCCGATCAGCGGTACAAAGATCAACGCATCAATTGCCATCAGCCAAATAATGTAGCCATGCGGCGTGCCGGCAAGCCGGGCGCCCAACCCATCGGTGATGGTATAGCCGGCAATGAAAATGCCGGTACCGATGGCGAGCAAAACGGGCCGCGCGGTGTGAAAGACAGAAATCGTCGTGCCGCGAAAAGCCAAGCTCGTGATGCCGATGATAACCACCAGGATACCCAACACCACTTGACCAGGTAAGTGTTCACCCAGCCAAAAGAAACTGATAATGGTGACAAGTAGCGGGCCCATGCCACGCGAGATCGGGTATATCTGACCAAGGTCGCCGTAGCGATAACTGGCGGCGAGAAATATCCGGTAGAAAATATGGAGTGCGATCGACGCTGCCAGAAACCCCCAGCTGGCTGGATCGGGTAGGGGGAAAAACGGCAATGCCAAAGCCGATGTGCCACCCATGCCGATGGTGATGATGACCCCGGTTGCGAGACCGCTGCCGCGCCCTTTATAGATTGCATTCCACCCGGCATGGAGCAGGGCGGCGAATAAGACCATCGCTGTGACGGTTAGATCCATAAGTGAGAAAATATCAGGCGGTGCCGGGGCTGACAAACGAGAAGCCAATTTCGCATTTTTGTTAAAAAGACTTGTTATGCTTGCTCTAAATTTGCTAGAGGACCGCCAGAAAAATTTTCATTGAAGGTCTTGAGAGCATGAGCGAAACAAAAACTGCTAAGAAAACTGAGTCGAAAGCCAAGTCGTCTAAGGCTGATACTAAAGTTGAAGCCAAGACTGAAAAGAGCTCAACCGGCAGCACAAACAAATCTGCCTCGCAGACATCGATCAGTCATTTTTCCAGTGTGACGACGAAGGAATACCGTTCCGGCTGGGAGGATATTTTCGGTAAAAAGAAAAAAAGTAAAAAATCAAAATCGAGAAAAGCCAATGGTGTTGATCTGCCGCTAATGCTCGACCTGACCGACGACGACATCAATGACGACCTTCGCGCGCTGCTTTATAAGGCGTTCCAGCGTCAAGCGCGCAAAGAGGATATTAGTTTGGCCCAGCTTAAGAAGATCGCGGATATCGAATATTCGCTGGTGTGCGATATCGCGCCAAAAGAAAATTAATCAGCGCATTTTAACCAGCCAATATCGGCGGTCGGGCCATTTACATTATTTTTACCTTCATGCCCCAATTTATCTACCAGTTTTGGTTTAATGACAGTGATAACTAACATTGATTTAGATCAAGGCGGTAGGCCAAGAAATGGCTAAAAAACTGGTTAGAAAAACTTAGGTGAATAAAATGGACGCAATGACGCATCAAGGAAGGGACGAGAGAGCCCTCCGGGATGACCCCAAAAAACGCGCTGAAGATCAGGCTCAATTAGCTGACGAAGCTGATGGCCGCGCGCGCCGCATTCAGCGCCGTAAAGCTTACCGCGAAAAAGTCGCCCAAGGCCGCCGGGCCAAGCGCCGCCAACGGGCCTTTAAGCTGGCCGGTATTTGGAGCTTGGTAATTATCGTTGGCTTTATCGCTGCCGCCTGGTTTGCCAAAGACCTCGCCCAATTAATCGGCTAGGGCGCACCTAATTTCTCCAACGATACGACAGGATCATCTGCCATCTAATTTGCTTGTCTAGATTGGGTGCGGGCACGTATGGTATTGGTCGAGGTGACACATGCTAGACGATATCAAAGATACTTCCCTTAGCGCGTGGCTGCGCGCCGCGACGCAAAAACGGCTTGGGCGTGATTATATTTATGATCAGTTTGAGGCTGCCAAGACGGCACTTATCGTTGTCGATATGCAGAATTTCTTTATGAAAGAGGGCTTTCTAGCCGCCTGTCCGATGGCCATCGATACTGTGCCGGCGGTTAATCGAATGGCGCAAAAATTACGTCAAAAAGGCGGCGCGGTTGTCTGGATCCAGACCACGGCAGAGCCTGAGGCGACCAAAGATTGGGACGTCTATCAAGGCTTGTATACGCCAGAAAACTGGCAACGGCGAAATGTCGAACTTGCCGAGAGTCACGAAGGCTATGAGCTGTGGTCCGGGCTCGAAGCGCTGCCGGATGATATTTATGTCAAGAAAACCCGCTTCAGTGCCTTTATCCACGGCTCCTCTGATTTAGATGCTCAGTTAAAAGCGCGCGATATCGACACTCAGCTAATTGCCGGCGTGGCGACGGGAATATGTTGTGAATCAACTGCCCGGGACGGCATGATGCTGAATTATAAAACGACGATGGTGGTTGATTGCTTGGCGGCCAAAACCCAGGACGAACATGAAAATGGCCTCAAAGGTATATTTGGTCAGTTTTGTGATGTTCAGACCGTTGATGAAATCACCGCGCGGCTGAAGTAGCAGGAATATGAATGAACTTGAACGCTGGGAGGGCCGCTTTGCGGCGCCGCATTATATCTTCGGTGAAGCGCCTAATTATTTCTTAGTTTCATGCCAGGATTTACTGCCGTCATCGGGCCGCGTTTTGGCGGTGGCCGATGGCGAGGGGCGCAACGGCGTGTGGCTGGCTGGGCTGGGACTGGATGTTGTCTCGCTCGATTTTTCCCCAACGGCGCAAAAAAAGGCCGCCGAACTGGCCGCCCGTGCCGAAGTCGAGATGGAAATTATCCAGGGAGATGTACACGATTGGGAGTATCCGCCAGACACCTTTGACGTGGTCGTTGAAATTTTCACCCAGTTCAGCTCTCCCGATCAGCGCGCCCGCAAATGGGCCGGCATGAAGCGCTGCCTTAAATCAGGCGGACTGCTGATCCTGCAGGGCTATACGCCAAAACAACTGGACTATGGCACCGGCGGGCCGAAAAAATTGGAGAACCTCTACACCCGTGAACTGCTGGCAGCGAATTTTGGTGACCTGTCCGATCTCTCGATCATCGAGGAAGAAGTTGAAGCGGACGAGGGGACCAGTCATTCCGGCATGTCGGCGGTGATCAACTTGACAGCGCGGGGCTAGCAATTATTTCAAAGGTTATCGCCTAGCCTTCCTGCAATTCCTTGACATCAGCGACGAAAGTTTCGACATGATCTAGTATTTCAGGCACGTCTTCGGGTTGAGCGTGCAGGAAATAGCCGTTGCCGGGATCAAGCATGATCGCGGGGCCGCGTTGGCACAGGCCCAGACCTTGCAAAGCACGGAACTGGATATCAATACGACGATCCTGAATACCTTGTTTGTACTGCCCCCACACTCACGGGTAATCTTTAATCATACTATGTCTTTGCATGTAATCGAGCACCTGAACTAGATTATCTGCTGCCTTGTCCGGTGCATCTGTCGGTTTGGTAATGGCAGCGGCAAGACGAGAAGCAGTGTTCATTTCAACTGCTTTAATTTTTTCTCTAGGTGGTATTGACATAGCCTACTCCTTGGTTGAATAGAATCTATATTATTTAAACATAAATTGTATTTATTTGGAAGGGCGCTTGATACTTTGGTCGTTCAATGTCGGGGGCTCCTGATGGTGGGGGGGGGTGGGCAATTCGACCGCTTATAATAGAGCTCGGTTCCCGGTGAATAAAGGGCGAAATTATTGCTTTGTTAGGCGGGGAAACGCCAGCCGTTTCGGGGTTAGCGCCTCTGAGGGATGCTGTAGGCTAGTTGACCATTGATAATTTTTTAGTTGTGTCACTAGGGTTTTGTATTTTTGTACTTACTCAGGTCTTTATCGACCTTTTTAAGTTTTTTGATCGCTTCAAGTTTTGGCCGCAGCTGCTTCATAATTTTCTCGTTCAACTCAGGTGTAATTTCGATCTTTGGTTTTTTTACTCGTTCTCGCCAACCGGGAGAAAACTTATCCCAAATTGAACATGTTTTTGAGTCGTCGAGCGGCGGGGGAAAGTCGGAATTTAATTTTGTCTTTATATATCCATCTTCATCACGCGACTCTTCCCAGAATGCCTCGATATTTCAAAGGCTGGAAATCGTTGGAAAAAGATTAAAGAGAGCCTTTCCTATATTGGCCTTGTTATAGATATGGGCGAGTTCATTGAAATTCCGTATGCAAAGAAATGGGCCGAGAAAGCTATCAAGTTAAGAAGTAATAACCGCGCTGCGGGGCAAGCTAGCGCCGAGGCACGTAAGGCTCTGAAAAATAACAAAAGTGAGTTAACGAATGTTGCAACAAGTGTCACAACAAATGTTTTAACCGATGAACCGCTAAACACTGAACAGATTAAACCTTCTTTAAATCTTAGTACAAATGGCGAGCCCGAAAGTCAGAAAATTTGGAACGCCGTGGAGCGCATTTTATCTCGAAGTGATAACTACACAGAGCTCAAACCATTGTTGCGAAATGCTAGGGCGTTATGTCTCCAAGACGGTATTATAAAACTTTCAGTACCTAGCCCCGTTATTCAAAACATTGCCTTAAAACATGAAAAAGAATTGGTAAAAGCACTGCACAAAACGAACAACTTGGTTTCAGGTTTAGCAGTGGAGATCAATTGATGTTTGACGGTGACTTACAAGATCACGGG
>CAJWAR010000023.1 GCA_913020445.1 uncultured Rhodospirillaceae bacterium
AAAGCAAGCCTTTGGGAACTGGCGGGGCGATTGCCAACGTTAGACCAGCGCTTAAGTCAAATCCGGTTTTAGTTATGAACGGTGATAGCTTTGTCGATGCCGATCTCTGTGATTTTCTGGCGCACCACTCGAATGAGAAGGTATCAGCTTCGATCCTGTGCACCGAAGTTGGCGACGCAAGTCGATATGGCGCGGTGACACTCGACGAGAAAAACCGCGTTGTGGCGTTCCAGGAAAAAAATGATGCCGCGGCACCTGGGTTGATCAACGCCGGAATTTATGTGTTCGATACGAATACGATCCAAGAGATAGCCGACAGCGGACCTTCATTGGAAAGTGATTTTTTTCAGAAAATACCAGCCGGTCGTTTGGCGGCAATGTCTGGTGATTTTACTTTTTTAGATATTGGAACGCCGGAGGATTTGGCCCTAGCGCCCGAAGTCCTTGGCAAATATCATAATAATTAGTGTAAGTTGGTGGCATGATTATAAGCAAAACCCCTTTTCGAGTTTCCCTATTTGGCGGCGGTACCGACTATCCTGACTGGTATCTCAAAAATGGTGGAGCCGTTATCGGCACGACGATAGATAAATATTGTTATTTAAGCGTGCGCTATCTGCCGCCGTTTTTTGAACACAAGCACCGGGTGGTGTGGTCCAATATCGAGCTCGTCAATGAGGTGAGTGATATCGAGCATCCGGCAGTGCGGGCTATTTTGGAAGAAATGGGCGCGGATACTGGTCTCGAGATTACCTACAATGCCGATTTGCCGGCACGTTCAGGGCTTGGTTCAAGCTCATCATTTTCAGTCGGATTATTAAATGCGTTAAACGCGCTCAAAGGACGCATGAGTTCGAAACAGGATTTGGCTGATGAAGCCATTCGGATTGAGCAAGACGTCATGAAGGAAGCAGTTGGCAGCCAGGATCAAATATGGGCAGCCTATGGCGGGCTCAATCGCATCGACTTTAATAAAGATGGTACTTATGAAGTTTCACCGATGATCCTGTCGGGCAAAAATCGCCGCGAACTGCAAAGCTACTTCATGTTGTTTTTTACCGGGTTTTCGCGTTTTGCCAGTGTGTTGGCTGAAAAACAAATTGCCAATTTCGGTAAAAAGGAAAAAGAACTGCAGACCCTTAGGCAATTCTGCGACGATGCGACCCGAATCTTACAGCAAAAAGAAGGCATCGTACCGGACCTGGGTAAGTTGATGCATGAAGGCTGGATGCTTAAGCGCGAGCTCGCAGATGGTGTAACCACTCCGGCGATTGATGATATTTATAATGCGGGCCGCGAGGCGGGCGCGCTTGGCGGTAAACTACTGGGTGCCGGCGGTGGCGGATTTATGCTGTTCCTGGTCGAGCCTGAAAAACAAAAAGCCGTCCGTGAAAAGCTCAAAGACCTTATCCATGTAAATTTTGAATTGGATACAGGCGGCAGCAAGATCGTTGTTTTTGAGCCGGCCGAATCCGAATTTAACCAGTAATAATATCAATTGCTTGTTTGGCTTGTTCAACCGAATTGAGCTGAATGATGCGGGACTGTGGGCCCATTGTAACTTCCTGCTCGACTAGCTTAGTCAGACCACTTTCAGGCGTGACGGCAAATAATTCGCCGTCAATTTCGATAAAATCTATATCAAGATGATCGCAGACAATTGTGTATCGCTCGTCAACGCTCAAAATGTTAAATCCTTGATAACTGCCCTCGGCGCGAACGGGCAGGCGGTTTATCCGGCGGCCCGAATTTACCAATTGTGAAAGTTGATTGATAACAGCAGACTGCAGGCGAACGACAATATCCTGGTTGTCTTTGAAATTTTGATAAGCGTCTTCAATCCCTGGCAATTGCGCTAACTGATCCTGTGTGCCGAGCGTAACGACCAGGATATTTTGCCAGAAATCTTTGTAGTCATAGGTATCCTGAATCCATTGCCGTCCGGCTCGGGCAATTTCATTTCTACCGTCTTCATTTTCGAGATGGGAAACAATCTGGGTCAGACAATCTTCCTGATTGTCGTAATAGGCCAGGCAATTATCTGGAATAAAAGTTCTAAGCTCAGGGTTATTGTCGGTTAAACAAAATGTACCGCAGGCCAGAAAATCAAAGATTTTGCCTTTGATCTGCAGACGATCGGGTTGGGTCTGAGAGCTCAAACATATTTTTGCGCGGTTGATGGTCGCCGCGTATTGCTGCCAATCTATCCAATTACCGGCGTCATTTTTGGTGTCACTGGCATCATCGACCAGACCGCCGATACGCTGAAAATTGATACCTTTAGCCGATAATTCCTCAGTCAAAAAAGCTGCTAAATCCGCCCGCTTGTCCTGCCCCCCTATAACTGAGCCACTTGTGGTATGAGTATATTATTAACCCGCCATTTCTGCTGCATCGCTGAATGCTCATCATCACTGCGCGCCCAACTTTCTCCATTCGGAACGATGACGACAAAGATGGCATCCAGCTTATCTAGTAGGCGTCGTTGTTCGGCCATGACCATATATTTGCCGATGTCGAACGACGCTGCATTGACCTTAATATCGTAGAAGGCATAAAGAATGTTATTGGCCATGTTTACTCGAGTCAAAAAAAGGTTTTTTGCACCGAAGGTTGGCATATAGCGGCCTCAAATACACTATTTTTGTGGCAGTGCGGTGTTCAGAATATTTTGAAAGGAAAGAATGTCAATCTCGATTATCTTCGTGTCAGCTTGGAGAAAATATTTTGTTTAATTTTGCCTCTCAAACAAAATCTTGATCTAAATCAAGGAAAGCCTTGAAAATCTCTTTATAAATACCCATAAAATAAGTTTGATAATGATTTGCAATTGCAAATCTTTTTGTTTATATAGTTGTTACGAGTAATTCGCATTCGCAATTCAAACTATGAGTATAAGGGTTCGTAAAATCAATGACTAAAGTAAATAGAACGAAAAAAATCATGCTTAGTACCGCTGTTGCTATGGGCGTGATTGTCTCAACTGCCGTTTCGGCTATACCTGCTGTTCAGGCTGCTGAAGAGGTCAATCTTTATTCCTACCGCCAGCCGTTTCTAATTATGCCGTTCCTTAAGGTGTTTACCGAACAAACCGACATTAAAGTCAATGTCGTCTATGCCAAAAAGGGCATGTTACAGCGCCTCAAGGCAGAAGGCCGTAATACGCCGGCCGATGCTGTTCTAACGGTGGATATTAGCCGTTTAAGTGCGCTGGCCAATGCTGAGTTGTTACAGCCGATAAAGTCCAATGTGCTCGAAAAAAATGTGCCGGCACAATATCGTCATCCGGATGGTCTATGGTTTGGTTTAACGACGCGGGCTCGTGTGGTCTATGCCCATAAAACCCGCGTCAAACCCGGCGAAGTCACTTCTTATGAAGATCTGGCGAAACCCCATATGAAAGGCCGCATATGCACCCGTTCCGGCAAACATTCTTATAACCTTTCATTATTGGCATCTATCGTCGCCGCCAAAGGTGAAAAGGCTGCGACTGAATGGGCGAAAGCAGTGAGAGCTAATCTTGCCCGCCGGCCGCAAGGCAATGACCGGGCACAGGTTAAAGCAATCAAAGAAGGCGTTTGCGATGTATCGCTCGGCAATACCTATTATATGGGCGCCATGGCGACGAATGAGAAAAAGCCGGTACAAAAAACCTGGGCCGCTGCCGTCAAGGTCTTGTTCCCGGGTCAAAGTGACCGCGGTACCCACGTTAATATCAGTGGTGCAGCCGTTACCGAACACGCCAAAAATAAAGCCAATGCAATTAAGTTGCTTGAATTCTTAAGCGAAAATTTTGCCCAGAAAATGTATGCTGACCAAAATTTCGAGTATCCGGTTAAATCAGGCGTTGCCTGGCATCCGCTGGTAGCCTCATGGGGCAAGTTTAAAGCTGACTCTATCAACTTAAACCAAATTGCCAAATATCGCGCGATGGCCGCGAAAATCATGGACCGCGTTGATTTCGATGGGTAAAGTCCCGCCGACCTAATATTTAGGAGCCGCTTTTGGTATCAACCTTGAGCGGCTCCTTATTATTTTTAAATAAGTAAGTCAGAACATGAACGTTAGTCAGGCCACAGCACAGATCGGACAATCGACCCGGAGCGGATGGCGGTTCCTGACCGACGGCTGGACCGTTTCGTCTTTCGTCATTGCAGCATTTGTGGCCATTCCCATTCTCACCGTGATCGCTCTGGCGATCTCGCCTGAAGAAAATATCTGGCAGCATTTAGCGGCGACGGTGTTGCCGCGGTATATCCGCACCACATTGGGGCTGATGCTAGGTGTTGGTGTTGGCACTCTTATTATTGGTGTCGGTACGGCCTGGATTGTGACAACTTGCGAAATTCCAGGCCGCCGGATATTTGAATGGGCGCTCTTGCTGCCGCTCGCCATTCCGGCTTATGTGATCGCTTTTTTATACACGGACATTCTTGAGTTTGCCGGGCCGGTGCAAGGCTTGTTGCGTGAGACATTTGGCTGGATAACGCCGCGCGATTACTGGTTCCCGGAAATTCGCTCTCTAGGCGGTGCGATTATGATGATGACGCTGGTGCTGTATCCTTATGTATATATGCTGGCGCGAGCCGCTTTTCTCGAACAATCCCATGGTGTCTTGGAAGTCAGCCGGACCCTCGGACGGGGTCCGTGGCGGAGTTTTTTCAATGTCGCGCTGCCGCTCGCTCGACCAGCTATCGTTATTGGCTTGTCGCTTGTGATGATGGAGACGCTCAACGATTTTGGCACGGTTGATTTCTTTGCCGTCGGTACGTTGACGCTTGGTGTTTTCGATGTCTGGATGAACATGAATAATGTTGGTGGGGCAGCTCAGATCGCCGTGTTGATGCTATTTTTTGTGATGTTCCTCATTGGCGCTGAACGCTTCGCCCGGCGTAAGCAACGCTTTCACCACACGACGTCACGGCATAAATCATTGCCGCGGCGCGAGACGAGAGGCTGGCTGAAAGTCGCCGCTTTTGTAGCCTGTTTGCTGCCATTGTTTTTTGGTTTTTTGCTGCCGGTCGGCCTGCTGATCAATGGCGCCTTAGGACATTTCGGAGAAGCGATTGACGGCAGTTTTCTGGCCACTGCAGGCAATAGTCTGATGCTATCAGGTCTCGCCGCTGTGTTTGCGTTAGCGGTGGGTGTGCTGCTGGCTTACGGATTGCGCCTCCGGGGCGGCACTTTTCTCACTGGTGTGACCCGTTTTGCCAGCCTCGGATATGCCATTCCCGGCGCTGTCTTAGCCATCGGCGTGATCATTCCCCTAGCCTGGTTGGACAATTCGATTGACGCCATTGCGCGTCACGAATTCGGTATTTCCACAGGGCTTATTTTGAGCGGTACGATATTTGCTTTGGTGTTCGGTTATGTCGTCAGATTTTTAGCACTGTCGGTCGGGGCCATTGAGCAATCGCTGGGGCGCATCACCCTTAGCATTGATGGTGCCGCCCGCACGTTGGGAGCCAGTTCCAGTCGTATCTTGATGAAAGTTCATTTGCCTATTATCAGAGGCAGTATGTTAACTGCAGCACTCTTGGTATTTGTCGATGGTATGAAGGAACTGCCAATGACCGTCATTATGCGGCCGTTTAATTTTGAAACATTGGCGACGCAAGTGCATCAATTTGCGGCGGCTGAGCAATTTGGCCAGGCATCTCCACCCGCACTTGCGATCGTCGCTACCGGAATATTGCCCGTCATATTACTTAGTTTAGCGATAACCCATTTCCGGATTTTCTCCGGCGGCGACGGAGAGGATCAGGTCTAATGGGACTGTACCTTTCAAATATTTCCCATAAGTTTGGCTCTAACGAAGTGCTCAAGAACGTCAACGCGGATATTCCGTCGGGTCAAATTCTGTGCCTATTGGGCCCCTCTGGATGTGGCAAAACAACGCTTTTACGCATCGCTGCGGGTCTTGAAATTTTGCAGCAGGGGAGTGTTCGGATAAGTGATGACATCGTTGCCGATACGAATATTCAAATCCCGGCAGAAAAACGCGGCGTCGGCCTGATGTTTCAAGATTTCGCTTTGTTTCCCCATTTAAACGTCAGAGACAATGTGGCATTTGGTCTCACGGAATTATCGACCGAAGATGCGAATAAGCGGATTGATGAAGTATTGGAGCGAGTAAACATGCTCGGCCAAGGTGACGCTTTTCCCCACACTTTATCAGGTGGCCAACAGCAGCGCGTGGCCTTGGCGCGCGCCTTGGCGCCAAAACCTGCTGTTATGCTTTTGGATGAGCCGTTCTCCGGCTTGGATCAGAACATGCGGGTCCAGATTAGAGAAGAGACTTTGGGCATTCTCAAAACTTCGGGCGTCGCGACCCTAATGGTAACGCACAATCCGGAAGAAGCATTGTTTATGGCCGATCAGATGATGGTGATGGGGCCTGATGGCAGAATTCTTCAGCAGGGCCGGCCGAACGAGATTTATGCCGAACCTGCCCACGCTTATGTTGCCAAGTTTTTTGGCCAGGCCAATTCGGTAACAGGAGTTGCATCAGGCGGCAAAATTGAGACGCCTCTGGGGATTATTGATGTGTCCAATTGCCAAGATGGTTGTGAGGTCGAGGCAATCATTCGGCCAGCTGCTCTTATTTTGAAAATCGACGGTGATGAAACGTCAGACGACAAAAGAGGTCGGGGCAATTTTGATTTTGCGGACGGTATTCCGGTTGAAGTTATCAGTGCTCGCTCTTTAGGGCAGAATACGTTTGTGCGTTTTCGGGTCAAGGGCGCTGATGATGACGTGCCGGACTTTCATTGCCGCCAGCGTGGCTTTTTTCCAGAAAAACCTGACTCCGAGGTACGCGCGTTGATCCGTCAGAAACGCATATTTATCTATCATACCGAAGATAGTGTATAGCCGGGCTATTTCTTTGCCGCCTCTATCACATCTTTAAGCAAAGAGGCATCGAGCACGCGATAGCGCTCGAATTTGGCGAATATTGTCCGGTCGCGATCGGGTCTGCCGCCTTTCAAATTGCGCTCTGTCGTTTCATCAGCCTCTGCTTTGCCGGTATCAGGGTGGAGATGCTCGACCAAAATATCAGGGATATAATGGAGCCGGTCTATCATCTGACCGATCTGCCAAGTCCATAAATCACAATTAAAATGCTCAAATAGAAAAGGCTCAATATAGCCGAGTGTATCAACCCATTTGCGGCTGAGAATGGGGAAGGTGCATATTTTTTCCTGATAGCGGCCGTCATTGAACCACATGCAGTAAATGTCGTCCGGATATTTGGCCGCTTCCTCGTCAATCCTTACGTCCCAATTCTTATCAACAAATACTTGGTCGTCATTGGCGATGAGTAAAACATCCCCTTGGGCGCGATCGGCTAAAATATTATTGATTAAGGGCGTTGTTAAGGGCTCATCGACGAGCATATCGACGTTTAGAAGCTGTCCCACCTCGGGATCAATTGTCAGATTTTTATGGGCGACCAAGTAGTTGAATTTTTCTGGATCATCGTCGTCTATATAGAGGAGAATTTCGACGCGAGAGGGTTTTGTTGCCGTCGCAGCAACGCTCTTAATCAAACGTTCCATATCATTTGGGCGGCCGCGCGACGGGCATAAAAGCGAAATTTTATTCGACAAGCGACAAATCCTAACTGTTTCAATCGCTTAGGTTACCTTGATCTCCAGCGATACACCATATATTAACGTTCAAAAATGTATAAATTTCTCTTTTCGAGTGCATGCTTCGCATGCCATAGTACTCTGTAGTTTATAAGAAAATTATGGCTCGGGGGAAATATGACCAGCCACAGGGACACCAAGCGGGACGATTACCGCGTCCTGATTTATAGTCATGATAGTTTTGGACTCGGCCACCTTAGGCGGTGCCGGGCCATCGCGCATTACTTGGTGGGCGCTTATAATAAGTTATCCGTGCTTATTCTTTCAGGCTCGCCGATCATTGGCAGTTTTGACTTCCGTGCCCGCGTTGATTTTGTCCGCGTTCCGGGGGTTATTAAATTGCGCAACGGCGATTACACGCCGCTCAATCTGCATCTGGATATCGAGAAAACCATGGAGCTGCGGGGATCCATCATCCAACATACGGCAGATGTTTTTGATCCTGATATTTTTATCGTCGATAAAGAACCACTAGGACTGCGCGGTGAAGTGGCAGAAACCCTGCAGATGCTGAAACAGCGTGGCACCTCTTTGGTGCTTGGCCTCCGGGATGTGATGGATGAACCGGCATTGCTGGCACCAGAGTGGGAACGTAAAAATGTCTTACCGGCGTTAGAAGAGCTTTACGATGAATTGTGGGTTTATGGTTTACCCCAAGTGTATGACCCGCTGACCGGCGTTGAACTCCCTGAATCAGTCCGCCGCAAAATCGTCTACACCGGTTATCTCCGCTATGGCGTGCCGGATGCGTCGGCCAGCGTTTCAACTTCTGTCACCGATCATCCCTATTACCTTGTGACCGCGGGCGGCGGTGGCGATGGTGAAGCGCTGATTGATTGGGTGCTGCGGGCTTACGAATCAGGAGAATCAATTCCTCATCCGTCGTTGCTTGTTTTCGGGCCCTTTATGCAGACCGAGGCGCAGGAGAATTTTCTCAAACGGATTGAGAAATTAGATCAGGTCGATGCCATCACCTTTGATGCCCATTTTGAGCATTTAATGAAAAATGCTGTCGGTGTCATAGCAATGGGTGGTTACAACACCTTCTGTGAAATTTTGTCTTTCAATAAGCCAGGACTGATCATTCCCCGGACACAGCCGCGGCTGGAGCAATTCATTCGTGCTTCAAGAGCCCAGGAATTGGGATTAATGTCGTTGTTGAATGATGATGGAATTCGTAATACATCTTTGATGATAACGGCGTTGCGTCAGCTAACTCAACAATATCCGCCATCAAATGTTGTGTTGCCGGGTCTGTTGGATGGCTTGCCGAACATCAGTCGTTTGGCTGGCAAGCATCTTGATAAAAAACGGTCTGGCGAAAGTTCTCCTGATCTCGCTGTTGTAGGTGAATAGCAACTTAGCACGAGGTGCTCGTGGCCAAAACTACAGCGATTATTCTCAAAGGTTATCCGCGTCTCTCTGAGACTTTCATCGCGCAGGAAATTCGCGAGCTCGAGAAACACGGCCTGCCGCTGCAGATTATCTCGCTACGCCATCCGACCGACGGCAAGACCCATCCCATTCACGCTGAAATCACCGCGCCGGTTACCTATCTGCCGGAATATCTCTATCAGGAACTAGGCCGTGTGTGGCGGGCCTGGCGCCGGGTTCGTGGCTGGGCTACTTACCCAAAAGTCTATCAACAATGGAAGCAGGATTTAGCCCGCGACCGGTCGTTTAATCGAGTACGGCGTTTTGGTCAGGCGCTGGTTTTGGCGGCTGAATTATCAGACCAGGTCGAACATCTGCATGCCCATTTTTTACATACGCCCTCATCGGTCACCCGCTACGCTGCCATGCTTAGAGATTTACCGTGGTCATGCTCGGCCCATGCAGTTGATATTTGGACAACACCGGAATGGGATTTGCGCGACAAGTTGAAAGAATGTGCGTGGGCGGTGACCTGCACCGAAGTTAATCGATCTTATCTGGCGTCGATTACTGACCAACCGGATAAAGTAACTCTGGCCTATCATGGCATAGATCTGCAACGGTTTCCGGCCCGCGAGATTGCGTATAGCGATCGCAATGGCGCCCAAGCAGATGATCCGGTCAGGATATTGTCGGTCGGCCGGGCAGTTGAGAAAAAGGGCTATGCGGATTTGCTCGCTGCGTTGGCGCTGTTGCCAAAAGACCTTAATTGGCATCTCGTCCATGTTGGTGGCGGACCGCTGATTAAAAAACTAAAACGCACAGCGGCAGGTTGGCGGATCGCGGATCGCATTACCTGGCTTGGTTCCCAATCCCAGGAAGAAGTCACAGTGCAATATCAAGATGCCGATTTTTTCGTGCTGGCAAGTCTAGTCGCCGGTAATGGTGACCGGGATGGATTGCCCAATGTTTTAATGGAAGCCCAGTCACAAGGGCTGGCGTGTCTCTCGACGATTGTGTCCGCTATCCCCGAGTTGATCGAAAATGAAGCAACTGGCCTGCTAGTCGAGCCCAGCAATATTAAAAAGCTGGCTGAGAAACTGACCGTGTTAATACAGAATCCTCAACATCGGGCGAAACTGGGTGAGGCGGGTGCTGAAAAGGTGCGCGCCTCTTTCGATTTCAAATCCTGCATGACTAAAGTGTTTCCATTATTTGATCTGCCTTCCGAGCTGCCAAAAAATAACGACGTAGATCAAGTCGCATGAATATTGCCTTTTATGCTCCCATGAAATCGCCCCGTTCATTTGTACCTTCGGGCGACCGAAGAGTTGCGCGCGCATTGATCGAGGCCTTGGAACTCAAAGGTCATTCAGTGGACCTTGCTTCCGAATTTCATGCAAGAGAACCGGTGGGTGATGCGACAAGACAAAGCGAGCTAAAGGCGCAAGGAGAGGTTGTGGCCGACCGTCTTATTGCTAAATATCGTCTTGGCGAACATTCTCCAGATCTTTGGTTCACCTATCATATCTACTACAAAGCGATAGATTGGATCGGCCCTAGGGTGGCAGCCGAGCTCGGCATTCCCTATGTCGCTGCAGAAGTATCTTACGCGCCGAAGCGTGCCGGCGGAGCATGGGATTTCAGTCATCAAGCCTTGGGTGAGGCCATCAAACAGGCCGATGCAATAATCGGTCTCAATTCCCTCGACCGCGCATGTGTTTTGCCTTTGCTCGACAAGCCCGAGCTGCTGGTTCAAATAAAACCGTTTGTCGCTAAACCAAAAACTCATGATAGGGAAGAAGCGCGTTCCGATCTCATTAAGCGGCTGAACATAAATTCCAAAACGCCGATCATGGTGACCGTCGGTATGATGCGCGAAGATGCCAAGCTTCAATCCTACAAAGTGCTCGGGCAGACAATGGCCAGGCTGGAAAATGACGACATCCATCTTGTGGTTATCGGTGACGGGCCGGCACGCGCCGAGGTCGAACGCCATGTCGGGAACAAACAAACCACTTATTTGGGCGAGCTGGCGGAAGAAGATATACGAACGGTTTATTCAGGTTCTGATTTATTTATCTGGCCCGCCGTCAATGAAGCCTACGGCATGGCGATGCTGGAAGCCCAGGCAATGGGGCTGCCCGTAGTCGCTGGTGACGCCGGAGGCGTTTCGGATATCGTTCGCGACGGTCAAACGGGATATTTGTGTCCTGAAGGGGATGCTGAAGCGTTGGCGGAAAAGATAAAAAAACTCCTGATCGACACCCAACTGAGAGATGATTTCTCCAAACAGGCAATTGTAGTTTGCAACGAGGAACATAGCCTCGCGACCGCGGCTCAGACGTTGGATCATACCTTACGAGCGCTAATTTCGTGACACTGCTTGCTCTCATCCGTCATGGCACGACCGAATGGAATGCCACCGGTCTGGTACAAGGCAGTACCGATATCCCACTGAACGATTTTGGCCGTGCCGAAGTCGGCGCCTGGCTGTTGCCGGAAGTAATGTCTGAGTTTCGCTGGCTGGCGAGCCCCCTGAAACGCGCTTACGAGACGGCGGCTATTCTTTCCGGCACCGACCCCGAAACCGATGACCGATTGGTTGAAATGGCGTGGGGTGAATGGGAAGGGCGGACCTTGCAAGACCTCCGCGATGAACTTGGCGATTTGATGGTTGCCTGGGAAGCCAAGGGGTTGGATTTTCATGGCCCCAATGGTGAAAGCCCGCGTGAGGTGCAAGCTCGAATTGCGCCTTTGCTTGCCGAAATAGCCGAGCTAGCCGAGCCGACCATCGCGGTTACCCATAAAGGCGTTATCCGGGCGCTCTACGCGGCGGCGATAGACTGGGACATGGTCAACAAACCGCCGGTTAAGCTGTTGGATGGCTGCGCGCAAATGTTCAAGCTGGATGCCACCGGTAAATTATCCGTCCACGAATTGAATATCGAAATGACAAAACATGAGTAAGCCCAAAGTCCTGTTTTATGTTCAGCACTTGTTGGGCATCGGTCATGTCAAACGGGCCGCCACTCTAGCGCGCGCCATGGCGGCTAAAGGGTTGGCAGTTACGGTTATTTCCGGCGGGGAAGACGTCCCGGTATTGGACAGCAGCGGCATGACTTTTGTCCAACTGCCATCGGTCCGGGCAAATGATCGTAGTTTCGACGGCCTCGTCGATGCCGCGGGTAATCCGGTGGATGATGGTTTAAAGCAAGAGCGCAAACAAAAATTACTCGATCTCTTGCATGAAATTCATCCCGATGTCCTCATGATTGAGCTTTATCCGTTTGGCCGTAGACAATTACGGTTCGAACTTATCCCCCTATTAGAAGCAGCCGGAAAAGCTTCGCCGCGTCCGCATATTGTGTGTTCCGTGCGCGATATCCTGGTCGAAAAAAACAAACCGCATCGCGATGCCGAAATGGTTGAAAAGGCGCGAACCTATTTTGATGATATTCTAATCCATGGTGATTCCGACCTTATTTCGTTCGAGACAACATTTAGCCGGGCTGAAGACATCACGGATATGCTGCATTACACCGGCTATGTGGTGGAAAAAGAATTGGCGGCGGAAACGGCAAGTGATGCGGGAAGCGAAGAAATTATCGTCTCTTCCGGCAGTGGGGCAGTCGGCGAAAATTTGCTGCGGACAGCGCTGAAAGCACGGCCATTGACGACTGTTTCGGATCGAACCTGGCGCATACTTGTCGGTTATAGCATGTCGGATGAGGTTTTTGATTCGCTGAAAGCGGAGGAAACACCCGGTGCTATTGTCGAGCGCGCGCGCCCAGATTTTGTAACACTCCTCAAAAACTGTCATCTTTCTATTTCGCAAGGGGGTTACAATACGCTGATGGAAGTGCTCCTTACCAAGGCGAACGGCATTGTCGTGCCTTATGCCGGGGGACATGAGACCGAGCAGACGCTACGGGCGCGCCTGTTGGCGGAACGCGGCCTTATTCGGCAAATTCCGGAAGAAGAATTGACCGTCGACGGGCTCGCCAATACAATCGATGCGGCGGTTGAGCATCCGCTTGATGGTCTAAACGCGCTAAATATGAGTGGTGCAGAAAGGACAGCCGAATTGATAAACGGTTGGATTGGGTAATTATCATAATCTTAGGTAAAAAAAATCGAGCAATTTCAGGAGTTTCTCTTTAAAGTAATCAGAAAATTTGGCTAATTTCGCAGCGCTTGCCTAATGGTAAGTTAAGGAATGCTACAGGGATAAAATTATGGATAAAGGTATATTCCAATACGTTTTGCGTTACAGCAAAAAGGAACAATTGATTCTTGGACTTATGGCTGCGGCATCTTTGCCATTTTATTTTATCTACCTCGCGCTACCAAAACAGATCATTGACGATGCACTTGGCGGCAAAGGTGGTGATAAGAACCTGTCTTTTCCGAAAGAGTATATGGGATTCGAATTAGAGCAGGTCCCATTTTTGTTAACCCTTTGCGGTCTTTTTCTTATTCTCGTTTTTGTCAATGGCGGCTTCAAATATTATATCAATGTATACCGCGGTGCGGCAGGCGAGCGGATGCTACGCCGCCTACGCTTTCAACTGTTAGAGCGCGTTCTCAGGTTTCCGCTGCCACAATTTCGAAAAACCTCGCAAGGTGAAGTCGTCTCCATGGTCACGCTGGAAACCGAGCCGTTAGGTGGTTTTTTTGGCGAGGCCTTATCTTTGCCTTCTTATCAGGGCGGCACGCTGATCACTTTGATGGTCTTTATGTTTGTCCAGGATTGGAAACTCGGCCTGGCAGCCATCGCACTTTATCCGATGCAAGCCTATTTAATTCCAAAATTGCAGAAAAAAGTAAATTTACTCGGCAAGGAGCGGGTGTTAACTGTGCGACGCCTTTCCGAGCGGATTGGCGAGACTGTTTCTGGTGCTCAAGAAATTCACGCAAATGATACGTCTCAATATGAACTTGCGGATTTATCGGATCGCTTGGGCCGCATCTACAACATTCGATATGAGATTTACCAAAAGAAATTCTTTATAAAATTTATCAATAATTTTCTGGCTCTTTTGACGCCATTTTTCTTTTTTTCCATTGGCGGTTTACTCGTTATCAAAGGTGATATCACCATGGGTGCTTTGATAGCTGTCCTAAGCGCCTATAAGGATGTTTCCGCGCCGTGGAAAATGCTGCTGACCTATTATCAGCGGCTGGAAGATTCGAAGATCAAATATCAGCAGTTGATCGAGAAATTTGAACTGCCTGAACTGATTGATGAGGATCAACAAAAGCTTGATGTTGAAGAGCTGCCGACGCTTGAAGGTAAATTAATGGCCTCGAATATCAGTTGGGTGGAAGATGATGGTTTGCGGGTGCTCGATGGGGCATCGATGTCGGTGGATTTGCCGTCGCATGTTGCGATGGTTGGCGCTCCAGGCAGTGGCAAGGGTGAGGTTTCTCAACTGTTGGCTAGTCTGTTAACGCCTTCGGGTGGTCGCATCACGTTGGGCGAGCAAAATGTTACCGATTTACCGGAAGCTGTTACGGGCCGAAAAGTATCCTATGTCAGCCAGGAACCTTATATATTTTCGGGCACCATTCGCGATAATTTACTCTATGGACTCAAACATAGACCGTTAAGGGAAGCTAATTATTCCGACGCTGAAAAATCAAAACGCGCTAGTTTTGTTGCTGAATCTATTAGTTCCGGCAACAGTCCTTATGACATACAGGCGGACTGGGTCGATATGGCTTCAATTGGTGCCAATGATCATGCCGCGCTGACACAAAAAGAGATCCACTATCTGGCTCAAGTTGGTTTGGAAGATGATGTTTATCAAATCGGGCTTCGCCAAAACGTAGATCGTAATGAGCGACCGGATTTGGCTGATAAATTATTGGAAGCCAGAAATGTTTTACGCCAGCAGTTGGACGAAGCCCAAATATCCAGTTTTGTTGAATCGTTCGAACAGGAAAAATTTAATACCAACGCGTCGGTGGCCGAAAATATTCTGTTTGGCACGCCGGTCGGTGAAGAGTTTGAAATCGATGCGCTCGGCGAGAATGAGTATGTTTTGGAAGTATTAGAGAAATGTGAATTAAGCACTGATTTTCTAACCAAAGGACACCGTTTGGCCGAAATTATGGTCGATCTATTCCGTGGCCTACCACCCGATCATGAATTTTTTGAGCGCTTTAGTTTTATTAGTTCTGAAGATTTGCCGGAATTCGAAACCATTTTAAATCGCGTAACTCAGAATGGGCTGGATAGTATCAACGAAGAAGATCGAGCGCGTCTAACTGCGTTGCCGTTCAAGTTAATACCGGCTCGCCATCACCTCGGTTTGATCGAAGATGATTTCGTCCTGCAGCTGTTGGAAGCTCGCGCGGTCTTTCGCGATAACCTGCCGGAAAATCTTGCCCACGATGTTGAATTTTTTGATGCCGAGAATTTCAATTCCGCCAGCTCCGTTCAGGATAATATTTTATTTGGCAAGCTGGCCAGCGAACGGGCCGAAAGTGGCGATGTCGTCGGCGATTTGATGGCGACTGTTATAAGAGATACCGGCTTGCTTGAAGAGATAATCGGCTTAGGCCTGAATTTTGAAGTTGGTAATGCCGGCGCGCGGCTTTCAAATATCCAACGTCAAAAATTGGCCCTCGCTCGTGGTATGATCAAGCAGCCTGATATGTTTGTCATGAACGAAGCTTTGACCGGTTTGGATGGCGATAGTCAGGCCAAGGTCTTAAGTAGCATTCGTGAGGAACAACAGGGTAAAAGCCTGTTATTTGTGCCCAGCGAAATTGAAATCGATACGCCCTTTGACCAAATATTCTCGGTTGAAGGGGGCAAAGTTGTCGTTCAAGGCGATGAAGTCAAACCTGAAACGGTTGAGCAACCAGCTGAAGAAGCACGGGCTGAAGGCGGGTTTGGCGAGGAAATTGATGTTCTTGCCAGTGTGCCGCTATTTGGTGGTCTCGATCGCTCTCGCCTGAAATTGCTGTCCTTTGCCAGTGAACGTTACGAATATAACGCTGGTGAAATAGTATTTAATCAAGGTGAAGTTGGTGATCAAGCCTATGTCATCATTGGTGGCGAAGCTGATGTTATTTTAGAAACCCTGGATGGGCCGAAAACACTGGTCACGATGACTAAAAACGATTTGTTTGGCGAATTAGCCTTGTTGTGTGACGCGCCCAGAACAGCAACGATTAAAGCCGCCAGCGATTTGACTGTTATGAGCATTTCAAAAGACGTGTTCTTCAAGTTGATTTCGGAAGATGTCGATATGAGCGCACGCGTAACGCGTTCTGTCGCTGATCGGCTTGAACGTACAACAAGAGATTTGAGCGACGCGTCAACGGTTCGTGATGCCGTAACAAATCTTCCTGATCGGCGCCTGTTTGTAGATCGATTGCAAAATATTATCGCTCGAAGCGAACGTTATGAGGAAACGTCGGCGTTGATGTGGTTTGATGTTGAAAAGAACTTTAATTTGAATGGCGCTTTGCCCAATGATGTGAGCGACCGGTTGTTGCGGGAAATCGCCGATAGAGTGGGTACCTGCTTGCGTGAGACGGATATTGCGGCTCGGGTTGAAGCCTTAACATTTGCCTTTATTGTCAGCCCGATTGCAGAAGTAAATGCCGTGGATCTATTGGCTAATCGTATCGTGAAAAGATTGTCTGAACCACTTGAGATCGATAAGCAAAGCTATCAATTGAGTGAAAACTGGGAATTCCAGGCTAGATCGCTGGAAAATATTAACGGTGATCTAGATTTACCTGCTTTGCAGGCCGATAATAACAATGTACATACAATAAAAGGAACGGCCTAAGGCTCAATACAATGATAACTAAACACGGCTATTCCCTCGTTAATCTTCGGGCCGATTATTTTCGTGCTTTTGTGGGTTTTATTATTTGTTTTAGTCCCTATGTATTTGGGGCTGAAGCTGTTGGTGGTGTACTCATCCTTTTGGGATGTGCGGCGCTGTTTGTGATCTATGGATTGCGAACGTCGTTTCGCCATATAGCACGCATAGAATTGGACGAACATAATATTGCGATGAAGATTATTAGGTATCGAGCTATTCCCTGGAATAAACTTAGCGAGCTTTCGTTGTCGTACTTTACGACTTGGCGAAGCGGCGGTGATGGGTGGATGCAGCTACGCCTTAAAGGCGCTGGCCATACCTTCCGTTTAGAGTCCAATTTATCTGATTTTGAGCAGATCGTTCGCCGTGCCGTTAGTGCCGCGATAATGAACAAATTGGAATTGAGCAGCACGACGCTCCGCAATATCGACGCGCTCAATATCAGGATACCTGAGAACGGACAGGCGGCATGAACGATCTTTTGCAGATAAACAATTTATCCGTCGAGTTTCGTGTGCCTTCCGGTACTGTGCAGGCCGTTGATGGCGTTTCTTTTCGGGTGCAGCCCGGTTCTACAGTAGCTGTCGTCGGTGAGTCAGGATCAGGTAAATCGACAATTGCTCAAGCGATTATGGGCATTCTACCCACAGCGGCAACGATCACCGGCGGCGAAATTCTTTTTGCTGATCCACTGCGTTCAGAGCTACATGAAAACCCGGAACGTCGTACTGGTATCACTAACATTGCCGGTCTGGATCGTAATGGGCCAGCCATGCAAACCATCCGCGGTGGCCGCATTTCAATGATCTTCCAGGAACCGATGACGTCATTGTCACCGTTGCATACAATTGGTAATCAAATCAGTGAGGCGATGATGCTTCATTGCGATGCGACTAAACACGCTGCCTATGATGCGGTTGAGGAAATGTTGCGGGTTGTTGGATTTCCTGATCCGAAGAAATCACTTGATACCTATCCCTTTGAACTGTCCGGTGGATTGCGCCAGCGCGCGATGATTGCCATGGCTCTGGTCTGCCGTCCGGCATTGTTGATAGCCGATGAGCCGACCACGGCGTTGGATGTAACCATTCAAGCTCAGATATTGAAATTGATTGACGATCTTCAATCGGATCTTCAAATGGCGGTGCTTATTATCACCCACGACCTCGGCGTTGTTGCGAATATCGCTGATGAAATTGTCGTTATGTACAATGGCAGGGTCACCGAGGCCGGGACTACTGACGATATTTATCGTGCGCCTTCACATCCGTATCTTCAATCATTGCTGCGGGCGGTGCCGCATTTTGATATGAAGCCTGGTGAGCGCCTGGTACCGATCCGCGAGATTGAAACGACAACCGGCCATTTGCTGGCGCCGACAGATCGCCCGGAAATTGATGCTGCTGATACACGGCCACTGTTGAGCGTGCGAAATATATCGAAATCTTACAGCATTCGTAAAGGCGGCATGTTTGGCTCCGGTCACGACACGGTAAAGGCCGTCGACGATGTAAGCTTTGATATTCAGCGTGGCACGACGTTAGGTCTGGTTGGTGAAAGCGGCTGTGGTAAAACGACTCTCAGTAAAATTATTATGCGGGCGCTCAAACCTGATACCGGTGAAGTGATCTTTAACGATGCCGGCACCGACGTTAATTTGACCAATTTAAGCGGTCCTGAGCTGATCCCCTTTCGGACCAAATATCAATATGTCTTCCAAGATCCCTTTGGTGCGCTCAATCCACGTATGACCGTATTTGATATCGTCAGCGAGCCATTAGATATTCATAAAATCGGTGATGCTGCTTATCGCATTGAGATGGTGAAAGAGTTGATGAATTTGGTCGGCCTTGATCCGCGTTTCCTCAATCGCTATCCGCACAGTTTTTCCGGTGGGCAGCGCCAACGGATTAGCATCGCACGCGCCTTGGCATTAAAGCCTGAATTGCTGTTGTGTGACGAGCCGGTTTCAGCGCTGGATGTTTCCATTCAGGCGCAAATCCTGAATTTGCTGAAAGACCTTCAACAAGAGCTTGGGCTGACCTATTTGTTTGTTTCCCACAATTTGGCGGTGGTCGATTACGTGGCTGATAATATTGCTGTAATGTGTGCCGGACGATTGGTCGAGGTTGCGCCAAGAGAAATATTATTCCGCGACCCAATTCATCCTTATACCAAAGCACTATTGGCTGCTGTACCGTATCCCGATCCTGACCGTCAGTTGGATTTTGACGCTTTGTTGGAAGGCAAGGCCTCGGTGCCGGCAGCTTGGCCGGCGCCCTTTACCTTAAACGGTGAGGCTGATGCGCATTTGGTGGAAATTGCTGACCAGCATTTTGTCCGCGTTGCTGGTGACGGCGCTGATTTGCGAAAGGCATCCTAGATGAAGAAGCCTTTTATACTCAGTTTGCTGGCGATTTTAATTACTTTGCCGATGACGCCGGTGGGTGCGGTGGACTTAGTCGAAACGCCAAACCTTAAGGCCGCCGTTGAAGCTGGCAAGTTGCCACCGATTGCCCAGCGCCTTCCCGAAAATCCATCGATCGTTCAGTTCACTGGTGAGGGCGTCGAAGCCGGGCGTCATGGCGGTCGCCTCAATATTCTTATGGGCCGCAAAAAAGACACGCGCCAAATGGTGGTTTATGGCTATGCGAGATTGGCTGGTTACGATCAGAGTTTTAACATCAAGCCGGATATATTGGCCAAGATTGATGTCGTCGAAGGACGTATTTTCACGCTCCATCTACGCCGCGGTCATAAGTGGTCGGATGGCCATCCCTTCACCGCTGAAGATTTCCGCTATTACTGGGAAGATGTTGCGACCAATACAGAAGTGCGCAACGAAAGCCCGCCTGCGGCTTTAATTGTCAACGGTGAGCGGGCTAATTTTGAGGTCTTGGACGAAGTAACGGTTCGAATTAGCTGGTCTAAGCCAAATCCGTTCTTCTTGCCGCGATTGGCGGGCGCGCGACCGTTATATTTGTACCGGCCGGCCCATTATATGAAAAAGTATCACGCTAAATATACCGATGCCGCCATCCTGCAGGCACAGGTAAAAGCAGCAAAAAAGCGCAACTGGGTGGCTCTTCATTATGCGGTTGGTCAGCAATACAAAAACGCCAATCCCGATTTGCCGACCTTGCAACCTTGGATGTTAGCCACCAAGCCGCCAGCCAAGCGCTTTGTCTTCAAACGCAATCCTTTTTATTACCGGATCGATTCCGAGGGCCGGCAGTTGCCCTATATTGATGAAGTCCGGATGAATGTGACCAATAATAAATTGATCCCGATAAAAACCGGCAGCGGCGAAAGCGATCTCCAGGCACGCGGGCTCAATTTCAGCAACGTCACCGCCCTCAAGCAATCTGAAAAGCAATCCGGGTTCTCGACCCTATTGTGGCGGACGGCCAAAGGTGCGCGTTGGGCATTGTTCCCAAATTTAAACGTAAAAAACCCGGTTTGGCGAAAGCTGTTTAGAGATGTGCGGTTTAGACGGGCGCTATCGCTAGGCATTAATCGCCGCGAGATCAATCAAGTGATTTATTATGGCCTGGCGCGGGAAGGTAATAATACGGTATTGCCCGAGAGTCCGCTCTACCAGCCAAAGTTCAAAAATCGCTGGGCGAAGTTCGATATAAAACGCGCCAATGCTTTGCTCGATGATATGGGACTCACCAAAAAAACGTCTGCCGGTATCCGGTTATTGCCGAACGGCAAGCGGCTGGAATTGACGGTGGTGTTCTCGACTGAAGAATCAGAACCTTCTGACGTTTTGGAACTGGTTCGTGATTCGTGGCGCAGTATCGGCATCAAACTGTTCTTAAAACCAATGCAGCGCGATGTTTTACGTAATCGGATTTTCAGTGGCTTAGTCAAAATGTCGATGTGGTTCGGCCTGGAAAATGGTATCCCAAGCCCGGATTCTAGCCCGCAGGAGTTGGCGCCGACAAGCCAACAGCAATTGCAGTGGCCAAAATGGGGCCAATATGTTGAAACACGCGGCCGCGCAGGTGAGAAAGTTGATATGCCGCTGGCGATAAAATTGGCTGAGCTCAATAAAAAATGGGCTGAAACGACGACCCGCGACGAGCGCCGACGTATTTGGACCGAAATGCTCGAAATTTATACCAATCAGATTTATTCAATCGGCATTATTTCCAGTGTGCCGCAGGTGGTCGTGACCAAAAAGAATTTAAGAAATGTACCTAAAATCGCTATCTATAATTGGGATCCCGGTGCGCATTTTGGCGTCTACCGTCCTGATCAGTTCTGGTTTAGCGCGAAGAATACAAAAAGAAAGTTGAATTAGAGCAAATGCTAAATTATTTCGCCCGTAGAATTTTGACGATGCTCCTGACGCTGCTTGTCGTCAGCGCTTTGGTATTCGTCATTATTCAACTGCCGGAAGGTGACTACCTGACCAGCTACATTGCCGAGTTAGAAAGTCAGGGCGAAGCGGTTGATCCGCAGAAGATAGCTTATCTTAAAGAAGAATTTGGTTTGGATAAGCCGATCTGGCTGCAATATCTCTCGTGGATTGGTGGTGTCGTGCAAGGTGATTTTGGCCGCTCCATTGAATTTGATTTGCCGGTCACGGATGTCATCGGTGAAGTGTTTCTATTTTCGCTTATTCTCAATTTCAGCATTATCGTCTTTATTTACATTGTCGCTTTTCCGATCGGCGTTTACTCGGCGACCCATCAATACAGCTGGGGTGATCACGGGCTTACTTTTGTCGGCTTTATCGGGCTGGCGACGCCCAACTTTCTGCTCGCGCTCATTTTAATGTTTTTGGCGCGTAAGTATTTTGGCACATCGATTGGCGGTCTGGTCGACCCATCTTTCGAGAATCAACCGTGGACCTTTGATAAAATCCTGTCGCTGCTCGAGCATCTGATCGTGCCGGTAGTAGTTATCGGGACATCAGGAACAGCGGGCATGATCAGGCGGTTACGCGCCAATTTGCTTGACGAGTTACACAAGCAATATGTCGTGACGGCGCGGGCGAAAGGCCTGCCGGAAGGTAAATTGCTGCTGAAATACCCGCTGCGGATGGCGCTCAATCCATTTATCGCCGATATCGGTAATTTACTGCCGCAAGTTATCTCTGGTGCGGTTATCGTTGCCGTGATTATGGATTTGCCTACTACCGGGCCGGTTATTCTCGACGCTCTCAGAAGCCAGGATATGTTCTTAGCCGGATCGTTCCTGCTGTTTGTCTCGCTCTTAACTGTGGTCGGAATGTTTATTTCCGATCTGCTGTTAGCGGTGCTTGATCCCCGCATTCGGTTGGAGGGCACCCGCGAATGAGTGACAAACTTGAACATTTCGTCTCTGTTGATCCCTTCAATCCGCAGGAAGTAGAAGAGTTATCGCCTGAGCAGGAACGCTTTTACATGGCGTCGCAATGGCGGATGATGTGGTGGCGCCTGAAGCGCCATAAAATCGCCGTTGCGGCTGGTGCCGTTCTGGCCGTTATGTACCTTTCGATCTTTATCACCGAATTTATTGCGCCCTATGATTTGCTCAATCGTCACACCGATCATATCTTTGCGCCGCCGCAGCAAATTCATCTATTCAACGAAGGCAGCTTTGAAGGGCCTTTCGTCTATGGCTTGGACTATAATTTAAATCTGGAAACTCTCAGGCGGGATTACACGCCTAATCCAAACCGGGTTCAAAAACTCCGCTTTTTCTGTCACGGCGATAAGTACGAATTCTGGAATTTATTTGAAGCCGATCTTCATTTGATTTGTCCAGCTGAAGGAGGAACGTTCTTTTTCCTCGGCACCGACCGGTTAGGGCGCGATATTTGGTCGCGCATGATCTATGGCGCGCGGATTTCGCTCACCGTCGGTATGGTTGGTATCGCCATTAGCTTCCTGCTGGGGCTGACAATCGGTGGCGCCGCCGGTTATTTCGGTGGCTGGGTCGATAATATCGCCCAACGAAGTATTGAAATTTTGCGCTCGATCCCGGAACTGCCGCTGTGGATGGGACTTTCGGCGGCGATGCCGGAGGATTGGAGCGCGGTTACCGTGTTCTTTGGCCTCACCATCATATTAGGGCTGGTCGATTGGCCGGGGCTTGCGCGTGCCGTCAGGTCCAAATTATTGGCGCTGCGTGAAGAGGATTTCTGTACCGCCGCAGCACTTATGGGCGCGCCGCCAAAGCGCATTATTGCGCGACATCTCTTGCCCAATTTTATGAGCCATTTGATCGCCTCGGCAACCCTTTCGATTCCGTCGATGATTCTGGCCGAGACCGCCTTGAGCTTTTTGGGATTAGGATTACGGCCACCGGTAACGTCGTGGGGTGTGTTGCTGGTCGAAGCCCAGAACTTCCAGGCCGTTGCTGTTTATCCGTGGCTGCTTTTCCCGGCAATTCCGGTGATTGTTACGGTGTTAGCCTTTAATTTCTTCGGTGATGGCCTGAGAGATGCCGCTGATCCGTATAAATAGCTTTAAGCTTTAATTTCATAAATTAACATCAATCAAGGATAATACGTGAATATCCTGGTACCTTAGTTGGTGAAATTCATTGAAATTACTGAGAACGGTTCTCATACTACTATTATGGGCGAAGATAAAATCAATCTGGAACATATGGATCGCTGCCCGGTTCCCGAGGCAAAACCTTGGTTACGGCCGCTATTGATCGGTTTTGGGTGGCTTTGTGTGGCTTTAGGCGCTATCGGCGCCATCACTCCGGGTTTGCCGACAACGGTCTTCTTAATTGTGGCTGCCTGGGCCTTTGCCAGATCTTCAAAACGTTTCCATGACTGGCTGTATGGTCACAAGTATTTTGGCCCGGTGGTCTCAAATTGGGATAATCACCGGATCATTCCTAAAAAAGCAAAAATTTTTGCAGTTTCCATGATGTCTTTGAGCTTGGCTATTGTTGTGCTCTTTATCGCCGAGACCTGGATGCTGCCGCTGATTATGGCGGCAGTTATGCTGCCGGCAGCGATTTATATCCTGACCCGCGCCAGTGAAATACCGCAGCCGGAACTCGTGCGCGTTCGAGTTAAAGACTAATTCTTTCCCTATTTATTCCGCCTTGCGCTCAATAGCGGACATTTTATCCCCGACGCTCAATGACCGATCTTAGCCATGAGTGGACGGCTCCCCTTTGGCCAACGTCTGATATTTCTATGCAGGTGAAGAATATCGTGCGCACGAATGAGAAAATGCGCTGTGCAACCGGTACAGTTCGTAAATCAAAGACGGTAAAAAAAGAAGTTTCAATATTGCCAAATAAAGTCCGTATTACCCTCGAATGCACAAATAAACACGATCTTTAAATTGTGTTTACTAGACAACCCGCTCAGGTGGAATTAATACCGTGACGGTGGTGCCTTTATCTATCGCACTTTCAATGTTCAGGGTGCCACCGTGGGCTTCGACAAGGCCTTTAGTTAAAGGTAATCCCAAACCGGTACCCTCTCTTTCTCCATTTGCTTCCCGCCTAACCTGACCAAATTTCTCCATTGCCTTCTTAAGATCATCATCGCTCATTCCAATACCATTATCCTCGACGGATAATTCAATACATTTCTGTTCGTCCGATTTTACGTTCACGGAAACGGTACCGCCCGCATCAGTAAATTTGATGGAATTGGACAATAAATTAACCAAAACTTGTTTGATCCGTCTTTCATCGGCATAAATGATAGGACGCCGACCATTTAGTTGAACTTTGAGTTCAATTTCATCTTGCTCGGCGCGGGATTTTACCAGACGCATAGCTGACTTAATTACCAACTCAATATCTACATCGACTTCACTCAACTCCAATTTTCCAGCTTCAATTGCCGATACATCTAGAATCTCATTTATGAGATCGAGAAGGTGTCTCCCAGATTCATAAATGTCTCCCACATATTCTTGCTGTTTTTTGTTCGAAAAAGGACCAAAAATGCCTTGATCAAGAGTTTCTGAAAAACCGATTATGGCGTTTAATGGCGTACGCAACTCATGGCTCATATTGGCAAGAAACTCGGATTTGGTTCGATTTGAGTTTTCAGCCGACTGTAACGCCTGTTTCATATTAGTTATGTCCGATTGGAGAACCAGTACGCTTCCGTCCTCAAAACGCTGTTTTTGTATTTGAATCCAACGACCGTCAAAAAATGCTTCCCGAGTGAAACTGCCTGATCGCCGTTCGTTTAGGCGATTGGCAATCCAATCCATTTTCGAATGGATTTCTTCTTCTTCAGCTTCTTTTCCCCATCTGTCATCTGCAAGTATGGTTATAAAGTCCTCAAATTTAGCCCCATGCTTCAACTTGTCAGCAGCGCAAAATTGTCTTTGCCGATAAAGGCTATTACAGGATACAAATTGCTCGTTTTCATCCCACAAGCAATAGGCCGTATTCAAGTTTTCCATAGCCGCAAAAAATTTCTGTTCGATTTTACTGGCCAACTCGCGGGCTTCGACTTCATCGGTTTCATCAATTGTGGTACCGCGGTAACCTTTAAAAGTTCCGCTTTCATCGAAGACAGGCGTGCCACTTTCCAATACGTGCCGCATTTTACCTTTACTATTCAGCCAAGAATAACGGTGATTGTGAAAGGGTTTATGTAAATCAAACAGAGCTTTCATTGCCGCCTTAATTTCAGCAGAAACTTTACGGTGCTCAATGTCCCATTGTGTTTTTCCGATTGCCTCTTCAACTGGACCAGAGAGATCGCCGGACGGCGGAGACAAAAAAGTCATGATGTGGTTCTCATCCGTTTCCCAGAAACGGTCGGCAGCCGCTTCGGTAAAATCCCTAAAACGTTCTTCGCTTTGTTCCCCAACATCCTTAGCGAGACGCAAACTGTTGACTACTTCTATCAGTGAATAAAAGAACTGATTGAACTCCTCAATATTACCAGCTGGAATTGCTGGTCTGGGAATCTGTTCTTCGCCGTGGGCGGCATCATTCGCCGCCATGACCACTTGTTCCAATGGCCGCTTTATCCAGCCTACAAGAACCAATGCCAGTAGAACTCCCAAAATGAGCCCTATTAACGATGTCGCAGCAACAATCGCCAGACTTTCATTCCTTGCCGCGTCAATGTTTGCCGAAGATATGAATAATTTTATTTGCGGA
The DNA here is from genome assembly GCA_913020445.1 of uncultured Rhodospirillaceae bacterium. GTDB lineage: Bacteria > Pseudomonadota > Alphaproteobacteria > Rhodospirillales > UBA2165 > TMED23. The sequence continues at coordinate 25,973 of CAJWAR010000023.1, forward strand.
AAGTCGGCGATATCGCCAACGACACCCTTTAAATTTCCAATTGATGCCGAAAAAAAATTCTTCGAGCCGGCAACGCTATCCGTTTTGCTTTCCAGCGATAGTTCGGTGTCTAAAATCAGGTCCCAATATTTATCAGCATGGCGCACTATCAGGCGTGAATTTTTCTCCAATCCCAAAACATTATCTGAATAAAGGTTGTCACCAATTTGATGAAATGCGAAGGCTGTTCCTAGTTTCTTGTTCCGTCGCATAATCGGCTCAGAATAGACGATGGCAAATCGACCTGTTGGTAAGGCAAAGAATTGGCCTTCCTCAAACTTCTCTCGGACAATCAAATCAACAAGATATTTTTCTAAATCAGTATGATGATCAAGGATAGGAGGACCCGGAAAGTTTGAAGACCGGATGAAATAATGCGTGCCAGGTAGGTTCTCATGAAATGCTGAAAGACGTTCCTCCAGCTGGCTTTTTACACCCAACATGATGGTGACGCGAACGCTGTTGTCTTTTGACAGCTCGCTGAGTCGTGCTTTAACCAACCCAAGTCGATTGTTTAAGGCATAGTTGAGTTTTTGACTTTCAGCGACTGCCTTACGCTGGAATTCCTCGTTAAGATGACTACTGGCTGTCAAATGAAGTGAAGTCGCAACGGTAAGCGTCACCAGCAGCGTTAGCGCGGTGACGCTCGCGCCGATGACAGTAGTTAAACGCATTGGTGTTTTAATTAATGCCATTTATAACAACTTATATAACAACTTAAGATTTTAGTATCGATACACATCGTCCGCAGCTAATAAAATTTCATTGGGGATTTTTATTCCAAGCATCTTTGCCCGGTCGAGATGAAATACCAAGGCATATCGAGCAGCATCTTCGATTGGGATCATTCCGACATCGACGCCATTTAGAATCTTGGCCACCATCTTCCCGGCTTGATAGCCCATATGGTTAAAGTCGACACCCGCACCACCAAATAGGCCGAGCCTGACAAAGGCAAAATTGAGCGGGATAGATGGTTTCTTGCTGTGGGTCGACGTCCACTGCAGTATCTCATTGGCGGTGAGGGTTTTACCCGATTTATCCTTGAGCCGAAGCGCGACCGGATAAAGCGTGTCAATATCTGACTGGTTGTCTGCAAGGATTGATTTTTTATAAGTCTCCCAACTGTCGGTAATGACAAAATCATATTCAACCGGCACCGGATCATTTTTCAGCTCTAACTTGATCTGATTGACAATTGCTTTTCCGGTCGGTGAATTGTCAGAATATATGCGGATTTTTTTTAAAGATGTCAGAATTTTCATTTGGGCTCGCAACGCAGTCGCAAAATGAAGTTTTTCATATATTCCTGTGATGTTGTGGCCGGGTTTTTTGCGGGATTCTAGCCACTGCCGGGATTTATTATAATTTTCTGGCTGGTTATTCATGCCTGAAAATACGATTGGCAATTTAGTATCTACCTGCGTCAAGGCGACACTTTTGAATGCATTGTCGTCAAGTGTGACCAGCACGTCCGGTTTGAAATGTTTTATCTTATTAAGGGCGATGCTCGCCTGCTCCGATATCAATTCAGAAGTGTTGTTTTTTCGTTTGGTATCCATTGCATAAACTTCATAGGTAATGTCCTGCTTTTCAAATCCCGCTTCGGCAAGCGCACGCACCAAACCTTCATTCTGCGGTTGACCGCAAACGTGGTTACGTTCGTAACTATGAAGAACAAAAACTCTTTTCTGGCTTTTTGCCGGTGAAGATCCGAACAAAACTGGCATCACTAGAACGCCGAGAAAAATTGCAATGAAGTATGCACGCATGGAAAAACCCTCCCCAACTGCAGGTATGTCATATATACGTAGTAAATGGGGAATTAGGCTGAATTTTTAATAGGGGGAACTACGTATATTGGGTAAGGCGATATTCACAAATGTGCTTTGCTATCTCTACGTGTCTGATCGAGGCGGCCGGTGTAAAGCAGACAACTAGAAGTGAAACTGAAACCACATATATTCCACCGTTTTTTCAGCCATTCCCGACTAAGCGGGTAGTCGTCGGGCAGGTTAAGATATCTTGCGGTTGCGGTCTTCGGACGGTACGTCGAGGCCGATGGCGGAAATTTTTTCATCGATATCTTCTTTGTATTTAGCCCGCAAATCTTCGTTGTTCCATTTGCGGATGCCGTATGAAACGGAGAGATTGGCAAATTTTGATCCGGTTTTGCCAAATGTATCGAGAGCGTGGGGATACCATTTATTGACAGCTGCCTGAATTTCCGCCCGGCCTGCCTTGGCTACGTTCTGATATTCCTTTTCGAGCGATAGATCGCGCGCGCGACGGGCCCCGAAGGAAGCATGGAATTTTTCCTCGTGGACCATACTTGTCATCTCCCGGGCGAGCGGTGCGTACGAGCAGTTGAGCATGGCGTGCAGATGATACCAGGCAACCAGATCCATACAGAAACAGAACCCCACGACATCGACCCAGCTTTCGAAAGGAACATTAAAGGCGTCGATAGGATGTTCGCCCATGCGCAATTCAAGCAATTGATCGGCCATTGCCGTGCCCTCCGGACCGAAGGAACGCAACAGGCGGCTGTCGATAAATCCCTGATGCGCTTCATCGGCGGCGATCTGCGCCTGAATAAAGCGGTCTTCGGCAGTCGGCCCCTGATTGATCCAGGGCTGATGCTGTTCGACGGAAGCGAATTCGGTGGAAGCCAGGGCATAGATTATTTTTAGCAAGGTTTCGCGGTATTCGTCGGGCATCTGCTCGACGGTTTCCACCTTTTGCATGCCCCGCATTTCGCCCCATTCAACGCCCCGTGATACCCGCATTTTGAAACTCCTATTCAAATGGCAACTTCAATATAAGTATCACCATTTGATAATCGTTATCAACTCGGGTTTTTTCTATCTGCCTCGCGCCACGGTTTGAAGCGTAGAAAAACGTTCAAAGGCCGGTCAAAGGTGGCTAAGTTTCGGCATTATCTCAGTGGCGAAAAGATCGAGCGAACGCATCGCTTGGGAGTGCGGCAGGGTGCCGAAATAGAAGCCCAAGGTCATGTAGTTGATACCCAGCTCTTCAATCTGGTTCTCAAGCTGGTCACAGATCGCATCCGGCGGACCGACCAGAACCAGGCCTTTTTCCACCGCCTCATTGACGTCCTCAAACATGCTTTTGGCGATGACCGGACCGGCGACATGGTTGCGCTGCAGTTTGGTCAGGCTGGCATACCAGTGGTCATAGGCCGGCTTACCAACTTCCACGGCCTCTTCGACCGAATCTGCTATCACCAGGTGACGGACGACGCCGATGGCCGTGCCGCCCGGAAAATTATCGCCCGGTATGGCCGGCGCGCCGCGTTTGGCGTAGGCCGCTTTATAAGTATCAATACATCCTTTTGCCTGTTCCATCGATCCCAACGTGACGAAGTTAAGCCCCTCATCGCCCGCCCATTCTGAGCCGACCTCGCTGGAGGAGCCATACCAGATCGGCGGGTGGGGTTGCTGCAACGGCCGCAATTCCATCGGGGCATCGTTATAGGTGAAATACTCGCCCGAATGGGTAAGCCGTTCGTTGGTTAGGCCGTTGATGATGACATCTAGTGATTCGAACATTACCTCGCGCCCGGTTTCAAAATTTACTGGAAAATGTTCAAGCTCGTAAGGCGAGATACCCCGGCCGACGCCGACATCCAGCCGGCCATGACTGAGATGATCGAGCATACTGATTTCCTCGATCAGACGAAGCGGCGTATAAAGCGGCAATAGATAGACCAGCGGGCCCATACGGATTTGTTTTGTCACCCGCGCCACGGCGCCCAGATAAACACTAGGTGCCGGCACCATGTTGAGGGGCGTGATGTGGTGTTCGGCGACATGATAGCAATAGAATCCAGCATTATCAGCCGCGGCGACATACTCGAGGCGCTTGTCGAATAGCTCGGCCAACGGCAAGTCCGACTGGTCGACATGATCCCAAAGACCGAATTTCATGATTGAACCCTCCTGGTTGGCAGACCCCTAAAAGAATTACCTCCCGGCCGGGAAACTTAATGCGTTCTCATTTTCGGCCTGAGATAGGACGTCGAAAATCTTATTTTGAGGCCAAATCGTGACACAACGAATTTTTCACTACCTTGACTTAGGTCAAAACGGGAAAATGATCGCCGTACCAAGTTAGTGCGTTAATCGGGTCGCCACGAATTTATATGAAATGTTCCGAATGGCCGCAAAATGGCGGGAGAACAATATTTCGTACCCATTGCCTTGCAGCAGTGCGGCGACTTCTCACTTTTCGACGAACCGCACCTGTTGTAGTCCCTCGATGCGCTCATCCGTCCAGCGTCTTACCTTGTACTCAAAGCGCGGCAGGGTGCCGTGTGGAACCTCTAGGACCGTCATCGAAACATGGGTAGTGTCTTTGATCTTACGGGCGAAGTCTACAAGAATGCCTTTATGCGTAGATTTTTTACGCTCCGTTGCATGATTTCACATCCTTTGGGATTGAACGATTACAACTTTGTCCACGGGCAAGGTGGTGGCCCGGATTGCGATTCTGTGCCGGCTGTGAAGTCGGCATTCCATACAACGTTCTCATCATCCGCTTTCGAGCAGCCTTTGCAGGCTGGCCCCGAATCGAGGCTTTTCAAGACATGATCGCCATCCATGCTAATCACGAAGACCGAGGAAAAGTCCTCTTTGGTATAAGTTTTTAGGTCCCGCTTTTTCATGCCACTTCTCCAATGATACCGGAGCGTTTCTGGTCAATCATCTGGAGGTAGCTTTCAATTCGATTTTTGACATTGGCAGCTGAAAAATAGCGTGGGTCCACCAAATCAGTCTCGACAAATGCAGCGGGCTTACCGGTCCGCTTCTCGACCTCGTACATCATCAGAAGTTCTCCGGCGGCGAAGCTGTTACAGCTCTTGATCGAATTGATCAGCAGACCATCGGCTTCATACTCCTCGACATAGTTGGTCAGCATATCGGTGCGCCGAGGCAAAGATCGGTTGGTGTAGCAACCTAAGCAATAGTCAGCGAGCGTCTCCAGTGGATTGTCGGCATCATGGCGAAATCCGAAATCGTAAACTCCGCCTACCTTGCTATATGAGCTGGCGACAATCACCGCGCCTTCGTCATAGAACATTTTCCAAAATTCACGGAAGTGGGTGTAGTTGGGCGGACCTTCGGTAACAAGACGATATTTTTCCTCGCCCATCGGGCCATCCGGCGTAACGGGTCCAAGACCAAGCGCCATGCGTTCCTCGATCTCGACACGGAGCGCACTATAGAAATCCACCGCTTCTTCGGTGCCGCGGAAAGCTCCGAAGATCGGGCCAATATAATAGATGCCGCCGAAATAGGCATCGATCGGCGAGCGTTTATTCTTAGCGCTCTGCAGAACCCAGACCAAATCATCCTCAGCCTTGGCCGAGCGCTTCAAATATTCACGCAACCGGTCAATGTCGAACTTTACGCCACTGATTTCCTCCAGCAATGGAATTACTTCTTCCTTTAACTGTTTAACAACATATTGGCGCATGTTGTTGGTGATTTTTCCTTCGCCATCGTAGGGCGTATGCAACATGACGGTAGGACATTTGTATTGCTCACGCAGCAGTTCAAACCACTTCATATAGGTGTAGCAACCGGTATAGCTGAGCAACAATACATCAGGATCGGGGAACGGTTTACCGTTGGGGGCGATATTGCCTTTGGACATCATACCCAGATCGGATTTTACATAGGTGCAGACATCCTCGGAATGACCTTGGTTTTCAGCTTCCAAGACATAGGCACCGCTGGTCCTTCTCAAGCCCTGCTGGATGGCATTCGTTTCCGGCAGATTATTGATCATATCGAAACACATGATGAGCTCGTTGAGATTGCCAGGGACGAAGGTCGAGCAAACTTTCTCACCGGTATCAGGTGCGGCCGTCATACGGTCATAATGCTCACCCATCATATCCTTCTGGATCTGCATTGAGACGTCTTTCTCGACGCTGGTACTTTCAGATTTTTTGGCTGTGGCAGTTGCGGTCATGTCAGGCTCCTATAATCAGCCGATGTTTTGTATTGGATCTACTTTTTGACTCACTCAGCGGCAATTTGAGCCACCGGCATTAAGCTTTCGATTAACTCCTCAGTCCAAGGCACGCCTTGGGCCAGTGCTTGACGCAGCTCAACGAAATCAATCTCTCTGCCAGTTTCTTTATTGCCCCGATGAAAGGCTCGAAAGCCAGTGCGGGCTTCATTCATCATGTTGAGCGAAAGCCAGGAGCGGGCATTTTCCTTGTTGCGGTTCCAGGCTTCGAGTTTTGGTTTGCGTAATTCCTCAATGCTCTTGATCGTGCATTCCGGAAAAGTTTCAAGCAACTTGGCGCATACCGCTTCAACTTTCTCATCGAGCAAGGAGAGATCAATCTCGCCCTCGGCAATCAACTTTTTGCCTTTAGCCAGATCCTCGCCGGTCTTGAATTCGCCGTGAACGATTTGGCCGTATTCATCGACCATCCGGTCGGTGATCACTGTCGGGTTGGCTAAAAATTTACCATCGATTTTCAAGCTGGGCGCAATTTCCGCCACGATGCCGAGCCGGCAGGCTTTATGGGCCGAAAACGGTTCACACAATGTGCCCGAAACGAAAGCCTGTTCGCAGCCGACCATTACGGGCAGAAAGTCGGTCGCGCCGCCAATTGCCGCAGAGCCGTGCTTGGGACCCGCTTGGCCGAAATTGGCCAAGTCTTGTGCAATCGTAAAATCGCAGGCCATACCGATTTCCTGACCACCGCCAATTCGCATGCCGTTCACCCGTCCGATAACTGGTTTGTCACAGCCCAGAATTGCCGAAACCATGTCATTGAAGAGACGCAGGTACTGACGGTACTCCTGAGGATTGCCGGCATAATATTCAGAATATTCCGCTACATTGCCACCCGTAGAGAACGCTTTATTACCAACCGCCGTAAAGACAACCGTGTTTACAGAACGGTCGAGCGAAGCCTTGCGAAAAGCCAGGATAGTCGCTTTGACCATATCAGTCGTATAGGAATTGTATTGTGTAGGATTGTTAAAGCTGATCCAGGCATTGAAAAGGCCTTCAGCCACGCTGCCGTCACGGCGTTTGGCTGGGCGCTTCTCATATAGCACCATGCCATCGGCAAGTTTTTCAATTTCGACATCGACCAGATTGTGGTCGTAAAGAGACTTTGGTGTATCCCGCTCTATAATTGCCTGTGTGTTCGCACTCATCACTCACCTCTTATTTACTCGTGTCCGCCATGCTGACCATCGATTCTTGCAATCCGTTCAGCCAGGCGTAAGATGTTCAAATTAGGAAAAGAGTACGCTTGGTGGTCCATATGTGTCTTGGACGACAGCGCCGAATTTTATGGACGACGGTGCAGTGAGACCTGTTTGCAAGCTTAATCCGGAAGAATGCGTGTCTTGAAAATGCGGAGTGTATCGACAATAAATTCGTTTCGGACCGAGGAAGTATCGGTACCTGAACAATTCGACTATTGGCGCGACTTCCTGTGCGATACGTTCATAGAGATGGAACCATCCAATGACGGTGATGGCTCTTTTCGTGCCGCTGTCGACACCGGTGAATTCGGTGCACTAACGGTAGCGACGATCAGTGCACAGCCACACAAAGTGCGCCGTACCAAATCTAATATTTCAAACTCTGATACTGAATCGACCCTGTTCCATTATCAGATTTCCGGCAAATCTGTTTTTCGCCAGGGCGATGCAGAGGAAACCATCCTGCCCGGCGACATTGCCTGTATGGACACTGCCCACCCGTTCGAGCTCGACTTGATTGATGATTTTAGATGTATAACGGTGAAAGCGCCGCGAAATTTATTTGTTTCTCTACTTGGATCGGAGCCTTTATTTCGGAAGGCACGGATCAGACGAAATAGTGTATATGGCGCCATTCTGGGTGAATATTTCAAGTTCTCCCGGCGACAAATCGGTACCGACGAAGACGAGGTTGAGGCAATGCTTTCCCAGCAGTTTTGTGAAACCTTGGCGCTGGCACAGAAAAGCGATCCGGTCCCCATCTGTCGGCATCTCGATGACGAAACGCCACCGCTGCTTGGCGCTGTGCTATCCCATCTCAGGAATAATCTGACCGATGGCGAACTGACCCCACCTAAAATAGCAGACCATTTTGGGATTTCGGTACGCTATCTGCATCGATTGTTTGAACCTGTCGGATTAACACTCGGTCAATGGCTACTGAGGCAACGCTTAAAACGCTGCTTCAACGATTTAACCGACCCGCAATTTGATCAGACACCAATTTCCTCCATTGCCTACAGATACGGCTTTAATGATCTGTCCTATTTTGGTCGCTCGTTTAAAGCACGATATAATGTTACCCCGCGTGAAGCACGCGGTCGTGGCGTTTCGAACACTTAAACTGGTGCTTTTTAGATCAAGAAAAACAACTCAAAAATTTCTTTTGTGATGCCTGCAGGAACAAAAGCCGACATCTCGAAGTGAGACTAAAACCGCTTATATTCTAGCGCTTTTCCAGCCACAGACTTGTTTCGGCGGCGCCGTTGAACAGCTCCAGCCGGTCAATCACGCTGGCGGCGAGGATGTCTGCCAGCCTCGAGGTCGCAAAATGGCTGGAGAACAATATCTCGTACCCATTGCCTTGCAGCAGTGCAGCCACTCCTTGTTGTTCGTTGTAGCCACGCCAGGCCCATCTCAGCGGGTAGTCATCCGGCAGGTAAATATCGTGAATATGGACGATAACACCGCCCGGTAATGTCGGCAGCACGCGGTTAAAGAGATAATCGACATCGCTGCCGGGCATCAGGATATGGCTCGAATCGATAAACAAAATATCGCCGGAGTTTAATTCATGAAAAGCATCAAACCCGGCCTGCTCGACCGTGCTGCGAATAGCGGTGACATCAAGGGCGCTGATGGTGGCCCGGGGGGCGGGATCAATGGTGGTGATTTCGGTGGTGAGCGAGCCATCTTTGACCGCTTCCGCCATGAAGCGCGTTGAATGACCAGACCCTATTTCGACAATTCGCTGCGGCTGGCATTCGCGCACCATCGTGTAAAGTGCGGCGCCATCGAGTCTCGGAAACCAATCCTGTCCCCAGCGCGGTCCTGGAGGTGAATTTTCACCAATATTTTCAAGTTCTTGTGAGTATTTATTGATATTTTGAATGAACGCAATTTGAGCGTCTTTTCGAGCGTCAAATCTCTCTAAAAGAGGCTGATAGGTGGCCAATGTTCCAGGCTCGCTTAGCTGGTCGGCATAGCGATAGGGAATGAAAAATCCTTGGCGTTTGAGGCCAAGCAGTGTTTGCAATCCCATCTTTAGCAGGCGGCCATAGGGCGGTTTGGACATGAAGTTCCCCTGTTTGCATTCAAGGGATTATAGGATTTCAGCGCTCCAATCCAGCCCAATATTAACCGCGGGTGCGGAATGGGTGAGGGCGCCGACCGAGATATGAGTGACGCCTGATTCTGCCTTGGCGCGGATGGTCGTTAAATTAACGTCACCCGAAGCTTCCATCGGCAGGCGGCCATCGACAAGGGCCACGGCCTCGACCATCACCTCCGCACTCATATTGTCGAACAGGATCATATCCGCCCCGGCTTCGACCGCTTCCTTGACTTGCTCAAGGGAGTCACATTCAACTTCGATGTTGGGCAAATTATTAGCTTTGGCGCGCCGTACCGCCTCGGCGATACCGCCCGATACCGCGACGTGATTGTCTTTGATCAACACGCCATCATCAAGCGCCATCCGGTGATTGGTCGCGCCGCCCATGCGGGTCGCATATTTGGCGAGTTGGCGGTAGACCGGGATGGTTTTCCTGGTATCGAGCAAAATCGTGTCGAGATCGGCGATTTTATCGGCATATTCCCGGGTAAGCGTGGCGATACCGGACAAATGCTGCAAAATGTTGATGGCAGTGCGCTCGGCCGTCAGCAAATCAACCGCAGGGCCGGCCAATTCGGCCAACACAGAACCGGCGGCGACCAAATCACCGTCACTCGCTTTTGCCGTCCAAGTTATCTTGTCTGAGTAACGCTCGAACACGCGTCCAGCGACCGGCAGGCCAGCGCAAACCATCTTTTGGCGCGCCGACATCACGCCGCTAAATCTGGTGTCTGCAGGGATAACCGCTTGGGACGTTAGATCGCCTTGGCCAATGTCTTCGGCAAAGGCAGCATCAATAATATTGTCGACGAGTTTTAGATCAAGACCGTCCGGCCATTCTGATGCCATACCAGGAATTAAGCCGCGACCGATTTACTGGCCTGTTTGCTGTCCGGCGTGGCCGGCGAAAGATCGAGCATTTTTTGCAAAGGTTCAAGCGCCCGAAGACGGAGGTCTTCCGGCATTTCGATGCGTGGTGCTTCGTTTAGCATGGCGAGATAAAGCTTTTCCATATCGTTGAGCGCCATAAAAGGACAGTTCGCGCAGTTACATGTGCCGTCGGCACCGGGTGCGGCCATAAACGTCCGATCAGGTGCGATCAGTTCCATCTGGTGGATGATTTGCTGTTCGGTCGCGACGATAAACTCTTTGCCCTCTGATGTCGTTACAAATTCCAACATTGATCGGGTAGAGCCGACGTGATCAGCGTGTTTTAAAATACTTTCCGGACATTCAGGATGGGCGGACAGCGCTGCATTAGGGTGGCGCACCATCAACTTGACCAATTCACGCTCATTGAATTGCTCATGAACAATACAGGTGCCAGGCCAAATTTCCATATCGCGGTCGGTTTCTTTGGCCAGATAAGCGCCGAGATGGCGATCTGGTCCAAAGATAAGTTTTTGATCGCGTGGCAATTGATCAATGATGCTTTTGGCATTTGATGAGGTGACGATGATGTCTGAAAGTGCTTTGACTTCGGCCGAGCAGTTGACGTAGCTAAGTGCCATATGTTCCGGGAAATTTTCACGAAACATTTTGAAGTCTTCGGGCTGGCATGAATCTTCCAGCGAACACCCAGCTTCGCGGTCCGGCAAAACAACGACTTTTTGCGGGCTCAAAATCTTGGCGCATTCAGCCATAAATTTAACGCCGCAAAAGGCGATCATATCGGCATCGGTCTCGGCGGCTTTGCGGGACAGGTCCAAGGAATCACCAACAAAATCGGCAATGTCCTGGATTTCAGGGGCTTGATAATAATGCGCCAGGATGACGGCATTCTTCTCGCGGCGCAGGCGGTTGATCTCTTCTTCAATATCGATGAAGGGATCCAGGGCATCCGCCGTGAGAGCGTCAGAGCCCGCTTCGACGACAGTATCAATCATGCGACTAGCGATTCCTCGCCGCTGTGGTTAAAAAAACCAAGTTTTTACTTGGTTATAATTGAAAATTTGTCCTAAATGCCGTGTAAGTCAAGCCTGTTCGTGAAAACTGTTACATTATTACTCTATTTCCAATTTATAGCCAAGGCGCAGCTATTGCCAATACTCAAAGAAATCAATGCCTTACACGAAGAAATGATGGCGTGGCGCCACCAACTTCATGAACATCCGGAGACTGCTTTTGAGGAAGTTAAAACGGCGGATTTTGTCGCCAATAAGCTTTCTGAGTTTGGTATTGAAGTGAATCGCGGCCTGGCAAAAACCGGCGTAGTCGGCACATTGAAGAATGGCGATGGCGGAGCGCTCGGCCTCCGGGCCGATATGGATGCGCTCGATATCGAAGAACAAACGGACCTGCCGTTTAAGTCAAAGATCAAGGGAAAGATGCATGCCTGCGGACATGACGGACACACGACCATGCTGTTGGGGGCGGCTAAATATCTTGCCCAAACCAAACGGTTTAAGGGCACCATCCAGTTTATTTTTCAGCCTGCCGAAGAGATGGCCGGCGGCGGCGGCGTTATGGTTGATGAAGGCCTTTTTGAAAAATTTCCGGTCGATTCGATCTACGGCATGCACAACTGGCCGAATATGGATGCCGGCAAAATCAGTATTCGTCCGAGGCAAGGCATGGCGTCGGCGGCACAATTCGAAATTATTGTGACCGGCGTTGGCTGTCATGCAGCATCACCTCATCAGGGTATTGATCCGATAGTCGCTGGTGCAGCGATTGTTGAAGCGCTGCAGACGATATCCAGCCGCACGACCAACCCGACGGAGGGCATCGTCGTAAGCGTCACCCAGTTTCATGCCGGCGATGCCGATAACGTCATCCCTGATCAGGCGATCTTGAGAGGCACCGCGCGATCTTTTGCGGTCAATTCTGAGAAAATACTGGAACCGCTTATCCGCCGTGTCGCCGAAGGGGTGGCGAGCGCCCATGGGGCGACAATAGAGTTAACCTATGATCATCGCTATCCGGTTCTGGTGAACGAAGAAGCCAGTAGTGATGTTGCCCTGAAAGTCGCCACGGAAGTTGTTGGCCAAGACGCCATTGACGTCGCTTATCCGCCGACCATGGCATCCGAGGATTTCGCCTTTATGCTTAACAAGGTGCCGGGATGTTTTGTGCGTTTGGGGGCCAAGCTATCTGATGAGACCTCCCATCCGCTGCATAGTGCGCACTACAAATTTAATGATGATGTATTGCCAATCGGCGCCACTTTTTGGGCGACGTTGGCGGAGACGGTACTAAAACAGAATTAATAATCTTGGTCGTCTTCTTCGTAGATATCCGGTTCTGGTGTACTCTTCCGCTCCAATAGGGATTTAAAAAGATCAACCATTTCTTCGATATCTGTCGATTTGCCCATGGCGGCATCGGCACCAAGAGCGCTTGCTTTCTCAGCCAATTGCTCGGTCGATAATCCATCATATTCAGGCGCCCAGCTGACCACGCGAATATTGTCCTTACGTTCACGCATTTTATTAATGGTAACCCCAATCGGAAGGGGGAGGCCTGGAAAATCGGGATCCTTAGCGTCATCCGGATGAAGCTCCGGATCTGTGAACTGGTTTTCGATCAAGACTATATGATAGCCGATTTCCTTATAGCTGAGGAAGACATCCCTTAAATCCGAGCCAATAATATGATAGCCCTGGGCGAAATATCTCGGCGTCATTTTATCGATTAACAAATCATCCTGGCTGACGACCAAAACATTGAGAGGGCGGTCCATTTCCACCCGCATGGCATCTTTTTCAGCTTTTTTGATAGACTGGCGCCGTTGTGCTGAGAGGGTGCGTTGGCGGCCTTCTTCGCTGGCAACGCGGCTATCTTTTTGGCGTTTCCTCTCCATCCGGATCAAACGCAGGCGGCGGCGTTCTTTTTCTTCGTTCCATTCGACCCGGCGAAGCCAGAGATTGAAAACGATGTAAATTAATAAAGCGGGACCAAAGGTCCAGCCTATCTTGGAGCCCCAATAATTAATATTGTCACGGCCATGCGCCCGCAATATTGCCGACTTACAATTGTAGCGCACCTTGAACGAGCCCCGGCAATCGTCTAATTGTTCCTGCAGCTGCTCTTCGCGTTGGGATTTACCGTAGTCAAAGGTGCCGAAATCGCCAAATTGATCCACCCCGACACCCAGTATCCACAACAATGTGAATATTGTAGAGCCCCATCTAACTGTTTTTTTAGTGGATGGTGTCATGGTCCTAAACTCTAGTCCTTAAACTGTTCGAGCTATTGATTATATTACAAAATCCGGGTTGCTTGTAAAAGCTTCCAATACTCTATGCTGCCTTTCAAAACCTTACGAATTTGTAATAAAGCGGAAATATTGCAGCAAGGTTGTGCTGGTTAAGGTCTCCATTGTCAACTGGTCATAGAATAATCCCTAATGTTTATGGCTAATTTATGCAGAAAATACCTGTTTAAGGTGGATGGAGAGCAGAAAATGCCCGAATTAAAGGAATCAATTTTAGTGAATAAAAACAACAAGATCGTTCTTGGTATCGCGGCGACGGCCATCATTGGAACGGTAGCTCTGCTTGGTACCATCGGCGGCTTGGAGGCCAGTACCGCACTTTCAACAAAAGCACCCGTTAAAGCTGTCAAAAGCGTTGCCGTTCCAGGTTTGCCGGTGAATATCGCTGACGTTGTTGAGGAAGTTGGCCCGGCGGTTGTCAGTATCGTGGTCACTCAGACCGTCAATACCGGCCCACAGGGTTTCCAATCCAACCCGTTTGAGGAATTCTTTGAAAAGTTTTTTAACGAGCGCGATATGCGGCGTTTTCGCTCCCCCAATCAAGGACGCCAAAAACAAAAAGCCCCGCAACAGAAGGCAACAGGCGTTGGCTCTGGATTTATCATCGATAAAGCGGGCTTTATCGTCACCAATAATCACGTCATCGATAACGCCGATGAAATCAATGTAAAACTCAGCACCGGCAAAGTAATTGAAGCGAAATTGATCGCCACCGATCCCAAAACGGATTTGGCGCTGCTTAAAGTCGATGTTGATTACAAATTACCCTACGTTAAATTTGGTGCGTCTGAGAACATGCGGGTCGGTGACTGGATTGTCACCATCGGTAATCCGTTCGGCCTTGGGCAGACCGCAACGACCGGTATCATTTCAGCCCGCCACCGTAATATCGGCGCTGGCCCCTTCGATGATTTCCTGCAGATCGATGCGCCAATCAATAAAGGCAATTCCGGCGGTCCGGCTTTTAATCTCAAAGGCGAAGTGATCGGCGTTAACACGGCCATATTCTCACCCTCCGGCGGCAATGTCGGTATCGGCTTTGCCATTCCTTCCAAGCAAGCCAGGAAGATCATTACTGATTTGCGCGAAAATGGTGCCGTCGAGCGTGGCTGGCTCGGTGTTCATATTCAAGGTGTTACCAAGGAATTGGCCGCTAGCGTTGGCCTCGAAGAGGCGACGGGTGCTTTGGTTTCCCGCGTCATGCCTGAAAGCCCGGCGAAGCAAGCAGGCCTCAAACGAGGTGATGTCATTCTCGAAGTGAATGATAAAGAAGTTGCCAAATTGCGCGACCTGCCGCGTCTGGTGGCCAACCTCGAAGTAAATGAAAAGGCTGAGTTTACGGTGTGGCGCGATGGTAAAGAAATCTCTCTCGACGCTAAAATCGGTAAAGCACCGGCTGCCGAAAAGCTCGCTAAGCTTAACTTAGATGAACAAGAAAACTCGAACCCTCAATCGGTTAGTGGCATGAAGCTGGCCACACTCGACGATCGCACCCGAAAATCCCTTGGCATAGAAGGGGCCGAAGGTGGTGTCGTCATAACCGATATCTTGCCCAGCAGCGCGGCGGCTGCAACCGGGCTTCATCAGGGCGATGTCATATTGTCAGTGGGAAACAAATCTGTCTCCAAACCCACCGATGTCGCTCGATCGATTGATGAGGCCAAAAAAAGCAATCGCCGCGCTGTCCTCCTTCTGGTGATGCGGGGCGCCAATGAACGCTTTGTCGCGCTGCCGCTCAAGAAGACCTAGGCGAGAATTAAATAAATTAATGCCTACGGGAAAGGGACGTCTCAGCGCCTAGATAGGGCTGAGGCGTCCTTTGATATTTCAAAATCCGCATGATCGGTTAAGGTGGGTAGTGAAACGGAATATGACACCATGCGCATTTTAGTCATCGAAGATGATAAAGAAGCCGCCGGCTATATGCTGAAGGGCTTGGGCGAAAGCGGCCATGTCGCCGATCATGCGACCGATGGCGAAGACGGCTTAGCGATGGCGAGCGACGGCGGTTATGATGTGTTGATCGTTGATCGCATGCTGCCCAAGCTCGATGGTCTCACCGTCGTTGAAAGATTGCGCGCCGAGGGGCATCAGGAACCTATTCTATTTCTAAGCGCGCTCGGTGATGTTGATGACCGGGTCAAAGGCCTCAAAGCCGGCGGTGACGATTATCTCGTTAAACCTTATGCCTTCACCGAGTTGCTGGCTCGGATTGAAGCTTTGGTTCGCCGCCGTAACCCAGCCGAAGTTGAAACAAGCTTCAAAGTTGCTGATCTCGAAGTCGATCTGTTGTCGCGTCGCGTGACACGCGGTGGCACGGAAATCCAGCTCCAGCCCCGCGAGTTTCGTCTGCTCGAATATTTGATGCGCCATGCCGGGCAAATCGTTACCCGCACAATGCTGCTGGAAAATGTCTGGGATTATCATTTCGATCCGCAGACCAACGTCATCGATGTCCATATCAGCCGCCTTCGTACCAAAATTGATAAGGGTTTCGACACCGCGCTTTTGCAAACTGTGCGTGGTGCCGGATATTGTCTCCGTGAACCTGGCTAGAACCATGCACACCACCGCCTTTCGGATGGCGCTGATTTACTTGGTGCTGTTCGGCGTTTCGGTGTTTGTTTTGCTGGGCTTTATTTATTGGTGGACAGCGGGCATCACGGCCATTCAGACCGATGATACGATCGATGCAGAAATAACCGGACTGTCGGAACAATACCGGGCAGGTGGCGTCACTGGCCTGGCGACAATAGTCCGCGAGCGCTCCCGTAACGAACGTCAAAGCCTCTATCTCTTGATCAACCCAAGACGAACAGCGCTGGCGGGGAATCTTAATGGCTGGCCGGATGTCACGACCCAAGAAGGCGGCTGGCTCGACTTCCCGTATCAGCGTCCTATCGGCGGCAAGGTTGAGACCCATCAGGCGCGTGGCCGGCATCTATTGTTAGGGCAGGGCTACCAGCTTCTGGTCGGGCGCGATACCCATGAGAGACTGCGCATCGAAAAAATTATGCGCCGTTCGCTAACCTGGGCGGTGGTGCTGACATTGGGGCTGGGACTGATCGGCGGCCTGATGATGAGCCGCAATTTCCTCCGCCGCATTGAGGCGATTAACCGCACCAGCCGCGACATCATGGCAGGGGATTTGCATCAGCGCGTCCCGGTCTCTGGTGGCGGCGATGAGCTGGACCGGCTGGCGGATAACCTCAACGATATGCTGGAGCAAATTGAACGCCTGGTCCTCGGCATGCGGCAGGTGACCGAAAACATCGCCCATGATTTGCGCTCACCTTTGAACCGTTTGCGCAGCCGTCTTGAAGTGACCTTAATGGGCGAGGCGTCGGAAAATGATTATCGCGACGCCCTGCAGCAAACCATTGATGAAGCATCCGATCTTTTAGATACCTTTAATGCGCTGCTAAATATTGCCCAAGCGGAATCAGGTCAACTTGAAGCAGATTCGAAAGACTTTAATCTCTCTGCCCTGGTTCGTAATTTGGCCGAACTTTATGAGCCGGTTGCCGAAGAAAAATCAATGACGCTGACCAGCGATGTCGCGCCGGGGATTACCGTTTATGGCAACAAACATCTAATGTCCCAGGCCTTGGCCAATTTGTTGGATAATGCAGTGAAGTATACGCCTGAAGGCGGCAACCTTACTTTTATCTTGCGCAATTCAAACAACCGGCCGGAACTCATTGTTGCCGATAGCGGGCCGGGCATATCTGCCGAAGACCGCGAGCGCGTGCTCGATCGGTTTGTTCGTTTGGAAGCCAGCCGCGCCTCGCCTGGCAGTGGTTTGGGATTAAGTCTTGTGCGCGCCGTCGCGCAATTGCATTGTGCCGATATCGAGCTCGATGACAATCTGCCGGGTTTAAAGGTTGTTTTGCGCTTTGAAGAGCAGGAAATGCAACAAGCTTAAGTAATTAATTCCATGACTGAAGACATTAAATTTAACCGAAAATTTGAGTGTGAATATGGCGTGATGGTTGAAGTCACGCCGCTGATCCGGCGCATCGTTGCCAACAACCCCGGCCCCTATACGTTCATGGGCACCGGCACGTATGTCGTCGGACGGGGCAAGGTCGCCGTCATCGATCCGGGGCCCGCCTATCCTGAGCATGTCGATGCGTTGCTGGCTGGCCTTGAGGGCGAAGAGATTACCCATCAACTTATCACCCACACCCATGTTGATCACTCACCGGCGGCCGAGCTGGTCAAGCAACGCACCGGAGCAAAGACTTATGGATTTGGTCCGCATGGTGCCGGGAAGTATGAGAAAGATGCAGTGGTCGAGGCGGGCGGCGATAAAGACTTTGTGCCCGATGTTATTCTCAAAGACAGCGATGTGGTCGAAGGGCCAGGAGGGGATAATAACTGGACTTTGGATTGCGTTCATACCCCCGGCCATACTTCCAACCATCTTTGTTATCATTTGCGCGAAGAGAACGCGCTCTTTCCCGGCGATCATGTGATGGGCTGGTCGACCACTGTGGTCTCACCACCGGATGGCGATATGGCGGATTACATGGCGAGCCTGCGGATGCTGGCTGAGCGCAGTGACGCGATCTATTACCCGACCCATGGCGGGCCGATTAAGCGCCCGCAAAGATATGTCCGCGGCATTTTAGTCCACCGCAAACAACGGGAAAGTCAGATTCTGGAATGCCTCGATCAAGGTGTCACAAATATTTCGGCGATGGTCGACCGCATGTATCAGGATCTCGACCCCAGGCTTACGGGTGCTGCCGGGCATTCGGTTTTCTCGCATATTATTGATCTCGCTGAGCGTGGTATTATCGCATCTGATGGTGAAATTTCGCTGGCAGCGGAATACCAAAAGTCCAGATAAGACAGCTTATTCGACCTGAGCCCGGCGCTTTAATATCCAGGCCGTCACTTCACCGATAAAAATAATTGCCACCATCACCCAAAGAAGTCTCAAATTATACTGGGCGATCTCGTGCGGCAGGTTCTCGCAGGCAAACTTCGTCGCCTCCAACTCGCAGCTGAAATGATCGACGCTGCCGACGATCAGGAACACCCAGGTGAGGCGCATAAAAACCTTATTAAATTTTTGCAGCTTTTCCAGCATGGTCACTATTTGCTCAAATAAGCCTGGTATTTATCAAAGTCAAAAATCACATCGCCGATCAGGAATCCGATCTCAATTACAATCAAATAGAAAATGGTTTTGATCAGCACTTTCGGGCCATAAGTCAGCGCTTTCAGCCGGTCGCCCTTGGGGCCGTTAATGACGAATATCTGCAAGGCCCAAAACAGCAGGCCGATGATGATGCCGCGGATGGCAAACTCGAAATGCAGGTAGCCGGTCATCTCGATGCGGCCCATCACCTGCAGGTAATAGCCATAGCCGATGCCGAGCAGCCCGGCGCCCAAGGACATCCGGATATAGAGCCCAACCTTCGCCCGCATATTTGCCGATAAAGCCCTGAATAATTCCATGGTGTATTCTTAAAGTTTATCTCTTAAGCCACAACTAAAATCTGTGTGAAGGAGGAGGGGGGACATCTTCTTGGCACGCACCGTCGACCTGTACATCGGTCGCCTAAGGTGTCCCCACTTGCGGTGTTGAAGTAGTTTAATTCACCACGAAGGGCACAAAGAGCACAGAGGAATAATAAAATACCGTCACCCCGGACTAAATACCAAATACCGTCATGCGCGGACTTGATCCGCGTATCCATCTTTTATCGATCTCAAAATCCAAATGTTTCATTTTACTAAGCCCCCCACCTTAATCCTCCCCCTCGGTGGGGGGAGGAAAATTTTGTTGAAACAAACTGCGTACCTTCACCCTCCCCCTTGATGGGGGAGGGAGGGGTGGGGGTGCGAATAATTACCAAGTTTATTACACAAATTTCGCCGGTGCTGATAAGTTGTGCAGATGGCAAAGAATACACCATTGGAAAATACAATTTTGGCGGCCTTGGCTGTTCCGCCCGTCCTCCTAATTTTAATTCCGATATTGGTTCTGTTATTTGGCGACTTTTTTTCGTGGGAATATTGGAATGTTGGTGACAAAACGACCGCCACCCGTAGCGAAGTACTCCGCAATGTCGGCCTGTTGATAGTTGGTATTGTTGGCTTAGGCTTTGGAGTTTGGCGATCTTATACTGCCTACCAACAGACAGAGGCGGCAAAGAAACAAGCAGATGTTGCGTTAAAACAGGCAGGTATTGCCGAACGCGGTCATTTTACGGAGCGATTTACAAAGGCAATTGAGCAATTGGGCAGTGAAAGCAATCCGATCAGATTAGGGGGGATTTATGCTCTTTGGCGACTCGCTCAAGATGATCCGGAAAATAACGTTGTGGCTGTTATGGATATCTTTTGTGCATATGTTAGGAATTTGCCATATCAGTCCTCGGCTTCTGAAACGCAGGCAGATGAGGAAGTTTCTATTGAAATTATATCGCCGGATGTGCAAACGATTTTAAATCTATTACTAGATTCCAACGCCTTATACGGCACGATCATTCCAGATAATTACATGTACAATTTTTCCGGGGCCAACTTCGGTAAAGCGGATTTTTTTAGCGCTGATTTCGAAGACGCTTACCTCTTTAGGACAAACCTTAGCCGGGCCAAGATGATGAGTGCAAATTTCCACGACACCTACATTTATGAGGCCAATCTCAGCAACTCCGATTTAAGCGATGCTATTCTTTTAAATGCCGACCTTGTCAAAGCCGATCTCAGTGGGGCTGATCTTAGTAGAGCTGATCTAAGCCAGGCTGATCTTAGTGAGGCCGATCTCAGTGGGGCTGATCTCAATGGGGCTGATCTTAGTGGGACCGATTTTGAAGAATCTAAAAACCTAACACAACTGCAATTGGACAGTGCGTGTCTATCCGATTTGGAGGATCCCCCAATAAATTTGCCTGATGGACTAAATCCTCCAACCAACTTAATTGAAGTTCCTGACGATGATGATGAAATTCCGTTTTAGTTTCGTTTCGGCGGTCGCTCAAAATGGATACGCGGGTCAAGCCCGCGCATGACGATATTTTTTTCCTATGTGTTCTCTGTGCCCTCTGTGGTGAGTTTAACTACTTCAACATCGCCTGTCTTCGCCGAAGCTACGCGCAGGCAGGCAAGAGGGGACACCTTAGGCGATCGATGTCGAGGTCGATAGGGTGTGCCAAGAAGATGTCCCCATTAGTATTTCGTCGGGATCAAATTCGCCATACCATATTTTTTGAAGATATTCTGGGCCACGCCTTCTTTGACGAGGACGTCGTAGGTTTTCTGCCAGCGATTGACGATGGTGTCGGGGGTGGCCTTACTGAACGCGATATACATGAAGGTGATTTGCTGTCTAAGCACCAGCTTTACGTCACACGTTTTGAGTTTCAGTTTTTGGCAATTGGCAAAAACGGTGGCATTACTTGAAAACCAGAGATCGGTACGGCCGTGCAGGAGCTTTTTCAGATTGGTGACGCCGGAGGTTGAGGTATCAAATTTCTGGTGTCTGGCGCTTTCCAGTAATTGCATGCCAACGCCAGCGCGCTGAACGCCAATTAGATAGTTTTTTGCATCGGCCATTTTCTTGAGCTTAATCGACGAGTCTTTCCGGGCATACAGGCCGATCCTTTTTTCGGCCAGGGGCCCGACCCACTTAAACAACGGATCACGTTTTTTAGAGTGGGTCATTGAAAACAATACTGTATTGGGCCGCTCTTTCAAATATTTGTACCCGCGCGCCCAGGGGTAGACTTTGATCTTATCTTTGAGCTTCAGGCGCCGCATGATCTCCTGGACAATCTCAACTGCCGGTCCTTTGAGTACATCGCCTTCATAATGGTTTAACGGCGGATAATCTTCAGTGATGATGGTGAGATTATCTTTCGCCAAGCTCGGGGAACCCACGAGTAAGGAAATAAACAAAAACAGCAAAATCGGGCTAGTTACACTTCTATACAACGTCCAGACTCCCAGAATTCGACAGCTTATAATGTTATGTTGCCGATATTGAATAAGTCGCATTACTTTGCCACAAAAACAAGGTGTCCTCATTATTTGCCTCACCCCATTGTGAGGTTTTGTGTTTTGCGTTTGGGCCTGCGCCGCACCACATTATCTTCATGAACGCGCTCAAAGGTTTTTTCAGCTTTAAGACCCTGATGTGGGGAGTTGTTATTCTGTTTGCCATCTGGTGGTTTATTCCGGGATTGCTGCCGGGCTCATCGGTGCTATGGAAGATTTCCTGGCCGAAAACCAATTTTGATAAATCATCGGTCGATCGCAGCGAAATCATGTCAGGCGGCCCGCGGAAAGATGGTATCCCGTCCATTGATAAGCCGACGTTTAAGCCGGTTGCTGAAGTCGAACTCGCACCAACGGTGCCGGTGATCAGTGTGCAGATAAATGATGACGCCCGCGCTTATCCGCTTGGCATTTTGATGAGCCACGAGATTGTCAACGACCGGATCGGCGGCAAGAAAGTAGCGGTGACCTATTGTCCACTCTGTAATGCGGCGATTGTGTTTGATGCTAAAGTCGGTGACCGCGAGCTTGATTTCGGCACCACGGGAAATCTCAGAAATTCAGATCTCGTTATGTATGACCGCCAGACCGAAAGCTGGTGGCAGCAATTCCTCGGCGAAGCGATCATCGGCGACTATACCGGCACGCGGTTGAAAATGCTGCCCTCGCGCATCGAGGCTTTCGGCAGATTTAAAAAACGCTTCCCCAATGGCCAAGTCCTCAACCCGGACCGCACCTTCGGCGGTTATGGCTCAAACCCCTATGTCGGTTATGATTCAAGCCGCTATCCGTTCCTCTATAAAGGTGATCTGCCGAAAGACATGCGCGCCACCGCCCGCATTGTTGTTGTCGGCAATGAAGCCTGGACTTTGGAGGTGCTGAAGCAGCACCGCAAAATCGAACGGGGTAATCTGGTGATTTCCTGGGAGCCCGGACAGAACTCGGCGCTCGATACGCGGACGATTGCCAAAGGCAAGGATGTCGGCAATGTTATTGTCCAACGCAAAACCGCGAATGGGCTTAAAGACGAAGTCCATGACGTGACTTTTGCCTTCGTCTTTAAAGCATTTAAGCCGGACGGCGTGGTGCATAAATCTTGGCCGCCTAAGGGCGGTGCCGGGTCTTAACATAATTAAGGGGACAGCTTACTTAATTCAAAAGTTAACATTGTAATAAGTCGACCCGGGTCGAATTATTAGAATTAAGTAAGCTGTCCCCTTAATTATTCCAAGTAAGCTGTCCCCTTAATTATTCCCGGGGTGACCTATCGGCCGAATCTCGCTATACGTTTTGCCATGAACGTCAATATCATGTTGAGCAATTTGAAGCCGCAGCTGTGGGAGATGGTCGCCGATAGCGTGCGGTTTGTCGCCGGCGCGCTGGAAAGCCAGGGCGCTAAAGTTAAAATCGGCTCCAGCCAACTCGACCCCGAAGGCCTCAATCTTTTCTTTGACCGCTTTTATACCGAACCCGGTTTTCCCAATCAGATGAAAATGACAGGTGTTAAGTACGGCCTTATTTGCACCGAAGTCATCACCCCCGACGGCACCTGGAATTATGGCGCGGAAGGAGACGACCCGGCGACTATCGCGGCTTTTGAGTTGGCCGCTAAAAATGCAGAGTTTGTCTGGTGCCTGCTCGAAGAATCGGTCGTGGCGTGCACGGCCATAAACCCGAACACCGCCTATCTGCCATTTGGCTATCTTGAACAAATGGAGACGATAAAACCGCTGCCCGCCGATGAGCGGGATATTGATTTTCTAATGTGCGGTATTCCCTGTGATCGCCGCCAAAGCCTGGTCAACGAGATTGCCGACGCCGGCCACGAGGTTTATTACCCGGCGATGCCGGTGCCGACCTATCTGCGTGACGCTTTGATGGCGCGCAGCCGCGTCAATCTGTCACTGCAGAAAACCGACCACCACAGCATTGTTTCGGTCACCCGAATTTGTCATTCGGTGATCAATCGCGTACCGGTGTTGCTTGAGCATGCAGGTGCCGCCAACCCCTATACCGATCTCTGTATCACCGCCGGCCGGGATGAAATAATCCAAACAGCGGATGATTGCATGGGTGAAATTGATCTTGCTGCGCTTGCCGAGCAAAGCTATGAAACGCTAAAAGCAAATTTGCCGATGGATATAATTATGACAAAGGTATTGAACACAACTTGGCCAAATTATAATGACTGATACTCAAGAGCTGAACCTCAAAAGCCGTGATGCCTATGTGAGCTGGACAAGTGCCACCATCCGTTATCGCGATCTCGACCCTAACGGCCATGTAAATAACGGCGCCATCAATGAGTTTTTTGAAGATGGCCGGGTGCAATTTCGCAACGACCGGATGATTAGTCTGGGTGATAATATTCTGGCCGGCTTCGCGCTGGTGAAGTTTTCGGTCGAATATTATAAGACGCTGCATTATCCGGGCAGTGTCGATATCGGCACTGTGGTGACAAAAATTGGCCGCACGTCCTACGTCCTGGGGCAAGGCATCTTTAGCGGCGATGAGTGTATCGCGGTTGCCGAAGTTATAACTGTCTGTCTCGACGATCAGACGCAGAAGTCGCAGCCGATTGGCGACGAACTTCGGGCCATATTGGCAAATGCGCAAAACATATAGGCTAGCCCGAATTGGCATCATAAAATCGACTTGCACGGCTTGACCTATGACGTGAAATACGGTCGACTAACTGCAGAAAAAAGTACCTTACTATCCGAATAAAAGGGGGGTATATGCTGTACGAAAATGACGGCGTATCGGTTTACGACAAATCCAAAGCTTCAGCGGGATACAACATTTTTTGGACGCTTGGCACGCCGGCGGTGAAGCTCATGGACATGAACGGCACGATCGTTCACGAATGGGATATGGGCGGACTGCCCGGCAATTATGGCTATCTGCTGCCCAATGGAAATTTGATGGCGGCGATCCGGACGGACGAACAGGTTCTGGGACTTTCCGCCAAAGGCGGTCATATCGTCGAGATGGATTGGGACGGCAACATTGTCTGGGAGCATACCGATCATTTCCAACATCATGATTTTCGCCGCCTCGAAAACGGTAACACCTGCTATATCCGCTGGGAATTGATGCCGGAAGAACTCGCGGCCAAAGTGCCGGGCGGACGGGAAGGTTCTGAGCATGAAAATGGCATTTATGGCGACGGCATTCAGGAAATTGATGCCGATGGCAATACGGTCTGGGAATGGCACTTCGCCACTGATATTGAGGATTACAGCAAATATCCGATTTGCGCGATCGAGCATCGTAAGGAATGGGCGCACGCTAATACAATTTGCCCGTTGCCGGATGGCGATTATCTGATTAGCTTTCGGCAGAATCATCTGATTGCCCGTATCGACCGGGAGACCAAACAGTTCTCCTGGGAAATGTGCGATTGGAAACTGGGTCATCAGCATGATGTTCAAATGCTCGAGAACGGCAATATCCTGGTTTATGCCAATGGTGCTCATGGGCCCTATCACGGACCGAATGAAGGCTCGCGGATTTTTGAGATCGATCCAAAAACCGATGAGACCGTATGGGAGTATGTCGGCTCGCCACCTTATACGTTCGACAGCCCGTTTATCAGTGGTTGCCAGCCAATGCCGAACGGCAATATGCTGATCTGTGAAGGGCGTTCGGGGCGCTTATTTGAAGTCACGCGCGAGGGAGAAATAGTCTGGAACTTTAATTCACCCTTTGCTGCTGATAAACCGCCCTATGCGCCGGGCCGGTCAATTTTCCGTTGCTACCGTTATACGGCCGACTCGCCCGAAATTGGCGGTCGGCTTGGCGATCCAAGCTAGGATAAATAGTTTTATTAAGGGAGGCTTTTAAAATGCCAGCAATTGATCCACGCAGCGGCGTCTTGCAGCACAACGCAAACAAATCGACCCCCGGCTATACGTTGTTTACACCGCTCGGGCTCTACCATACTTATCTGATCGACATGGAGGGTAACGTCGTTCATCAGTGGGATTTACCCAATGATGTCGGCAACTACACCTATTTGCTGGAAAACGGTAATCTGCTGGCGGCCATCCGGACCGAAGAAGAAAATCCGTTTTTACCGGCCAAGGGTGGTCATCTGATCGAATATGACTGGGACGGCAATATCGTCTGGGAGCATGTCGATCATTTGCAGCACCATGATTTTCGCCGCAAGCCTAATGGCAATACGGTCTACGCGGCTTGGGAAAAGCAAACCGATCCTGAGATCATGAAAACCATCCCGGGCGGTATCGAAGGGCAGGAGCATGACGGGGCGATTTATACCGACGTCATCCGCGAAATTGACCCTAAAGGTAACATCGTCTGGGAATGGCATGTAGTTGGTGACATGGATATGAACGAGTTTCCAATTGATCCGTCCGTTCATCGCCATGAATATGCCCATGCCAACACGATCTCGCCGTGCCCCAACGGCGATGTGATCGTCAATTGGCGCTACAACAACACGATGGCGATGATTGATTATGAGACCAAAAAAATTAAATGGTCGCTCAACGATATCGCCTATGGGCAGCACCATGATGTGCAGATGCTGGACAACGGCAATATACTTTTCTTCGCCAATGGCGCCGATGTTCATATCCACGGCCCCGAAACCGGCTCGCAAGTTGTCGAGGTTAACCCGGCGACCAATGAAGAGGTTTGGGTTTATCAGGGCACGCCCCGGCGTTCTTTCGTCAGCTGGTTTATCAGTGGCTGTCAGCGCCTATCCACCGGTAATACGTTGATCTGCGAAGGCCTCTGGGGCCGCTTGTTCGAGGTCACGCCGGAAAAAGAGATCGTTTGGGAATACGTCTCGCCATATTTTGTCGAATATGAGCATCCGGCCTATACCGGCAATAATATTATTTTCCGGTGCTATCGCTATGCATCGGATTCGCCGCAAATCCAAGGTCGTCTACCGTAATAGTTTTGTTTCAACTATTTGGAATATCACTATGACGTGTTAAGTTGTAGGTTATTGGAGAGGATCAGTTATGAACGATCAACCAACCGATGCTGAAACCGAAACTGAAGACGTTGACGGTGAAAAAATCAGGCGGGCCGCAAAAACGGAAAAACGTGCTTTTTCGGAAGGTCAGTACATTTTTAGAGAAGGTGAATCCGGTGATTTGGCCTTCGTGGTGTTGAGCGGCAAAGTCGAAATTTCGCATGTTGTTGACGACAAAGACAGTGCAATCGGTTCAGTTATTAAAGGTGGCATGTTTGGCGAGATGGCGCTGATCGATAACGATCCGCGCATGGCGTCTGCCCGCGCTATTGAGGGCGAGGTCGAAACTTTGGTTATCTCGCGCGAAGTTTTTCACAAAAAATTGGAAAGCGCTGACCCGTTTCACCGCGCCCTTATTGATATATTGACCAGCCATATTCGCGGGCTCGCTGATCAATTGGCCAAAGCCAATATTCGGGCTTCCTAAGAGAAAGTTCATGGTTAATATAAATAAAAAAGCGCGTTCAAGCGGGATGGAAACTCGGGAAGTACCAGCCGGTCGTTATATTTTCCGGGAGGGAGAATTGGGCGATCTGGCGTTCATTGTGACCGAAGGTGTCGTCGATATAACCCGGAAGGTAAATGGTGAAGAGGTTGTGTTGGGAGAGGTGCCGAAGGGCGGCCTTTTTGGTGAAATGGCCTTGCTCAATGACGAACCCAGAATGGCATCTGCCTTTGCTCATGAAAGTGTAAAGCTGCTGGTTATTTCGAGAGCGCAAATGGCTAAGAAAATGTCTGATCTCGATCCGTTTCACCGGGCGCTGATCGAGGTGTTATCGAACCATGTTCGATCAGTGGCTGGCAAACTTGGCGACGAAGGTGTGCCGGTCTCTTAAAATTATTATTTCCGGCGCACGAATAGAAAGCCGCAACTGACCAACCTAAGCTGCATTTGAAAGTTTTTCCCGGCCATGCGGCCGCTCTAATCCTAATTCCGGACCTTTGGGGATGATCCCATTTGTGGCGATCGGCCCACCATGCGAATAGATGCGTTTTTTCATCAACTCGACATCGCTAACCGCGGCTATCCCTGGTGTTTGATAGAGATCGCGCAGATAGGCTGAAAGGTTGGGATAGTCTTCCAAGCGCCGCTTGTTGCATTTATAGCCCAAGTAATAAACGGAATCGAAGCGAATGAAAGTTGGATAGAGGCGCAAATCAGATTCCGTAATTTGATCGCCACAGAGATAGCGTTGCGCTGCCAGGATGCTCTCTAATTTATCAAAGGCAGCAAACAGGATTTCAAAAGACTCTTCATAAGCCTGTTGGCTTTTCGACCGGCCACAGCCGTTCACCGCATCGTTGACGCCGTCCAGAATGAGCTGGTTCATATCGTCGATTTTGCCGAGCAGTTCTGGCGGGCACAAATCCGGCGTATCTTCGGTGAAGGCGGCAAATTCCGAATTGAACATGCGAATGATTTCAGAGGATTCATTATTAATGATGGTTTTTTCCTGGGCATCCCACAGCGTCGGCACACTGACTTTACCGGTATAATCAGGATCGGCGAAGGTATAAATTTCGTGCAGTTGAAGCACTTCAGCGTCGGTGCCTGGCACTTTGTGGGTCTTGCCTTCAAAACCCCAGCCGCCGCCGTCTGGATTTTGCGCGGTTTCATGATGCTCAATGATATCGTCCAGCTTTTTCAAAGCGCGGAAAAGCACAGTACGATGCGCCCAGGGACAGCCGGTTGAAGAATATAAATGATAGCGTCCGGGCTCCGCCTTAAATCCAGAAGAGCCATCGGCAGTTATGAATTTTCGAAAAATAGATGGCTTTTTCGCGTAGCTGCCATCGGCCTGAATTTCGCTGAGAATATCCTCATCGCTCCAGACACCGTCAATAAGTTGGCCCATTTGATATACTCCTCAATTTATTGAAGAGTATATCAAACAGTGTTTTCGGGAAAAGCCCTTTTGGAGTTTCAGCGCAACTTGTTACTTCTTGTTCAAAGGAACAACACGTATCAGATGTTTGGTTCAGTCTTCAGGCAGCTCTTCGGCATAGACTTTCACCAACTCCTCGACATTGTTGATGCCGGTGTAGCAGAACACCAGAAAGCCCGGCGTATCGAGGGTATTGTAGGCGCCGTGAATTTCACCCCGAGGAATGTAGACAAAATCCCCCTCTTTAAAATCCATTTCCTGAAGATCGTCATCCGGCCCGATCAGGAGCTTATCGTGACCTTTGATCTTGTACATGGCCAGATCGCCATTGACGTGGTGGTGACGATAGTTGCGTCCTCCTGGCGGCATGATGGACGTGCCCATCACCATACCGGCATCCTTCACCGTCTCATCGTTGATGCCAAATCCGGTGACCAAGGAAGGTGCATATTCCAAATCTTCTCGCGGTTCACGTACCAGAACAGTCTTCATTTTATTTCCCCCATTTTAAAAAAAACGATACCGCCATTCAATTGACTGGCGGTGCTTCGACAAAAGTGCGTTGCAAATCATCAATTCGCTCGACACCAACATAAGTAAAAATAATCTTGCAAGTGCTGCTGGCCATATTCTCCAGCGAAAAAATTTCACCTCGCTCGACATAGATAAAATCTTTATCTTCAAACGTATCCGTTTCGTCATCGTGCTTGGGACCGGTAATCAGCTTGCCGGAACCTTCGACGATAAACATCGCTAAATCAGCATTGATATTAAATTGGCTGCAGGTGTGACTGTCTGGCTCAATGTAGAAGCGGCCCATCATCATGCCCGGTGTTGGCGCGACATCACCGGTCACACCAATCTCAGCTAAGGCAGGCGGTAACAGGTCTAGGTTCTCCAGCGGCTCTTTGATGTTTACCAGCATTGGCAATCACTCCTATTCTTTTGAATCGACGGGCGGCTGCCACTGCGGTTCCATAAAAACAATCCCGGCATCGGCGAGCGAGTTTACGCCAGGATAAACGAACACCAGTTCATTGGCTTCACCGGAACCAATAGCGCCATGAATCTCGCCGGGCGGAATGTAATTGAAATTGCCCTCGCCGAAAGAGACTTCGGTAATGTCGTGGTCAGGACCGCACAACATGGTGTCATTGCCTTTGATTTTGCACTGACCGGCACCGCTGTGTGGATGGTAGTGCCGCTGATTTTGCATATCCGGGCCGGACCGGGTGTAGCCCATAACGAGATTGGCATTCGGCACGGTTTCCTTGGTAATGCCGTAAAAAATCTCGCACGGTGGTTCAGCCTTGGTATTGGCCAGCAAATCTTTAAAGCGAATGATGGTTGCCATAGCGCGAAGTCCTTTTTAATTAATTACGTCTTAAACTTGACAGGACGGCTTTGTGCCGTCAAATAATATAATAGACAGTTTATATAAGAAAATATTATGCAACATTTGACCCGCCAGTTACTCCATTTGGTTGCCGTGATTGATCACGGTTCCCTTTCGCGCGCCGCCGATGCCTTGAATTTAACACAGCCGGCATTGTCCCGGAGTATTCGGTTTTTGGAAACTGAATTTGACGGCAGACTTCTTGATCGCGGTCGGGAAGGCGCCACAGCGACCAAGCTCGGTGAAGTTTTGTATATCCACGGTAAAAACATTCTCGCCTCGTTGGACCGGGCTGCGGCGGATGTTCAGGCATGGCATCAGCACGACAGTGGCCATTTGATCATTGGCTCGACTTCTTTACCAGCGGTTCACTGTGTGCCTGATGCCATAGCGTCGTTTCTCGCCGAACGGCCTAAGGTGGGGCTGCGATTTGAAGTGCGGCCGATGACCGAATTGATGGCTATGCTGCGTCAGGGATCGATTGATTTATTCGTCGGTGCCTTGGCAATTGAACGACCGCCTGAAGGGGTGGAAAGCACGATTTTATTGAACGAGCGCATGGCCGTGTTTTCTGGGCCGCAACATCCGTTGGCCAAAAAACGAAAACTTAAATATAGCGATCTGGCGGAATACCCTTGGTTGTTGACGCCTAAAGATACCGAATTGCGCCAACAAGTCGATGCGGCGTTTATGGATATCGGTTTAACCAATGTTGAAATTGCCGTTGAAACGGTAGCAACAGCTGCACTTATGCCACTGCTGGAACATGGCAACTATCTGACCATTCATTCGAATTATTTACTGGCTCCTGATATCAAAGCGGGAAAATTAGTTCTCTTGATGGATAATGTTGCCGGCACGCGGCGGTCCCTGGCCGCATTTCATCGTCCGGCAAGTGAAATGACGCCGTTGATTGGTAGCTTTATCGATCACCTTAAAGACTTTGTGACGTCAAATTACGCTGAGAAGTAGCCAATTCAGGTATTGCCTTAGTCTAATTTATTTTTATGGATAGATCATAATTTATTATTTGACCTTATGGGTTATCTTCTTCATGATTTCTGTGATATCTGGATTATTACTTGGTGGAAGTTGCTCGCCGATAGACCTGACCGTACCTAGTTAGAGTATGTTGAATTGACTTTTGGCTGCCAATGAACCTAAGCTGGTTTAACAATAAAAATCCGTCTTTTGATTTAGTTTTAAATGGGGAGTTACATCACATGAAACGTTTTTCAAAAATTACGTTGGGTTTTGCTGCGGCTGCGGCAATGCTGGCGACTACAAGCCTATCTTCAAATGCTAACGCGCAATATTATAAAGGCAAAACTATCGAAATTATCGTTGGCTTTTCTGCCGGTGGTACCGATATGGCGGCGCGTATTATTGCCCGCCGGCTGGCAAAATATATCCCGGGTAATCCAAGTATCGTAGTTAAAAACATGCCGGGTGCCGGTAGTCTTAAGGCGCAGAATTTCATTTTTGAACGCGCTAAGCCAAACGGCTTAACCATCGGCTTTAATCCGTTCCAAGTGCTGGCTCAGATTACCGGCCGTAAAGGTGTGCGTTTCAGCTATCCTAAATTCACCTTCATTGCCGGTGTTAAGGGCCCTGCCTTTATCGTCGTTGCCCGTAAAGACATTGCGCCGGGTGGTTTAAACAAGCCATCTTACATCAAAAAAATTAACAAAAAAATGAGCTACACCGGACGTAATCCGTTGCATGCTATTGATGTGGTTTCTACTGCAGCGTTTGATATGCTCGGTATGAAACATACCTATGTGCCAGGTTTCCGTGGCTCAGCCTCTATCACAACGTCGCTGGCGCAAAGTGAAACCAATATCACCGGTGCCGGTTCGGTCCATTGGCTGAAACATCTGACACCTCGCTTGGTTCAAAAAGGTCAACTTGTTTCACTGTTCCAATTTGGCGCTCTGCAACCGGACGGATCTATAAAGCGTGACCCGGCCTATCCGACTGTGCCGTTGTTTGAAGAGTTCTATGCTAAAGCAGTTGGCGGCAAGCCGTCCGGCGAACTTTATAAAGCTTACCAATTTGCCGAAAAAATGCAGGGCACGGCGAACTTCCTGGTAACCGGACCACCAAAAATGAACCCGGAAGCTGCTAAAATCCTTCGGGTCGCCTATGAAAAAGCCATGCATGATCCAGCAACCGTCGCCGAAGCAAAAAAAGCGGTCTTGAATCCGTATCTGCATATCGGCTTTGACCGTGCTTCCAAAGTGATGAAGGATTTAGCGAATGCTGATCCAAAAATCGTAAGTTATTGGAAAGCCAGAACTGCCGTTCAATTTGGCGCAAAAAAACATAAAGCTAAGAAAAAGAAATAGTCGTTTGAACTATTAACTAATGTTGACGTCGGCATCGCTCATCCCGGTGCCGGCGTTTTCATTTAAGATATAAAAAGAATAGTGGGGGACACTCATGTTTGAGGCATTTGTCGATGGTCTTGTATTGGTCTTTCAATGGCCGGCCATCGGCTTTCTTTTCTTTGGCGTGCTGATTGGTATTTGGCTGGGCGCCGTGCCGGGGCTCGGCGGCGTGATCGGTCTCGTCCTCCTGTTGCCATTTACTTTCGATATGGAACCAGTGCCGGCAATCGCTTTATTGCTCGGCATGTATTCGGTGACGACCACCAGTGACACCATCGCCTCGGTTTTATTGGGGATCCCCGGCACCGCTGCCTCGCAAGCGACGATTTTGGATGGCCATCCATTGGCCAAGATGGGCCATGCCGCGCGGGCCTTTGGTGCAGCCTTTACTGTCTCGGCTTTTGGTGGCGTCTTTGGTGCGCTGATTTTAGCGGTTTCCTTGCCGCTGGTGTTACCGATCATTTTAGCTTTTTCAAAAGCCGAACTTTTCATGCTGGGCGTGTTGGGCCTGACCATGGTGGGTTCGCTCACCGGGCAATCAGTGATGAAAGGCCTGACGGTTGCCTTCTTGGGCCTCATGATGTCAACCGTTGGCTACGGCGAAACCATGCCGGTGCCACGGTTTAATTTTGGCTTTGATTATCTGCTGGATGGACTGCCGCTCATACCGGTCGTACTGGGGTTGTTTGCGATCCCAGAGCTTATTGAACTCGCGGTCAAAAATACGTCGATTTCAAGCGTCCCCCGCGAGGAAGCAGTTGGCGGCAATATGTATGAAGGCGTCAAGGATGCCTGCCGGGAATGGTGGTTGGCGGTTCGTTGCAGCATTATCGGCACTTATGTTGGCATGCTGCCGGGTCTTGGCGGCGCGATTGTTGACTGGGTCGCCTATGGCCACGCGGTGCAAAGCGCTAAGGATAAATCCAAGTTCGGTGAAGGCGATATCCGGGGTGTGATCGCGCCGGAAGCCGCCAATAATGCGATCAAAGGCGGAGCGCTTGTGCCGACAGTTGCCTTCGGTATTCCGGGTAGCTTGGGGGCAGCTATTTTGCTCGGTGCCTTATTGATCCAGGGCATTCAACCGGGCCCGGATATGCTGACTTCGAAGCTGAACATTACCTTTAGTCTCGTCTGGACGATTGTGATCGCCAACATTGTCGCAGCCGGCATGCTGATGATGTGGAGCAAACAAGTCGCCAAGCTGGCTTTTATTCCGGGTCATCTGCTGATCCCGGGCGTTATTTGTTTTGTGCTGATGGGCGCCTGGCTCGGCCAAACGTCTCCCGGAGACTGGGTCGTCGTCATGGTAATGGGACTGGTTGGCTACATTATGAAACGCGGCGGCTGGCCACGCCCGCCGCTGGTGCTGGCACTTATCCTCGGCGGCATCATGGAGCAGACCTTTCAAATCAGCATGCGGGCGCATGAAGGGCCATCGTGGCTGTGGGAGCGCCCAATCGTTGTCGGTATAGCAGGGCTGTGTCTTTTGACGGTGATTTTGGCTGGCCGTGGCGTCATCAAACGCAAGCGTGAGAAAGATGAAACGGTGACGGGCGAAGGCAACGAATTTAATCCGCTGGTATCTCTACCGCTCTCGCTGGCATTGTTTGCTTTTTTTACTTATGGTTATTTTGAATCGCAGACTTGGCCGGAGATGGCGCAGCAGTTCCCATTTACAATTGCCGTGCCGGCCGTGTTCTTTGCGTTATACGCTCTAGGGAAAGACTGTTTCGAATTAAAAGGGGAGCTTCAAAACAAAGGAAGCTTGGCTGTTGTCTGGCACGAAGCATCATCCAGAATCTATTTTGCAAAAATGGCTGAATTTTTCGCCTATATGATCGGCATTCTGATACTGACATTATTGTTCGGGCAAAAAATTGCCATGCCGATTTACATGTTCGTCTATCTCATAAAATGGGGCAAATATAGCCCGAAGCTCGCCATCGGTTATGCGCTTGGCGGCTATTTCGTGCTGGTCGCCTTTTATGACCGGGTCATGCATTTGTTCTGGCATCCGTCCTGGCTCGATTCCTGGGCGCCGGAATTGTTGCCCGACTGGCTACCGCACTGGCTATTTTTCTAGACGTTATCTCGGTTGCTTTTCCTGGTAGATCATCAGTTTTGTAAAGCAGGGCTCATTTTTTGGGCCAAAATAGCGGATTTGATTTTGATGGATTTTATCTTTGCTGCGAATTTTAGCGACGACATGAAAACCATTAGCCGTCCAAAACGCCGAGCTGCGACGAAGTTTTGGCTTGCCATATTTCTCAGTTAATTCCTTAGCGATTTCAACATGCCGTGCGGCGGCGGCGCTGAGTGACCGGATATAGCTCCGCCAAGTGATGATCTGCAAGCCGTGCTCATCGCATATTTCAGCCCGTAATTCTTCCGTGTCATCGGGCCGGTCGGCAGTGCGAAGCTTGACCGAGCGAACATTGCCGCGACGTATTATAGTTTCATGCTCTGTCACATCGTAGATTTGACCGAACACCACGCCGTAGGGCGGCTGATCTTTATCTTCTTTCTCCTGCGCCTGAACGGGTGTGGAGATAAAGCTCAGCAACAGAATAAAACTGACGGCAGTGGTGCGCATAACTTAAAGACCGGCAAGGCGATAGCTTTTACCGTCCCGCTCAATTCGGCCATAATCCGGAGCTTGGAAGTGAGCCGGCAAAATGGCAGTCGGCGTGTTGGCATAGTCGTTCAAAAAAGCCATCCGGGTTGCCCGCGACTGGGCTGGGTCGGAGCAGAAATTTGTCGACCATTCTGGATAAATGAGTTGGACCGGATGGTGGATCGCATCACCGCACAAGATGGCGTGGCTATCTGTGTCTTCGACATGAATAATGACATTACCCGGCGTATGGCCATAGGCGGCCTCCATATGGATACCCGACCCAACTTGATGATTACTTTGCACCAATTGAGCCTGACCGGACTCCATCACCGGTAAAACACTGTCGATATAGGAACCGTATAAGACTGGTTCCGGCGGATTTTTCTCGTGCTCCCGCTGCCAATGGCTGAATTCCTTTTCAGCAAACAGATATTGCGCCTTGGGGAAAGTCGGCAGCCATGAGCCATCGACAAGCTGGGTATTCCAGCCGACATGATCGGCGTGCAAATGCGTGCACATGACGAAATCAATATCTTCGGGACTCACTCCAGCCTTGGCAAGATTATCAAGAAACGGCCCGCTCCGCATGTGCCAGGCTGGGCGGGTTGGGCGTTCTTTATCGTTGCCGCAACAAAGATCGACCAGAATTGTGTGTTTGCTGGTGCGCACCAAATACGCATGAAAGCTGAGCAACAATTCAAATGACGTTTGATCAAAATGCTGGGCGCCAAAACGTGATGACAAGTCTTGCATCTCAGCCGGCACAGCGTCGGGATAGATCATGTTGGCGGCGAAGGGCAGGTTCTCCAGATCGACAATGCGGTGAATGCGTGTGCTGCCGACGTCACAGGAATCTGTTTCAGCATCCCATGTCACGGCATTCGTCATCTGCTTTGAGCCCTTTCCTGCGCCGCTTTTCCGAATGCTTCATAAAGCCTGCGAGACAATAGGTGCTCTTCACGTTCAGGATAGAATTCAGTGTGCCATTGGACACCAGCGGCAAAATTCGGGTGGCCCTCAATGCGAATACCTTCGATGATATCATCGTCGGAAACAGCTTCGATGGTCAAACCGTCTCCAAGCCGGTCAATGCCCTGGCCGTGCAGGGTGTTAACCATAGTCTCGCTCTCGCCAATAAGATCTTGAAACATGCCGCCCTCGGTTAGCTTTACCGGATGGCGTAGCGCATAGATGTCATCAACGGTCACATCATCTCCGCGTGGCATACGGTGGTCGTTCTTACCTGGGACTTCGTTGACCCGGTAGTGCAGCGAGCCACCCAGCGCGACGTTCATTTCCTGCAAGCCACGGCAAATGCCCAGTATCGGCACGCCGGCTTCGATACAAGCCGGGACGATACGCAAGACTGTGGCATCACGGTCCGGGTCGATCGCTTCGTCCTCTGGGAAAGGAGGCCCGCCGTAATGATGAGGTTCAACATTGGCGCGCCCGCCGGTTAGCATAATTCCGTCGAACCGGTTTACCAGATCAGCATAGTCATAGTCTTCGCCGAGAGACGGGATTTGCACGGCCATACAGCTGGAGAATTCGTTGAGCGAGGAGATGTAGCGTTTGCCGCTGGTATAAGTAAAAAACTGGCTGCCCGGCATTTGCATCGTCGAAGTTGGCACGCCGATAAGAGGAAGAGGGGAGGAAGTTGTCATGATATCCAATAACGGCCTTAGGCTGCGGTGATCGCCATCTTAATCGGCCCATCGGCGCGATTATGGATGAATTGATCGAGATACTCATTGCCGGAATTATCAACATCTTCCGTTGGTCCGCACCAAATGATTTTGCCGTCATAAATCATGGCGATCTTATCGGCGATCTGTTTGGCGCCTTTCATATCACTGGTGATCGAAAAGGTCGTGGCGCCGAGTTCCTGGACACCTTTGAGGATCAGCTCGCCGATCACATTGGTCATGATCGGATCAAGCCCGGCGGTCGGCTCATCAAGCAGCACGATCTCAGGATCATTGGCGATGGCGCGGGCGAAGCCGACGCGCTTCTGCATGCCGCCGGAAATCTCGGCCGGTAACAATTCGCCAACATCGGGCGTCAGGCCGACCGAAACGATTTTTTCGATGGCAATCTGTTTTGATTGCTCACGGGTGAGTTTGTGATCTTGCAGCAGTTGAAAAGCGACGTTCTCCCAGATCGGCATGCTGTCGAAGAGAGCTGCCTGCTGAAACAGCATACCCATGCGATGCAATAAAATTTCGTGCTCTTTGGTGTCGAGTGAGGTTGTCTCCACGCCGTCGATTTGAATGGAACCACTGTCGGGTTTTTCCAAACCGAGTATCAGTTTGAGAATAAGGGTCTTGCCGCTCGCCGAGCCACCGATCAAAACCATGGATTTGCCGTCCGCCACTTCAAGGTCGACGCCCTGGAGCACATGATTAGCGCCAAAGCTTTTGGTTACACCTTCAAGTTTAATTTTCGGAACAGCCATGCTTCCCTGCTGATTATTTTTGCTCGTTCGAAGATTGCCGATTTAGGACTTAAAGTAAAGCAATCCGGCCTTTTTTCAAAACAGTACTGGCGGACGGGCCAGCATGAGCTAAGTCAGCTATATACGTATTTATACGACATATGATCCCGATCACAGACTATCACACTCCAAAGGTGTAAAATCCGTCTTGAAATTGGGAAACAGGTGGATTTTTCCCCAGATTTCTACTGGTAACGAGGAGGCCAGGTATGGCTGATAATGTAACCAATAACGCTAATGAAGACAGTGTTGAAGTTGCGGCGAACACAGGCGCCAGCGAGGCTGCCTCTGAATCCGTTGGCCGGATCGAGACCTTAAAAGGGTTCGTTGAAGTTATCCGCGCCGATGGCACACGCGTCATTTTACAGATTGGTGATCCGGTTTATCAGGGCGATACCGTGGTGACCGGTGAAGATGGCGCGGTCGGCATTATCTTCCTTGATGAAACACTGCTTTCAATTGCTGAAAACGGTAAGGCCGTTTTGGATGAAGCCGTTTTCGATTCGGCGGCGCAAGAAGGATCATTGAATGTCTCCTTGTTGCAGGGTGTTTTCTCCTTGGTCAGTGGTCAGATTGCTAAAGTTGACCCCGACGCCTTGGTCTTGCGCACACCGGTAGCGACCATCGGTATTCGCGGCACCCAGGTCGGTATTGATGTCGGCGAAGGTGACCAGCTTAAAGTTCTGTTGATGGAAGAAGCCGATGGCACCATCGGTGAAGTGATCGTTGCCAATGCCGAAGGACTCCGTGTTCTCTCTCAAGCCTTCCAGGAAGTTATGGTTACCAGCATCGGCACGGCGCCAAGTGATGTCTATCAGGCCGATGTCCGGGTTGCTTTAAACACTTATGGCAATGCGGTTGCTGCTTTGCCGGCAAGTCTTGGTGTGGCCAATCACTATGAAGCTGAATTGGATGAATTTACGACTGATGCCGGTGGTCCGGCGACTGACGAAACACCGGAAGAAGAAGCAGATATTCCTCATATTGATGTGACGGCTGAAGAAGAAGTCAAAGAGATCTCGCAGCCAGAAGTTTTCGTTCACCAAGATGAACCGGTTGAACAAAGTGAACCAGCGGCTGCGGAATCAAGTGAAGCTGATGATGATCGGCCGGAGGAAGTGGTTCCAGAAGTCGAGCAAGAAGAAGAAATTGAAGAAACTTCGGAGCCTGAGCCTGAGCCAGAACCTGAGCCTGAGCCTGAGCCTGAGCCTGAGCCCGAACCTGTTGCCGACATTCCGGAACTCCAGGCTGGTGACGTCGCCGGCGCCGAGGATTCGACCATCCCGTTGGCGATCAGCGCGGCGTTGACTGATCCAGGTGAAACTTTATCGGTAGTGGTGTCCGGCGTGCCTGAAGGGGCAACTTTGACGGCGGGTATCAACAATGGCGACGGCAGCTGGATTCTCTCGGCAGACGAAATTGATGGCGTGGCGATTATCCCCGCTGAACATGATAGCGAAGATTTCGAACTGACGATAACCGCCTATTCGCAAGAGCCCGAGAATGGCGATGTTGCACAGATCGGCGTTAAAAATACCGTCATCGTCAATGCCTCGGCTGATACTCCGTACTTGTATGCCAGTGATGCCGTAATCATCAGTGACGGCGATTCGGGGAATGACGACATCCATGGTACTCATCATGATGATGACGATGATAGTGATGTTGATGATGATTTTGATGATGTATTTGTCGGCGGCGGCGGGGATGA
>CAJWAR010000024.1 GCA_913020445.1 uncultured Rhodospirillaceae bacterium
ACGCCAGATTTTCATTCTGGTAACACGGGTTCGAATCCCGTAGGGGTCACCATCTTAAAAAAAGGGACAGCTTTTAGCCTGTCCCTTTCTTAACGACTGTGCCCTTACTGTACGATTTGAACCCCTTCGACACCAAGGAGATTGACACACAGTCACTCGACGCCGGGGCAGGGAGCCGAGCGAGTTAATCCCGCAGGGGTCAAATTCTCTCTCAAAAAGTACCTCAAAAAATACCTCAAAAAGTATCTCTAAAAGTAAACTGTCACCGTAATCCACCGTAATCTGTCCGCTTTGAACCCAAAAGCGGACACTAATTTCATCGGTTCAAAGAGTCCGCTTTTAGCCAATAGCGGACATGCTCCACTCCAATATCCCGCAACTGTTTTCGACGATTGTTAGCCATAACCGGAAAGCGGTGACTGGATTATACGCCTTCTACAATCACCACATGACCGGTTGAACACGAATGGCGTAACTTTCTCAATGGAGCATATTCATCGCTCGAAATTATGCGACGGGCGGAATCCATGTCAGGAAATTCAAAAAGAACCAATCGTGTCGGGTTCCAATCTCCTTCGAGTACTTCGTGTTTGCCGCCGCGCACCAGATACTTGCCGCCATATTGCTCAACCACGAGCACCACCTTCTCCATGAACTCGCTATAAGGGGCAGGATCGTGGACATCAACATCATATATCAGATAGGCGCTCATAGAAATTCTCCAAATACTTTAGTTCGGAATGCAAAAACCAGCTTGCTTTAAGTCATGTCCCGAGGCAACTGAAAATCCTCCAATGTCCGCTTTCGGGGGTAAAGCAGACGCTATTTAAAGGGTGCCAATGAGTCCGCTTTTAGCCAAAAGCAGACGGAGCGTATTTTTCGAAATTACATACCCAAGACCGAAGCTTCCATGGCATTGGCGTTCCAAAAATATTCTTTGAAAGTCTTTACATGAGTTGGGGTAAAATCGTTGATATTTGTGGAAAGTAAACCAATAGCCCAACGATCAACACCTCACAAGCCAAGAACCAGGCGACACCGCGAAAGATAACACCAAGGGGAATGGCATCGCCGACGACGCTTTTCACGATATAAACGTTAAATCCCACTGGCGGAGTCATGAGGCCAATTTCGAGAAATTTAATGACCAGAACGCCGAGCCAAATCAGATCGAGGTTTAGTGCATCAAACATTGGCAGCAGGAGCGGCAAAGTCAGTAGCATTAGACCAAGCGGATCGAGAAACATGCCCAACAGGACATAAATAACCGACATGGCGATGATTAAA
The DNA here is from genome assembly GCA_913020445.1 of uncultured Rhodospirillaceae bacterium. GTDB lineage: Bacteria > Pseudomonadota > Alphaproteobacteria > Rhodospirillales > UBA2165 > TMED23. Next base: position 1,288 of record CAJWAR010000024.1, read on the forward strand.
AGAAATGGATCAAGCGCCCAGTTACCGATTATCTCTCCCATGACAAACGGCAATCCGGTTAAGGCGAGAAACCGGGTGAGCATGACCGCGCCAACTGCAATAAAAAATATCTTAGCGGTATTTATGAGAGCTTCCGTTATGCTGTCTTTGATAAGGATCCAGGTCAGCCGCTTTTGAGTCCAGGCCAAAATGAAGGACAAAAAGGCCCCGAACGCGCCAGCTTCCGTCGGCGTGACAATACCGCCATAAATACCACCGATTATTCCGATAATCAGCGCAAAGAGAGGCCAAACCTCCCGCGAAGCCCTTAACTTTTCCTGAAGACTATATTTTTCATAAATGCTTGGCGCTAAGTTGGGCTGGATTTTGCAGCGAATGATGATCATCGACGCATAAACAACTGCGGTCAGAATACCGGGTAGGACTCCTGCGATCAAAAGCTTGGAAATGGAAGTCTCAGAAAAGATACCAAAGAGCACCATGAGAATGCTCGGCGGAATAAGAGAGCCTAACGTGCCGGCAGCGGCGACAACCCCCGCAGCCAGGCCTTTGTCATAGCCGTGCTTCATCATTTCCGGGATGGCAATGCGCCCCATAGCGGCAGCCGTCGCGAGACTCGAACCCGAGGCTGCAGAAAAGCCGGCGCAAGTGAAATTACTGGCAACTGCCAGGCCGCCTGGCAATTGTCCAAGCCACAACCGGGCAGATTTAAACAGAGCGGAGCTAATGCCGGAGTGATGGGCAACTGCACCCATTAACAAGAACATCGGAATCGCCGAAAGATTCCAACTGGCGGCAAATTCGAAAACTGTGGTTTTTACCATGCCGACAGCAACTTCCGGACCACGCAGGATCATAATGCCAAGGATGGAAACTCCACCTAGTGCAACACCAATGGGTATCCGAATTGCGATCAGGAACAGCACCATTCCAAGGCCGAGTAATCCGATCTCCAATCCGCTCATATTTTCATTCCTTTAAAATTTTGAGTTTAGGAAAGGCGTCAAATCAGACACCCGGAGATGCCTTGCGATTGTTCTTGCTGTCATCACGAATCAGCCTAAGAACCTGGGCGATCACAACGATAGCCATTGCAGTTAGTCCAATCGGCAATATCCAACGGCTCGGCCAAACCGCGACCAAATCAACTGAAGTTTCCCAAGCCTCTCCATCCTGCGTCCGCAGAATCGCTTCGTCGAGGGTGCAAAAAATTAGAAACAGCAGATAGAGTGCCGTCACAAAACCGGAAAAGGCCGTCAACAAATTGAGCGGACGGCCCGACATTTTGCTCGTAAACAGTTCAACAATGAGATGGCCTTCGCTAAAGGTTACATAGGCGAGCGGCAAAAAAACCGACGCAACCATATAATAGGCCGCGACAATTTCAGTCGTGCCGTCAATGGGATCGTTGAGCGTATGTTTCAAAACCACATCGGCAACGATGTGAACCATCATCATGACGATAGCAGCGCCGCCGACTATCATCAGTGTGCGTCCCAGCGCTTCAGGGTACTTTCCCGCCTTCGGAGAAATCATCGGTAGTGCCTCCCATCTGTTTTTTTTGGAGATCGCTACTTCCATAGCGAAAACACACTACCTCTGCAACAAATTATCCTAAAGTTTCCAATAGGTTGGCCACTGGCTTTACTAATAGGCACAATTTAATTATGGTTAATGAACCATCTAAGCCGTGACTTGGGCGGTAAATTTACCAAGAACTGAAAATCAATTTAATGGGGAGTTAAATGATGAAAACTTGGAAAATATGCGTGTCAGCGGCTGCCGCTGGGTTATTGTTATCAGCGCCTGCCGCTTCTGCGGCGGAATTCATCTACGGATCCTGGAACGGTCCAAAAAACGTCGTCATCGTGGAGGGCGTGGCTCCGTATCTAAAAGCTGTGGAAAAAGAAACCAATGGCTCGATGAAATGGAAATTGATCGCCGGTGCTCAGCTCTTCGGCGGGCGGGCCACACTATCTGGTATCGGCAACCGTGTTGCAGATGCGGGGGGGCCGGTGATTCCCGCTTTTACCCGCAAAGCTTTGCGATCCGCCAATGTCGTCTATGACTTGGTTAACGCATCGGAAAGTCCGGTTGCTATGGCTGGCGCGGTCGCGGAAACCTACCACTTGAATTGTCCTGCCTGTAAAGCTGACTTCGCCAAAAACAAAACGGTCTTTATCGCTAATTACGCGGCGACCGCCTTTAATCTGTTGTGCCGTGCACCCGTCAAATCGGCGGCTGACGTGAAAGGCCGCAAAATTCGGGTGGTCGGTGCCCTCGGGCGATACATCAAGAGCCTTGGAGCAGTGCCGGTCGGAGGACCGCCTTCCAAAGCTGTACAGGCTATGCAGCGCGGTAACCTAGATTGCATCGCAGGTCCTTCGAGTTGGATTCAGTCTTTCGGTATGTGGGACATCGTCAAGCATGTTTTAGATGCTCCGTTCGCCATCCAACCGACACCATCTGCGATGGTAATCAATAGCGCCGTCTGGAAAGGACTAAAGCGCTCTGAAAAAATGGCCATTCTTAAACATGCGCCGCGGTTGATCGCCAACACCACTATCAAGGGATATATGGCGGAAGACAAAATGGTCAGAAGCGAGGCGCCGAAACGCGGCATCACGATCGTAAAGGCCGGCAACGACATTATATCTTCGCTGAAAACCCACAAGGCTAAAGAACCCGCTATCATAGCCAAAGTCGCCGCTAAGGAAGGTGTCAAAGATCCCAATTCGATTATTCAGGCCCATCTGAAGAATGTCGCTAAATGGGATAAAATTCACGCCCGCATTGGCAATGATGTCGACAAATTTGCCAAAGCGCTTTGGACCGAGGTATTCAGCAAACTTGATCCAGATAAAATGTAGCTAACCATAGAAGAACTTCATTTGATACTAAAGCGGCGGTTTTTGGACCGCCGCTTTTTTTATAGGAAATGTCCGCTTTGGGTCAAAAGCAGACATTTTCCGCCTGAGCCAAAAGAGTCCGCTTTCGGGTGTAAAGCCGACATTCAAAATCTATAATTTTCCTCATAATATTTCCGGTTTAGTCTATACTTGCCGCCCTGCGATTAGGCTAAAGGAGGCGGGCAGTTGAGTTAGCTGCTGCCGGCTGCTGTAGTTATGAGAACAAAACTTTGGATCAGCCTGTTTACGCTTTTTTTCATACTGTCCGGTACGCTTCTGGGACAGCCGGTAAAGGCGGCAGATAAGTACCAACAGGGTCAAATACTCGTCGCCAATCCCAAGATGATCGATCCCCGCTTTGCCCGGACGGTAATCTTTTTGTGCCGCCATGACAGCACCGGCGCCTTCGGACTGGTCCTTAATCGGCCAGTTGATAATTTATCAGCGCAAAAGTTCCTCGATTCCATCGGCATTGATTTAACCAAGATAAAAGGCAGGTTCCAATTTCGAATTGGCGGCCCGGTCGAGCTGCAATCAGCCTATCTCATGCACAACGAAGAATTTGGTAAGGATAAGCACATTTGCAAAGGGCATGGCGTCGCCGTGACCAGCAACATTGAAATGCTAAAATCATTGACCGAAGACGCCGGGCCGAAAAGAGCAGTACTATTTATCGGATATGCCGGTTGGGGGGCAGGTCAATTGGAAGGCGAACTTGCCCGCGACAGCTGGTCAATCGTGCCGGGTAACCAGGAAACACTATTTGACCCGGATGCAGATAGTTTGTGGCGACGGAGCATGGAAAAGCGTGGTCTCGACCTGTGAAGCGAATACGGGAGGACCGCAGGGTATGGTGATAATTCAGATTAATCTGGAAAATCCGGACGGTCGGAATTTTTCTTGGTTAAATGATGCCTTGATAAATTGGCCCGCCATGAGTCGTTAATCAAATCGAACTCTTCACCCATGATCTCAACAAAAGTCCTTGCCGCGATGGAAAGAGGGGACTGAACTTGGTGAATAAGAAAAAAATCCGCCGAAATTTCCGGGGCTGTGATGGGATTGAGGCATAGGTCCGGAGCGTCGGCATCGGCGCTGACGGCCGTATAAGGCAGGATTGTGGTCCAATCCGAATTTCGAATAAACTCGATAGAGCCGTGCACCGAATCCATTTCCAGAAGGTTGGCGATGGGCAATTCTCCGGATCTAATGCGGCGATCCAAGTTTATCCTCAGGCTGTTTCCCTCCGACGGCGCGATCAACTTCAGTGGTTGAGCGCCAACCAGGTTAATTGGCCGCCAAGATGACAATCCCATCGCCCGGCCCGATATTAGCACCATCGATTCTTTGGTAAGCCGCTCGGTCATCAGACCTTCCTGATGGGGCGGTTCGATGACCACAGCGAAATCCAACTCACCGGTCCGGACCCATGTCGTCAGACTATCGCTGTAGGCCTCTTTCAAGGTGATTTTGATTTGCGGATAGGTGGCGGCGAAGCGGGGGAATAGGGTCGGCGATAGGCCACGCAACGCCGATGGAATAATCCCGAACTTGATCGATCCGCTGATCTCACCACGCATTTCCCGCAATTCCTCCTGGGCGACCTGAACCCGGCGAAGGATGGCAAGCGCATGTTGGTAGAAAAGGCGTCCCGCCGGCGTCGGTGTCACGCCGCTTACGGACCGCTCGAACAAGACGTCACCGAGAGAATTTTCCAGCTGTTTCATCTGGGCGCTTATACCGGGCTGGGTCGCATGCAATCTTTGGGCGGCGCGGCTGAATCCGCCTTCCTCGAAAACGGCCACAAAACTTTGAATTTGCTTGAGGTTCATCGGTGTGTCCTCGGTGCCAGAAATACCGCCGGAGTTTATCTAAATTTCTTATAGGCATTATAAAAAATTATTATTGTTATTTCAAATTTAGATAGGAAATAATTATACTAGGCCCATTCAGGGAAGCCCCAAAAAAAAGCGTCAGCACTTAATATTTATCCTGTTTGCGGTCCCCATGGGTGCAATTCAACCCTCTTGGCAGCCAATTGAGGAGACAGAATAATGACCGACGCATATGGCAAATCCTACCCCTTTCAAATGACCGATTGGATCGATGGCATCAACATGGACCGGTTGCGTGAGCAGCGGCTGGCCAAGGCCAAAGTCGAACTGTTTGATAAGCGCGATTTCGGCGCTTTCCTGTCGCTCAACGAATGGAACACCCGCTACATCACCAGCACCTATACGCCGCAATGGACGACGCCTAGTTCGGGCCTCCGCTATTCGCTGCTGGTCAAAGGCGACAATCAGCCGATTATATTTGAGCAAGGCGATATCGGTTATCACACCATGCGCAATTCGCCGTGGCTGGGCGAGGACAATGTCCGCTGGGCGATCACCGGCATGGGCTGGATTGCACGCTGCATGGGTGAATCGGCCCATCAGGCAGCGATCGTCCGCTTCATCGACCAGATTTGCGATGAGTTAAAACGGGCCGGCGTCGATAAAGAGATTCTGGCGGTCGACTTTTCCGATCCGTTGATCGATGAAGCCTTCGCATCAAAGGGCGTTAAAACCAGTGGCGAGGGTTATATGGCCATGCTCGATGCGAGGAAACTCAAACTGCCGGAGGAAGTCGAGTGTTTGCGCAATACCTGCACCATCGGTGACGCTATGTTCGACTCCATCGTGCAAACAGCGCGGCCGGGGCTCAGCGAACACGAAATTTTGGGTGAGATGTTCAAGGCTTGCTACAAAAATGGTGGCGAAGTCCATTCCGGCGTTTTCGCCACCTCCGGACCTTACACCTGGCCCAATCTGCGTCATTGGACGGGCCGTCGTCTGGCGCCACGGGACGTCATTTACGCCGATGTCTATAATACGTCCTGGAACGGCTATAAGACCTGCTATTACCGCACCTTCAGCGTCGGCGAACCAGCCAAGGAGACGGTCGAGGCCTATAAGCGGGCTTATGAGTGGCTCTATGATTCGATCAGCATCATCAAGCCCGGCGTAACGTCCAAGGAAATTGCCGAAAAATGGCCCAAGGGACCGGATGTCTGGGCTGATATTGGCGTCGTGTCCGAAGATCAGACGGCGGGCAATAACTGGGCTCACGGCATCGGGCTAACACTTTATGAGCCGCCATTGGTCTGGCGCGGCTGTTCGGTCGACCACCCGATGGAGATTGAGGAAGGCATGACCTTTGCCATCGAAACCCAAGAAGGCGACGGGTTGGGTCAAGGCGTCAGACTCGAAGAAGTTCTCCACGTCACCAAGACCGGTGTTGAAATTCTTTCACGATGGCCGATCGAGGAAATCACGGTGATCGACATTTAGCCATCCCAGGCACTCTCCCCAGGGGAAAGGAATAATAAATGCCATACTTCAATTACAGTTGTGACAAATGCGGTGAGGGCTTCGAGGCTCTCACCCATCGCGACGGTGCTGATGTGCAATGCCCGGCCTGTGACGGCGCTAAGGTGACCAAGCAGGTGGGAACGCGCGTCGCGGTGTTGACCAGTGCACAGCGAAAAGGCGGTGTGATGGACCTCAGTTCGGGTGCCTGTCCGGGCTGCGCCAATCACCATCATCACTGACCGGTTGGATCGGACCGGTGGCGTTGTGCTATTCTGGCGCTGTGTTCGCCGGTTGACGCCAATTGGCGCGCAGGTCAGGGGAAATGGACAGGCTCGGGAAAGGTAATGGACGAGCACGATCTGATTAAACGGCGGGCAAACTATCAGCCTTTGACTCCGCTCGACTTTCTGCGCCGGGCGGTGGATGTGTATCCGGAAAAAACAGCCGTAATCCACGGCTCGGCAAGTTGGTCCTATGACCAATTTCAACGCCGTTGCAGACAGTTGGCCAGCGCCTTGGCAGCGCGTGGGATCGGCCTGGGTGACGTCGTTGCGGTCCTAGCACCTAACATTCCGGCCCTGCTGGAGGCTCATTACGGCGTGCCGATGGCGGGCGCCGTACTGAACGCCATTAATAACCGGCTCGACGCCGCTACCATCGCCGCGATCCTTGAACATGGAGGCGCCAAGCTGCTCATAGCCGACCGGGAATTCGCCAGCGTGGTCGGCGAAGCCCTGACGATGATGGACCGGCCACCGGCCGTTATTGATATTGACGACGTGAACTTCAGCGGCGGCGAGCCGTTCGGTGAAGCCGAATATGAAGCCTTTCTCGCCACCGGCGATGCCGAGTTTTCCTGGCAGCCGCCGGATGACGAATGGCAATCTCTATCGTTAAATTATACCTCGGGTACCACCGGTGATCCGAAAGGTGTCGTATATCACCACCGGGGCGCTTATCTTAACGCCATCGGCAACACCATAATGTTCGGTCTGCGGCCCGATACGGTCTATCTTTGGACTTTGCCCATGTTCCATTGCAACGGCTGGTCCTATCCCTGGGCAGTAACCGTGCAGGCGGGCACCCACGTTTGCCTGCGCGAGGTCGAACCCGCCCGGATTTTCGCCTCAATCAGCAACCATGGCGTGACCCATATGTGCGCGGCGCCGATTATCCTCAACATGCTTATCCACGCTCCCGAGGAAGTAAAGGAGCGGTTTGGCCACCGGGTCGATGTGGCCACCGGAGGCGCGGCGCCGCCAAGCCCGGTGATCGAAGCCATGGAAAAGATGGGGTTCCGGGTGACTCATCTCTATGGTCTTACCGAAACTTTCGGTCCGTCGACGACCTGCGCTTGGCAAGATGACTGGGATGATTTGCCGGCCTGCCAACAAGCGGCCATGCTGGCCCGCCAGGGGGTGCGCAATCTGACGATGGCCCATCAGATGGTCGCCGACCCGGATACATTGGAACCGGTGCCGGCCGACGGCGCCACCATCGGCGAGTTGATGCTGCGCGGCAACACGGTAATGAAGGGATATTTGAAAAATCCCCGGGCCACCGAGACCGCTTTCGCCGGAGACTGGTTTCATACCGGTGACCTCGGTGTCGTGCATCCCGACGGTTACCTCGAAATCAAGGACCGGTCGAAGGACATCATCATCTCGGGCGGCGAGAACATATCCAGTCTCGAGATTGAAGAGGCGCTCTACCGCCATCCCGATGTGATGGAAGCCGCCGTAGTCGCTAAACCGGACGCCAAATGGGGTGAAACCCCGTGCGCCTTTGTCACCTTGCTTCCCACTGCGGATAACGTGACCGCTGCCGATATTATCGCCTGGTGCCGCGACCATCTCGCCCATTTCAAATGTCCGAGCGAAGTGGTTTTCGGCCCGCTGCCCAAGACGTCTACCGGCAAGATCCAGAAATATGTTCTGCGCCGGCAGGCCGAGGATAATTGATCGTCGAGCCCACTCTCACCAGGGAAGAGTGGGGCTTTTACATAAAGATCCCACCCTAAGAAAAGAAGGAGGAGGCGTGAGGTTCCTCAAATCACTGATTAGCCAAGCTGGCTGGAAAGTCAATTTCGTTTATCCGGTCGCCGGCGCGATCAAAAATAGCATCTTGTTCGCTCGTAAACCCGCCCCCGGCAAGACGTTGCAATACCTGACCGATCATATTGTCTACTTGCGCTTGGCCTGGCGGAACACCATTAACGGAACGTCCGCCGATAATAAGAACCCTATTCCAGTCGCCGTCAAAACCTGCGGTCGCGGCAAGTTCATCAAGGATACATTTTGGTTCAATTGGATGATATGAGGCGGCAACTGTTCCAATTTCCCCGTCAGCTGGAGAGTTGAACCAAACGCATATAAGTGTTTCAAACCGGTGCTCCTCAGGAAGATTGCTCACGGCTTGCATCAACGCATCAAATGTTTGGGGAATATCGGGATTGATTGTTTCGGTCATTTTGAAAATCTTGTCTTTGTTTTGAGTACTGCAAACCACAAACTACCACAAAATATTAGGCGCACAACATGAGCGAATTTATTTCAAAACACAAACGGACTCCCTACAACGTCGAGGGCACGAATAGGTCTTCGATTTTAAAGGGCTGCTCGGTAATGCCTTGCTCAAAGGACCAGCGAATTTGCGCCTCCAGCGTTTTTCGATTTTTGGCTATGCCATAGGGCCAAAAATCTTCGCCCATAAGTTCAATGGTGGATTCTGCTTCGGCAACCAGCCAGGGAAGCGTCACCGCCAGCGCATCCAGATCAGTCAAATGGGGCAGGGCCTTCGCTTTTGCGTCCTCAAAAGCAGCGACGACATTCCCGGCAAGCTTTGGATCGGCGGCAATGAGATCGTCACGGATGCCAACCACATGCATGATTGGAAAGATACCGGTTTTGCCGAAATAGGCCTGTTCGACGCTGCGGAATTCCGGAAAGAGACGGCCAATAGATGGTGCTTTGTCAGTGAAAACTTGCGGATCACGATAGGTGATGATGGCATCAATGCTGCCCTCAACCAGCATACTCCCCAGTGTTTCCGTTGGCTCTATCGCTTTAACGTCAATGTCCGCCGGCGGGTCCATCGCCATATAAGTCAGTCCGCCGGGGGCGTCGATCCCGCCGGTAAGCCAATGAATGTCGTTGATTTTAACGTCATACTCGTCGCTCAACATACCCCGCACGCAAAGTCCGCGGGTAAAATGGTAATTGGGAATGCCAATCGTTTTACCGCGTAAATCTTCTGGCCTTTTAATGTTGCGGTCGGTTCGGATGTAGATCGAGCTATGAGGAAAGACCCGGGATAAAAAAACCGGCACCGCGGTATAGGGCCACTCAAACTTGGAACGGGCCAATAGATAGGTGCTGAAGGACATTTCAGCGATATCAAATTCATGATCATCAAATAACCGGCGGAAGGTTTCGGGCGGCGCTAAATTCAGATAATCAATTTCATAGCCTTCGATGGCAACCTCGCCTGATTTGAGCGCCTGAATACGATCGTAATTACCGCTGGCAATTTTAATTGATGTGGGCGGCATGCCAATTCTCTCCACTGTTATGCGTTTAGTGAATCCCGCACGGTGTAAGGAGTCCGCTTTTAGCTGATAATGTTGATAAAGTCTTGGTTGTTTGTTAAGCGGTTCGATGGCGAGCTTGACTTCGATCAAGACATTAGGTGATCGATTGCAATATCTTGTGGCAGCAATTCTTGGGGAAACAATCATATTGAATAATCAACGTACTTTTGGCATCGTGCTGGCTCTGATCAGTGCGGTTAGTTTTGCCCTCGCCAACACTCTCGCCGGCGTCGCTTATAAGGGCGGCAGTGATCCGCTGACGATGTTAACAACTCGCTTTATCCTGCCGGTGATACTGGTTTTCTTTATGCTGAAATCAGCGGGTAAGCCGATGCTGATGAAGGGGCGGAGAAATTTGGCCGGGATTGCTCTTGGCCTTCTGACGGTGATTTATACATTTGCCCTATTGTCAGCGATCGACTTGTTGCCGGTCTCCATTGCCATTCTGCTGTTTTATCTTTTTCCGATCCTGACCGCCTTCATTTTGGCAATCCTGGGCTGGGGGAAGCTAACCCCGACCATGGTGATCAGCGCTATCGTTGCCTTTTTGGGCCTGTCGCTGGCACTCGCGGTTAAATTTAACGAATTGGATAAAGTCGGCATAATTTTTGGGCTGGTTTCGGCATTTAGTTTTGCCATTGTTTGTGCGATCAGTAATCGTATTATGCGCGGTCAGGATTCGCTGCTGGGGACCTTTTATATCTGCGCAGTTGCGACTCTGACGATGATCGTTGTCTATTTGGTAAGCGGGAAATTTAACTTACCAACGAGCGATGCTGGTTGGGCTGGATTTATCGCCTCCCACATTCTCTACACCGCGGCCATCATCGGGTTTTTCAAATCGATTTCGATGGTTGGCGCCGCCGCCACAACGTTTTTCTCCAATTTGGAACCGATCGTCGTTGTCGGTGCCGGCTACGTATTGCTCGGTCAATTGATATCGTTCTGGCAAATGGTTGGTGTGGCAATTGTCGTCTGTGCGATAATTTACGCCAGTCGATCCAGCAGTGACGACACCCGCACTGAGCCGGCAGAGTAGATCTGAATTAAGTATCGTGTGGCCTTTCAATTTCGGGGGTCTAATAGGAAGCCATATTTTCGATAGATTTTATCGAACTCTTTTTGCTTTTGCATGTCACTCAATGCCTTATTGAGTTTCGCCAGGAGTTTCTTTTTATGGGGAAATGGGGCCGCCTTGGAAAACATGACATGCAAGCGCCGAAACGGCACAAAGGCTGCTGGCAGTTTTGCGACTGAATTGGTTAGTCCAAGCTTATCGGCTTCGGCGAGAAATGGAGCCGTGGGCGCAATCGCGATTTCAACTCGTTCGAGGGAAAGAACTTTGCTCAAGTTACTATAGTTTCTAACCCGAAGAATCTTAAATTTGCCGTCTTTATCCGCCTTATTAAACGCGGCCCCAAGATTTATACCAAGCACAACCGCAATCTTTTTTCCATAAAGATCAGAAAGAGAGCGAAACGGAATTTCTTCGCCTTTACGGGCAAAAACGTGTGTCGCTGTCCAGCCAATGGGGGTATCTGCGTAGACTGCAAAATCTTTGCGTTTTGCTGTTTGTGTTAAACCAAATGCACCGTCAGTATTCCCACGCTCCAGGTAGAAGAGAAGCCGCTTGGAAGGCAGAGGCCTGGTTTTGATCACAATGCCGACACGCCGCGCCGCTTCGTCCATGATATCTAAAAAAGGTCCGATGAATTTGCCGTTCTTACGCCATTTAAACGGTTTTGCATCTGTTTCGATAAAGCCCATTTCGAGGGTGACGGCATGTCCGACGTGAGGGATCAGCAAGCCGCTGATCAAAGCTAAGGCGATATATATCCATCTTAGAGAATTTTTATTCACTGTCATCTCCCTGGTATCCTAAAAGATATGGTTATTACATCGTAATTGTTCAACCATTGAGACGCTTGCCTTCGGTCTAAGCCCCTTCAACCAACTTTTGCATTCCCCGCACCAAATCGCTTGCAGCATTATTGTATTCCCGAGCGAGGGAGAAGTGGTTGTGATCTGGGTATTCTAGGGTCGCAACCGGATTTCCAGCCTGGCGGCAGAGTTCACCATAGTCACGGGACTGGCGTATGAACTCAGGCGTTTCCTTGCCGGCCCAAATAATCAACATAGGCAATTCAGTGCGGGGCAGGTGTTGCGCCGGGCTGTTGCGCACGACACTCGCATCGTCAAGCTTGAGATACTCTTTCTGGCTGGTGTGGCGGAAGGGTTCGAGGTCATAGAGGCCACTGGCAGCGGCGATGCCTTTGATTACATTTTCCGGCAGGCTGTATTCGCTTGGCCAGCCTGTAGCTGCAATCATGCCGCTCAGGTGACCGCCAGCGGAACTGCCGGCGACAATAATACGATCTCGATCGCCGCCAAAATCCGCAGCATGGTGGTAAATCCAGGTGATTGCCGAGCGCACATCATCGACAATGTCATCGAGGGTAACATCCGGCGCCAAACGATAGTTGAGTGTGATCCAGGTGATCCCTTTGGGGTTGAAAACTTGAGCCGGAAAGCGGTAGCCCGCCTTATCGCCCACTTTCCAATAGCCGCCGTGAATATAAACGACGATGGGTGAAGGGGCGTCAGCAGACTCTGGGGCCGGAAAAATATCCATCTTTTGGAGGGGAGATGACCCATAGGCCACATCAAGCTGGATATTTTCACCACCGAGAATCTGATCCGATAACGCTCCATATTCAAGCCGGTAGCTGTCGAGGTCATCGACGGTCGCTTCGATGTCATACTGAATGTCAAGCGCCGCTAAATCATATCCCTGATAAATGGTCATCGTGCCTTCAAACATACCTAAAATTTTGGCATTAGCAAATTGGCAGTTGATAAAGCCTGCCGGTTTAACGCACCCGGTGGTTTACTATCTACTTGCTGCCGCCTAAGATTTCCTCGCCGAGGAACATTGGATGAAAAAATGCAAGTCATATGGTACTGCGCTGCTCATGTGGCTGAAGTTACCCGGATGGCGGCAGAGTAGAGATATTATAAAGGCATCATAATGAGCAATATCGTTACTGCGTTGCAGTCAAAATTTGATGACGCAACAGTACTTACTGATTCTAAAGATATGGCGAAATACGTCACCGACTGGCCGGGCAAGCTGACCGGCAAGGCTTTGGCGGTGGTGCGGCCCACGACAACCGAAGATGTTGCCGAAGTCGCAAAACTGGCGTTCGAGACCGCAACGCCGATTGTGCCACAAAGCGGAAATACAGGGGTTGCCGGCGGCTCGGTGCCGGATGATAGCGGCGCGGCAATAGTGTTGTCCCTGGAACGGATGAATAAAATACGGGACATCAGCCCATCGGCGATGACCGTGACGGTGGAAGCCGGCTGCGTGCTTGAAACGTTGCATAATACTGTTGAAGCGCAGGATTTGTTTTTTCCGCTCAATTTTGGCGCCAAAGGAAGCTGTATGATCGGTGGCAATCTCGCGACCAATGCTGGTGGTCAGAATGTGGTGCGCTATGGTAATACGCGGGAACTGTGCCTCGGCATTGAGGCCGTGCTGCCCGATGGCCGAATTGTTAATTTGCTGTCGGGCCTGCGCAAAGACAATACTGGCTATGATCTGCGCGATTTGTTTATCGGCTCGGAAGGAACACTCGGCATCATCACGGCGGCAACGATGAAGCTGTTTCATTTGCCCAAGGCCCGGGCGACGACCTTTGCCGTGGTGCCTGATATAACGAATGGGCTCGAATTGCTCAATCGAGCGCAAGCCGAAACTGGTGGCGCGGTCGAGGCCTTTGAGTTGATCCCACGGGTGTTTCTGGAAATCATTCAGCAATATGCGCCACAGCACAATATCCCGTTTGCTGAAATTCCCGAGCTTTGCGTGTTGATTGAAATCGCCGCGACCTCAGATGCTGAGGCGATTGCTGATGCTAACGGCGTGGTGCCGATTGTCGCCAAACTTGAAAAAATCCTCGAAAGCGGGTTGGCCGATGGCATTGTAACGGATGCCGTTATCGCTTCCTCCGAAGCCCAGCGGCAGGAAATGTGGGATATGCGGGAAGGCGCCTTGGAAGCCGTCACGGCGGCGGGCGTGTGGATTGGTTTTGATATTTCCCTGCCGCTGGATCAAGTGCATGCCTTTGTCGACGAAATGACGCGGCGTGCGGATGAGATCGTGCCCGGCCTTCGGATGTGTCATATGGGACATTTGGGTGATGGTAATTTGCACTATACGATCTTTTCTCCCGAATCCGGTGACGAAGATTCGACGGCTAACGCAGAAGCTATTAAGGCTGCAGTTTACGACGCAATCGTTGAATTTGGCGGCTCGTTCAGTGCGGAACATGGCATCGGCACGACCAAGCTTTATGCGATGGAGAATTACAAGGATCCGGTAGCGCTGGACGTTATGCAACAGATCAAAGCAACGTTTGATCCCAAAGGCATCATGAATCCAGGCAAGTTACTTCCTCAATAGTACTCCTATCGATTTCTGATTTAAATCAAGGCGATATTTTGCGAAATCTCTACAGTGATCATAAATAAAATCAACTGGAGAGGCTCCGATGAGTTGGAAAAGTGAATACAGCGTTGGTGTTCCTAAATTCGACGATGATCACGAGATAATTCTCAATTTGATTGATACCTATTTGACGCAATCAGATTCGGGTTTGGATTTAAACACCGTGCGATTCATTATCGATCAGCTTGGCGATTATTCACAATCGCATTTCAAAGCCGAAGAAACCTATATGAAGGAAATCAAATATCCTCGATTGGAAGATCATCGCCGGTTGCATCACGAGATGCTGGATCAGCTTACCTATATACGCAGTCAATGTGAAAAAGGTGAGACGAGCGTTGTCGAAGTGACGGCAAAATTTTTGCATGATTGGTGGAACAATCACATACTCCTTGAAGATATGGCTTATAAACGTTTTGCGGGCAGCGGATCAGAATAATCGCCGACTGGCATGAAGATTCAGATTTAAGAAATAATTTGATATCTGGCCTTTAATTCTGGCAAAAGATGATCATATGTTAAGTAATTGATCTATTTGGGGAATACATGCCGCAACTTGTAGTTTCCGCGATTGAAAATTTTGCTTTGCTTTTGGTGTTGGCTTTTGCCGTCGCTAACTTGCTGTCGCCTGCCAAAAAAATATCAAAATTAGGTGCTCAAATCGCCGTTGGTGTTCTGTTTGGCTTGGCCTCAACAGTATCCATGAGCATACCCGTTATTTTTACTGACGGTATCATTTATGACTCCCGCGCTGTTTTGATCACCCTAGCCGGGCCTTTTGGCGGCATATTCTCACCACTCATTGTTGGTATTATAACTGGAGCTTTCCGGCTATATCTTGGTGGAATCGGTGCGACTGTCGACGTGGCATCGCTCGTGATCCCAATCCTTTTTGGTATGTTCTTGGTACGGTATCCGCTTGGTGATGATCGCAAGCTTCGTTTTAGCAAACTAGCGTTATGTGGAATTGTCGTGGGTGTAGTGAGCGCGCCGACCGCACTTTTGTTGCCGGATAAAAAACTTGGGTTGGAACTACTACAATCACTTATTTTGACGCTGCCCTTTATCTTAATGTGTGCGTTTCCTATTGCCGACCTGATTTTGAATATGCAGATCTGGTATCGAAAAGCTGAGGCATCTCTTCAACAAAGTGAGGAGGCGCTCAAGGATGCCCAAAAAATGGGACACTTCGGGAACTGGGAATTGGATGTCCAAACACAGAAATCAATTTGGTCGGATGAAGTCTACCGGCTTTTTGAGCGGGAACCGGCGCTTGGCCCGCCGGTGTTTGAAGAAATTGTGAAGTACTTCCGGTTGGAAAGTCGGGAACGCCTGACCAATCAGGTGGATCAAGCCATTAAATACGGCCAAGAGTATGAAGACGACTATTCGCTTACCTTACCTAGCGGCCGGAACGTTCATTATTTCGCTACTATTAGAACGATCAAAGATGATACCGGGAAGGTTATGAAACTTGTCGGTACAATTCAGGATATTACCGAGCGGAAAAATGCCGAAGAAAATTTGAGAATGATCGAAGAACAACGCCGGGCGTTGTTTAAATCTATTCCAGTGCCGATCTATTGTTGGCGTCAAATCGAAGATGATTTCGAACTCTTCGACTACAATGAAGCCGCACTGGTTATGACGGATGGTAAGATCACAGATTATTTAGGGCTCAGATATTCCGTCGTTTACGCGGCGCGGCCGGATCTACAGGAGGATATTAAACGGTGTTTTGCTTTTAAGGAAACCATCACCAAAGAGAACCGCCATAATTTTGTCACCACCGGAAGGATGCAAGATCAAATAATAACATTTGTCTACTGTCCACCAGATGTTGTTATGGTTATGGCAGAAGATGTGACCGACAAATTAAAGACATCTCTGGATTTAGAATTGAGTGAGCAGCGTTTCAGAGATTTTGCAAAAACTGCAGCCGATGATTTATGGGAAACAAATGCGGAGCATCGGTTTACCTATTTTTCGTCAGATTTCTCTGAAGAATTCTCCCCCATGCTTGGTCAAATTAGATGGGAAACGGACGGAATCGATGGGCAAAATCCTGCCTGGGAAGTGCACCGGCAAGATTTGGAGGCCCGCCGTCCATTCCGGGATTTTAGATACACGCGTGTAGACATTAACGGCCGCCGCCGATTTCTACGCATTAATGGCATCCCGATTTTTGATGAAAATGGAGAATTTGAAGGTTATCGCGGTACTACATTTGATGAAACGGATGAAATTGAGGCTCGTGAAGCGGCACGTAGTGCGCAAGAAAGTTTTGGCGAAGCCATGGAAAATATTTCTGATGGTATTCTGCTTTGGGGTGCCGATGGGCATTTGATAATGCGGAATTCGAGATTTCTTGAAATGTATCCCGATATGGCTGATGCGACTAGGCCAGGTACTAGTAGTAAGGCCTTTTTATATTGGTTGGCCGAGCGTGGATATTCTCAAACTGATGAACATGGTGTTAAGTATGAGTTAGGCCAGGGATTTAATTTTAACTCCGTTATCGAACGCGTGACCGATGATGGAAGACTGTATCGGATCCGGCGTGAAGTGCTCGCTAATGGGCAGGCTATCGTATTCCATACCGATGTCACTGAACAGAAGCATCGGGAAGAACAACTACATCACGCGCTAAAAATGGAAGCGGTAGGCCAGTTAACCGGTGGAATAGCGCATGACTTTAATAATATCTTATCGGCGGTTCTGGGAAACTTGGAATTATTGCAACAAAAATTGTCTGCCGATCAAAATCTTTTGAAGCATATAAGCAGATCGAAAGTATCGGTGCTTAGAGGTGCCGAACTTACGCGAAGACTATTGGCTTTTTCTCGCAAGCAAAATCTCGATCCAAAGCCTGTTTATCTAAATGAATTGATTGCTGGTATGTATGATTTACTGACGCGTTCTTTGGGCGAACATATTGCGGTTGAGAATTTTAGCGCCGAAGATTTGTGGTCGGTTAGGGTTGATATCAACCAAATGGAAAATGCTATTCTTAATCTGTCGATTAATGCTCGTGATGCGATGCTTGCGGGTGGTGATCTTACTATCGAATGTGAGAATTTATCGGCAGCCGAATTTGCCAAACTTAATTTGGCGGATGCCGTGAGTGGCGAATATGTATGCATCAAGATTAGTGATACTGGTCACGGGATATCGCCAGATAATTTGGAACGGGTTTTTGAGCCTTTCTTTACGACGAAAGATGTTGGCCGCGGCAGTGGGCTCGGCCTGAGTATGGTGTATGGATTTGTTACTCAGTCAGGTGGCTGGTTAAAAATTGAAAGCATGCCTGTCGAAGGGACCAGGGTATATTTGTATCTGCCAAAATATGAGGGTGTGGTGCCGCGGCAGGCAAGTGTAGAAAGCGGTCAAAATCTATTTATGGGGCATGGTGAAAATGTCCTGGTGGTGGAAGATGATCCCGACGTTCGAGAAATGACAATTAGCATGTTGAGCAGGCTGGGTTATATACCATACGATTGTGGCAACGGTCAGCGGCTAATGAAAATGAAAGCCGATGATATCCGCAAGTTTGATATGTTGCTCAGCGATGTCGTGCTGCCGAACGGGATTTCTGGTCCCATCATTGCGCAACATGCAAAAGAACAAGCGCCAAAAATCAAAGTTATTTTGATGACGGGCTATGCTGATCGCAGTGAATTGCTTGACGAGAATGAAAATGCGTTATTCCAGGTCATTGGCAAGCCATTCCAGGTTGACGAATTTTCGCGGATCTTGAGCGATACGTTACATCACGGTGAGTAACCGGTAAAACCGCAAGCCGACTGGACATTGCTGTAATCTAAATTAAATATATCTAGAGGGAGCTTTAATGGGCGTTTTAGAAACATTGACCTTAGCGCTGGGTGCCTCGTGGGCAAGTGGGCTTAATTTATACGCTACCGCTGCCGTGCTTGGAATTTTAGATCTGCTTGGCGTTATTTCTTTGCCGGCCAACTTACAAGTCTTATCCAGTCCGTGGGTCTTGGGTATTGCCGTGTTCATGTACGCCGTTGAATTTTTCGCCGACAAAATACCGGGCGTTGATTCAATCTGGGATGCCATCCAAACCTTCATCCGCATTCCGGCCGGCGCGATGATGGCGGCCGGCGCCGTCGGTGGCCTCGATACCGGAATGGGTTCAGAAATTCAAACTGTGCTCGCTTTGCTATTAGGTGGCTCGATTGCGGCTGGCGCGCATATCACCAAAGCCGGCTCGCGAGCAATTATAAATACGTCGCCCGAACCTGCCAGTAATTGGGCAGCATCTATTTTTGAAGATGTTTTAGTCTTCGTTGGTATTTCACTTGCTGTCTTCAAGCCAATGATTTTTATTGCTGTGTTTGGTATTTTTGTCATCTTTGCGATTTGGCTGTTGCCGAAAATTTGGCGCGGCATTCGCGGTGTTTTTTCCCGCGTGCAGCATCCTGTTGAAACTGTGCGCGGTGGCCGGGAAGGTGCGATTACGCTATCGCTCGGCGACAATCCCACTAGCGAACAGCACCGCTAAAAATTAGCTCGTTCATTCATTTTTTATAAATACATTCGGCCTAAAGTGATACATCGCTATCCATAGGAGGCCGCAGAATGCGCTACTCAGTTAGATACGAATGTGCTGATAAAAACTGGATTGTCACCGATAGTGCCAATGCCGATCAGGTGATGGGCGTGCATATGTCGAAAACAGATGCCTATCGTCAAGCCTATGCTGAGCAGGAACGGTGGCGGAAGTTTGATCCGGTTGCCAAACATTTAGCTAGAATTCGCAAAGTAATGCCCCAGACCCTTGTGGTCGGCTAACAACGAGACCCTTGTGGTCGGCTTATAAAAGGGGCCACAATATATGCGGCCTCGAAAAATTCAAAAAATATGTGGCGTGAACTACTGCATCGGTGAAAACGGTGCGGGTAGCAATATTTTATTTTCCTGCGAGAAATAAGGTAGTTCACCATCACCGCTTTTAGGCGGCCAGATACCTTTTTCAGCAGCTTTAGTTCGAACTTGGTGGCGCTGTTTAAGATCTTGATATGGCCAGAGATGAACTATTTTGAGAGCCGATCCGATATCAACGCTAAAGACGGCGCTGAGCGGTGACAGTTCTGTGCGCTCTTCTAAAGTCGTCAACCACCGTTCCTGGGTGCTGGGAATTGAGGCTGGATAACAGGAATAACTCCGCATTTCATAGAACGGCCCATGATTACCTGGCGTGAGCTCGGGCGAAAAAGACCACGGGTTCATAATCTCAATGTGCTGGTGTTTGATAAATTTACCAATATTTGGCGGCCAGTTGCCCGCCTCGACGGCTTCGGCGCGAATTTCCTGGCGTTGTTTGACATCTTCATACGGCCAAATATGAATGATCTGATTAAGCGGGCCAATTTCGGTGTAAAAGAAGGCTGCAAGTTCAGAAAACTCTTTACGTTTTTCATAGGCTTCGCCAAAACGCTTTAGGACTTCTGGTACGGAACCCGGTACGAGATCATAGGTTCGAAATTCATAGATCATTTAGACCCCCAAAATTTTGATGCTGAGATTATATGATGATTTTCGGCTGTTTCTGATACTTAGCAATAGCGGGCAGTCAGCGGTTTGAAAAGACCCTAGTCCCAAAATTTCGCACACGGTTGGCTGTCGTAGTTTGTCTAGACATCTACCGGCGACAGTGCGAGAACTAATTGGCGGGAAATAATTCATAATTCAGTGAAAGTGGCTAGACGGTGAGGTTTTTAACAATAATTGGGCTTAGCGTAACCATTGCGCTGGCGGCAGGATCAAGTGAAGCTGGGACCGGCGGCGGCATCTATGATATGTCGCAGCTGCTCAAGCAACCTCATCCTTTTGCCGCGGCGCAGTCCGCCCCCCGGCCGTTTGCTGACGGGCGCACGGTGCGGCCGCCGGCAAATCCGCAATCCGATGCACCGCCGGCGCCGGTCAGAACACCAGCCAATCTCCAGCCTTTAAGCGTGGCGCCAAATTCAAGTGGTGGCGATATCATTTCCGAAATACGGATTGGTGCGCTGCTCCACGACTTTGGTCCGTTTAGCCATCGCAAAGAAGATGGTTATGACGGTAACCTCGAAATCCTGTTTAAATCGCCGGCAGCTTTAGAAAAAATTTGGGCTCCCCGTCCGCATGCCGGACTTTCGATCAACTCTGCCAGCGATACCAATCAAGCCTATCTTGGTTTGACCTGGGAATGGGAATTTTTGGGCAACGCGTTTTTTAATTTCTCTTTGGGTGGGGCCTATCATGATGGCTACAAAAGAACCGACCTGACCGATAAAAAATCCCTCGGCTGCAGAATATTGTTTAGAGAGTCACTTGATATCGGTTTTCGCATAAACAACGTACATGGCGTGATGTTCCACCTTGATCATATTTCGAACGCAAAATTGTGTTCAACCAATGAGGGCCTCGAATCTTTCGGTATCCGCTACGGCTACAAATTTTAATTCAGACTTCGTTCAATTCGCGGATAGGCCAAGCCGAGCGTGACGCCGCGGGCGACCATGAAAAGCGTTAGGGCAAACCACAGGCCGTGATAGCCGTACTCGGCTTTTAGCACAAATATCGCGGCGATAAATATCACGAGCGAAATAATCATCCCATTACGCATTTCAGCGGAGCGGGTGGCGCCGATAAAAATGCCATCGAGCATGTAAGGCCAGACAGCGACTAGCGGCAAAATGATAAGCCAATTTAACGCGTCTTTCGCGGCAATTCGAACATCTTCCAGGTCGGTCAGTAAATCGATGATGAGTGGTCCGAAGAGCCAATAGACAATGGCAAAGCCAAGCGAGACGATGAGAGCCCAAAGCGTCGACATCTTAACAGCTTCCCTGAACGTGAAATGATCCTTTGCCCCTAATGCACTACCGACCAACGCTTCTGCAGCTTGAGCAAAACCATCTAAGCCAAAGGCCATAAAATGCATGAATTGAAGCAGCACGGCATTGGCGGCTAAGAGTGCGTCACCGAACTTCGCGGCTTGAGCGGTAAAAAAGGAAAAGGCAAAAATGAGGCAAAAGGTACGGATAAATATATCCGTGTTAACGCCGATCATGCGGCGCAGTTTTGCTAGATCAAAGATATCCGTTTTTTCCCCGGACTTATCGATTTTTCGAATCTGCCCGCGATAGAGAAAAAGGCCGAGGATTACAGCGCTAATTTCGGCAATTACAGTTGCGAAGGCGACGCCTTCTACTCCCCAGCCAAAGCCGATTACAAAGACCAAATCCAAGATGATATTGAGACAGTTCATCCAGACTTGAAGAACAAGGGTCAGGCGCGTGTTATGAATGCCGATGAACCAGCCAATGAGGCAATAATTGACCAGCACTGCAGGCGCGCTCCAAATGCGGATTTGAAAATAGGTTCGGGCAAGATTTTCGACCGTTTCGCTGGCCTCGAATAAATGCAGGGAAAAATTTATGATCGGATATTGCAGCGCCCAAAGCATTAGCCCGATAGCGGTGCCAAGCAGAGCCGCGCGTTGAAAATTGGCGCGTACCTCGCTGGCTTGGCTGGCGCCAAAAGCTTGCGCGGTTAATCCGGTCGTGCCCATACGCAAAAAACCAAATCCCCAATAAATGAAATGGATAATGGTGGCGCCGACTGCAACGGCACCCAGAAAATGCGCGTGCTCCAGATGGCCCATAACCGCGGTATCAACAGCACCCAACAGCGGCACTGAAAGATTGGCGACGATAATCGGCAACGCTAAGCGGAATACATGCCGATGGCGTTCGATTGGACTAGTACCGGCTGAAAAAAGATTATTATTTGGCAATTGGTAATTCCCTGAACTAAGATTTGTAAAGTAACCGAGGGGACGGATTTGTCGAGCATTTGCATTGGATTTGCAGGCGCTATGGGAGGAACATGGTCAGCATCAACTCACAAATGAAATACCAAAAACAGTTTGTCACCATCCAAGGCAAAACGATGGCTTATGTCGATACCGGCGGCTCAGGCGATCCGCTGGTTTTCTTTCATGGCAATATCACATCATCCTATATGTGGCGAAATGTTATCCCGCATGTTGAGGATCAAGTGCGCTGCATTGCAATTGATAATATTGGCCAAGGTGATTCAGAGAAGCTATCTGACAGCGGTCCCGATTCCTACCGTCTGGCAGAGCATCAAAATTATATCGATGACTTTATGTCAACGCTCGGAATTGAAGAAAATGTCACTCTGATGATGCATGATTGGGGCGTGCAATTGGGTCTCACCTGGGCGCGCTATCATCCCGATGCGATGAAAGCCATCGCCTTCACTCAAGGTGTTATGGGAGATTTTAAATGGACCAATTGGCCGCCGGAAGTCGCCGAGTTGATGCGAAAGTTTCGCTCAGGTGAGGGTGATGATTTGGTGCTCAAAGAGAATTTCTTTGTCGAGAAAATATTGCCGGCGATGGTGATCCGGGAATTGCCGAAAGAAGTCTGGGATGAATACCGGCGTCCTTATAAAGAACCGGGCGAGGGCCGCCGGCCGACGCTGACCTGGCCACGCGAAATCCCGGTTGAAGGAGAGCCGGCAGACGTTCTTAAAATTATTGACGACAATAATGCCTGGATGGCGGCGAGTGATCTGCCAAAACTCTTTATCCATTGTGAGCCCGAGACGGTTTTAAAGGACGATATTCTGGATCACGTCCGCACCTTCCCCAATCAGCAGGAAGTGACGGTCAAAGGTTTGCACTATGTCCATGAAGACAGCCCCCACGAAATCGGTGAGGCCTTGGCAGAATGGTATCGGGGGTTATGATTAATTATGCCCGGATGCGCGAAGGCATTAATCTAAAAACCGCTCATGAATGTCGCCAGGGGCGAGCCCATAAGATCCGCCAGCAGGAATCCGGTGATGAAGCCCATCAGGTGTTGCATGAAAGTTTTCATCAGAGAATATCTTTGGCGCCACGCATGGCATTCACTTTGCATACACATGCAGTCTCGCCCCCGGGCCGATTTATATAAGGCGTGCCGCAATGCATACAGTGCTTGCGACGATCCTCTTTACGCCGGTCTTTTACCCGGCGATTAAGGCCTGTACGAAGATTGGCGCCGAGCTGTTTGGCGGTAACGCGGCGGTCATAACCGCTTCTGCGGTTGTGATCGATGTCTCTATTCTGTGTTACGCGCCTTTCAATGTAATCATTCCCGATGTAATTCATGGCATTCTCCCACGAAAGTTAACAGAATGCGCTCCTCGATCACATGTTTGCATTATTGCAGATGGAGATGCATAAAGCAGTGCTCACGATCACACCGCTTATTTTTCGCAGAAAACTGCTAATATTTTATAAATAAACGAAAAAAAAGGCCTCAATGTTCAATAATATGACCCCCAAACAAGCGATGTTCGGCGGCGCCATTACTGCCTTAATTATGGGCGGTTTTATTGTTTTATCGCGGTTTGGCGTGCGCGATGTATTCAATGAAGCAGATTTGACACTTTTTCGCTATTTATCCGGTTTGATACTTTTGCCACTATTTCTTCGCCTGGATCTGAAAACGTTGGGTGGTATTGGGTGGCAGCGGGCAATAGTTCTGACAATTTGTGCAGGGTGGCCGTTTAATTTGTTTATCATGAACGGCTTTAATTATGCGCCGGCAGCCCATGGAGCAGTTTTTGGTCCCGGTACCATGCCGATGTTTACCGCAATATTAAGCTGGATTGTTCTTGACGACCGGCCGGGTGTCTATCGCTTAAGCGGTTTAATCGCAATTACGGCCGGGCTGCTAATGATGGGGTGGGGCGGTTTTCTGGAAAGCCCGCCGGGTGCCTGGATCGGTGATTTGTATTTTCTAGGTGGCGCAGCGCTGTGGGCTGGATTTACGGTAGCTGTGCGCCGATGGGGCATTGATCCTGCTGAAGCGGTTGCCGTGGTCGGCGTGCTTAGCCTGGTATCGTTTATTCCGGTCTATTCTACATTTTATGAAAATGTTTTCCTGACCGCCGGTTTAGCCGATCTATCGCTACAAATATTTTACCACGGATTTTTAGTCGGCATCGTTGGCGTGTTATTTTTTGCCGGTGGCATCCAGGTTCTAGGACCAACCAAAATCGCCTTGTTTATCTCCCTGGTGCCGGTATTTGGCACGCTAATGGGCATACCTATCCTGAACGAGTTGCCAGGCCGCCTCGAAACCCTCGGCATTATCATTGTAGTATTAGGTATGCTGGCTGCGATGGGTGTGCGACCGGGCATGATATTTAACGGCAGGTGATATCCCGGACATCAACAATTTGATGAATGATGTTGCCGGAGCTGCCACCGATTCGAATTCCACCGCCAGGAAAATGAATATTGCCATTGTAATAAGCAAGACCCGTTACCCCATGGACCGGTGTTGGAATATCGGCAAGCCGTTTCCAACTATCGGTTTTTGGATTGTAGTAAGCATGGTCCGGAAAGACACCGCTTAGCGCTTCCTCATTACCTTCGCCACCCAGCACATGCAGGCAGCCATTGGCAGCGATTGCATTTATACCTCCGCGTGGCCGGAGCATCGATTTCTTTTCGGTCCATTTCTGGGTTGCTGGGTCGTAGACTTCCAAAGCGCCGGTACGTTCCGAACGAAAGCCCGGCCCAAAGCGTCCGCCGACAATATAAATTTTACCGTTGATGACACCGGCGCCGAGATGATTGCGCTGGGTCGGTATATTGGGCAGCGTTTGCCAGGTGTTGGCTTTCGGATCAAAGGCGGCAAAATCGTCACCAGTTTCCCGGGTGCGGCCGCCGGCGACATAGATCTTGCCACCAACGGTGACGGCAACACCGCCACTGCGTTTTGACGGCATCGACGCTTTCTGGCTCCATTTGTTGGTCGCCGGATCATATTCAAAAACGCTATCCATAAAGCCGGGAGGCTGACGTTCGAACCTGCCATTGACGCGGCGTCCGCCGGCGGTTTTCTGACCACCAATGACATAGACTTTTCCGTCAACCGCTGCCGCCATGGCATGATTTGTTTTGACCGGTATCGACGGCAGGTAGCGCCATTTATCGGATTTGGCGTTGTAGGCCTGGGCAGTATCTACTGTAATTCGCAAGCGCGGATAGCCGCCAAAGACATAAATCATATGGCCGTTTTGCGCGACCGCGGTTTCAGAAAGTGGTTCCAGCAGTGGCGCTTTTTCATTCCAGCCCCCCGCCTGTGTCGTGCTTGCAACAAATAAAGCAAGTCCAACAATTCCGATTGTTTTAATAATCCCCATTTTTGCCTCCTCGCCTTTATCTTTATCTAACGAGTTGAGTAGTAGTTTCCGTCGTTTCAAAGTGCGTCGAAATAATCCGCCATTTTCTTAAGCTCAGATGCGTCCGGCAGGCGGCCTTCACCGGCAATCAGATTGTCTGCCATGTGGTCCGGGTTGCTGGTGGCGGGTATCGCACAGGTTGCTGGACCGTGACCAAAGATATATTTGAGGAAAAACTGTGCCCAGGAGGTGCAGCCGAAATCCTCGGCCCAAACCGGTACGGGTGAGCGTTTGATCTTGGTAAATAAACCATCCTGCTCAAACGGCCGGTTGATCAATGTCGCAACCTGCAAGTCAGCGCAGAGATCAAAGAAATAGTCTTCCGCGTCACGCCGGGCGATAGAGTAGGGGAACTGGCAGAAATCGATCCACGGATATTTCTTGAGATAGCCGCCGAGTTCACCAAAGGCACTCTGGCTATAATGTGTGATGCCGATATATTTTACCTTCCCAGCCGCCTGCCAGTCGCGCAAGGTTTCAAGATGCGTATCACAATCCTTCAGATTGTGGACTTGCATCAGCTCAATCTCGGTGCAGCGCATTTTTCGGAGCGAGTCTTCCATTTCGTCAATGCCCTGTTGCGGGCCGTCAGTCCAAACCTTGGTCGCGAGGAAGGCGTTGTCGTGCCCATTGATGCTGGCGAGCACGTCTCCGGTGACCGCTTCGGCTTTGCCATACATTGGCGACGAGTCGATCAGCGTACCACCGGCTTCAAAAAACAAATTAACGACCTGTTGCAGGTCTTTCTTCTTGTTTGGATTGAGCGAGGTGTTGAAGGCGCGGTAGGTGCCGAGGCCGATGACCGGTAGTGCTTCGCCTGTCGCAGGGATAGGTTTGGTTAACATGGTGTCCCTCTAGTCTGCTATTTCGAGCGCTGCAGCTTGCTTCATGTTGGGCCGCGCCACAATAAGCCAAATAGTCAGCCCGATGATGGCACTGACCATAACCGGATTTTGTACGCCATAGCGTTCAGCGACCGTGCCGATGATAATCGCTCCCAAGGCCGGGCCGCCGGTTACCAAAACACCGTTAAGAGCGATGACCCGGCCACGCACCTTTGCATCTACCGAATTCTGGATCAGGCTCAAGGTGCAGATACCGGATGACACCAGGGCTATGCCGGAGAGAAACATCTCGACCATGGCGATGTAGAAATTAGATGTTTGGGAGAAGGCGATGACCGACAGCACACCAATTAAAGAGCTGGTGAGGAGGATGCGCATCAGCCCTTCGGTGCGCCCGCGCTGAGCCAGCCACAAGCCGCCAAACATCGCGCCCAATCCGGCAGCTGTCGCCAGCATGGCATAGCCTTCAACTTTTCGACTAAAAACTTCGGTTGCGAAGGCCGGCAGCATCTCCATAAAGGGCTGCAGGAAAAGTGTGACGATGGCCGTTAGTATCATCAGATTTCGAATGCCTATGTGATTGTACGCATAGCGAAATCCTTCGACGAGTTCAGCGCCGATGCTTTTGCGATCTTTCTTCGCTGTGCCGCCATCCTCAATATCGAGGAATTTGTAAAGAATGACCACGCCAAAAGAGACCGCTGCGTAGACATAAAGAGCGATGGCAACGCTACCATAAAACAGCACCGCGCCGGCAATGGCGGGGCCGATAAAATTACCACTGTGGTAGCTGGCGCCATTGACCGCGATCACTGCCGAAATATCCTTTTTGTCGACCAATGCGTGGACCATGGCATTGCGGGCGGGGACATTGAAGGAGCGGGTGATGCCGCCTAACAGCGTCAATATTAACAGCGCAATAGGCGTGATCGTTCCGGTAAACACCATGGTCGCCATGATGAGCGTGAAAATGCCACCTATCGAGGTGGCGATCTGGAGTTGCCGGCGATGGCCATAGCGGTCAGCTGTCGCACCTGACAAGGCGCCAAGGAATAACATCGGCACCATTGCAGCCGCACCCATATAGCCGAGCCAGGTTTCAGAACCAGTCATATCCCAGGTCAGCCATGCAACCGATGCCCGATTGACCCAAACGCCGATAATAAAACTGAAATGGCCGTACCAAAATAGTCTGAAATTGCGACTTGAAAAGGCCCTCGCGATCCCCCCATCTCTAAGTTTATTCTTATTGTTCATAGCAAAAGAATAACTAATTATATGGCATTAGCACGCATTTTCTATTTAGATTTAAATTCGAATTACGGCTTTTTTATTTGACCTATGTCAATGCATGATATGTTGTAAGAGCACATTCTATGGGGATAAACAAAAATAAATGGGGAATTACGAATGTCGATCTATGAAGCTCCGTTAAACGAGAATACACCGCCGTGGCCGTATACCGTCGATTATGACAAGGTCAATGAAGTCACGACCGATGTGCTGATTGTCGGCGGTGGAACTGCCGGCTGTCATGCGGCGATCAATGCGCGCAAAAAAGGCGCCAAGGTCCTGGTTATTGATAAAGCCAACGTTTTAACCAGCGGTTGTGGGGGCTCCGGTGTTGATCACTGGCATAACGCCTGCACCAATCCAGCCAGTGGCATCTCGCCGGAAGATCAGGTTGATGAGTTTCAAAATTGCCGCAAGGGCATTGCCACCAGCGAATATGGCAGCCGCGCGTCGCATTATATCACGGCCCGGGAAAGCTGGGACGCGCTGCAAGATGTCGAAGAGTGGGGTATCGACATCCGCGACGTAAATGACGAATTTGTCGGCGCTGATTTCCGTGACGAAGAAACCAAGCTGATGTTTGCCTATGATTATGATTCCCGCACCGTTGTACGTGTGCAGGGCGCCTACATCAAAAAAGCGATGCATGATGAAATGCGCCGGCTTGACGTGCAAATTCAAAACCGGGTGATGATCACCAGCTTGCTGACCGCAGGCGGCAAAATCGGCGGGCGGGTGATTGGTGCCACTGGTTTTCATATTAGAACCGGTGAGTTTTATATTTTTAAAGCCAAATCAACGATTGTCTGCACCGGACCATCAACCCGGCTGTGGGTGTTTTCGACCGAGCTTGTTGGCGCTAATTCAATCCATGATGATCCCAATGATGTCGGCGACGGGAATGCAATTTGCTATAACGCCGGCGCTGAGTTCGGCCAAATGGAGGCCGGTGGCCGCACTGTTGGTGGCTTTCGTTATTTTGGCTACGGCACGGGCAATGCGCATAATACCTGGTTTGCCTGCACGATCGTTGATTCAAATGGCAAGGAAGTGCCGTGGGTTGATCGCGATGGCAAGGAGATCAAGAACGTCGCCGACCGCTATCGATTGGCGAAAGGTCAAAAAATGTTTTATCACGGGCCGCCGCCGCATCCTTACGAGACGCAAGGGCCAACCCTCATTCATGATCTGGCGGAACGGATTGAGAGCGGTGAGTTTGTGCTGCCGTTTTACGCTGATCTGCCAGGCATGCCGGAACTGGAACGCAAAGCGATATTTGGCCTGATGGTTGGTAATGAAGGCAAGACCCGCCATGGTGTCTATGAGCCTTATACCGATGGCGGTTATGATCCGAACAAACATATGATGCAAGCTAACGTCCTGCCACCGGAAGAAGCCGGTATCCACAAACCTTGGTGGAACGGACAGGGACCGCCGCAATGGCGGGAAACGGCGTTCGGCGGCGGCGGGGGCTTGGTCTATGACTGGGATTGCCGCTCAACGCTTGAAGGCTTGTACACGGCTGGCAATCAAATGCTCGGCGGCGGCAATCATTCGCAGTCAGCATCAACTGGCCGCTATGCCGGCCGCAAAGCTGCTGACTACGCGTTAAGCGCCGATCAA
Source organism: uncultured Rhodospirillaceae bacterium (assembly GCA_913020445.1). Classification (GTDB taxonomy): domain Bacteria; phylum Pseudomonadota; class Alphaproteobacteria; order Rhodospirillales; family UBA2165; genus TMED23. Next base: position 30,690 of record CAJWAR010000024.1, read on the forward strand.
GTTGAGGTCGACAAATCTCAGCTTAGTGAAGAACGCGAACGGGTTTACGCACCGGTCAAGCGATCTGCCGGGATTGGCTGGAAAGAGTTTCAAGCTGGGCTCTGCCGGGTGATGCAGGATTATTGCGCGACCTATAAAGCGGAAGAAACCTTGAAGATTGGCCTGGAATGGCTCGAAAGTATTAAGGAAAGTGAAGGCCAGCAAGTCTTTGCCCGCAATCCGCATGAGCTCGCCCGGATTATGGAGGCGTTCTCGCGGCTAACCGTCGGGCAAATGATTATGGAAGCGTCCCGCGCGCGCAAAGCAAGTTCCCGGGCATGCGATTTTGAACGGGTCGACTATCCCGAAGTAGACCCACCTGATTGGGATAAATATGTCATCATTAAACGCGAGGAAGATGGTGTGAGCATTAGTGACAAGCCTTGTGATTATTGGCTTCAAGAACCTTACGCCTCGAATTATGCCGAGAATTACGATGCGCATAATGGGCTTGATGAAAAAACAACGCGAGTCATTGGGGAGGCGGCGGAATGAGTGACTATAACCAAGCCTATATGGTCACGAACCCCTTAGCGCCGTGCACCGTCGTCGAGATTAATCCTGATAACTGTACCGGCTGCCGCTTATGTATCGAAGTTTGCCGCACGGATGTTCTGGTGCCCAACCCCGAAACCCTCATGGTGCCAATCGTGCTGTTTCCGGATGAATGCTGGTTCTGTGGCGATTGCGTGGCTTATTGCCCGGAACCGGACACGATTAAAATGCATGTGCCGATCACCGAAAAAGTGGGTTGGAAAGATAAGGAAAGTGGTGATCGCTATCGCCTCGGAATGAAAAATCCGCCACCCCCTTATACGACTCCTCCGGTTGGCTGGAAAAGTGTGCGGGAAAAATAACTAGCTGTTGGCGTATTTATCTTTTGTTTATAGGCCCTCTCATATTATGAAAGAGGGAATATAGGCAAAGGGGATATCTATGTTTGGGCTATGGCTCAATCGGATACGGCGCGGATTTAACCGCTCACCGCAGGAGTTGCGACGCAGGCTCGCCCAAGAGGGACGGGCATTGCTCGACCGATACCGCGTGTCACCAACTTTTGGTTTGGATGATGGACGGTTGGCAGCACAGCTTGGTGCTCCAACGATTGAAGATCTGTGGCTGCAATTGTCAGACCGGCCTTATCCTGCGGTTACCGATCGAGTTGACCCGGCATCGCTGGATGCGGTTATTCCCCATGAATCACAACGCCTTTTGGCGGCAGCAGAATCGGCGCTGGCGTTAGAAGTCGACTTATTGGGTTCTGGTCTGGAAACTTTAAGCCGCCCGATCCTGTGGGATACTGATTTCAAAGTTGAAGAAAATTGGCCGGTAAAATTTTTCCGCGATATCGACGTTCTTAACCTTGAAAGCGGCAGTGACGTCAAAGTGCCTTGGGAGTTGTCGCGGCTGCAATGGCTGATACCAGTCGGCCAGGCCTACATGCTGAGCGGTGATGAAAAATATGCCGGGTTCGCGCGTGAAGTTTTGACTGATTGGATCGAAGCTAATCCGTACGGCCGGGGCGTCAATTGGGCGGTGGCGATGGAAGCAGCCATGCGGATTTTCACCTGGACCTGGCTTTTTCACGTTTTTAGTAAATCTGCGTCCTGGGATGGCTATAATTTTAGGGCCAGCTTTTTGCGCTCGCTTTATGAGCATGGTGTATTTACCGAGCGCTATATCGAAGACTATGGGGTGAATGGAAATCACTGTACAGCGGATGCTGGCGCCTTGGTGTTTGCCGGGCTGTTCTTTGGCTCAGGTAAGAGACCAGAACGCTGGCTGAATGAAGGCTGGCAGCTGCTGACACGGGAAATATCGCAACAAGTTTTAGCGGACGGTACCGATTTTGAGGGCTCAATTGCCTATCACCGGTTTGTCGCCGAGCTGTTTTTCTGGCCGGCGCGGTATCGCCGCATTTCTGGATTAGACGTGAACCCAGACTATCAACAGCGCCTTTTAGGTATGACGGATTTTACCCAAAGCTATACTAAACTGGATGGTTTGGCGCCGCTTTGGGGGGATGCCGACGATGGGCGGGTTTTACCCTTTGGTGATCAAGGCTTGAATGATCACACCTATCTGCCGGATGTTATTCAGGCAGAATGGGAGTTTGCAGGCCAGAACTTTGCCAGCGTTGAAGCCCAGGCGGAATTGTTTTGGACTTTCGGCACCCCCAATAATTCAGAGGCTAAAAATGAAACCGAAAGTTCTGAGCTAAATTCCCGGGCCTTCAAGGATGGTGGTTTCTATATTATGGCGACAGCAAGGGATCACGTGTTTATCGAATGCGGTCCCGTCGGCTTTGGCGGCAAAGGCGTGCATGGTCACAATGACTGCCTGTCGTTTGAAGCCTGCCTGGACGGTGTTTCATTGATTACCGACAGCGGCAGTTTTGTCTACTCTGCTTCCTACGATCAGCGTAATCAGTTTCGCGGCACCGCCAGCCACAATACGCCGATGATCGACAGTGAAGAGCAAAATCGATTTGTCTCTGATGACGAATTATTTGCGCTGCACAATGATGCGGTTCCAGATGTTCGAGAATGGCGTAGCGATGAACAAATGGATGTATTTGTTGGCGCCCATTCCGGTTATCAGCGTTTGGCCAATTCAGTCATGCCAAGCCGCAAGATAGTTCTCGAAAAAAATAATCATCGTCTCATTGTTGGCGACACATTTGACGGGGCAGGCGATCATCAGATTACCATTCCTTTTCATTTTTCGCCTGATTGTGAATTGAGCGAAAATGAAGCGGGTAAATGGATAATTAAAACATTGGAAAATGAATTCGAGTTAATCTTTCGCGGTGATGGCGATTGGCGCGCAAATATTCGAACGAGCTGGATCTCACCGAGCTATGGGGTCAAGCTTGAACGACCGGTGCTTGAATTTCAAAGGCATGGCGCCTTGTCGTCATTGACGGTCGGCATTTATCCAGCAGAACAGGCGCCAGATGACCCGCAAGCCTGGCTGGTATCTTTTAAGTAAAGATTACTGATCGCTATCGACAGTGGTCGCTAGAACATATCCCGTACCGCGAACGGTTTTGATAAGTTCAGGACGTTTCGGATTATTCTCTATTTTGCTTCTGAGCCGTCCAACCAGCACATCGATGCTGCGGTCATAAGGTTCCCAGCTGCGATTTTGGAGGAGGTCAAGCAGGCGGTCCCGATCAAGCACCCGATTTGGATTATCGGTAAAGGCTGTCAGCAAATTGAATTCCATTGTTGTTAAGGCGACTTCATTGCCGGTGGGCGACATCAAACGTCTGCCAACTTTGTCGAAATTCCAGCCGGCGAATTGAACTGATCCGCCATTAGCGCCGGCAGAGACCTGTTCGCCGCGTTCGGATACCCGCCGCAAAACAGTTTTTACGCGTGCTAGAAGTTCTCTGGAACTGAATGGTTTGGCAATATAATCGTCCGCCCCCATTTCCAGGCCGACAATACGGTCAACTTCTTCATCTTTGCCAGTCAGAATAATAATGGCGACTTTGGAATTTTCCCTCAGGTAACGGGTGAGGGTTAAGCCATCTTCACCCGGCATAACTAGATCAAGGATCACGAGGTCTATTGATTTATCATTCATTACCGTGCGCATGGCATCGCCATCATTGGCGGTGAAAACCTCATAGCCATGAGTCTCAAGATAATCTTTCAAGAAATTGCAAATTTCTTCTTCGTCATCGACGACTAAAATTGTTCCCGTATTTTCCATCAACTCCTCGTTTCGATGGACCACCCCGATGTAATAACGGTTTCTCTGAAAAAAGTAGGTGCAATTTAAAGAGAAATCAAATTACTTTAACTTAAACAGCGCATAGCATAACGCAATACGTACAGCAAATAGTACTAAGATGTTACCGAATATAACAATTTAGCACATTGCTGCCGCAATTTTTTAAAAATAATATGCTAGATGTTTAGAATTTGGAATAGCGACCTGTTTTACTGTTGTTATTTTGTTCAATTAACCAGAACTCCTTTCAAGGTACTATGACTGAAATAGCGTTAACAAAAATAGAAGATGGCGTCCTTGTTTTTAATAATTCGGGAAAATTGACGTTTTGGAGTGAATACTGCGAGGCTATTCTTCCTGGATTGATATCGAACTTAGATGGTAATTCACTCATCGAGGATGTTTACGCTGCGATTACTAACTTGGGTTATACAGTATTACCGCCTGAGGGAGAATTTGATCGTGCCGATGCCGGATTGTTGGAGTTTAAAAGTGTACCGGGCGAAGTAGAGTTCGTATCCGATGCTGAGGATGTCTTGCGCTGGACGACTCGCCGTCTCGGTGATGCAGAAATAATTGCGACCCTGTCCAACAATACCGGAATTGCAAAACGCCGTTTACGCGAAGCACGGCTTGCTAAAATGTTCAGCATCTCTGAAATGTCGGGCCATATTGGTCATGATCTGAATAATTTTTTAACCATTATTCAAGGTAATTTAGAACTACTGGAAACATTTGTCGCCGATGACGAAAAGCTTAGTAGATGGGTTGCCGCCGCGATTGTCGCGACCGAGCGTGGTTCTGATATGGCCAAGAATCTACTATACCTTGGCCGCCGCCGCCCTGCTAATCGACGTGATGTTGAAATTGGCGAAGTAATCCTGCCCATTATCGAGAAATGGCAAGATCAAAATAACCTTAATTTGCAGATCGACATATTAATCCCATCTGATTTAAACACTGTTCGGGTTGATGTTGGACATTTTGAAATTGTATTAGAGCAACTGCTCTTAAATGCCATCGAAGCCGTTGACGGTGACGGGGTCATCTCAATCAGCGCTGAAAATTTTGTTGCCAATGATATTGAGTCGGAAGACGAAGAACGTCAGCCTGGTGTGCGAATAGCGATATCAGACAACGGTATAGGTATGCCGATCGCGGTCAAAGAGCGTGCCTTTGAACCTTATTTTACAACTAAAAAAGATCAGAAAGGGGCCGGACTAGGATTAAGTATAGTCTTCGGTTTTGCTCGTCAAACAGATGGAATGATAACGTTAGAAAGCAATCCCAAACAAGGCACAACAGCTACTTTAGAAATACCCGTTGGCGAACGGAAAATCATATTGCCGCAAACTTTGGATGGTAAGGAATTATCTCTATTTTCCGGCAATGAACGAATTTTGGTCGTCGAAGACGATTCTGCGGTGCGTGCGATAGCCGTGGAAATGCTGTCTCATCTTGGCTATGAAATTGTTCAAGCGATCGACGCTACCGATGCCTTGGAGCAATTGGAAAAGGGATGTGTGGTGGATCTCGTTTTCAGCGATGTTATTATGCCGGGCGGCATCTCTGGCATCCAAATGGCGCGAATTATCCGCGATAAGTATCGTGGCTTTAAAATATTACTTGCCTCTGGCTATGTTGATTCGGAGAAAATGGGGGGAATCGACGAGTTTACCTATCTTGGTAAGCCTTATGACCAAAAACTGCTTGGGCAGCATGTTCGCGAATTGCTCGATCAGTCGTAGCAAACGGGCAATATTTTGAAATATTCCAACACTTTTATTTTGCCGCGTTATCGAGTATTTCCTTAGTCAGTAAAGAGTTAAGGTTAATTCTTAACTCCTGCAGGAACCTCGAGTTGATTAGTGTCCAGTTAGTATTACATTAAGATACACTTGTTTACCCATCGATTCTTGAGTTTCAAACAACTTCTAGGCAAAGTTCTAACACGTTAAAACTAGAAAGTTTGGATTCGAGGAGTAAATTATGGGTCGTCAAGATAAATGGTTTTATTGCTTACGTGCTATGGAAAGCATTCGCGAACTATCGAATGCAAATACCAGCGATAATACTAATCCGCTCTCAGATTTAAAACCGGAAGACCGGTTGGAATTCATCAATGACTTGGTTCAAGGTACTATTGACCTGGTCGACTATTATGATGAAAGTGTGATTGCTTAGCATTTAAATTCCAGCGTTGTCTTCCTTAGGACAGGACTATGACAACGCTTTTGATTGTTGATGATGAGCATGAGATTCGCGAAAATCTAATAGAATTTTTCGAGTTGAAGCAATTTAAGACTTACTCGGCTGCAAATGGCTTCGAGGCCTTAGAATTTCTCGAACACCAGTCCATCGATATCGTGATCATTGATCTTTTCATGCCGGTAAAGGATGGATTGGAGACGATTACTGAATTGAGAAAAGGTTGGCCGGACGTAAAAATTATTGCCATGTCAGGCGGGCCGGCGCGGTTAACCCACAATAATTTAGGCGACGATTTATTATATGCCGCGACAGAAATCGGCGCCGACGCATCTTTGCAAAAGCCATTCAGTTTAATTGAAGCTGGAGATACGGTTAAAAATCTCCTCGCAGCATAGCGGGAACTCAGTAATCCATCACGGCGCCTGGCAAGGCGTGGCGAGCTCGCGCAGGCTCTGACGGATCAATTTCACACTCTTCACAAAATTTAACCAGCTGCTCTTCATTGCCGAGGAGAAAATCAAGCACGCCACCCAGAAAATCGGGGGTGTCGATCAACGCTTTGAAGTCTTCCGGAGCGATGCCTGATGTCGCTAAGAAACCTTGCTGGAGATTATCGTCAGCCAGAATGAAGTGAACGGCCTTGAGCGCCAAGGTTTCAGCTCGCGCGGTATCATATTGGTGCTGGGAATGCATTCTATTGAGCTCTACCTTATGGATCGAATTCTTGATCTTGCCAAATTCGCCGCCATATACGCTCGCCAATATCGCAGCCTTTTTTATAAGTATATCCTGATCCGGTAATCGGGCCGGATGTTGCGGCGGCAGGGATGATTAGCGCTTTTGGCGATGATGCTCTGGCGATCTCAAATATGAGTTTACGGCGAATGGCCCGCGCAAAATCTGGAAAATCCCTGGCAATGACGAGAAATGCGCCGGGACCGCCAATAACGCAGCCGCGATAATATTTGTCGAGATCAGGTAGATTAAAACGCGTACCGAAACCCTGGTTGTTGTTGATGATGGGTAAGCCGTTAATCGTAATGCCTTTTCTAACAACATCGTGCCGGACATCTTCGACCAAGCGGCCATGATTGTTGGGCCCGTCGCCGGCGATGTCGATGACCCGGCGGCGACCGTCGATATTATTATCACCAATCATTTTCGCCGCCATCTCAAGCGCATCGCTAATCGATGTGCGACGGCCAAAGGTGAGGGGCTCATTGATCAGGGAATTGGCGAAGCCATCGGCCGAGGCTTTGTCTTTGATAATGCGCCAATCGACAATTATTTCATTAAATGCCCGGCTTGAGTAGTCGATATAGGAAATCGCTATTTGCTTGTGATAGCCGCTTCTAATGGCGGCTAAAATATAGGGTGAGCGGAGGGCAGCGGCAACGCCTTCGCGTTGCAGCCGTGCTTCGTCTTCGTCAATACTGCGCGATACATCGGTCGCAATGACAAGCTCCAGATCGACCTTTATCGGTTCGCCCGCTAATTGAGCCGGCAATAGAAATAGCAGCAGAAGGGCGAGTAAATATCTCAACCGTGCCGCCACCAAGCCATAAAGCGGGCATAAAAGCCGATCACCGCCGCACTGGCTAATAGCGCCATGCTAAAGATGACGGCAAATCCGGAAAAAGCGTTGGCGAACAGATCAGCCGGTTTAGTAGAAGGCGCCAGACCGGTTTCCAACAGTGGTGCGTATAATCCATGCCATAAATGCCACATCAACACACCGATCCCGAGCCACGCCAGTATCGCGGCAAGTAAGGTCAGGCCTTTCCAGCGTTTAGCGGTGAGTTCGATAAGTATGGGCGGCTCAGTTCGGCCGTCGTCTCGCCAGCCGGGCATCGCGACGCGGAAATTAGCAAATGCAAGTGCCATCTTTGATCCTCCTTCAGATTTAGATATTGAATAATTTGGCGGCGTTGAGCCCCATTATTCTGTCCTTACTCTGTGGCGATAAATCCTTTGAACGTTTTACAAAGCCAATAGGGTCCTCTTCAATTTCTCCCCGTGGGTAATCGGTTCCCATCATGATTTGACGATCGCCCGCCTTTTTCACTAACAGCGGCAGCATATCCCGATCGAAGATAACTGTGTCATAAAAAAATCGTGAAAGGTAATCGCTTGGTTGGGAAGCTATATTTTTCCTCGTTTCCGGGCGTGATTTATAGGCTTTATCGGTGCGTCCGGCATAATAAGGCAGATAGCCGCCACCATGGGCGATAATGATTTTGAGCTTGGGAAAGTCGTCGAGGATGCCTTCATAGATAATCGATGTCATGGCAAGCGTTTCTTCCAAAGGCTGTCCCACCGAATTCCATAGGAAATACTTGTGCAGACGTTCGTCATGGGTAAAACCGCGCGGATGAATATAAACCGGTAGACCTAATGCTTCAGCTTTGGCCCAGAATTTTCGAAACTTTGGAACACCCAAATCTTTCGCCCGAACGTGGGAGGGGATGGCGACGCCTTTCAAGCCGAGGCGGTTTAGATAATCCAACTCCTTTACCGTGCGCGTTTGATCCTGTAACGGCACGGCGCCAAGGCCGATGTAGCGATCAGGAAAGGCGGCAACAAATTCAGCTATGCTATCGTTGCATTGACGGGCGATCTGTTGGCCTGTTGCGCCATCCGCCCAATAACTCGGTGTTGGCAAATTCATGCTGATAACCTGCATGTCGACGCCCATCCGGTCCATGTCTTTGAGGCGTGGTTTAGGCTTGGTAAGCGTCGCTGATGCGGTTGAAGACTGACGGCCATGTTCTTGCCTGGAAGCCCGCGGAACCCAGTGTTGTTTACCGGGCTCTTTGCCGCGAATTTTTACTTTGCCGGCGAGTGCCAGAACTTCCGGTAAGGCGACATGAGTGTGAACATCAATTTTTGGGTAACTGCGTGATCGGCGCGCAATCTTCCGGGCCATAAATCTCCCCTTATAACTAATTATTTGTTGGCTCAGCTTAGGCCAGATGGAAGGCCTCTGCCAACAATTCATAAGAGCGCTGCCGGTTTTCCAGCTAACTTTACAGACCTAAACTGGCAGACTATCGTGTAAGATATGAGACATACAACTGTTGGACTATTGGAATTTGACCGCGCCCGGGCAACACCGGGCGTTACAATTATTAGCCCTCTTCACAGCAAAGCGACTTATCTGGTTGGCATGAAAGGTGAGGTGCTCCACCAATGGGATCACCCGTCTAAACCGGGTAATTATGCCTATCTACTGCCAAGCGGCAACTTGCTATGGGCCGGCGAAACCGCCGATGGTCCAAGACCCGGCGGAGGCAAAGGCGGTCTGTTGAGAGAGTATGATTGGGACGGCAACGTCCTTTGGGAGCATCATGATGATGCCCAACACCATGATTTTTGCCGCCTCAAAAACGGCAATACCCTCTATATCGGCTGGGAGAAAATGCCGTCGGATGCGCAGGCCCGTATGCTCGGCGCCGAAGCGGGCAGCGAAGATGACAATGGCGACACTTGGAGCGACTACCTCTGCGAAGTCTCACCCGATGGCGCTACCGTTTGGGAGTGGCATGCTCACACCGATATGGCGATCGAAGATTATCCGTTACATATTATGAGTACGCGCAAGGAGTTCCTGCATTGCAATGCCTGCACCGAATTGCCGAACGGCGACATCATGCTGAGCTTTCGCAAAAACAGTATGATCGTCGTTGTCGACAAGAAGACCAAGAAAGTTTCTAAGAAATGGCAGGATAATGCATGGGGTCAGCAGCATGATTGCACGCTGCTGGAGAACGGTAATGTCCTCTTTTTTGCCAATGGTATTCATGTGCCAGGTGGAATTTTTCATTCCAAGGTTATCGAGTTTGATTGGGATAGCGGGGATGAAATCTGGTCCTATACCGGTTCCCCACCCTGGTCGCTGTTTAGCCCCAATATCAGTGGTGCTCAAAGATTAGCCTCCGGCAATACGCTCATATGCGAAGGCTTGCATGGCCGCGTTATAGAGGTCACGCCGGATGGTGAAATTGTCTGGGAATTTGTCAGTCCGTGGTTCCCAAGTACCCCACGCGGACCAAATAGCAGCGTTTTCCGGGCTTATCGCTACGCCGTAGATTCGCCGGAAATTGCCGGCCGGGTATCATTAGATTCAAGCTATTAGTTCTTCGTCTTCCTCGTCTTCAGGAAAAAGCTCGGTCAAATAGCCGTAGTCGTTGCGCTTGCCGCGCCTTGAAATTAGCTTTTGCTGTGCCGGTATAGGAAAATCGGTTATTTCAATTAGTTTTTTCTTGATCAGAACATCGACAACATCCTCAACGACACGAGCCAAAGACAGATCTGCCGTTATCCAGCTTTCCTGCATACCTTCCTTGAAATCACCGCCGAACAAAAATGTTGTTACTTCAGATGAAGTTGGATCAACTACTTCCGGGGTGTCGCCAACCGGATCGCGGCTGATCGATTTTATCTGGCCATCCTGATCTCTTTCTACAAAGGTCATAGCTAATTCCTAACGTGATGAAGCATCTATCCTATATGTTGATGACTAACGCTGATTTCCAGCATTATTTTCTAGATTTGTAGTTGGATAACGACATTGTTCAAAGTGCCAAGAACGGTTATAGATGCAGCTATGAATACGTTTTATTTGAATAAACTGATGATTTTACTTGGTCTGATGGTCATTGTCCTGACCGCGTGTAGCCGGCAGGATCCTTATATCTACAAGGCTGATGAGTTTAACCGCAACAATGCAAATTTTGCCAAAGAGCTCAAAGACCGGACTACCGTCGAAATCTGTTATAATAAACGCTACACAACACCGAAATTACTGTTGCAAATGGCAACCGATGAATGCCGTCGCTTTGGTAAGCGGGCTCTCTTCAGCAAAAGTAAAACGCTTGAATGTTCGGTATCCGCTCCAGCCCAAGCTGTATTTTGGTGTCTGGCGCCTGGCCAAACGGTTGAAGATCTTTTAAAGCCAAAAAAAGCCAAGCCACTTTGATTTGTTGTTATTGGTTTTTAAACTAATTTTCCCGTATAAAATTGCTCTAAGATTAATCTACTAACCTTACTAAGGTCGATATTCCAGACCTTTAACGAACGGAGTAGGGGAGATGAAAAAAGGTCTCGTTTTGGCCCTGGCGATTTTTCTGGCAGCTTGTTCCAATCAAAACCGCATGTCGAATGGCCAAATGATCGGTACCATTGGCGGCGGTATTATTGGCGCCTATGTCGGCAGTCAATTTGGCGGCGGTGCCGGAAATCTTTTATGGATGGTAGCCGGCGCAGCTGTCGGCGGAGCAGCAGGTTTCGCTTTTGGCGACAGTCTTATTCCATCAGATCGCGCAAAGTTTAAAGAATCTACCAAAACCGCAATGGATCACATCCAGGACGGCCAAGTCTATTCCTGGACCAATCCTGATACCGGCGTTGCTGGTACAATCAAGCCAACCCGTACCTATTATGCTGGTGACGGTCAGCTGTGCCGGGATTTTGATGCGACGATCGCAGCCAGTGAAGGTGTTGGCAAAAGTAAAGGCCGGGCCTGCAAAATAAGCGCAGACGCTTGGTTTGTAGATGGTACGGCTTAAGCTTCCAGCCTCCTAACTTCAATATGGTCGAATGGGAAAGGTGATGTCCTTTGTCATAACTGCAGCAATAATCTATGCAGTTTTGCTCGGCCTGCTTTTTGTATTTCAGCGCAATTTAATGTACCACCCGTCCTCGGGGCATTTGGACCCTGCCCATTACGGCGTTCCGGAAATGACTGCAGTAAAAGTCGTAACCGATGATGGCTTAAGTTTGACGGCCTGGTATCGGGCGCCTGTGAATGATGACGCACTGACACTATTATATCTGCATGGCAATGCCGGCCATATCGGCTATCGCGCCGGCAAAGTGAAGCCCTATCTAGATGCCGGTTACGGGATGTTGCTGTTGAGTTATCGCGGCTATGGCACAAACCCTGGATATCCGACCGAAGAACATCTCTATCTAGATTCGCGTGCGGCGCTTAAATTCTTAGCTGACGAGCGTATTCCAATTTTCAAAACCGTCATCTACGGCGAATCTCTTGGCACCGGTGTTGCGGTAGAAGTGGCGCAAAATCTTGGAATCGCTGGTTTAGTACTCGAAGCGCCTTTTTCATCTATGGTTGATGCGGCAGCGCATCATTTTAAGCTGTTTCCGGCACGTCTTCTGCTTCGGGACAGGTATGATTCTTTAAGCAAAATCAATAACATAAAGGCGCCAATATTGATTGTTCATGGTGAAAACGACCACACGGTGCCTTATTTCCTGGGGCGTAAACTCTATGAATCAGCGCCAAAGCCTAAGGAATTTTACGGGATTCCGAATGCCGGTCATAATGATCTTTATGATTATGATGTGGCGGCCAAAATAATTGAGTATTTAGAAAGCAATTTTTAGAAATCTTCTAAGTTATTGACTTTTCAGTAGAATCTACTATATTAGAAGTATAAAAATATAAGTTAGGTGCGTGATAATGGCTTTAACGCCAAGAATAGCGGGTACAAATTTGGTGCCGGCTGGTGGTGGCAGGTTTGCTGCAACCGGTGCTGTTGCCCATGCCGATGCGACTCCACTAACCGAATTAAATCAGATTAATGCCCTGATCTATGAAGGCCAATCGGAGTTCCAATACGATCAATTTGATGCGCGTCAGCGGCAGCAATATGCCCGTCGGCGTGCCTATGATCATTTCGGACGCCCAATGGAGCAAATTCCGGAGCGCCGCATTAATAATCCCATGATGGGAAACTCCAGCGAGAGTTTTGCCGCCGCTTTTGATTTATCCAACATAACAAATGCTCAATTAAGCAGTGAGCCCAAGCGCACAACGCCAACAACTTCGTTAGACAACATCATCAGCACCTATGAAACGATTGCCGAGGTCATATATGACGAAGTACCGCCCCGTGGAGAGAACTTAAGTTTAGTTTCTTAGATTTGTAATTGTGACCGCGAGATGACCCGGCTGCACGCTGGGTTTTTTTTATGTCCGCTTTTTCAACTCGGCGAGCCGGTCTGGCGTATCGACATCGAACAATACGCCATCCTGATCGATCGGAACTTCGATGACCTGATCAGCATGTTCTTCGAGTAAATGCCGGGCACCGATATCACCGGTAACAGCTAATATTTCAGCGATAAACTGTTTACTCCAAACCACCGGATTGCCACGCTTGCGGCCATGAACCGGCACGCAGATTGAGCGTCCTTCAACTGGATCAAAAGCGCGAATTAATTGGTCGATGTGATCTGCCAGAACCAGCGGCATATCGCCGAGGCAGACAATCACACCATCCCAATCGCCTTCCATGGCGTCGGGCAAGGCTCTAAGACCGGATTTGAGAGACGTGCTTAAGCCGTCCGCATAGTCAGAATTATGTACAAATGCGGTCGCGTGATCTTTGAGAGCCGCCTCGACCTGGTCTTTTTCGTGGCCGGTGACGACCAGTAAACCTTCTGCCTTGGAAGCAGTGATTTGCTCGGCAACCCGATTGACCATGGCTCGGCCGTCAACATCTGTGAGAAGTTTATTGGCCTTCCCCATGCGCCGCGACGAGCCGGCGGCAAGCAGTAAGCCGGCAATTTTAGGTTCACGTGCAGCGGTTTTTGGCTCACTGCTATCTTGGCGTAATTGACCGCGCTCACTAATTTCCTTTAAGAGGCCTCCAGATCCCATCAACATTATATCGCGCGGCATTATCGGCACATTGGCAAGCAATCGCCACAACACCCAGTCGAATCCATTGAGTTTCGGCGAGCGGGCACAGCCCGGCATACCGACTACTGGTGTGCCATCAACGCCGCCAATAAACAGCAGATTACCCGGATCGACCGGCATGCCGAAATGATCTACTCTGCCACCTGCAGCAACCAACGCAGCTGGTAAGACGTCTGCCCGGTCAACAACAGCCGAGGCGCCAAATATCAATATAATATCGCAAGATTTTTCGGCCATCGCATTGATCGCGTCAATGACGTCGTGTTCGGTATGATCACAGCGTATTTCGGTTGAAATCTCACTGCTGAATTCACGCACCCGGGTAGCCGCGGTCTGCATCGTTTTATCGAGGATACTTTCTTTCATGCCGGGAAGACGCGTCATGATGAGCCCAATTTTTTTTGGCATAAACGGTGCAATTTCGACCAAGGGTTCATTGCCGATGACTTTCAGGGCGGCATCCAGAACAGATTTCGGGATGGCGAAAGGAATGATCTTGATGGTCGCGATAAGTTGCGACGGTGAAGCGATATCATTGGCTGGCATTGTTGCAATCGTGACGGTCTCATCAACGAGGTTGATTTGATCCAATCTATCCCGGTCAAAGGTGATAAGACCATGTGCTTCGGCTATCAGATTGCAGCGCCCGGTGAAAGCCTTACCGACAGAGACGTTTTGTCCGGCGAGTGCTGTGGTGATGGCGGCGGCGGCATCATTTTCCGTGACATCATCCTGCTCAAGGCGTGCAACGGTAATTTCGCTGATGCCATCATCGGCAAATAAACTAAGATCATCAGTGGATAGGATATGGCCTTTTTTTATAATACGCCCGGTTAATCGAGCTGAATGTGCGAGTATGGTGCCTTCTGCTTCAGCAACAGGAACCGGGCCGAATTTCATTAGCTCTCAAGCTTTCCGTGTTTGGCGGCAACCATTTCCGCCAAAATAGTGACAGCGATTTCAGCCGGTGAGGTGGCGCCAAGATCAAGCCCAATGGGGGCATGAATGCGGGCGAAATCTGCCTCCCCAAAGCCTAGCTCGGTGAGCCGTTCCAGACGCGAAGCATGGGTGCGGCGGCTACCGAGACAGCCGATATAAAAAGCATCTGATTTAAGCGCGATCTCGAGCGCGGGATCATCCAATTTAGGATCATGGGTGAGCGTGACAACAGCAGCACGGGTATCTGCCTTAAATTCTTTCATCGCATCATCCGGCCACTCGTCGCTCATGGTGACATCCGGGAAGCGCGCTTCGGTGGCGAACGATCCGCGCGGATCAATAACGGTGACTTCAAAGCCGGCAATTTGCGCCATCGGTACAAGCGCTTGCGAGATATGCACCGCTCCGATGATGGCGCACCGCAATGGCGGGTTAAAAACCTGAACGAACAACTTGTTATCGCCATCCTCCAAGGTTTTGGAGCGATCGTCACGCAGCGCTTGGCGCACCTCATCCAGCAAATCAGCACCTAAAGATAGCTCACCACTATTATCTGTCGGCGTTACCGTGCTGCGTTTGCCAGTTGCCAGATCAGTTACCATCGCAACCGGACGCTGTTTTGCCAGTCGATCCAGGTCTGCTTTGTCATCAGCACGCTCGACCAGAACTTTGACATCGCCGCCGCAAGCGAGGCCAACCTCCCAGGCTTGCTCATCGGTAACCCCAAAATCAAGAATTCTGTTTTCACCGTCTTCGATTGTGGCGAGGGCTTCACCGATTACCGCACCCTCGATGCAGCCGCCCGATACTGAGCCGACAAAGGCACCGGCATCATCGACGGCAAGCTGACTGCCAACCGGCCGGGGCGATGAGCCCCAGGTGCCGATAACCGTCGCCAGCGCAACTTTCTTACCTGCAGACAACCAGTCTACAGCTTTTTCCAATACATCATTAGTATTGGGGGCATCGGCCATAGCACTACCTCGAAGTTAAATAAATCGTTATCCACCGATGGCCCGGCGCGTCATCACGTTAATCAAATGCGCGCGATATTCAGCCGAGGCATGAATGTCGGTGTTCAGGCCGTCATCAGAGACTTTAATGTCTTTGATTGCGTCAGGATTAAGCCCACCTGCAAACGCCGCTTCAAACTCGGTTTGCCGAAACGCGCACGGTCCCGCACCGGTGATCGCAACACGCACACCGTCTGCGCCTTTGGCGACAAAAGAGCCAACAATCGGAAAGCGCGATGCTGGGTTCGGAAAATGTTTGTAGCCGGCTTCTTCCGGGATCGGGAAGGAAACCGCCAGGATCAATTCTCCCTCATCCAAAGCGGTATCAAACATGCCGGTGAAAAAGTCATCGGCAGCAATGTCGCGCTTGTCCGTCTTGATCGTCGCGTTGAGCGCTAGCACGGCACAAGGATAACTGGCCGCCGGGTCGTTATTAGCTAATGAACCGCCAATGGTGCCGCGGTTGCGCACCATTTGATCACCGATTGTTCCCGCCAAGGCAGCAAGTGCCGGAATTTTACTGTTAACCAGATCGGACGTATTCACATCATGGTGGGTGGTCATGGCTTTAACGACAATCGCGCCACCTTCTTCCGAGATACCGCGCATATCATCGAGATCACCCAAATCAACCACGTCAGAAGGTTGATCAAGGCGTTGCTTGAGCACCGGAATAAGCGTCATACCGCCAGCGAGGAAACGGGCATCTTCGGCGCCGCCGTACTTGGTAGTGGCATCATCGACAGAAGTCGCACGTTGATATTCAAAATCATACATTTCTCGTGCTCCTCCCTAAGCTTTCATTTCTTTGGCGGCAGCGCCAATCGCTTCGACGATATTGTGATAGCCGGTACAGCGGCAGATATTACCTTCAAGGGCTTCACGGATTTCTTTTTCGGACGGATCGGGATTGTCGTTAACGATACCGATCGCACTCATTACCATACCCGGGGTGCAGAACCCGCATTGCAGGGCATGGTGCTGACGGAAAGCTTCCTGCATCGGATGCAGAGTGTCGCCGTCGGCCAAGCCTTCAATCGTTGCCACTTCGGCGCCATCGGCGTGCGCTGCCAGTATTGAACATGATTTTACCGCGCGGCCGTTCATATGAACCGTACAAGCGCCGCATTGCGATGTATCACAGCCGACATGGGTACCGGTTAATCCCAGATGGTCCCGGATGAATTGGACGAGCAATGTGCGTCCTTCAACCTCGCCCGCAACTTCCTTGCCGTTTACCGTCATTTTAATTGATGGCATGTATTTTTTCCCCACTGAATTAAAGTCTTACTATAGGAATATCATTTGCATACGCTACCCTCAATGCCTGCGTGAAAAATAATAATTAACTAGTTTTCAGCTATAATTTCTAAACAATGACTTCTTGAACCTTTTTTAACTGAAGTCCTATAATATTAGACATATGGTTAGAAAAATTGGGATTTAAGTAAAAATGCCTGCAGCCGTCAATTCAGTCTTTGATCTCGCCTTTTGGATTTCAGACCGGGCGCTCAATGACAATGAGTATATGCAGCCGGTAAAGCTGCAATATTTGCTGTATTTGGCCCAATCATATTATGCCGTCGCCTATAACGGTAAAAAGCTGGTGCCGGCTATTTTTATCGCCGAGGAAATTGGCCCAATTGAGCCTTCTGTTCATCGCGCCTGGATAAAGGGTCGTCCAAACTTTGAAGGTGATATGATCGTTAGTGAAGACGTGCAAGCTTTTGTCGACAGTGTGTGGCGGCGCTTTGGCCACCATTCGGCTGAACATTTGTCAAAGATTTGCCGCCGTACGCCAGCCTACCGCGCAGCACTTAAACGTGGTCTTCGAGCTGAAATATATCTTGAAGAAATGCGCGAGGATTTCACCAAGGCGCATGATACGCCGGACGTAAAGCAGATTGTGAAACCCAAAGTCGTACGTTCCCACAAAGGCCGGGCGGTGGCTGTTAAAGCCTGGGACCCTCGCGTGCTTGGCGATAAGAAATAAGTCTTTATACCTGCCAATAAAACACCAATATAAAAATTGTCAGCATAGCGATAATAACTGCGACAGAGCCGCCGACTGCATTGGTACGCGCCATCAGTCCTTCCGGGCCATGGTGGCGGAAAGTTGCCTTAATTATGTTTTGTACAACTCCAGTGAGGTCACGATAAATACCGGCAAGCCTTTCGCTGAGCCATTTGGACACTGTTCGAGAGACCCAGACTGCCGGTTTCCGGTAAAGCCAATCAAAATCCAAAACGGTCGAACGGAGTTCCGGTGGATACAGTCCAGTACGTTGCAACACAGAAAAAGCTAACGCTGAAAACATCAGTAACTGCAAATCGGTCACGACGTGAGAAAGCGTGTAAGGAACATAATTGACAGGGAAGGGAAGCAGCGCATAAAGCGGGGCGGGATAAACACCGATGCCGATGCTAAGCGCCGCCGTAAGACCCATAGCAATGAGCATATTCATTGGCGCTTCTTGTGGCCGCTTGCCGGAATCATGGGCGAAGAAGGCGAAAAACGGTATTTTGATGCCTGAATGATGGAACACACCAGCGGATGCAAATAGCAGAACTAAATAAGGGACAACAAGTCCCTGTTCAGCGGCTGCTGCGAGTATCATCGTTTTGGTTACGAACCCGCTAAATAGAGGGAAGGCCGAAATCGAAGCTGACCCGACAATACAAAATCCCAAGGTCCAGGGCATTGTTTTATACAATCCGCCAAGTTCCGAACCCTTGACCGTTCCGGTTCTGTGTAGAACGGCACCCATCGACATGAGTAATAAAGCTTTGTAGAGAATATGCGCAAAGGCATGCGCCACGGCGCCGTTCAGCGCCAATTCAGTACCTATGCCAACGCCGGCCACCATAAAGCCAACCTGATTGTTCAGGCTGTAGGCAAGAACGCGGCGGAGATCATTTTCGATAACAGCGTAAAAAATCGGGAAGGCGGTCATTGTGACGCCAATCCATATCAGTTCTTCCGTTCCGGCAAAACCGCGGGCGAGTGCGTAAACCGCAAGTTTTGTGGTGAAAGCGGATAGAAATACCGTGCCGGTTTCGGAAGCTTCAGGATAGGAATCCTGGAGCCAATTGTGGAGAAAGGGAAAGGCAGCCTTGATCCCAAATGCGAGCAGGATAAGGAGGCCGCCTGGACTGTCGAGGCCAATATTATCAAATGTTATGGAACCCACTTCATTTGCCCGCACGATGGCGCCTGCGGCCAGTAATACACCGGATGTTATCTGAATGATAAGATAGCGCTGACCAGCTTTGTATGCACGCGGACTTCTGCCTGCCCACACGATAAAGACCGAGGTAATCGCCGTCAGCTCCCAATAAACAAAGAGAGTGATGAAATCACCGGCAAAGGTTGCGCCAATTGCTGCGCCGACATAGGCCAGTGCAGCCGTTTCTTCCAGCCTGTCATCTTTGTGAAGCGCATAAATTATGCCCAGGAACGCGGCAATATAGAAGATATAGCCAAAGACCAATGAAAGTTTATCGACGCGAACATGAACCAGATCAAATCCAAAGAGTTCCATGGCGCCATAATTGCCAGGATCAAGTTGTGTCAGTTGCAAGATTCCCAGCAGGGGCAACGCCAGCATGAAGACGCTACGCAAACGGCCCTGCAGGAAAGGCGCAATGACAGCGCCTACCAGAAGGATCAATCCGGGTGGTAGATTAGCGATCATAGTAATCCTCGTCCCGCATCACGATTTTTCGCAATAGTTTTGATGTCAGCACCAATAGGAAAGACAGAATAAATCCAAACAATCCAAAGAATCCGAACCATTCCTGGAAAATGAAATCCGTATACCGACTTACAAAAAGGTCGGAAAGCAGTAGCAGGGCGCAAACGACAACGAGAGCCCAAAATATCTTATGGACGTTGCGCATGTCGTCGATCCAGTAGCTTTTTTCCTGCTCTGCGTTATTTTCGGCGCTTTCGCTTTGATCGAACTCGGATGATTTAGGCGTGTCTTGAGGCGTATCTGTCATCGACCTTTCCTCCTATTTACCTGATGCCGCAAGAGGTGCGAGCATGTTGGCGATATCTCCGGCAAAAAAGAACAGCGCAAATGTACCGGCGGCTGTAATAGATATAGCGATCAATGAAAACAAAGGCGCTTCCTGTATCCCTTCGCCGGTGGCTGCTGCTCCGACGGATTTTGGCAGGGGTTGGAAGAATGCTCTGGCAATGACCGGCATCAGATAGGCGGCGCTAAGAAGCGAACTCAGGGCCCAAACGAAAATAAAAATGTATTGATCGGCACTAGCCGCACCCAGCATCAGATGGAATTTACTCCAGGCACCGGCCATTGGCGGCAATCCAATAATGCTTAATGAGCCAATAACAAATGCGCCCATGGTTATCGGCATCTTTCGACCGATGCCATCCAACTCGCTAACCAAAGTTTTATGTGTTGCTGTGTAAATAGCACCAGCACAGAAAAATAAAGTTATCTTGCCGAAAGCATGCATGGCGATGTGAAGGCCACCACCGACGACGCTGGCGCCCGTTGCCAATGCTGCGCCGAGGACGATGTAAGACAGTTGGCTGACGGTTGAATAGGCCAGTCGCGCTTTCAAATTGTCTTTGCGCATGGCGATGAAGGATGCAAATAGCAGGGTGATTGCCGCGGCCCACATGAGCCAGACATTGGCACCTGATCCCGATAGAAAATCTATGCCGAATACATAAATGACGATTTTAAGCACGGTAAACACACCGGCCTTAACAACAGCAACTGCATGGAGCAGGGCGCTGACCGGTGTCGGTGCGACCATCGCTGCCGGCAGCCAGCGATGAAATGGCATGAGAGCCGCTTTTCCTGTTCCAAACATAAACAGAAACAATAAAACGCCGACCATGGGACCTTCGACATTGCCGTCGAGAATTCCGCCCGGGCGGAATTCAAGTGTGCCGGTGAGGTTCCACGTCCAAATGATAGCGAGAAGCAGAAATCCAATCGAGGTGCTCATGAGCACTCCTAAATAGGTTCTGCCACCTTTTTTTGCCTCCGGCGTGCCGTGATGTGTGACCAACGGAAAAGTCGAAAGGGTAAGTGCTTCGTAAAATAAAAATAGCGTAAACAGATTGCCGGCGAAGGCAATTCCGATGGCACTTGCCAAGGCAATCGCAAAAAAGAAATAAAAACGGGTTTGATTGGCCTCGTCATTCCCTCGCATATAACCGATTGAGTATAGCGAAGTAACAATCCAAAGTCCGGAGGCAACCAACGCAAACAACATGCCCAAGGGTTCTACGGTGAACTTAATATCGATGCCGGGGAAAACTTCAATTAATGAAACGCTGGGGCGGCCTCCACCGGTAATTACGTGCGTTAAAGAGCCAACCACCAAGAACATAACGACGGCGGTAATAAGGGTTATCGCTTCTCTCAGATTGGGTGATTTTCCGGAGGCCAAAATACCGATTGAGCCGATCAGCGGTATGGCAATTGCCCAAAGAATTGCGTTTTCAGGGATCATGGCGCACCGCCAATCAGGAGTTTTGCGGCCGCCGACGCCGCGCCGACGCTCAAACCTGTATTAATGCCGAAATAGATATTGGCGCCGACCAAAACCCACATTGGGATCAGCATGACGGCGGGAACTTCGCTGATCGCCCCAATTTCCGCCGGGCGTTCTTTAAAGTAGGCGACTTCAATAACTTTCCAGAAATAAATCACCGCCAGGAGGGAGCTGACCAGAATAAGCCCAGCGACCGGCCACCAGCCTTTTTCAAGGGCCCCCAAAATCAAATACCATTTGCTGACAAAGCCGACAGTCAGCGGAACACCGACCAGACTAAAGCCCGCCACTACAAAAGCCGCCATGCTGAAGGGCATCATCCTGCCAAGTCCGGCCATATCTTCGATCTTCACCGATTTAATGCGAAAAAAGACAGCAGCGAGCACGAGGAAGAGAGCTCCCTTAATCATCGCATGATTGAACAAATGCAGGATTGTTGCTGTCAGTCCGGTTACTGAAACCATGCTAATGCCGATAATCATATAACCAACTTGGGCGACGCTTGAATAGGCCAGCAGGCGCTTGGCATTCTTTTGGAAAATAGCCACCGCCGACATCGATAAAATGGCAACCAGACTGAGCAATAATAAGAACTCATCAATCGGCAGGGCGGCGAATATCTTGGTGCCGAATACGCTGAAATAAATACGCAACAATGCATAGACCGCGACTTTGGTTGCCGTTGCAGCGAGGAATGCTGTTACCACGGACGGTGCGTAAGCATAGGCATTAGGCAGCCAGACATGCACCGGAAATAGACCGAGCTTGAGGCCGATGCCGACGGTGACAAATCCGAGCGCCACCAAAATGGTTCTAGTTTCGGCAACTGCAGGCAGACGTTCAGCCAAATCAGACATATTGAGTGTGCCCGTCATTTGATACATCAGGCCAACGCCAATGATGTAAAAGGTTGCGCCAACGGTACCCAAAATCAGGTAACGAAGCGCGGCGGTAAGGGCGTTACGTTCAGCACCGAGGCTGATTAAAACGTAAGAAGACAGCGACGAGATTTCCAGAAACACAAACAAATTAAACGCATCACCGGTGATCGTGATGCCAAGCAACCCACAAAACGTCAGAAGATACATCGTGTAAAAAAGATAAATGCGATCTTCAGGTATCTCAGCATTAACGCTGTTTGGTGCGAAAACCATGCTGATGGAACCGATACTGGTCACAATCAACATGACGAAGGCCGATAGCATGTCAACTTTATATTCGATACCCCAAGGCGCCGCCCAACTGCCGAGCAGATAAGATATCGGGCCATTGGCAATCACTTGTTCCAGCAGCAGGATTGAGATGCCAAGAGAGGCCCAGGAAACGATGAGGGCAATTAACCACGTCGCTCCAGCGCGCCGAAATAACACGCAAAGCGGCGCCGAGATTAGCGGCAGCACCACCTGGAGGGCGGGCAGGTGGGCAGAAAGGAGTACTGACATCAGGTGTCATTCCTTTCTTGCTCGAGTATTTCGTCTTCTTCGATGGTGCCATAGGCATCACGGACACGGACGATTAAGGCAAGCCCCAGTGCAGTTGTTGCAACACCAACAACAATAGCTGTCAGGATCAAAACGTGGGGCAGGGGATTTGAATATTGCTTAATCGCATCATCTAGAATAGGGGCCGAACCGCCGTCGATTTTGCTCATGGAAATGTAGAGCACAAAGACAGCGACCTGAAAGACGCTTAAACCGACCATCTTTTTAACCAGATTACCGTGCGAGATGACGACATAGAAACCGGCCATCATCAGGACGATCACAATCCAGTAGTTGAGGAGGCCCGGAATTTCCATGGGAATTTCGATGGGTAATTCCATGGCTTAGAAATCCTGCCCGGCGAAAACAAAAAAGATCGTCACCATTGTTGTGGCGACCGTCGTGCCGACACCAAACTCAACCAGGAAGATCCCGAGATGCTGCCCGCCTGTGGCTGTGGCTGCCAGGACGTTGTAGTCGAGGTAATTACCGCCGAGGAAAATGCCAGCGACACCAACACCGGCGTACAGAATTACGCCCAAGGCCAGCAAAATGCGCGTCGCGTTGGCGGGCAGGACTTTGCGGGCATTCTCGATACCAAAAATCAGTCCGTACAAGATAAAAGCCGAGGCAAATATAACACCTGCCTGAAAGCCGCCGCCGGGACCAAATTCGCCATGAAATTGAACGTAAAGAGCAAACAGCAGAATAAACGGGATCATAATTTTTGAGACGACGCGGAGGATAGAATGATCATTCATACTTCTTCCTCCCGGTCTTCAGGGACAACGGGCTTTCGCATTCCCGGACGCCAGCGATTGTGACCCCGGCCAAGCAACACCAGCACGCCGATCGCGGCGGTGAATATAACCACCGTTTCACCCAGGGTATCGTAGCCGCGATAGCTTGCCAGAACGGAAGTGACGATATTGGGTATGCCGATCTCGGTGCCTGATTCCAAGATAAAGCGCGGAATCAGATGCAAATTAGCCGGCGCATCAGCGGCGCCATAAAGCGGCATGTCCAAGGTGCCGTATATCAAGACCCCACCGGTAACAAACACAATCACCTTCGGTAGCCAATTGCTGCGTTCGGATTTTTTCTCATATTCGCTGGTAATCGCGAGCGTAGCTAACATTAGCAAAGTCGATATCCCCGCGCCGACAGCTGCTTCGGTAAAGGCAACATCGACCGCACTCAGCAGGACATAAAGCGAGGCGGCGAGCAGGCTGAAAATACCGGACAGCATAACAACGGCAAAAAGATTCCGGAGGCGAATAATGGCAAATGCCGTCGCCGCCATCAGCAGCAATAGTGCAATGTCGAGAAAATCTTCTATGAGCTTTCTCCCGGGTTGTGGCGGCGATCGATTCCGCGTTTATTTCTTCTGTTTTCACTTTCTTTATTGTCACTATTTTCTCGGCGGTTGCTTCTATCGCCTAGGCGACGGTCTTCCCGACGATCTTCATCCAAAATTGGCTCAACGCCACCGGCAATGGCGGCTCTGGCCAGTGCATGGGTGGTGGTTGGCGACGCGAAGAACATAAACAATAGAATTAAGGCTAGTTTAATCGTGACTATGGTCCAGCCTGCCTGCAGCATCATGCCGACACATAACGCGCCGAGCGCCAGCGTGTCGCCCATCCCTGCCGCATGCATCCGGGTGTAGATATCCGGCAAGCGGAGAATACCGACGGCGCTGATAATCGAAAAAACGCCACCGATGACAATGAGTATCCAGCTTAAAATATCTATCGCCATTGTTTATAAATCCCCCAAGTTATCTTCTTCGTGGGGATGTCCCAAATGGGCAAAGCGGAAAAACTTCATGACCGCAATAGTGGCGATAAAATTAATCAAAGCATAAACCAGGGCAATATCGAGAAACTCGGGCCGATCTGTCAGAAAGCCCATAACCGCAATCAGCAATAGCGCTTTGGTGCCAAATAGATTTACCGCCAATATACGGTCATAAATGGTCGGTCCCAGCATGGCGCGGATCAGCGTCAAAGCCATGGCGACGATAATGGCGGCGGAAGCAGCGATAAACATTAGCTATCCCCCTCCATCTGGCAGGCCCGCTTATCCATCCGGCCAGATATCACTTCGTCTGCCGCACCGACAGTTAGGGCGTGAACATCGACTGTGTCGCCATGGACGGCGACGGTTATCGTACCCGGGGTTAGCGTAATGGAATTGGCATAGGTAACCTGGCCAACTTCGGTTTTTTGGCTCGCAGGTGAGCGAAACAGAACGGGGCTAATTTCAAGTTTGGGTTTGATAATAACCAAGGCAACATCGACATTAGCTTTGATAATTTCCCAGATCAGCCACGGCCAATAGGTGATTGCCTTAGGACCCATATGGATAGGAAAGCCTTCATGGTCGGCGACATCCATGCGATGGGCGATCCAGGCGACGAACAGACTTGAAACGATGCCAAGAGAAATCAGGAGAGGTTCATATATCCCCGATAGCAATAGCCAAAGTGCAAACAGCACTAGTGCCAGTCCCAGTTTCCTGATCACGTGAGCCCCACAATTCTACGGCCGCCGGTTGGGCCGTATAACGATTAAAATAAGTTCCTTCCGGCGGCATGAAATTTAGCTAGGTTTGGCGGATGCATCAAGGCAGTTCGACGGCATAATCCGATACCGGACGTATATCCTTGATCAATCCTTGTTTTTTGAGAAATTTGGCAAACCGTTGGTAGCGAGTTGTGTCGAAAGCGGCGGGACGAAGTGCGAATCGAGGTATCGTATCACGCCAGGCGCGTTTGTTCAGCTCGTCATTAAGGTTTTTATGCGCGCCGATAAAGGCCGCCCAGCTTTCCTTCGGATGATTAATCAAAAACTGCACGCCTTGTTCGAGCGCATTGAGGAATTTACGGTAACGCGGATCGCTAACTTTACCTTTATGGGCGACAATGATGAGCTCGTCATAAGGCGGCACGCCTTCTTCTTCAGGGTAAAAGGCGCGGCCGGGCTTGTTGACGATATCCATTTGATTGAGCTCGAAATTTCTAAAGGCGCCAATGACGGCATCGACTTTGCCGGCAACGATCGATGGCGAGAGCGAGAAGTTCACATTTATAAGCGTGATGTCTTTAAGGCTTAGGCCGTGTTTGCTCAGCATAGCGGACAGCAGGGCATCCTCAAATCCGCCGACCGAAAAGCCGATCTTTTTACCTTTTAAATCTTTGATCGATTTGATCGGACCGTTTTTAAGCACCACCAGGGAATTCAGCGGTGTGCTGACGAGTGTGCCGATACGAATAAGCGGCAGACCTTCCGCCACTTGCACATGAAGTTGCGGCTGATAGGAAACAGCGAGATCAGCTTTGCCGGCAGCCACGAGTTTCGGCGGATCGTTAGGATCAGCCGGGGCGATCAGTTTGACATCAAGACCAGCAGCTTTGAAAAAACCTTTTTCCTTAGCAATAATTAATGGTGCGTGATCGGGATTAACAAACCAGTCGAGCATGACCGAGAGTTTGTCTGCTGCCTGCGCAGCTGTGGCAAGGCTGGTCAATAAAATGGTTGAGATTATGACCCTTGAGATTTTTTGTATTGGCATAGTATTTCCTTAAGTTTCGTTAGGTTGAGTTTCGGGAAGCCAGAAGAGCAGGCGTTTCAGACCGGCATCGACGGCGTAATAAAGGGTGACCGCGATAATCGCGAGCACAAAAAGGGCGGCAAACATAACGTCTATTTGCATGCGCCCATTGGCGTGCAGCATGAGAAAGCCCAAGCCTTCGCTGGAACCGACCCATTCGCCGACAATGGCGCCGATGGGGGCGACCGCTGTTGCGACCCGTAAGCCGGAGGCAAAAGAGGGCAACGCTGCCGGAATTCTGATATGTCTAAGTGCGGCCCAGCGGGACGCATTCATGGTTTGCGCCAGATCGAGATGGCCGGGCTCGGTGCGTCGCAGGCCGTCAAAAAAGGCCGCCGTCACGGGGAAATAGATGATTAATGTCGCCATGGCGACTTTTGAGACCATGCCATAGCCGAGCCACAATACCAGGATCGGCGCCAAGGCGAATACCGGGATCGCCTGGCTGACGACCATAACCGGCATCAGCCAGAGCCGGGCGGGTCTGAAATAACCCATGGTTAAGGCGCTGATTGAACCCAAGACTGTGCCGAGGATCAAACCTAGAATAATTTCAGATAAAGTAATCCAGCCATGACCCAGGATGACGTCACTACGTGCGCCTAATGCTTTAACGACCAGCCCGGGCGACGGCAGAATGTAATGCGGTGCGCCGGTGAGCCAGACAATGATTTGCCAGAGGACGACCAATGCAGCGAATATAATGATGGGGCGAAGCGCCTTCATGCGGCAATCTCCTGATCCGCAGCGGCGAGGCGTTCGAGCAAATCTGCCTGTCCTTCAAGCACCGCCGGATCGTGCAGATCGCGGGGAGCGGTGCCAGAGGGGGTTAAAGGTTCGTCCAGTTTCACCGGCCTGCCCGCCAAGACGTGAATGCGATCGCCGAGACGCAGAGCTTCCAATGGATCATGAGTGACCAATAAAACCGTGCGTTCTTTGAGAAGCTCCGCTGCCATATTCTGCAGCCGCACCCGGGTGATGGCATCCAAGGCGGAAAACGGCTCATCCATCAGCACGACCGGACGGTCCTCCATTAATGTGCGGGCGAGGGCCGCGCGTTGCCGCATGCCACCGGAAAGTTTTGCCGGCAGATCGCGCGCATTTGAAGCCAAACCAACGCGTGCCAAGAGATCAAGCGCACGCTCTTTATTCGGGTTTTCTGATCTCAGCCGCGCACCGAGCATCACGTTATTTAGCACGCTCAGCCACGGCATCAGCAAATCCTGCTGCGCCATATAAGCGGCTCGGCTTTCAAGCGTGTGGCCATCGGAGCAATTAACCTGGACATTTTCTACATCCGGCACCAGCCCGGCGATCAAGCGCAAAAGCGTTGTCTTACCAACACCGCTCGGCCCCAGCAGGCAGGTCCACTCGCCGGCGGGCAAGTCAAACTCAATATGCTCAAACAGCACCGTGTCGTCAAAGGCCAGCCGGTCGGCTTTTACTGAAACTGAAAAGTTGTTTTTTGGCGTCGAATTCATAACTCACTCGTCCCTACGCCGGTTCTAACCGGATCAGGTTCCTGGGGTCGTCTCGGAATTGAGACCTCTCAGCCAAATAAGCGGCTCCCCCCAGTGATTTGGGTAAGGTGACTATACTCAATTGCTCGCAGTGTACAATAGTGTTGTCTCCGGAGCTTGAACTCTTAAACTAATGACATGAGACAGAATTCCCCCATATTATTACGCCGTTCCTTTTTAGCTTTGTTAAGCGCGTTGCTAGTGGTGCCACTTTTTCCCGCCGGTGCACAAGGGCTGGTAACCTTTAAAAAATCACAATTATCGATCAAAACAGCGAAAGGGCGCTTTAATTTTAATATCGAGTTGGCTGTAAGCAGCCAGCAGCAATCGCAGGGGCTGATGTATCGTCGTTCACTGGCTGCCGATGCCGGTATGCTGTTTGATTACCGTATTCCGCAACGCATCAGCATGTGGATGAAAAATACGTTCATTCCACTGGATATGATCTTCATCGGCCAGGACGGCACAGTGATCAATATTGCCGAGCGTACCATCCCGCAGTCAGAAGTCGTGATATCTTCCAAATCACGCGCCCGCGCTGTGCTCGAAGTCAATGGCGGCACGGCATCGCGCTTAGGCATCATGCCGGGCGATCAAGTGCTGCATTCGATTTTCAAATAGCTAATTTCCGACTGTCGTGAAATTCACACAAATTCACAACTTCGTTAATTTCCGACTGTCGTGAAATTAACCTTGTCGTAAAATTAACCTTTTAACGTTTTACCGCCAGGGCCAGGCCGTCATCCAGCGGCAGGATCGACAGCGTGATCCGCTCGTCGCTGTGGAGTTTTTTGATCAACGCACGCAGCGCGACGGTTGATTTGACAGTATCGTCTTCGTCCAGCACACGACCATCCCAGAACATGTTGTCCATCGCAATCAGCCCGCCAGGGCGCACCAGCTTGAGCGCGTGTTCATAATAGGTGTCGTAGTCTTTTTTGTTGGCATCGATGAACACCAGATCAAACTTTTCAGCTTCGTCTTCCTCAAGGAGAGCTTTGACCGTTTCCGGGGCTGGGCCGATGCGCAGCGTAATCTTGTGATCGACACCGGCTTCCTGCCAGTGCTGCTCGGCGATATCGGTATAGTCTTCAACCATGTCGCAGGTCACCAGTTCGCCGTCATCGGGCAGGGCCATCGCCATAGCGAGCGCCGAGTGGCCGGTAAAAGTGCCGAGCTCTAAGATACGTTTGGCGCCCATGAGCTGTACAATCAGGCCGAGGAATTGCGCCTGCTCCGGCGCAACCTCCCAGCCGGCATGGTCCAAGGTGTCGGTAACTTCACGCAAGCGCCGCTGGATATCCGTCTCGCGCAAGGAATTCTGCCGCAAATAAGTGAGCAGCTCGAGACTGGGTGAGCGCATGCTGGACGTCATGAATATGGCCTTAACTAATTTTTGCTTTTAAGCCCAAGCAACTTGTTTGTGATATCTGTCTAGCTGTTTATGATATCTGACACAAAAATCAACAAATAAAAACGGCCAAATATAGGGGGAGACTAAATTGAGTGACGAAAACTCCAATGAAACTTTTTGGGGCAGTGATGTTATCGCATCGGCTTTGCGCGAAACTGGAATCCCCTATGCCTGCCTAAATCCGGGGGCCAGCTATCGCGGCCTCCACGACAGTCTGGTGAATTTCCTCGGCAACGAGAATCCCAAGATGCTGCTCAATCTCCATGAGGAGCATGCGATTGCGATCGCCCAAGGCTATGCCAAGGCCTGTAATGAGCCGTTGATTGCCATCGTCCACAGCAATGTCGGCCTGATGCATGCGACCATGGGGATTTTCAATGCCTGGTGTGACCGGGTGCCGATGGTGGTGATCGGCGCGACGGGGCCGGTTGATGCAGCGATCCGCCGCCCGCACATTGATTGGATTCATACCGCATCTGATCAAGGTGGTCTGGTCCGGGATTATGTTAAATGGGATGATCAGCCGGGCTCACCCGAGGCCGCCGTTGATGCGATCCGTAAAGGCAAGCAGATCGCCTGCACGCCGCCTTACGGCCCGGTTTATATTTGCCTCGATTCAGCCGTGCAGGAAATACAGCTCGATCACTGGCCCGAGTTCAATGACATTGGCCGTTATCAATCACCGCTGCCGCCATCGCCTCCGGCGGGGGCCGTTGAAGAGGCGGCTGAGATGTTGCTCGGCGCGAACAATCCCTTGATCCTAGCGGGCCGGATGCTCCGCACCGAAGATGCCTGGCAGAAACGCGTGCACCTGGCCGAAGCGGTTGGCGCCAAAGTGGTCAATAATTCCTGGCAGGAAGTTGGCTTTCCGACCAATCATCCGCTGCATGTTAAAAATATCGCCGGGTTTTTTGTCGGCGGACCAGTGCGGGACGCTCATGAAGCAGCCGACGTGGTGCTTAGTTTGGACTGGTTTGATCTCGGTGGCACCATGACTCATGCTTGGGGCGGTGGTGAGGTGAAGCCCAAAGTCATCAATTGCTCGATGGATTACCATCTGCATGGTGGCTGGAGCAAAGATCACGACCAGCTGGCGCCGGTCGATCTCCATGTGCCGACAACCCCGGAAGCCTTCATTGATGAACTGCTGCCGCTTGTTGAGGAAGCGGGCAAGGGCCAAAAAAATAATATGGGTTATCAAATCATTGAGCCCGAACCTGTTGCCGAACAGGCGCCGGGACCCATCGGTATTCGTGATCTCGCCCAAGCCGTCCGCGCGGTCATGCAGGAGGATGATATTTCCTTGATCAGTCACACCATCGGCTGGCCGGCTGACGAAGCCTATTACACCCATCCGTGGGCTTGTCTCGGTAATGCGGGTGGCGGTGGTCTCGGCGCTGGTACCGGCAATGCTATTGGTTCAGCTTTGGCGATGCGGGATAAGGGTTCGAAATATCTGCCGTTGGCTATCTTAGGCGATGGCGATTATCTGATGGGGGTCTCGGCACTTTGGGCGGCGGCCCATGAGCGCATCCCGGTGCTGATCCTTGTCGCCAACAATAATTCTTATTTCAATGATGAGATGCATCAGGAAGCCGTCGCCAAGAAACGCGGCCGCCCGGTGGAAAATCGCTGGATCGGTCAGCGTATCGATGATCCGGAAGTTGATATCTGCGCCATCGCCGAAGCTCAAGGCCTGCAGGCGGAAGGGCCGGTGGATAATCGCGAAGACCTTATTCCCGCTTTAAAAAGTTCAATTGAGAAAGTCCGCGCCGGGGCATCCCTGGTGATGGAGGTTAAGGTCACGCCGGAATATGCCACCAGCCCGGTGCATGAACGGAAGAGCTAGTTATGCCACCACGAATTGGCTTGCTGGCGAAGGCCAGAATCCAGAAAGCAACATTCCGTTTGTCTGCCAAAAAAACTGGACCCCGGACCTGCCTGCGCGGAGCTTCGGCAGAGGCAGGTCAAGTCCGGGGTGACGGGGAAATCTAGATCTTTCGTTATGCGCAGGCCCATACTTAATCCTGGCCGCTTATCCAGTTTCACCCTATGCCGAAACCCAGTGGTTTTGGTATAGGCTCAAAATGTCCGCTTTACCCCCGAAAGCAGACATAAACGGGATATGGCAAAAGAGTCCGCTTATGACCCAAAGCGGACATTCCCGGGTAATACGCTGAACATCCGCTTTGCACCCGGTAATCAGAGGGCCGCGGGTTTGAACAGAGGTTTAAATAATATTTTATTTCGACCCGGTTGTTGCATCGTGTTATATATGGCGCTACGAAAAAAATACTTATCCACCGGAGGCAATGCACTCATGGCTAGGACAGTCTTTTTTTTGCACATATTGCTCGGAGCCCTTTTGCTGGCTTTGCCGTCACACTCGAGCGAACAGCCATTCAAGGAAGGCATTTCAGAAAGCAATTTCATCCAACTCGCCCAGCGCGGCGGCGGGGGCATGCCCGACCCCGGCACTCTAATAAAAAGAATGGATAAGGACGGCGACGGGCGGGTCGCCAAGGCAGAGTTCCTTGGCCCGCCGCAGGCCTTTGGCCGCATCGACGCCGATCAGGACGGTTATCTGACGGTCGAGGAATTCACCGTAGCCCTAGCCAACAGAGGCGGGCGCGCCCAATCCGAATCGCCCATCCGCAACACTCCGGGCCTGTACTTCGTCGACGCCCACAGCCAGATGGATCATAAAGTGAGCGAAAAACAAATCATGTCGCTTATGGATTCATCCGGTGTCTATCGAACAATTCTTTCCAATCACCTTAGGCGCCCATGGCGAGACATCATTTCCTTTGCCGGTGCCAGCAAGAACAGAATCGTGCCGGCAGTCAGAATCAAGGGCCATTTGGCATCGAACAATACGGGTAAATATCTGGATACGTTGCGCGATCAGATGGGCGAGAAACGCTTTCGCGCAATGGCCGAGATGCTGATCTATCATGACGGTTTCAAGAAGTATCCGAAAATAATAATGAACGTTGACGATCACCGGGTCCGCGCGGCGCTGGATGGTGCGCGCAAGAAGGGCTGGCCGTTTATCGCGCATCTCGAGTTCGCCTTTATGTCGGTGAACGACCAGAAAAAATATATGAAGGGGTTGGAGACGTTTTTGCAGCGAAACCCGGACCAACCGATCGTCATGATTCACATGGGCCGCATGGTTCCCGCCGAGGTCGGCAGACTTCTTGATACCTACCCAAACGTTTATTTCATGATGTCCAGTTCATCGAATTTGCTTACCTTTTTTCGCAAATATCCCGAACTCATATTATTCGATGGGCCCGGTTCGGGTATCCGTTTTAAGGAACCCTGGAAACGACTCGTCCTTAAACACCCAAGCCGTTTAATATTTGCCTTGGATATCGTCTTTTCCCAATTTTGGGTGGAAAATTTTTACTTTCGCATCATGAATACGTGGTGGCGTAGCCTCGCCGAATTGCCGGACGAGGTCGCCCACATGGTCGCCCATGGCAATGCGGAACGTTTGTGGAAGCTGGTGCCCAAGCCGGCCTCCGTGACTATGTCTCCGCCGCCGAGGGTGGGAGGCCCAGGCGGCGGCGCTGACAATCCTGACCCCAGCACTTCGATAAAGAAAATGGACAAGGACGGCGACGGGCGGGTCGCCAAAGCCGAGTTTCGCGGCCCGCCGCAGGCCTTTGGCCGCATCGACGCCGACAAGGACGGTTTTCTGACGGTTGAAGAGTTCACCAAGGCTTTAGCCAACAGGGGCGGCGGGAACGCCAATCCGGCCGGGCGTGGTCCGGGGAACTCTTCTGCGGCGCGGGGCCGGCCCGGGATCCAACGCCCGACCGGACAACGGCCCGCAGGATCACCGGCATCCGGAAAGCCAAAATCGGCAGCCGGAGGCGGTCCCGGACAAATGAGGATCCGCATTATGGATCAGGACGGCGACGGGCGGGTCTCCAAAGCCGAGTTTCGCGGCCCGCCGCAAGCCTTTGGCCGCATCGACTCCAACCAGGATGGATATTTGACGCTGCAGGAATTCAACCAAATCCTTGGCAATCGTCAAAACAGACGGTGATCAAGACTTGGGTACGGTCGGTCTGAAAAGGACTGCATAGACAAAATAATTTTTATCGAGGCTGGCGTTAGGCGGCACCGGATCATCCAGTTTCCCATACGCCCGCAGGTGTCCGCTTTTGGCTAAAAGCGGACTCATTGGCTGTGTGAAAATTATGTCCGCTTTCGAGTGCAAAGCGGACATAGTGAGAGTGTACCGAAACCACTGGGTTTTCGTACCCTTAGAAT
>CAJWAR010000025.1 GCA_913020445.1 uncultured Rhodospirillaceae bacterium
ATGGCGTTGAGTTGGCCCTGGTTTTTCGTTCAATTGAAGCAACCAAGTCTATCAATTTGGCAATATTATCCAGTCAAAAAGCAACCAATCAGCAATTTGCCAGCCTTCCCGACGATGTAAAAGTCATTCGAAAAGGCGAAGAATTTAGTGAAGATCTCGCCGAATGTTTATTAGATTGGCGGGTATTTATTAAAGAAGCCCGTCGTTCACAGACCAAAAATGAACGGTCTCATTTACGAATTTCCTTTAATGGAATGGTTGCGATTAAAAAGAACGACATAGAATATCTTGGTAAAACCGTTGATATTTCAGCCGGTGGCTTGGCCGTTAAGTTTAACTCCTTTGAAAAAGAAGGCTATATTCCCTTTGAACGCGGTGATCGAGTGACGCTTGATGTCGAGGAATTGAGCACCATTTCTGGTAGTGTCATTCGTGCAATAAAAGACAACATTATCGTTCGGTTCGACCTCGATCAGCATCTGGAAGATCGATTGTTGGCAGAAATTATGATCGTCACCAATAAAATTGACCAGGGCGCTAGGGTCGAATGGGGCGATATAGGGTAGAATTAGTGTACTTTTAATCACAATATTTTTACAATCTCTAACGCAGCTGTTACTGCATTGATCAATATCTGGCATCATAATGCGTTCTAAATTAACATTAGCCAAAGAGATATTAATGATCCGATTGCTGCTTCCACCAATTATTAGAATTAGCGTTTTATTAGGCCTGCTCACCACCGGCTTTGTTCTGCTGCCGGCGAATATTTCCCATGCCGCGGGGCCAAAATTATCTGGCCCGATGCAGGTATTTCAACTGGCGCCGAGCACACGGCCACGTCCAAGTGCCACTTGGCAGGATGCCGCCGGCAAGAATTTAACTTTGGCCGATTTTTCCGGCAAAGTCGTAATGGTGAATTATTGGGCGAGTTGGTGCCCGCCTTGTATCCGTGAATTACCATCGATTGACCGCCTGCAGGCCAGTCTTGGCGGAGATAATTTTACCGTGGTCGCCATTAATATTGATCGCGGGGGAAAACCTATCGCCCGCCGTATGGCCAAGCGTCTTAAAATCAAGCATTTAGCGCTCTATCTTGATCGCGAAAGTAAATCGGCGCGGAGTTTGGGTGTGCGGTCCATGCCGACAACATTTATTTTTGACCGCAAAGGGCGGGAAGTTGGAAAACTTGAAGGTGGCGCTGAATGGGACGAGAAAGAGGCCGTAGCGCTGGTTAAATACTTTATCAACAACCCCGGCTATGCCGATAAATTGCCAAAAAAATAAATTAAATTAAGAAGATTTATCCAGCAGCGTCCGGTGTTGTGCCGAGAATTTCCTCAATCGTCGTGCGTAAGGTTTCCATTCTAACCGGCTTATAGAGCAGATACAGATCACCTTCTTTAGCATCGCCAGCGGTTTTTCTGGAAATATCACCGGTAAATAAAATCGCAGGGATATCGGTTTCGTACTTTTGCCGCATATTATCTATAATTTGCGCACCGGTAAGATCACCCGGCAATCTGTAATCAACGATAATCAGGTCTGGTTGCCCTGACAACTCGTCACAAAAATTCGTAAAGCCGTCGTTTGAAACATTTACATAGGGGTAGGTCGAAACATCATACCCATAATGTTCCAAATAATCGCCGATCGCCTGAAGAATGGCCGGCTCGTCATCAATCGCTACAATTCGGGTCATTACTTATGGTTTTCAAGTAAAACAGATATTCTAGGTAATTAAAAAAAACTCCCGCCAAAGACTACAGAGCAAATGAGAAAGGCTCAATAAAAATTTGGCGAAGATCTTATATGCACCTTGGTTGGCACAAAATCTAGCACATCGAACCGAATGCCATATTTCCTGGAATTCGGCTCGTGATCATTCAACTGAAAACACTGCATCTAGATACAAACAGCAACTGCGCTTCGCGGGTAACACCTAGGAAATTAAATCTATAACCCCATCATTTCAGCCATTATGACTTCGCGTTCAGGTGCCGTCATAAACCCGGGATCGGCGCGGCAATATTCCTCAGTTTTTTTCATCACCTCTTCATCGCTCTGGTCGAGATCGAAATCGACGACATGGGGCTGCGGAATATACCAAGGTGTATGGAGATAAATTTCAATCATATTATCTTCCGGATCATCGAAATAGATCGACAAGGCATTACCATGGGTGCGGCAGCGAATTTCTTCGACTCCAGCCGCTTTTGCTCGGGCACGAATTTCCCGCAACTCAGACAAGTTCTCAATTAGGAACGACATCTGCTGGTTGAGATGAAATTCAATATTATCGGGTCGTCCTGAAACCAGGACAAATTGATGATGTTCTTTGGGATCACTTGACATAAATACCATGTCGACATCAACATTTGGATGAGGCCCGCGATCGGTCGGCGTTAAACCAATAATGTCGGTATAAAATTTTTCCATCCTGGCGATATCTTTAACAAACAAGGCGAAATGGGTAAAACGTGGCTTTGGTGTTGGGGCAGACATTTGAACCTCCTTGGTATTGGAAGGAAAGAGCCTGTCACAAATCAACTTTGGCGTATTTGATAATTGTCAAATTGGCAGATGCGCCAAAATTTACTCAAACATTGTATCGGGCAGGAATAGCGCAATATCGGGGAAGGCAACTAAGATTGCCAGACACGCTGCCATGGCGAACCAAAACGGCCAGATACCGCGGAAGATGGTGCCCATCGGCACATCCGGCGCGATACCGCGGACAACAAAGACATTGACGCCAACCGGTGGGCTGATCAGTCCCATTTCCAGCACGATCACCACAACTACACCAAACCAGATCGGGCTCAAACCGAGCTCCAATATAAGCGGATAGACAATCGGTAACGTCAATACCAGCATCGCTAATCCTTCGAGAAACGTGCCTAAAGCTATATAAGTCACGAGAATAATTATCAGGATGCCAAGATCACCGACATCTAGGCCAACCAGAAACTTAACCAGATCTTCGGGAATTTCTGTCAGCGCCATGAACGGAATAAATACATGAGCGCCAATTAGAATCATAAACACAGTGGCGGTTGTGCGCAGTGTTTGAAAAACGACAAATTTAGTTCTCTGCCAATTCAATTCTTTGCGGATAAGCGCGATCATCATAACCAGGAAGGCACCAACACCAGCCGCCTCCACCGGTGTAAACCAACCGACATAAATACCGCCAATGGTTACCAACACAACACCGACGATAGTGCCGGCACTTCTGAGTGACGCTATTTTCTCCCGCATATTCGTCCTCGGTCCAGCGGGTCCCTTCTCAGGCTTTAGCCGCGTTACAATCGCAATGGCAAATAAAAACAATGTTGTCAGCAGCAGTCCGGGGATAATTCCGGCCATGAACAGCTTGCCAATCGATTGCTCGGTCAGGATTCCGTAAATGATCATACCGGTGGAGGGCGGTATGAGGATGCCAAGTGTGCCACCTGCCGCAACAGCGCCTGTGGCAAGACTATCGCTATAATTAAAGCGCTTCATTTCCGGCAGCGCGACGCGGCCCATGGTAACAGCGGCGGCAATTGAGGAACCACTCATGGCGGCAAATCCGGCACAGCCGGCAATGGTCGCCGAGGCCAGCCCGCCCCGAAAATGACCGATCCATTTATAAGCCGCGGTATAAAGATCGCGGCTCATACCGGATACACCGGCGAGATTGCCCATCAAAACAAATAGCGGCACGACGGTGAGTTCAGAGAAGGAAATAATCTCAAATGCTTCACCGCTTAAAGACGTCAGTGCCGGGATCGTGCCATTTACCACCCAGGTGCCGACAAAGCCGACAACCAACATCGCCATCGCAACCGGCATGCGCAATATCAGAAATAAAAAGAGGAAGAAAAGACCGATAAAACCTATGGCCGTTACTGACATTTGA
Source organism: uncultured Rhodospirillaceae bacterium (assembly GCA_913020445.1). Classification (GTDB taxonomy): domain Bacteria; phylum Pseudomonadota; class Alphaproteobacteria; order Rhodospirillales; family UBA2165; genus TMED23. The sequence continues at coordinate 3,905 of CAJWAR010000025.1, forward strand.
TGGGGCTCCTTAGTAACCGCCGAATTGGTTAATCGCCATTATACTCAATGCTACGTCCTCGCATGAGTTGAAAAATTTCGACCAAAAGCACGATCGCGTAAAGCAATATGCCGATGGCCGAAATATGCATAAATGGACCATAAGAAATTTGCAAAGTTCCGCTGGCTTCACCAAATTCAAGCGCCTCTAAGCCGCTAACGGATAAATGCCATGACAGCACCAGCAACATAACGAAGCCAATGAGTTTCATTGCAATATCGGTCCAGCGGGTAATTTTGTCACCGGCGGCACCAAATAATTCGACGACAACCTGACCGCCCGAGCGCCCGCTATAGGCGATCGATGCAGCAACCACAAAAATCAGAAAAAATTGCGCGATATCCCGGCCACCCAAGATCGGTGAATTGAAGGCCGAGCGCATGGTCACATCAATTACCGTTATCAACGTCATCGCCAGCAAAAAGATGCCGCCGAACCAGAGGGCAATAAAACGAACCACACGATCAACACGGTCGATCATGTGGTTCGCTTGTTGTGATTGTTCTGTCACCTTAATAAATCTTAGTAATATTTACGGTGACAGGCTATTTAGTCATAGCGTTATAAATTTCGGTTGCTTTGATGCCGGTTTTATCCATTGCCGCCAATTGTTTTCTGACCGAGGCATCCGTAATCGCATCAAATTTAGCCGCTGCAGCCGCCGACAATTTAACCATCTTGATTTTTTTACCAGCTTCGGCAGCTTTCAAGGCTTTCAAATCACCTTTGCCCCAACCTTCGGAGGCTTTGATGCTGGCAGCTTTACCGGTCAATTTGGAAATGGCTTGCTGATCAGATTTTGACAGGCCATCCCAGCTTTTATTGTTCATCATGACAAAGAACAGGCTCGCTGTGCCGTTGGCGCCAACCGTTACGTAGTCACCCGGCTCGTTCAAATTCCACGGACGCTGCATGGCAACCGGGGCAATTTGAATGGCATCGATAACGCCGTTTTGCATGGCGTTATAGGTTTTGGTGACAGCCATATGAATACCAACCGCGCCCCAGGCATTAACATGTTTAATATCGGCAGGCGAGGAAACGCGCAATTTCATACCTTTGATGTCGGCGACTGTTCTAATGGGCTTTTTGCGTGAAATTATGACAGACGGCCAGTTGGCAAACAAGGCCAGCAAATGGGTCTTTTTATACTCGTCAGCCAAATGATTGTCATAAACTTTCCACATCGCACGAGCAACATCCGCACCGGTTTTGCCGACGCCCGGTAAACTGGCAATCATGGTTTTCGGAAAAAGCTTCGGCGTATAAACGAGAACGCCGAAAGCGATATCAGCAACGCCTTGGACAACACGTTTATATTGCTGGACCGGACCTTTGCCCAAGGCACCGGAGGAATAGATTTTAATCGTTAGCTTGCCATTGGTGGCGGCGGCCAGATCTTTTGCGATTGGGGCAAACATGTTTCTGTGCAGATGGTGTACCGGCGGCATAAAGTGCGCCAGTTTCAATTCTTTAGCTTGAGCCGATGAGATAACATTCCCGCTCACGGTCAAACCTGCACCCAGCACGGCAGCGGCAACAATCAATTTTGATGTAGTGGAACTCATAGAACTTCTCCCAAAACTGTTTTCTGTTATTTGCATTATTTTGCCGGCCATTTTCGCCAGCGCCTCTCTTATTTGTTTGATACCCTAACAATCTTAATTTCAATGTCAATTAATACTAACATAAAAATTATCCCTATTACCATGCGCCCTCTCGACAACGTGTGACCGTTCTCGCCTGCTTGACAGGACCAGATATATTTGGCTCAAACGGAATAATTAAGCCGGAAAAAAAATAGATCGACAACGCAATGACAGGCGTACGGCAACGAATTTCTCCAAGCCCGGCAGCTTGGGGGGACCTTTTAGCCTCCTTCTTTTAAAGAAGTGAGCCTCATATGAATCAACCTTGGCGAATTTAATAGTTGTCAATTTTATTGAGTCTAAAATTTAATCAAACATCGTATCGGGTAGGATTGTAGCGATTTCCGGGAAAGCGACGAGGATGATCAGGCAGACGCCCATGGCGATCCAAAAAGGCCAGATGCCACGGAAAATGGTGCCCATGGGGACATCCTGGGCGACGCTTTTGACAACAAATACGTTGACACCAACCGGCGGGCTGATAAGGCCCATTTCCAAAACGATGACCACGACTATGCCGAACCAGATGGGGCTCATGCCCAGCTGCGTAATCACCTCGAACACCACAGGCAAAGTCAGTACCAGCATTGCCAGACCCTCAAGGAAGGTGCCGAGCACGATATAGATTCCTAAAATCAGAAAAATAATACCCGTCTTGCCAACATCCAAATTTACCATGAAAGTCACCATGTCGGCGGGCAGATGGGTCAGCGCCATGAACGGAATAAAAACGTGGGCGCCGATAAGTATCATGAAGACGGTGGCGGTGGTGCCTAGGGTCTGCAGAATGACAAATCTTATTTTCTCCCGGTCCAGGGACTTCCGGTACAGCGCCACCAGGAAAGTCAGTACCGCGCCGACTCCCGCCGCTTCGACCGGGGTGAAGATGCCAATATAGATGCCGCCGATGGTCGCCAGGACGATACCGACGATGGTCACCGAGCGGCGCAGAGATTCCCATCTTTCCGGCATGCTGCTCACCGGCCCCACGGGGCCCAGTTCAGGCTTGATGCGGGTAACCACGGCGATGGCGATCAGGAACAAACAGGTCAGCAAAATGCCGGGAATGATGCCCGCCATGAACAACCGGCCGATGGATTGCTCGGTCAAAATGGCATAGATGATCAGGCCGGTCGACGGCGGGATCAGGATGCCGAGAGTGCCGCCGGCAGCCACCGCGCCAGTTGCCAGGCTGTCGTCGTATTTGAAACGCTTCATTTCGGGTAACGCCACCCGGCCCATGGTTACGGCAGAAGCGATCGATGAACCGCTAAGTGCTGCAAAGCCGGCGCAGCCGGCTATGGTCGCCGAGGCTAATCCACCTCGCCAATGGCCGACCCAGCAATAGGCGGCGTTAAACAGATCACGGCTCATACCTGACACGCCGGCCAGATTACCCATTAGCACGAACAGTGGAATGACGGTTAAAGGCAGGGTCACTGAAATCTCAAAGGCTTCACTGCCGAGTGTGCTCAGCGCGGCACCCCATCCGTTCATGGCGGCGGTGCCAAAGAAGCCGACCACCAACATTGCCATGGCCACGGGCACCCGCAAAAACAACAAGACAAAGAGCGCAATAAGTCCAATGAAACCAATAGCAGTTGCCGACATTTAAACTTTCCCCCTATTAAAGATCATTCGAGGGGCCGGTCGACCCGCTTAAACTGCGGCCCCGTATCAGCGCCACCATTTCGATAATGAGCACCAATCCATAAAGCGCCATGCCAAAGCCAAGGATCCAGAAAAACGGCTGCAGGGTGATTTCCAGGGAACTCGTGGTTTCTCCATATTCCGCCGCGGTGAGGCCGCTTTCAATCAACATCCAGACCAGTACACCCATCATCACGGCTCCGATCGCTTTGACAAAAATATCGGTCCAGCGGGTGAGTGTCGGCCCCGAAACAATACCTAAGATTTCGACCACCACCTGACCACCGGTGCGCCCACTATGGGCGACGGCGAAGGCGACCGTGGACACCAGCAGGATTTGGTTGAAATCATCGGCGCCGAATATGGGTGAGTTGAAAACATAACGGAACACCACAGCGGTAACTGTCAGTATCGCCAGCCCGACTACCATGGCCCCGCCCGCAAACAAAGCAACGGTGCGGACCAGGCGATCTAATAATTCGAGGGCCGGGTCCGCTCCGTTGGATTTATCTGACACGTATACTTACTCAGTTTCAGCTTTAAGCGCGCGCTTTACTGGGTGGCGGCTTTGTAGATCGCCCGCGCCGGAATGCCTTTCTTTTCTTTGGCGGCGAGGAAAGCCTCGACCGATTTTGCGGTTACCGCATCAAATTCCGCGGCTGCTTTTTTCGACAACTGGGTGAACTTGACACCTTTTTGCTGATTCTTCGCAGTTGCCAGCTGACCGGCGTCGATGTTGCCCCAGAAATTTGCCGCCATCATACTATACTTGCGTCCTGTATGCTTGTTGACGGCGGCCTGGTGCGATTTCGACAGACCGTCCCAGACCTGTTTATTCAGGGCGATAAAGAACAACGATGTCGGGCCGTTCATACCGGCGGCGACATATTCACCGGGCTCGGACAGGCGCCACGGAACATACAAGGCGCCGGGCGAAATATAGACGCCGTCGAGAACACCGGTTTGCAAGGCGTTGTAGATCTTTGACACCGGCATATAAACCGCCGCCGAACCCCAGGCCTTAACTTGCGGAATATTACTGGGCGAAGGCGCGCGGATCTTCAAACCTTTGACATCAGCGATACTGGAAACCGCCTTTTTGCGGGTGATCAGAACCGGTGGCCAGTTTGAGAATAGCGCCAGGACTTTAACCTTGGAGTATTCAGGTTTGAGAAACTTTTCGTACACCTTCCAGATTTTGCTGGTCACTTCCTGCGACGAGTTGCCGACACCGGGCTGACCGACGACCATGGTGCGCTGGAAGATGGTCGGGGTGTAACCTTGAATGCCAAAAGTAATCTCGGCGACGTTTTCAATGACGCGTTTATACTGCGCCACCGGACCCTTACCCAATTGGCCGCTGGGGAAGAGCTTGAGAGTCAAGGACCCACCGGTTTCCGCCGCAATGGCCTTGGCCAGGGGCGGCAAAACGCCCTTATTGATAGGATGCTTGGGCGACATAAAAGTTGCCATTTTAAGTTCTGCGGCCTGCGCCGTTAAAGTAAAGCCAGCACTCGCGGCCAAGCCTGTGCCAAGCATGGCAGTCAAAACAATTAATTTTGATGATATGGATTTCATTGGTCTTCTCCCAAAACTGCTTTCTATTATTTTTAAATATTTGCCAGCCAAATTGGCCGATGCCTCTCTTAATTGTTAAATACCCTAACAATCTTAGTGTTAAAGTCAATTAATTCCATGTTGATATTCAACACATTTTCATGCGCGTTCTCTTTTGCGTGTGATCCTTCTCACCCGCTTGACAGGACCAGATATATTTCGTTTAAAGCGGGATAATAACTCGGATATCAAAAAGCTAAAAAAATTGCTGGCAGGGCCTGAGTGATATCATCACTAGGGCAACGAAAAATCCGATAATAAATTTTGACAATGTGGTACAAGTTAATAAAGCTTAAAACCGGCGTAATGCTGGGGGGAACATTATTTATGACCACAACATCAATATTGTCAGCAGAACTATGTCTAGCGGGGAACCATGGCGGATAATCGTTCTAGTGAACCGCCTCTTCTAGAGGTCAACAACCTCTTTACCCATTTTGATACACCACGCGGCATCGCTCATGCGGTTGATGGCGTGTCCTTTACCTTGGAGCGCGGCCGCACGCTCGGTATCGTCGGTGAATCTGGCTCCGGCAAAAGTGTGCTGTCGCGTACCATCATTGATATCTTGGCGAAAGACGGCTCGGTTCTCCATGAGGGTGAAATTCTGTTTGAGGGCCGCGACCTGCGTCAACTGCCAGAAAAAGAAATGCGCGAAATCCGCGGTCGCGAGATTGCCATGGTTTTTCAAGACCCGATGTCGTCGCTCAATCCGGTTAAAAAAATCGGCAAACAAATTACCGAAGTTTTGACCAAGCGGCTCGGCATGACGAAGCACGGCGCCAATCAACGCGCCGCCGAACTAATTGATTCGGTTGGCATTCCGGATGCTGAGCAGCAACTCACCCGATTTCCGATGCATTTGTCCGGCGGCATGCGCCAGCGCGTTGCCATCGCTATCGCCATGGCGTGCGAGCCTAAACTACTGATTGCCGATGAGCCGACAACCGCTCTCGATGTCACCATCCAAGCGCAGATTCTTGATCTCTTGCGTGAGCAGCAAAGAGAACGGAACATGTCGGTAATTCTCATCACTCATAATCTTGGCATTGTTTCCGGTTATACCGATGACGTCGCGGTTATGTATGCCGGCAGAATTGCCGAGCGCTGTTCGACCGATGAGCTGATAGCCCATCCACGCATGCCTTATACCGAAGCCTTGATGAATTCCGCGCCGGCCTTGGCCGATCCGCCGCATACGCGCTTAAACGCTATCCCGGGCCTGCCGCCAAACTTGCTGAATGTGCCGGCTGGCTGCCGTTTTCATGCCCGCTGCCCATATGTCCAAGACAAGTGCAAATCCGATATGCCGGAGCTTTTGGCAGAGGATAACCCCGATCATACATTTGCTTGCTGGCATCCCTTGGCAAATAGCAAAGCCGGTGAAGCGACGAGCGGGAGTGCCCAACAATGAACAACAGCACTCTTCTCGAAGTGAGCGATGTAACAGTCGAATATGTCACCCAAGGCCAGCGCTTTGCCGCCATTTCTGATGTCACCCTCGATATTGCCGAAGGCGAGACACTTGGCTTAGTGGGTGAGTCTGGTTGTGGTAAATCGACAACCGGGCGCGCGATCATTCAGTTGCCGACACCGACCGCCGGTTTGGTCAAATTTGAAGGCCAGGAGCTTACCGGTTTAACTCACAATGATATGCGGCCTATCCGCCAGCGCCTGCAAATCATTTTCCAAGATCCCGTCTCCTCGTTGAACCCGCGGCGCCGGGTCAAAGATATTGTCGCCGAACCACTGATCATCGCGGGAATGAAAGATGCCGCAGAAATTGATCGCAAAGTGCGCGAAGTGCTCAATGCAGTTGGCATGGACCCGGACATCACGTTAGACCGGCGGCCCCACCAATTCTCGGGCGGTCAGTGTCAACGCATCTGCATCGCCCGGGCGCTGATTATGGAGCCGAAGCTAATCGTCTGCGACGAGCCGGTTTCTGCCTTGGATGTTTCCGTGCAGGCACAGATTCTCAATCTGCTCGAAGATATGAAAGAACGCTACGGCCTGACCTTGCTGTTCATCAGCCACGATCTTGCTGTGGTAAAAAATATTAGTGACCGGGTTGCCGTGATGTATCTCGGCAAGTTTTGCGAATTAGCGGATTCAGAACGGATATATGAAGCGCCGGCGCACCCTTATACCGCGGGCCTGATGGCAACAATCCCGGAAATTGGTGATAAAGCAATTGATGGCGGACCGGCTCTAGCAGGCGAAATTCCATCACCTCTTAATCCACCGAGCGGGTGCCGCTTTAGAACCCGCTGCCCCCATGCGCAAGAAAAATGCGCCGCCGAAGAACCGGCTTTTAGAGATATTGAAACTGGCCATCAAGTGGCCTGCCATTTTCCGCTTCTCGGCGGGTAACTCGGATGAAATATTTCAGATTAAAACTCTTGCATCTGATCCCGGTTTTTTTCCTGGTCACCTTTGCCAGCTTTATGGTGCTTAATTTACTGCCGGGTGATCTGGTTGACGCCATACTGCTCGATGAAGAATCGGCGCCACCGACCGAAGAAGACCGCAAAGCGCTAGCCAAAGAACTAAATCTCGATAAACCGGTGATCGTGCGCTACGCGATTTGGCTTGGCAATATGCTGACTGGCGATCTCGGACGTTCTTATGTGACCGCACAGCCGGTGACCGAAGCACTCGGCCAGCGCATTCCAATATCGCTTGAGCTCATGCTCATGGCCCAGATATTGGCCGTGCTTATATCGGTGCCGCTCGGCATAATTTCCGGCTATCGAGCGAACTCGGCCTTTGATCGATCGGTCTCGGCCGGGGCCTTTGGTATGCTGGCGATACCGATCTTTATCGCCGGCACCATGTTAATCTGGATCTTTGCCATCCTGCTCGGCTGGCTGCCGTCATCCGGCCATACACCAATGTCGGAAGGGGTCTGGCGCAACCTTGAAAAATTTATCCTACCGGCTTTCACCATCGCTCTGGTTGAAGTGCCGGTGCTGATGCGTGTGCTCCGGACCGATATCATCACGACGCTGCAGGAAGACTTTATCGCGCTGGCCAAATCCAAAGGCATGACGACGTCTTATATATTGTTCCATCATGCCCTCAGGCCCTCGTCCTTTTCCTATGTGACGCTGCTCGGTCTGCAACTGGGCAATCTGATCACTGGCTCAATCGTGGTTGAGACGCTGTTCAGCATACCGGGGGTCGGGCAGTTGCTGATCAACTCGGTCGACAATCGCGACGAAATAATGGTGCAGGGCGTAATAACATTCGTGGCGCTGGTTTATGTCGGCGTTAATCTGGCAGTTGACCTCATGTATGCGGTGCTTGATCCCCGCGTCGTGCGGCGGACATAGGAGGGGAAAATGGCTGATACTTCACAATTACTCGGCAATCTCCGCATGTTCTCGTTTTTCGGTCGGCGAGGTTCAACGACCAGTGACCGCATTAAGAAGGAACGCAAATTTGGCGTGATTTTCTGGCTAGCAGCATCATGGATTTCGATCATGCTGGTGGCGACAATTTCGACTAATTTTATCACTTTTCCTGATCCATTGAGCCAGGATTACAATGCGCTCAGCGCACCCTGGTCGATGGATCATCTGATGGGAGCTGATCACCTTGGGCGCGATATGTTTTCGCGTATCGTCTTCGGTGCCGCGACGTCTTTCAAAATTGCCTTTACCTCACCCTTTATCGGTATGGCCATCGGCTTGTGCCTGGGCTTGAGCGCCGGCTATTTCCGGGGACGGGTGGATTCGGCAGTGAGCATTTTTATCGATTCTATATTGGCGTTTCCGAATATCGTCCTGGCGATCGCCATTCTGTTTTATGCCGGCGCCAATATTTTCAATCTCGTGATGGTCATCGCCTTTTACACCATTCCGCAATTTACCCGCATCTCCCGTGCCAACACCATGCTCTATGCTCAGCGGGAATTTGTTGTCGCCGCCCGTGCTCAAGGCGCCTCGCATCTCCGCATTCTGCTACGCGAATTACTGCCCAACGTTATTGTGCCGGTAGCCGCCTACAGCCTGCTGATCATGTCTTTCACCATTGCCTTGGAAGGTACGCTGTCATTCTTGGGCGTCGGCTTGCCGCCACCCGATCCAACCTGGGGTCAAATGATCTCGGACGGTGTCGAGGAATTAGAGGAAGACGCCTTTATTTCGATGATCCCGTCGTTCTTTATGTTTATGACCATCCTGGCCTTGAATTTAATGGGTGACCGGATGCGTCAATTCACCGACGTCAAAGCGAGCTCGGCTTAAATAATTTCACGCCAAAATAAAACTATGGCGGAAATTAACTATTCCGCGTCGGGCTGATTTTCCGGCAGGGCTTTCTCAAACGCTGGATGCGCCTGGCAAGCTTCCTCGATTTTTAACAGCGTGGTAAAATCCGCGAGGTCACACTTATTGAGCCGGGCGTTGGCCATCTGCGGGATCAAACAGGCATCGGCCATGCTCGGCGCATCACCATAGCTGAACGTGCCGCCGGGTCCCTGGTCGTAGAGCTTTTCATACGCCGCAAAGCCGATCCTGATCCAATGCTCAATCCAAACTTTGCGGTTGTCCGGCGTAACTTCCATGTCATCGACCAGATAGAGGCGCACCCTGAGATTATTGATCGGATGAATGTCACAGGCGACGATATTGGCAAGGGCGCGAATTTGGGCCCGGTCCTGGACAGTGCCCGGTAACAGGCTCGGGTCCGGATAGGTCTCTTCGATATATTCCATGATTGCCATCGATTGGGTGATTTTGGTATCGCCGTCGATCAAAGTCGGCACCAGATTCTGCGGATTAAGCTCGGCATAGTCGGCGCCAAATTGCTCGCCGCCATCCTTGGTCAAGTGGATCGAAATTTGTTCGTAGTCGAGCTCTTTAAGATTAAGGCCGATCCGCGTGCGATAGGCGGCACCTGAACGAAAATAGTCATAAAGGGTGATCATCGATTGCTCCCCGAGAAATTCTAATGAGTTTTCTATTTGGATATTGAAGTTTTGCCGACCATAATCAAAGCGCGCGCCGGCAGCAAGAAAACTAATAAATGATGGGGAATTTAGCAGCGTTGAATTTGCCAGCGTTCTTTTCCAGCATTTCAAAAATAACAGTCTGCGAGGTGATTGATAACAAATTGCAAAGCGAAGTTAGCTCTTCCGTTTTCGCAGAGACCTGCTTACTATCTTGGTCAAATAATATAATCCGGAGGAGGACATTATGACTGACCAAGCAAAAAAAACTAATTTGGAGAAGACGAGCAAATCCACCATTAGCCGCCGCCAGTTTACTGCTGGCGTTGCCGCGGTTGGCGCCGCCGCATCGGTTGGACCGTGGTATATCAAAAACGCCCGCGCTGCCGAACCGTTAAAGGTCGGAGTGTTATTGCCCCGGTCCGGCGGCCAAGCACAAATCGGTATTGATTGCCAGCGTGGCGCTGATGCAGCCTTGCCTATTTTGAAGGATCTCGGCTATCCGGAATTGAAATTCATGCTCGCCGATTTTGAAACCAAAGTCGATGTCGCGCGTACCCAGACGGCTAAACTAATTGACGAGGGCGCTCATTTGGTCGTCGGCGCTTTCGATTCCGGCGCTACCATGGCCGCCGCCCAAGTTTGCGAACAAAGGAACATTCCCCTGGTGGTAAATATCGCTGCCGTGCCGAAACTAACCGGTATGGGACTCAAATGGGTATTCCGTAATTTCCCCCATGGCCCGATGATCGTCAAAGATGCCTTTATCAACCAAAAGGCGCTTTTCAAAATGACTGGTCATACACCTAAAACGGTTACGCTGATGCACGTCAATGACACCTTCGGCTCAAGTCTTGCCGGCGCGCTGTTCAAATTGGCGCCCAGATTTAAAATGCCCTACAAGATCGTCGAGAAGATTTCCTACGATCCTTATGGCCGGGATTTGTCGGCCGAGGTCAGGAAAGCGAAAGCCAGTAAAGGTGAGGCCCTTTGGGTGGTCAGCCGCTTGAATGATGCGATCATGATGACCAAGGAAATGGTCAAGCAGCGTTTTGAGCCCATGGGCATCTTGAGCACCGGACCCGGCTGGTACGATCAGGAATATATGAAAGCTACCGGCAAATTCGGCGATGATGTCATCAGTCTAGTGCCTTGGCACGATTCCAACAAGCCGCTTTCGAAGACTTTGGAAGCCTACTTTGCCAAGCATCATCCGGACCGCCAGGTTAATCCCAACCATACCTATACGTTTGAAGGCATTATGGTGGCGGCAGACGCCTATAAGCGGGCAGGATCAACCAAACCTCAAGCCTTGCAGGCGGCGTTGAGAACCACCAATATCACCAACAACGTGACAACGGCGGAACGCATCGCTTTTGATAAGAACGGTCAAAACCCGCATGTGAAAAACTCTGCGGTGCAGAACCGTGGTGGCAAGAATTTGGTCATATTGCCGCAAAGCGCGGCGGTGGCTAAACCAATCTGGCCGATGCGCCCGTGGAAGAAACGCGGTTAATATTGTTGCTTGAATAGGTAGAATAGGAGAGCAGCCGTGGACTTTTGGACGCTGGCCAACGCGCTGGCAACTGGCCTGCTGACGGGGCTTGTCTACGGGCTTTCTGCACTTGGCCTTTCGGTTATTTTCGGCGTTATTCGCATCGTCAATTTCGCTCACGGTGAGATTATGGTGATGGGAATGTTTTTCGCGCTGGTTATGTTTCGCTGGCTGGGGCTCGACCCGATGCTCAGTGTTCCACTCGCTGCTGCGATCCTGTTTGTCTTCGGTTACGCCTTGCAAAGTACAGTGATCAGCCGGGTCGCCCATTTGCCGGACCATATGCAATTTTTGTTATTGGCGGCCATTGCCGTAATGATCGTCAATGGTTCTTTGTTGATTTTTGGCCCCGACCCTCAAGCCATCAATATTTCTTACTCCTTCGATTCATTCGATATTGGCGAAAATTTAATTATCGATAAGGCCAGGGCCTATGCGGCGATTGCCGCGGTTGTCATCTCGGGTCTTTTACTGGGCTTTTTCAAATATTCCCGTACCGGCAAAGCGATCCGCGCCTGCGCCGATAATTATCTCGGGGCTCAAGTGGTGGGCCTTAAAGTTGACCATCTTTACGCGCTGACCTTTGGCATTGGTGCGGCTTGTTTGGGCGCAGCGGGATGCGTTCTTCTGTTGTTGATAGAAGTGCATCCTTATTTGGCCCCCGGCTACACCTTGTTGGCTTTCGTGATCGTCATCATCGGCGGTCTTGGCAGCATGACCGGCGCTTTGGTGGGCGGTATTTTGATTGGTATGTCGGAAGCCCTGGCGGCAATTGTTCTTCAACCCTCGATGAAATCGGCCTTCAGTTTTGGCCTGCTTATTCTGGTATTGTTGCTTAGGCCGCAAGGACTGATGGGAAAATCAGTCAAATGATAGGGATTAATCTGCTGGCCGACCTTACGAATAAAGGCAAGATCGGGCTGTTGCTGTTTCTAGCCGTCCTGATCTCGCTGCCCTTTTGGTCCAGCTCTTATATCATTTCCGTCGCCACCATCACGCTTTATCTGGCGATCCTGGGTCAATCCTGGAACTTGATGATAGGGTTTGCCGGCTTGCTGTCCCTTGGTCATGCTTTGTTCGTTGGCGTCAGCGCCTACATGGCCGCCTATCTTTTTTCGGTTCTCGGCCTGCCACCAGTGGTCGGTATTTTCCCCGCCGTTCTGCTGGCCATCTTGATCGGTATGCTGATCGGTTATCTGGGATTTCGCTTTTCAATCGGCGGTGTTTACTTTGCGCTCTTGACCATCGCTTTTGCTGAACTGGTGCGGATTTCGGTGGATCATATGGGTTTCATCGGCGGCACTGAAGGTTTGTTCCTTCAAGTCAGCGAAAGCGATCGGCGGGGCGTTGATTTGATTAATTTGCGTGGTCATCCTTGGATGTTTTATTACCTTGCCATGGTGCTGGCTTTTTTGACCCTCGCCGGTTGCCGCTCTTTACTCAAAAGCAAGCTGGGCTATTACTGGCAGGCCATCCGGGATGATCAGGATGCGGCGCAGGCGCTTGGCATCAACGTCTTTCGCTATAAAATGTTTGCGGTGATTTATTCCTCTGGCATTGCCGGCGTCGCAGGTGTTTTTTACGCCTTTTACCAAAACAGTCTATTTCCCGAGTCGGTCTTCGGCATTGAACGATCTATCGAAGTTACTTTAGGTCCCATAGTCGGCGGGGTCGGTAGTTTGTTTGGACCTGTGCTCGGCGCTTTTATCCTGACGCCCCTGGGCGAAGGCCTGACAGAGTTGATCGATTTTTTTAAAAACTCAGGAATCATTGATCCAAAATTGAAGTTGAACGGCTTGAAATTATTGATCTGGGGATTGGTGGTTGCCCTGATTGTGTTGTTCAAGCCGCGGGGTATTTGGCCTTGGCTAAATGACAAACTCGGCTTCTGCCGAAAGGAAGGCGATTAGATGGCCGCCCTCCTTGAAATTGAAAGTGTCAGTAAAAGCTTTCGGGGATTGAGGGCTGTTACCAACGTATCTCTGAGCGTCGAAGAAGGCGGAATGGTGGCGCTGATCGGCCCCAACGGCGCCGGCAAGACAACCTTGTTCAATCTTATCGCTGGCGTTTTCCCTGCCGATGAAGGGCGCATCACGCTTGCTGGCAACGATATTTTGGGGCTGAGGCCGGATCAGATATGTGATGCCGGCATCGGCCGGACTTTTCAATTGGTCAAGCCGTTCCCCGATATGACCGTGTTGGAAAATGTCACCGTCGGCGCCCTGCATGGCACCCACGATATCGACGAAGCGAGAGAGGCGGCCCGCAAAAATGTTGAACTTTTGGACTTGGGTGACAAAATTCGTCTACCTGCCCACAATCTGACCTTGCCGGACCGCAAGCGTTTAGAGGTTGCCCGGGCTTTGGCGACCCGGCCAAAATTGCTTTTACTTGATGAAGTAATGGCCGGATTAAGGCCGACGGAGACCGATGAAATGGTCGCGGTTTTTAGATCCCTAAATCAGGAAACTGGCATTACAATATTATTGATCGAGCATGTCATGCGGGCGGTGATGTCTTTGTCGCATCATGTTGCAGTGCTCCATCACGGCGAAAAAATAAGCGAAGGCACGCCTGAACATATCTCTCAGGACCCAGCGGTTCTGGACTGTTATCTCGGTGAAGAGGAAGACGTCTGATGCTTAAAGTCCAAGACGTAGATATATATTACGGCGATGCTCAGGCGCTCGAAGATATTAATCTGCATGTCGAAGAAGGTGAAATAGTCGCCATCGTCGGGGCGAACGGTGCCGGTAAGACATCACTGATCAAAGCCATTGCGGGTATTCATACTCCGTCAAAAGGTTCTATTACATTTCGAGAAAGTGACATCACCCATCTGCAATCAAGCGCCATTTGTGAATTGGGCATCGGTCAGGTAGCCGAGGGCCGCCAAATATTTCCCAGCATGACCGTTCAGGAAAATCTTGAGATGGGCGCCGTCATTAAACGCGCGCGCAGCAAGGAAGCGGAAACATTAGACCGGGTCTTTGAAATGTACCCGATCCTAAAAGAGCGGCAGACCCAGGCGGCCGGCACGCTTTCCGGCGGCGAGCAGCAGATGCTGTCCATCGGTCGCTGCCTGATGGGACAGCCTGATCTAATAATGTTCGACGAGCCCAGCCTCGGGTTGGCGCCGGCCATTGTCCAGGAGGTTTTCCGGATCATCCACCAACTGAACGACGCTGGCCTCACCATCATATTGGTCGAACAGAATGTGGCTGTGTCATTAAAATTAGCCAACCGTGCCTACGTGTTGGAAAATGGTCGTATGACTCTCGAAGGCAGCGGTGAGGAACTCCTCCACGATGACCGGGTGCGACAAGCTTATATGGGGCTTTAGGGGACGAAGTTAATGGCAAAACTTGAAGGTCGTGTCGCTATTGTCACCGGTGCGGCTTACGGTGAGCGGGCAGCGCTTGGCGCCGAATATGCCAAGGCCTTGGCCCGGGAAGGGGCTGCAATTGTTGCCGCGGATATCAATGACTGTTCCGACTTGGCCGCCGATATCGAGGCCGCCGGCGGCACGGCGCTTGCAACAACTACTGATGTCCGGGACGAAGCTCAAATAGAAGATATGGTTCAAGCCGCCATGAACGAATTTGGCCGCATCGATATTCTGGTCAATAATGCGGCCATCGGCTCTAACATTCCACCGATCCCGGTCACTGAAATGACGGTGGAAACGTGGGACGAGCTTATGGCGGTCAATCTCCGCGGGCCATTTCTTTGCGTTAAAGCGGTGGCGCCGATCATGCGGAAACAAAATTATGGCAAGATCATTAATATCGGCTCAACCACGATGATGAGCGGACTGACCAACCGGCTCCATTATACGACAGCGAAAGGCGGCATCCTGGCAATGACCCGCAGCCTTGCGACGGAGCTTGGGCCCGATGGTATTCGGGTCAATAATGTGGCGTACGGCTTGGTTACCAGCCGGCTCAATGAAGAGGAGCTCAACACGACGGAGCGCGGTCAAAAAATGCTTGAAGCCCGGGCACTTCGGCAACATGTGCGGGCAGAAGATTTAACCGGCACACTGGTCTATCTCGCCGCCAGTGACAGTGACCACATGACCGGTCAAACCTTGGTCGTCGATGGCGGCGGGATATTATATTAGGAGGCAGCCTCTTTTATCGCCGCTTCAAACTCGTCGGGTTTGAAATCAAACGGTCCTTCACCACCGACATAAGCCAAATTGCCGGCAGCATCGACGAGATAAAGCCGCATCGGGATGGAGATATATTTGCTTTCGGCATCATTATCGATCGAATCGATCAGCATCGGCATCTGTAAATCCATCATCTGCTGACAGACAGTGGCGATTTCCGTCCGTTCATCATCTGTCCGCGGCTCGATATACCGGATACCTTCACGAACATTTTTAGCCGTCCGCCAGCCGTCATCCGGATGGGCTTCGCGAATGTAAATGCTGAGGAATTCAACTTGGTCTTTGTAGGTATTGTAAATTTCGTTTAGGCGCACGGCCCAATCACGATAGGGTGGTCAGGTGTAGGACCCGAAGATCAACCCAACCGGCTTGCCGCGCAAACTTGATAAACTGATCTTATCTCCGGTCCGCCCCGTTTCCCGATCCAGCACATCCAGATTAAAATCCGGTGCTTCAGCGCCTTGCTCAGGCACATTGATTTGGCGCGCCTTATTTTCCGCCATCATGGCGTCAAATTCCGGCTCGGTCATATCAGAAACCTGCAACCAGATTGCCTTGCGATCCGCCGGTGTCATACCGGGCTTCATATCGGGTATGCCGGTGAGATCCAGCTCGCCTTTTATTTCAATAGACATGTGTCCCCCCTAAGGAATTAAGTACGGAGAGACTGTGCTAAACGCTTTACGAACAGTCAAGAAATTCTAACTTGGTGCCAGTAAACTTACGGTTAGCCGGTTGACAGTTGAGGCACAGCTGTCAGACTTTTATCCAGATATAAAAACGACACTCGGTAGTCGGAGGGGTAACATGAAGATCAACAAACTTGACCATGTGTCCATTGGCACGGACCGTCTGGAGGAAACCCGCGCTTTTTTTTGTGATCTGCTGGGTCTTGAAGTCGGCAAGCGGCCGGCCCTCAAATCGGTTGGCTATTGGCTGTATGCCGGTGAGGATGCCATCATCCATCTGGTTGAAAAAGGCTCCAACGAGCTTGAAGATGCAGCTTACGAAACGGGTAAGGAAAAACCCAAGGAATGGGAAAAAGCCGAAACCGAGAATTTGGTCGAAACCGGGATGGATGACCATATCGCATTGTCGGTCGAAAAATCAGCCGATCTGGTTCAATATATGAGAGATAATTCGATCGCCTACTGGGATCGTTTATTGGCGGATCGTCCGCTTTATCAGGTCTTTGTGCGTGACCCCAATGGCGTTATTCTTGAGCTCAATGACTACGCGCCCGAAGTGGACAAACTTGAGCCGATGAACGTACTGGGCAATGATTAGGCTCCCTCAATACCATTGATTTTAGCGGCCAGGATAAAATCGTTTTCGTGCAGGCCGTTGATCTTATGAGTGTAGATTAAAATATTGGCGTATCCCCAGCCAAACTCAATGTCCGGGTGGTGTCCTTCCTGTTCGGCAATCTCACCAGTCTTTCGCACGAAATCCAAAGCAGCTTGAAAATCCTCGAAAGTGAAAGCACGTCGCAACCGTGTCGCATCTTCCAAAAGTTCCCAATTTGGCGTTTCAGCCAAAAAACCCTCAGCTTCTGCTGCGGATAAAGGTGGTATGCCGCCCTGACAGGGGATGCAAACTTTGGCCGTCAGTTCACTTGGCACTGTCCTCTCCTTTAAGTTATGAGCCAATATGTTAGCAGAAAAAATTGTTCTGGATACGGACATTTAACATAGGTCAATTGCACCACGGCATTTGGTCGCTTATAACTACGGCCAAATTTATCAACTAGGGACAGGTTTCTGGAACCTGTATATTTTCATGACCGAAGCTTTTATTTGTGACGCCATCCGCACTCCCATCGGCCGTTATGGCGGCGGACTTTCATCCATTCGCACCGATGATCTGGCGGCCTTGCCAATTACCGCCTTGAAAGAACGCAACCCATCTGTCGATTGGGAGAAAATTGACGATGTGATTTACGGTTGCGTCAATCAAGCGGGTGAAGACTGCCGTAATGTCGGACGCATGGCCTTATTATTGGCGGGCCTGCCGGAAAGTGTGCCGGGCGTCACGGTCAATCGGCTTTGTGCTTCTGGCATGCATGCGGTCGGCAGTGCGGCGCGCGCGATCAAGGCCGGTGATGCTGATCTCTATATTGCCGGCGGGGTTGAAAGCATGTCGCGCTCACCCTTTGCCATGGCGAAAGCAACTACCGCGTTTTCCCGCAATGCTGAGATTTATGACACGACTATCGGCTGGCGTTTCGTCAATCCCAAAATGAAACAACTTTACGGCACCGATGAAATGGGCGAAACCGCCGAGAATGTCGCCGAAGAGTATAAAATATCCCGAGAAGATCAGGACGCGATGGCGCTCCGGAGCCAATTGAAAACAGAAGCCGCTCAAGCGAACGGCACCTTGGCGGAAGAAATTATACCGGTCACCATCCCGCAACGCAAAGGTGACGATATTATTTTTGATAAAGATGAACACCCGCGCGCAGGCTCGACCATCGAAGGATTGCAAAAGCTCCGCCCTGCTTTCCGCGAAGGCGGTTCGGTCACGGCGGGCAATTCATCGGGGATCAATGATGGATCCTGCGCGCTGATCATCGCTTCGGAGGAAGCCGCCAAAGAACATGGGCTAACGCCAAAAGCGCGCATCCTGGGTTTGGCCGCCGGCGGCGTACCACCACGGGTCATGGGAATTGGTCCGGTGCCGTCGACCCAAAAACTGCTCGCCCGGCTTGGCCTGACCATGGAGGATATGGATATTATTGAATTAAACGAAGCCTTCGCGGCGCAAGGTCTGGCCGTACTGCGTGAGCTTGGCGTGGCCGATGATGATGAACGCGTCAATCCGCAAGGCGGTGCGATCGCGCTTGGTCATCCGCTTGGCGCCAGTGGCGCCCGGCTGGTCACAACAGCGATGTATCAGCTGCAACGCAATGGCGGCAGCCGCGCGCTTTGCACAATGTGTGTTGGCGTCGGCCAAGGTTCCTCTATAATCATCGAAAAGGTCTAAGAAAAACGGGGAATCTGCATGGCCAATACGGGCCAAAACAAGACTGGGCAAAAAATAGGAGTGTTGGCAAATTGTCCGATTAGTAAAGACAATCGTTCCAAACTTGCCGAAAATTTCGATCTGTATTTCGCCGAGGAAGTGCCGAGCCGGGACGAACTGCTTGCCGATGTCGGCAGCAATATTCGGATCATAATTTCCGATGGGCCCCGTCATATCGATGTCGCTTTGATGGATCAGCTGCCAAATTTGGCCTTGATCTGCCTGATGTCTGTGGGCCTCGATCATTTAGATATCGAAGCTGCCAAAGCCCGCGGCATTCAAGTCACCAACGCTATCGGCACCAACGCGCCAAGCTGCGCCGACCATGCTTTCGCACTATTGCTCAGTGTTTCCCGGCACATTCTCGCTAATGACCGGTCGATGCGGGAGAACGAAGCTTATGAGGAATGCCCGAAAATTCACTCGACAACGATTTACGGCCGGAAAATTGGTATTTTGGGCCTTGGCGCCATTGGCTCGGAGATCGCCCAACGGGCCATCGCTTTTGATATGGACGTGTTCTACCACAATCGCTCCGAACGTGATGACGTACCCTACACCTATTGCGCATCACTCAAGGAGCTTGCGCGCGAAGTTCAAATACTGGTTATTTCCTGTCCCGGAGGTGAGGCCACCCGAAATATTGTCAACGCGGAAGTGCTCGAAGCACTCGGGCCTGAGGGTACCTTGGTGAATGTCGCCCGGGGATCGATCGTCGACACCAAGGCCCTTGTTGCCGCCCTTCAAAATAGCGTGATCAAAAACGCCGGCCTGGATGTCGTCGGTGGTGAAGCGCCTGAACGCGTCCCGCTTTGCGTGATGGATAATGTGGTTTTATCACCGCATTTGTCCGGTAATACCGAAGAATCTTGGCAAAATTGCAATCGACTCGCTCACAATAATTTACTGGCTTTTCTCAACAATGAGGAGCTGACAAACCAAGTCTGCTGAGCCTTAAACAATAGCCAAAACCGGCGCTTGACCTAACTGATGTTTTGTCACATCTTCCCCCACTACAAAAGAGAATCGTTCTAAATTTGCTAGGTATACCAACAATTTCAGCGTGCATTTAGAGAACTTAAAATTCGGCTGGGTCTAGTCCTCGTCGGATCAATTGGTCGAGAATTGCATCAAAGATTATGGGGAAAAATAAAATAATGAGCGCGTCATTTGCCATCGTCGGTTCCGGACCCTCCGGAATGTACGCCGCCGATGCTCTGTTAAAAAACTTTCCGGATTGTACAATCGATGTAATTGATAAAATCCCAATGCCGTTTGGCCTGATACGCTATGGCGTTGCACCGGATCATTTTAAAACCAAAAATACAGCCCGGCAATTTTCCCGTACCTTAGACCTCGACCAGGTGCGCTATCTCGGTAATGTCGAGATTGGCCGTGACCTTTCGGTCGAGGAACTCAAAGATAATTACGACGCAGTGGTTTATGCCATCGGCGCGTATAACGACCGCCAGCTTGGTATTCCGGGTGAAGATTTGCCTGGTGTCTATGGCGCTTGCGCCTTTGTCGGCTGGTACAACGCGCATCCGGATTACCGCGATATTGATCCGCTGTTGGACGGCGGCAACGTCGCGGTTATCGGTATCGGCAATGTCGCCGTTGACGTCTGCCGGGTATTGGTCAAGACCCGCGCTGAAATGCAGGACACCGATATTGCCGCTCATGCGCTTGAGGCGATCGAGAAAATGCCGATTGAAGAAGTTCATATGTTTGGCCGGCGCGGTCCGATTGAAGCCGGCTTCACGCCAAAGGAACTTGGCGAAATATACGAATTGGAACGCTGTGCGGTAGAGGTCGATCCGGCTCAAATCCCAGCTGAAGTGACCGGTGATTTCGAAGGCCGTGAGAAAGGTGTTAAAGAGAAAAATCTCGCGGCACTACGTGAATTGGCGGCACAGGACAAACCCGAAAAGCCGGTAAAAATGCATTTTCAGTTTTATGCCTCGCCGATTGAAATCCTCGGCACCGACCGGGTCGAAGGCATTCGCCTGGAACGCACCGAAGTTATCGATGGCAAAGCGGTAGCGACCGGTGAGACTTTCGATGTGCCGTGCTGTGCCGTGGTCACGGCCATCGGCTATTATGCCGACCCACCGGAGGGCCTTCCGCTTAGTGGCGCCACCATTGAAAATGTTTATGGCCGGGTGCGCGACAATATTTATGTCGTCGGCTGGGCCAAGCGTGGCTCCAGCGGAACAATCCCCACCAACGGACCCGATTCGCGAAGCGTCGTTGAGCTGCTGACAGAAGATATCCAAAAAGGCGCCATCGAGCTTGGCAAGCCGGGCGGCAGCGCGATTGATAATTTGCTGTCGTCGCGTAATGTCCGCGTGGTAACGCGTGAAGATGTCAACACGATCAGGGCGGCAGAGGTTGCCAATGCCGTGGATGGGCATCCGTGGGAAAAATTCACCCGCGTTGATGACATGCTGGCCGTGCTCGACTAGTTTAACACCATGCTTGAATGGTATGTCCTTGCAGTGATCGGCTTCGCGCTCGGTTTTGATCAACACCGGACCGTTTTGACCGCCGGTGTTCCCTACCCGACTTTCGGCCTGACGCCGATTTTTTTTGATGGCGCCGCTTGGGTTGGCGGCATGGCGACACTGGCGATGCTTGTTGCCGGATTTTTCTTCGGCGCTTGGTGGTGGCCCTTGCTGGCTATGGCAGTTGGTACCGGCACGAATTATTGCGGCCGCGTCGTCATCCCGATGGAATACCGCTGGGCCGTATCGATCGCCGGCACGCTCATGGGGCTTGGCGCCACCATCGTTTTTTTCAGATAGACCCCGTTATTTTTTTCGCATCACAATTGTCACCCAGTCACCTAGCTCAACACGGCTATGTAGTCGTAAGCCTTGCTGATGATGAGCGGAAATAATGCGATTAGCGTCACCCCGTAAAAGGCCTGACAACACCGCCCAACCACCTGGATTTAAGTGACGACCCAGATCTTTCGCCATGATGCAGAGCGGGCGGGCCAAAATATTGCTGACAATGAGATCATATCTGCCGGCTCGAACCACCGGATGATCATAACCGCTGGCACAGATATTTCGAACATATCTCGCAACGCTGTTTATTTCGGCATTTTCACGGCTTACTTCAGTGGAGATCGGATCAATGTCAGAGGCGACGACCGGTATATGCCAGCGCTTGGCCATGGCAATCGCCAGAATGCCGGACCCGCAGCCCATATCAAGCGCGCCGCGCGCGCGCAAATGATCCATCTTATCTAAAGCCAGCAGGCAGCCTTTGGTCGAGCCATGATCACCCGAACCAAATGCCGCCCCGGCGGGAACTCTCAGACCAATTTGGCCATTGGGAATGGCCTCCTCATATTCGGCGCCATGGACAAAAAACCGTCCAGCAGAAATCGGCGGAAACTGCTTAATATTATCAAGCACCCAATTGCGCTCGGGAATTTCAGCGATCTCGATATCCGGCGCGGCTATTTCCAGTGCTTCTGCGGTAAGTTTGATCGCCAATCGCACGGCATCTTCATTTGGCTGTTCTTCGGCAAAGCCAAGCACCTCGGCTTCGGCCGCTTCTTCCTGCGCCGTCCAGGCAACCGACGAGACGTGAGGCTCTAAGACTTCCGAAAAGGTATCACCGAATTCTCGCGGCACCACGATGGCAACCCGATAAAAGGTAGTTGCGTCGGCCATCAGGCCGGGTCAACAAAGCTATCGATAACTTTCTTGGTGCCGGCTTTCTCAAACGCCACTTCCAGCTTGTTGCCATCAGAGGACACCACTTTGCCGTAGCCGAATTTTTGGTGAAATACCCGGGCACCTATATCAAACTTGCCGCTGTCCGAGCCGGATGGCACCAGCCAGGCTTCGCCTTCAATCACCGTGCCATCACTGGCATGGCCGCGTTTTTTGGGCGAATCAAAAGAAAACGAATTTGAACTTTCGCGTAAACTGGAGCCACTGGAGCGCAATCCAGCCTCGGCACCGATGCCGCCATAGAGACCTTGCTCGGCCATTTGCTCGATATTATCGGCTGGCAGCTCATCGACAAAGCGCGACGGCAGGGAGTTTTGCCACTGATTATAGATGCGGCGATTGGCGGCGTGGAATATCAGCGCTTCTTTCTTGGCCCGGGTGATGCCGACATAGGCCAAGCGGCGTTCCTCTTCGAGCCCTTTCAAGCCTTCTTCATCCAAACTGCGCTGATGGGGAAACAAGCCTTCCTCCCAGCCCGGCAGGAAGATCGTGTCGAACTCCAAGCCTTTGGCGGCATGCAGCGTCATCAAGCTCACTTTATCTTCGGTTTTGTTTTCCTCGTTCTCCATCACCAGACTGACATGCTCGAGAAAGCCCTGCATGTTTTCAAAATCCTCAAGCCCGGCGACAAGTTCTTTCAGATTCTCCAAGCGGCCCGGCGCTTCGGGGGATTTATGCTGCTGCCACATTTCGGTGTAGCCGGACTCGTCCAAAATAATAGCCGCCAATTCGGGATGCGGCAGCGAGTCTAAATTGGCCCGCCAGCGTTCAAAGTCCTGGATCAGATTTCTAAGCGAGTTGCGCGCTCGAGGTTTGATTTCATCGGTCTCAACGATCAGACGCGCTGCTTCATACATCGGCATGCCTTGAGCGCGCGCCAATTGATGGACCGCCTGCACCGTTGCCTGGCCGAGCCCGCGTTTCGGCACATTAACAATACGCTCGAACGCCAAATCATCATCGGTGCTATTAACGACGCGAAGGTAAGCGATGGCATCCCGGGTTTCCTGGCGCTCATAAAAACGCGGGCCGCCGATCACCCGATACGGCATGCCCAGCGTTATCAAACGTTCTTCAAATTCCCGCATTTGAAAGCCGGCGCGCACCAAAATCGCCATTTCCTCAAGGCTTTGGCTTTTGCTCTGGCGGGCTTCTATCTCGTCACCAATCATGCGGGCTTCTTCTTCACCGTCCCACACAGCGCGCACTTTTACCGGGTCACCCGCATCCATGCCGGTCCAGAGCGTCTTGCCGAGCCGCCCTTCATTATGGGCGATGAGGCCGGAAGCGGCGGCCAGGATATGCGGTGTCGAGCGGTAGTTTTGTTCGAGACGAATCACTTCAGCACCGGGAAAATCTTTCTCAAATTTAAGAATGTTGCCAACCTCAGCGCCGCGCCAGGAATAAATCGACTGGTCATCGTCACCGACGCAGCAAATGTTTTTATGTTCCTGGGCGAGCAGACGCAGCCATAAATACTGCGCCACGTTGGTATCTTGGTATTCATCGACCAGGAGGTAGCGAAACTTCATCTGGTATTCGTGCAGGATATCAGCATTTTCGGTAAACAATGTCAGGCAGAGCAGCAACAGATCGCCAAAGTCTACCGCGTTCAATGCTTTGAGCCGATCCTGATACTCACGATAAAGCCCAACCAAAACACCTTCGGCAAATTCGGAGCTCTCATCCTCGGAGACTTTATCGGGCGTCAGGCCGCGATCTTTCCAGCGCTGGATCACCCCCATCAAGACGCGGGCCGGCCATTTCTTGTCATCGATCTGATGGCCTTCCATCAGTTGCTTCAAGAGACGTACCTGATCATCGGCATCGAGAATGGTAAAATTACTTTTGATCCCGACCAACTCTGCATGACGGCGTAAAATGCGTGCGCCTAAGGCATGGAACGTGCCGAGCCACCAACCTTCAACCGGACGGCCGGTGATGGTAGCGACGCGGTTTTGCATTTCACGCGCCGCTTTATTGGTGAAGGTAACGGCAACGATCTCCCACGGCCGGGCTTTACCATTAACCAAAATATGAGCCAACCGCGTCGTCAATACGCGGGTCTTGCCGGTACCAGCCCCCGCCAAGACCAGGACCGGTCCATCGACCGCCTCAACGGCGCGTTGCTGCGCGTCATTGAGGCCCTCCATATAGGGCGGCGTCAATGGTGTGGGTGAAGCAGGAGCCTCAGTTGGTTCCTCTGAAAGTTCAAACGGGTCTGGCATGGCGTCAGTATATCACGCCATGCAATTCCGACCAGCAAATCAAATAGTGGATCAGCCAAATAGTCCGAGCGGCTTCTCTTTAATGAAGCCGGCGTTGAGACCCCACCACTCGCGGGCGACCGAGGCATAAATTTCGCGGAAATGAACCCGGTATTTGAGGTTCTGATTATCGAGATCATTAAGCGGTGACTGCTCACCATAAAAACCGCCTTTGACTTTGCCGCCAAAGAGGAAATGCGGCGCGACAGTGCCATGATCAGTGCCGGAACTATTGTTCTCGAAAGGACGGCGGCCAAATTCAGAATAGCTCATCACCGTAACATTATCCCACAGGCCCTTGGCCTTCATCAATTTGGCAAACGCCGCAACATTGGTGGCGATATCGCTCAACAATTCAGCATGCAAGGGTTCCTGGCCGGCATGAGTGTCAAATTTACCAATCGTCAGTTTAAGGACCGGCGCTTTAACGCCGGCAATCAACAAACGAGCGGCGGTTTCAAATTGGGCACCCAGTTTAGTGTCAAAAAAAGCCCCACTTACATTCACGTTCTCAATTTGCTTGGCGACTATATTATCCGCAGCACCGCGTAAGTCGCGGCGTTGCTTGACGATATGGGCTAGCGCCGGATTTGCCATGCGAGCATTACCGGGCTGAATTCGGCTGGCCAATTTAAGAAACTTCTCGGGCTTCCTAATCAAGGTAACCACTTTGGTTCGGTCTCCTCCGAGCGGGCCTAAGGAATTATGGCCGAGATTTATGCCATCGGCGGCAAAATCCCGGCCTGGTTTTGATTCCCTTAACAATCTCGAAATCCAACCACTATCAATAAAGGTCTCAGCGTCCGATCCGGAATTCCAGATATTGATGCCACGGAAATGCGAGAGATTAGGATTGGGATAGCCGACCCCCAGCACCACCGCCATTTGCTTGGTCTCCCAGAGTGGCATTAGAGGCGCAAAAGCCGGATTGAAGCCAAGTTTATCGGTTTGCTTTAAGACTTTGTCGCGGGGGATCGCCAAGGTCGGGCGAAAATCATAATAGTTTTTATCCGTAAACGGTACCACAGTGTTGAGACCATCATTGCCGCCTTTGAGCTCCAGAAGAACCAAGGTGCGATTCCAATTTCCGGAAGCCGCCCATACGGGAGAAGTGAGTAGCTCAAGACCTGATCCGGTGACTGTTGGCAGGATCAGAGAGTATTTAAGAAAATCTCTGCGTTTCATCTTAGTTTCCTCATTTCACCTGATAGGCCGGATCAACCAGCAAATTTAGAATGACTCTGCGTTGCTTGCCGGTGAATTTTTTTTGCATCACCGGATCGATCGCCAGCATAAGTTTTTTTAGATAACCCGGTTCCTTGTGCTCCCGTTTTTGTAACCGCCACGGATTTGCCAAACCAAAAACTGGTGGTTTCATGCCCATCGCTTTAGCGTCTTGATCTTTACGGAATTTGCCAATGCCATTATATGCCGCCTTCAAAAACTGCGACCGGCGTAACGTGGTCGTTGATGTCATCCACGCCGTACCACCGCGCCAGCCTTTGACATCCGGCGGATCAAATAAATCCTGGCCCAGGTTTTTTTGATTCCACCAAACTTTAAGTACTTCCGGCGGCTTTAAATCTAACAGCCGGAGTGTGCCAATGGTGAGCTCAACCGGCGATTTGATCAGCGAGCCGTAATTGCCCGGATCACGGAAAGCTCTCGACATAAACATCGCCTTCAACATCGGTTTGAGATTGTATTTGTGATCCCGGATTATCTTGGCAAGGCGTTTTGTTTCGCTCGGATTGGGTTCAAGCGAAACAAATTCCCGCCAAAGTTTCTCAGCCAAAAATTCAGCGACACGGGGTTGTTCGAGAATAATCTCCATCACATCAATACCGTCAAAATTGCCAGTTTTACCAAGCACGGTTTTATTGGATGGATCATGATTGCCAAGCTGGAATTCAAACTTGGAAGTTTGATTATTTATCCGCCAGCCCGTATAGGCGCGCGACGACTCGCGAATGTCCTCTTCAGTATAGCCCTGCCCCTCACCCAGCGTGAACAATTCCATAATTTCACGGGCGAAGTTCTCATTCGGTTTATTTTTTTTGTTTTTACTGGCATCAAGATAAATCATCATCGCCGGACCGATCGATACTTCGATCAACAGTTTGCGAAAATCACCGATGGCGTATTTGCGAAAAGAGGCGTTCTGCTCATGGATCCACTGGCCAAATTGTACTTTGCTTATTTCCGAGACAAAATGATTGTGCCAGAACAGCACCATATGCTCGGTAAAGGGCGATGGTGTATCCAGCATTTCCTGAATCCACCAAAATCTGATTTTTTTTCGATCTCGCTGATTGCGCTGCTGGTAGTCCTGACGTGTCGCGGCATCCATATTTCTCACCGTTGGACGTTCCAGCGGGTTCGACAGAAAATTGGGAAAGGGCGTGACCGCCTTGTCGCGCATCCCATCCAAAATCTGATCAACCGCCGCTTCATAACTGAGAGGTAAGATTTTATCGATCTCTTCAGGGCTCGGCGAGCCAAAGCCGGTGCGGGCTAACAAATGCCGCGCTTCATCGAAAGAAATAGCCAGTGCTTGCTGATTGACGAGGAGTAATCCAATTAGAACAACAATAAATCTTGCCATGTTTCGCAACCAAATCTGTCTGAGGTCCTTGCTCCAACTATAACAACGCTGGAAAATGAAAAATCCGTCGTTACACAATTTCGTGTAACATTGATAATCACTTTGACATTATAACCTAATAGAGAGAGCATTTTAATACGGTTTAGTGCTGGAGGTATGTGACGTGGGTCAATTATCCATTCGTATTATTGCACTTTCATTCATTTTAACCGGTCTGTGGTCGACTCCCCGCCCGGCCTCAGCAGCAGAAAAAAATGTTCTCCATGCCATTGTCGGCATCGAAACCACGATACCTCAAGAACGGCGAACGGCGCGATTTTTAGGCACCAAGCGGCAAGGCAGTGGGGTCATCATCGATAATGAAGGGCTGGTGCTGACGATTGGCTATCTGATCCTCGAAGCAGAGGGCGCCATCGTCACCGGACCCGGCGGCAAACAAACGCCTGCCAACATAATCGCTTATGATCATGAAAGCGGATTTGGTCTGCTGCGGATGCGCAAACCCCTCGCGATTAATCCGATGCGATTAGGCAATTCAAATGGGCTCACAATTCAGGATCAAGTTCTTATCGCCAGCCGCAAAGGGCCGCAACCGGTTATCCCGGCACGGGTTGTTTCGAGGCGCGTTTTCACCGGCGGCTGGGAGTATTTGTTGGAAAACGCCATTTTCACCACGCCACCTCACAGCTTTCACAGTGGTGCTGCCCTGATCGGTAAAGACGGTAAGCTGCTGGGCATTGGCTCACTCATCGTCGGCAACGCCGTCGCCCCTAACGTTCACTCGCCCGGCAATATGTTTGTACCAGTCAATGAGATAAAACCGGTGCTGGCGGATTTGTTGGAACATGGTAAACGCCAAGCAGCGGCAAAACCCTGGATTGGCGCCAATACCGTCGAGATGCGCGACCGGGTTTTTATTAATCGCATTTCAAAAGATGGTCCGGCGTCAAAAGCCGGGCTGGGGCCGGGCGATCTGATCGCCGGTGTGAATGGTAAATCTGTCCGCAGTCAGGAAGATTTTTACCGTACCCTTTGGGCCGGCCGCAAAGCAGGCGATGTGATTAAACTTAATGTTCTGCCCCGGCTTGCACCCGAGCCGGTGGTCAAAGAATTTTCAATTAAATCGATGGACCGCACCGAGTGGCTCAGTAAAAAACCCACGCTTTGATTTAGTATTAAGGGGCGCCTTCATGCTCCTCGTGGCGCGCTTCGACCAGCGCTTTATTATAAGCGGACATCACCTCGGTCTCGTGCAGGGTGCCGATAAATTTCATCGTCTCATGGTTCTCTACGACAGCAATATAATGCTCACCACTATCGCGAATGACTTTATTGGCGGTCTCCAGATCATCATTGAGATCGAGAATAGGCGGATGCACGCGCGCCACATCACCGGCATTGATAAGATTATCAACGTCATGGTCAAAGGCCGCGTCACTGAGATCAGCCAAAGTAATGGTGCCAAACAACACACCGTCTTCTTTGAGCACAAACAATTCGCCCGTCTCGGAAGCTTGGAGTTTTGATCGCAATTCCTGAAGCGTCGTGCCGACATCAACGGTTTCGCCGTTGCGGTCAACCAAGCGGCGAACTTTAATACCGCGCAGCAGCGCCGTTTCAAAACCGCCTTTGAGATCGAGACCCGCGCGCTCCAATTGCCAATTGAAAAATGATTTACCAAGAAATTGCTGGGCGACAACATTGGAAATCACGACCGCCAGCATCACCGCAATGGTTAATGGATAATCGTCGGTGAGCTCAAACACAATCAACGTCGTTGAGATCGGCGCGCCCAGCACGGCCGCCGCCACCGCCCCCATTCCAACGATGGTATAGGCGCCCGGCCCGGAAGAGAGTTCCGGCGAAATGTTAGTTACAATTATGCCGTAAGCACCGCCCAACATTGCGCCAATCATCAGCGATGGCGTGAAAACACCGCCGCCCCATCCACTACCGATACAAATCGACGTGGCCAAAATTTTCATGACAACAAGTGTAATAAGTAAGGAGAGCGACAATTCCAAGCTGAGTGCCAAATCGGTGGCGTCATAACCAACGCCCAGTACTTGCGGAAAAACCAGCGCAATAGCGCCCAGTAAAAATCCGCCAAGAGCGGGCCGCAGCCATTGTGGTCCCGGCACTTTCTGCATGACGTCTTCAGTGAGCATTGCCGAGCGCATAAAAAGGATCGCCACGATACCACTGGCAATACCCAACCCAATCACTGCCGGAAACTCCAAAAATGAGTTCAATGATTGCTCGGTAATACTAAATGCCGGAAAGTCGCCAAAATAGACGCGCGAAACAATGGTGCCGACAACGCTGGCGATCACGATCGGCGCAAAGGCGCTCATGGCGAAATGGCCGACGACGACCTCATGGGCAAATAAAGCGCCGGCAATCGGCGCATTAAACGAGGCCGCCACAGCCGCCGCGGCACCGCAGCCTAATAGGGCGCGTGACAATGAGCGCGTGAGATGAAGCTTTTGCGCAAACCACGCTCCGAAAGTCGCACCGAGATGAATGGCCGGACCTTCACGGCCAACTGAGCCGCCGACACCAATCGATGCGGCACTGGCAATTGCGGCACCAATGCCGGCACGGAAATTCATCCGCCCACCCTGCAGGGCGCTGGCTTCAATTACTTTAGCGACACCGCGCGGTTTGCGTCCGGGAATGGCGTAATAAATAAACAGCCCAACTATTAAACCGCCCACTGCCGGCGCGAATAATATCTGCCACCAGGGTAGCGTGATTACGTGAGCGATCAGATTTTCGGACGTACCGCCAAGAAACAAGCCTTGGACGAGATCAATGCCTTCACGAAAAAGAATGACGCCACCGCCTGCCGCCGCGCCAACAAAGACAGCAAGAATGGATAAGATAAGTTGATCGTTCCGAATGAAACGCCGTAACCGCATTAAAATGCGGCTCGGTCTAAAGCGACGACGCTTAGCCATTACCTGTACACTAATTGAGAAAAGTTATAACTGCTTAAGAAATAAACCTTTTTTACGATCAGTGCTAGGGGGAAGTCGCATTATCCGGCAATAATTATTAGGGTGCGGTCAAAGTGCGTTACCGGGCCGGCCTAGCCCGCGCCACACAAGCGATGCGGATTAATTTTAGACGGAGGCTACTGCCGATGCCAAATCAGTTTCGGACAACACTCGATTACGGCCCTGGTTTTTTGCCGCATAAAGTGCCGTATCGGCACGCGCGATAAGCTCGCTCAGAGGTTCGCCAAATTCATACGTGGAAACACCAATTGAGAGCGTAATCGCACCAAGCTGTTCGCCGGTTGATTTGTTGATAATGCTTTTCCGGGAGACGCGTTCGCGAATATGTTCTGCCAGAACAACCGCTGAGTCGAGTGACGTATGTGGCAAGATAACACCAAATTCCTCACCGCCGTAGCGCGCTGCTGTGTCCTGTCCTTTAATACATTCATTTAGGGTCATCGCCAAAAGCTTGAGAACCTGATCCCCTGTTTGATGACCGTAACTGTCATTAAATTTCTTAAAGAAATCGATGTCCAGCATGAGCAGGCACATTTCTTCACCGTTTTCCATCATATCGGCGGCGGTATCGCGTAGGGTGATATCGAAGCGTTTACGATTGGCAAGGCCGGTAAGTCCGTCCGTAGCCGCCTCTAGGCGGGTAATTTCAATCTCATGCCTGAGATCGGCGACTTCAGATGAAGCGGCCACCAATCTTTCTTCCAGGTCTTTGGTGCGTTTCTCCATTTCGTGCGTGGCATTAACGACACCGCTGATTATATCTCGCGCTTCATCGGGGTTGGATTGTCCCTCCAGGCCACCCGACGCGTCCGCCAGTGTCTCACCAAACTCTGCCGCATTGGTTCCTGCTTCATCCAAATATTGAACTGCCCTGTTGATGACATTTTCTATGTTAGTTGATGCTGTTTCGAGCATCCCACTTTCCATATCAAGGGTGAAATACTGTTCATAGATTTTTGCACATTGAGCATCGTCAAATTCTTGATTGTTATCCAAAAGAACGTCAATGGTGCGTTTTAAGTCTGGATAAGAATTGGCAAAATAATGATACCAGACCATGTAGTTAACCGGGCTGGCAGGCACGCCAAGCTCAATCATCTTTTTGATGGCTTTTTGGGCGATGATGGTTACTTCGTTAAACTCGTTGGATGGTGCCAACTTCTTCTCCTAATACCCCGGTTACCTGATCACTGTTATATCCCTGCCACTAATGTGGAGCATACCTATCCCTCAGTTCACGCCAAGTACTTTTTTGTATATTTGGACAGAATTAAGAACACAAATTTAACAATTATAGAGATTTGGTCTAAGGCTGCTAGAATCAAGGGATAAATCGCGGCGATTGAACCTTTTTCCTAGTCCTGTTAGCGTAGGTGAAATGCTGGCGACAATAATATCAATGAATGCCGGACAATTGGGGAGGTAGACGTGAATAAGTGGCTTATTGGCACACTTGTTGGTTTGGTTATTCTGCTGGGAGGCGTGGCGTTTTTCCTGGTTAAACAGGATACAGACCTCGTCCAAGAAGCAAAACGGGCAGCGTTGGCAAAGGCCGAGCAAAAAAAACCACCTGCTTTTATAGATATGACAACTCAGCAAGCCGGCAAAAGCGCGCTTGCCAATTTGACAGTTAGTAAAACTTCACAACCATCGTTGCAGACCGTCGATTATGGCACCCTTGCTGTCAGAGTTTCAAATGGTAAAAATTTCGGCAAACTGTTAAGCGGATTTTACAATCGGCCGGTATCTCTAATTGTTGTGACAGGGCAAATTGTTGCGGCACAAAACGCGATGCCGGCAACACCAATTCTTATATTAAAATTAGCAGATCCGAAAAATGCCGTTTTCGATCAATTATATAGCGCCAACGGCCGAGTCCTGTCTCACGCTAAAACCACATCAGGCGGGGCCGCCGACATCGCCCTCGACATTCACTATCTGGATCAGGAAATATCGGTGAAGGATCTTCAATTTATTCTCACCACCACTCAGCGCTGGTCTGAAGAAATAGCTTTGTGGTCCCCTGTGCTTGCCGCAAAATGGGACAACGACAGCCGAAAATTGGCAGCACTTTTCAAACGGCATCGCGCCAAGTTTTATGACAATTTGATGCAACTCCATATCGGACCGGAACAGAAAAATTTATGGGGCCGGAAAATCAGCTTAAAAAATGACCCTGCCGTCGCCATCGAACTTATGCCGGATCTGCTATCGGCACGGTTTGTCAGCCGGACTTCCGATAATTCCGTTACCGTGAAAACCGGTGAGATTGATCGGTTATTGAAGCGGCTCGGGCCCAAAACCGAAGAATTGCACGTTAGTTTTTGGTTGAATGAAGGTGAAGGATTTGTCGATACCTGTCGTGATCTAAGTTCGGCCATGGCAGAGGTCGCCGGCCTGGGTGTTACTGATACATCGCTAATATTGTGGACGTTAATCCATCGCCATGCGTGGTTCGCCAAGAATATTGACTATCAAACAGACTGTCTGAATGAGGC
The DNA here is from genome assembly GCA_913020445.1 of uncultured Rhodospirillaceae bacterium. Taxonomy (GTDB): domain Bacteria; phylum Pseudomonadota; class Alphaproteobacteria; order Rhodospirillales; family UBA2165; genus TMED23. The sequence goes on from CAJWAR010000025.1 coordinate 36,706, forward strand.
CCAGTCCTCAGCGTTGAACAACCTTGGGCTGGAATTGCCGACCAAGGCCAACACCCGGCAATCCACACCTAAGACCGCCAAAATGAATTCTTCCCTGGCAACACTTGTCAATATGTTGCGCCGGGGTGACGCAGAAATTGCCAAGGCAAAACTCGGTTCCTTGATTGCTGAAAAATCCAGCCTGCTGGATCGCGCCGGTTTCTGGTTGTTTGGCGAAAACGTTAAGCAAAATGCCAGCGGCCGGATACTCGAATCGGCTGATCAAGCGGCGACCATGGAGCAATTGCTGACTTTACCGGTCTCGCATTTTGGCTGTTTTAGCCGCGGTGATGGCCTCAAGGGCCGCCACCGCACAACCCTCGCCCAGTTCGATTCTTCCACCGAGTTATGGGAGCTAGAATTTGCCTTCAACGCTAAAGGTAAGATTGCCGGCGTCACCCTCAATGAAGCTGACAATGAGACCATATGCCGGGCGATTGGCGACCGCCGGTCAGGTAAGAACGCCTGTTATTTTGCCCGCCGGTCCAAACAGTTTCCGATGATTGCCCGGGCCAAGTGTGGGGGCTAAATGCGGTGGCTAAATCCTCCCTTCGGCTGGCGGAAAATGTTGAAGGAAATTTTTTTGTTGATCGGACCTGCATCGATTGCTCGACCTGCAACTGGCTAGCACCGGAAAGTTTTAGCGGGGCAGCGAGTTTTTCTTTCGTGCAGCGCCAACCAAGTTCTCCGGCAGCAATCCGCCAGGCCCAAAAAGCGCTGATATCGTGTCCCGTGGGCGCGATTGGTACTGAACAAAAAACCAGTATCGATAACGAACTGCGTTTTCCCGATCTGATCTCTGAAAATGTGTTCCATTGCGGCTATCATTCTGAAAGCAGTTTTGGCGCCACCAGTTATTTCATTCAACGCGAGGCAGGCAATGTGATGGTGGATTCGCCTCGCTTTGCCGGTGCTTTGGTTAAGCAGATAGAGCAAATGGGCGGCCTTGATATTATGTTTCTCACCCATCGGGACGATATCGCTGATCACCAAAAATTTGCTGATCATTTCGGCTGTGAGCGCTTTATCCATGTTGAGGATGCGGTTTCCAGCGCCCGTAGCGTGGAACATAAAATCGCCGGTGGTGAGCCGTTTGAAATCGATGACGAATTGCTGGTGCTGCCGGTGCCTGGACATACCAGAGGTTCGGCCTGTCTGTTATACCGGGAAAGCTTTCTTTTTACCGGTGATCATCTCGCCTGGAACATTGACGCTCAAAACCTCCGCGCCTTTCGCACCGCCTGCTGGTATGATTGGAGCATTCAAACGATCTCGATGACGACACTGCAGAACTATACTTTCGAATGGGTGCTGCCGGGTCATGGCCGGCGAATTAACCTGCCAACCGCCGAGATGCGAAAATCATTAGAAAAATGTATTAAGTGGATGGGTAAAACCGGCTCTGGCACCGCCATAGAGCAAGTATCCTAAACAGTTGAAAGAAGTTTTATGTTTCACGTCTATTTATCCGGTCCGGATATTTTTCTGCCCAACAGCAAAGATATCGATACCAACAAAAAGGCAATCTGTGAACGTTACGGCATGGAGGGCGTTTCACAATTAGATATGGCTGATGAGCGGTCTTTTAGCGGAGATGCCAAAATGGCCAGCGAGATTTTCGAGCAAACGCGGGAACTGATCTCGAGTTGTGACCTGCTGATCGCAAATATGTCGCCCTTTCGGGGTCCCAGCCTGGAGGCCGGCACAGCGCTTGAAATGGGAATTATGCTGGGGCTCGGCAAACCGGTTCTCGGCTATTGTCTTAATCAGGAAGATTACGCTGCACGGCTGATGCGCCTGCATGATGTGTTTGAATTACCCCTCAACGAAGCGAGCGGTGATCTCCAGGCGCCGGATGGTTTGGTGGTAGAAAATTTCGGGTTGAGCGAAGGCGCGCTGGTCAGCGGTGCGGTGCAGGCAGCGAATATTTCGATCGCCGAAGATTTTGAAAGCGCAGTTCGTTGGGGCCGACGGCTTTTGGCAGATTAAATTAATCCACGCTTAAGCCGCCAGAACCCCAACATAACCGGCCTGACCGTAATTCATAATTCGATGATCCGCCGTAACCACCCGGCCGCCGCACAGCCGCGCCGTCGCGACAATCATCCGATCCGCCTGATCGCCTTTGAACGATCCTGGCAGATTAACCGCTTCAACAGCTATTTCTGATGTCATCGGCTGGACGGATAATCCCGGCGCCGATAACGCATCCGCCACCCAGTGCGCACAGGGCTTGGCGAGCACGACAAGTCCCCGCTTTTCCCACATCGCAACTTCCCAAACCGACGCGGCGGGAACGGTGACTTTGCCTGCTTGGGCAGCCTCTTCGATGATGGCGACAGTCTGATTGCTCATTGCTTCAATTCCTGAGACCAGCCAAACCCAGACATGTGTATCCAATATCAGCATACATTTGTGCTTAACTCGCCGCCTCTCTGGCTGAACCGACAATATCGCCGGCCAAAGTTACCGATCCTTTGAGCCAGCCAAAGGGCGAACCAGGCTGTTCTTTGACCGGCACCAACCGCGCCACCGGTTTGCCATGCTTGGTGACGGTAACGCTACGGCGGTCTTGGGCCACGTCGTCCATAACCTTCAGACACGTTGCTTTAAATTCACCGGCGGGGAGTTCTCGCTCTATATTGTCCATTTATTATCACCATAGTCATTTTTATTTGACCATGTAATAGCAGAAGACTTTAAAAGCATCAACCTTAAATCTGATCAAATTTGAATTCGGCCAGGTTTCCACCTAGGTGCAAGAATGTTGAGCAGTCGTCCGAAGATGATTCAAACTTCAGCGGCTCGACAATGCAGCACTATCGTCACAGGACCTATATATTCTCAGAAAATTATTATTCAGGGTTTCGGCAGAGGATTACATTTACGTTTTTGGTGCTCATAACCACAACTTCATCCTGATTGAGAATTTCGGTAAAGGTTTTTACGATGCCACGGTCAGGTTTCGTCCGTGACCGTCTGGTCTCCAATGTGGTGACGCGAAACGTTAAAGTATCGCCTGGGCGAACCGGCGCCAGCCAGCGCACTTCATCCAATCCAGGCGAGGCAATGCTTGAAACTTCAGCTAAGAAGTTTTGGGCAAAATACCGCATCATTAAACTACCGGTGAGCCAGCCGCTGGCAATGAGACCATTAAAAGGACCGGCAGCGGCTTTTTCAGCATCAATATGAATGCTCTGTGGATCATAAGACCGGGCGAAATTTATCATTTCCTCTTCATCAACCGTGACACTGCCTAAAATTTTGACATCGCCAGCCCTGTAATCTTCGAAATAACGGTCGCTATTTATAGTTTTGGTCATATTCCTTCGCCAACTTCATAAGCTTCTATCTGAAAACGATGGTGCGATGGCCGTTGAGCAGCACGCGATCTTCGAGGACGGCTCTAATTCCCCGCGCCAGCACCTGACTTTCAACGTCGCGGCCGACGGCGGCCAGGTCATCCGGCGTTTGGGTATGATCTACCCGCTCGACGGCTTGCGAAATAATCGGTCCCTCGTCCAAATCTTCGGTGACAAAATGTGCCGTCGCGCCAATTATTTTAACGCCCCGCGCATGGGCCTGATGATAGGGTTTGGCGCCCTTGAAGCCCGGCAGGAAGGAATGATGAATATTGATCACCCGTGGAAATAACTTGGCGATGAACTCAGGCGTCAAAATTTGCATGTAGCGGGCGAGGATAACTAAATCCGTATCGGTATCTTCAATGATCTTTAACAAAGCGGCTTCTTGATCCTGCTTGGTTTCCTTGTTAACCGGCAAGTGATGATAGGGAATGTCATGCCAATCGGCGAGCGGCTTTAAATCCGGATGGTTTGAGACAATCGCGGTTACTTCCATCGGCATCGCGCCGATGCGGTAACGGTAGAGCAAATCGTTGAGGCAATGCTCGGCTTTCGACACCATGATCAGCACGCGTTTTTTATCGGCTTTGTTGCGCATGTGCCACTCCATATCGAAGCTATCAGCAACCGCTTGAAAGGCGGCGCACACATCGTCCGCCGATAGGCCATGCTGGTCGATCCGGAACACCATGCGGCCAAAAAACCGCGCCGTTTCGGCATCGGCGAAATGCGCGGTCTTGGTGATAAAGCAATTAAGCTCCGCCAGACAGCCGGTCGTCGCGGCGACGATGCCGGCTTTGTCGGGGCAGCTCATGGTCAAAACATATTCAGGTGTCACGGCAACCTCAAACGTCGAAAATCAAAACTATCTTGCATAATTGAGGTTTGGGGCGAGCCACTTTTCAGCCAGCTCAACCGAGACCCCGCGACGGCGGGCATAATCTTTCACCTGATCCTTACCAATTTTACCGATCCCAAAATATTGAGACGACGGATGGGAAAAATAATAGCCCGACACCGATGCGGCGGGCATCATGGCAAAACTTTCAGTTAGGTCAATAGCAGCTTTCGCCGGCGCAGCCAAAAGTTCAAACAATTGCGGCTTGATACTATGGTCGGGACAGGCCGGATAGCCTGGCGCCGGGCGAATACCGACATAGTTTTCCTTGATCATTTCATCATTGGATAATTCTTCATCTGCTTGATAACCCCAGAGCTCTTTACGCACCCGCTCATGCAGGCGCTCAGCGAAGGCTTCGGCCAGACGGTCGGCCAGGGCTTTCAGCAAAATATCGCTGTAATCATCATGGGACTTGGCAAATTCCTCGAGCTTGTTTTCAATACCGAGCCCGGCCGTCACGGCAAAGCCGCCAATGTAATCCTTGAGGCCGCTATTTTTTGGCGCGATAAAGTCCGACAAGCAGAAATTAGCCCGGCCAGAGGTTTTGGTCATTTGCTGGCGAACGAAGGGAATGATTGTCTGCACTTCGGTCCGGCTGTCATCGGTATAGACCTCAATATCATCACCGACGGCATTGGCCGGGAAAAAACCAACCACCGCATTGGCGCGCAGCCACTGTTCACCGATCAAGCGCTGCAACATCGCTTGTGCATCATTGAAAAGCGACCGCGCCGCATCGCCGACAGTTGCGTCATCCAGAATTTTCGGATAGGTGCCCGCGAGCTCCCAGGTACGGAAGAATGGCGTCCAATCAATCCGCGTGGTTAGCTCGGCAAGATCATAGTCGTTAAATTCCTCAACGCCGAGAAACGTCGGTACAACTGGCGTGGTATTTGACCAATCGATCTCATGGGCCGCATTACGGGCATTTTCGAGCGTCGCCAGATTGTCCTTGCGGTCGCGGCCTTCAAACTCCTCACGAATTTTATCGTACTCAGCGCTCAACTCGCCGACATATTGATCGCACAAGGTATCACTTAAAAGATTGCTAACGACGCCCACCGCACGCGAGGCATCGGTGACATAAATGGTTGATCCTTCATAATTGGGGGCAATCTTGACGGCCGTATGCACCTTTGACGTTGTCGCCCCACCAATCAACAGCGGAATATCAAAATTGTCGCGGGATAGCTCTTTGGCAACCGACGTCATTTCTTCCAGCGACGGTGTAATCAGGCCGGACAAGCCGATAATATCGACTTTTTCAGCTTTGGCGGCTTCAATGATTTTCTCATAGGGCACCATCACGCCAATATCGACGACGTCATAATTATTGCATTGCAGCACGACGCCGACGATGTTTTTACCAATGTCATGCACGTCGCCTTTTACGGTCGCCAGCAAAATCTTGCCTTTGCTTTCAATAATCCCACTGGCTTCCTTTTCGGCCTCGATGAAAGGCACCAGATGGGCCACCGCCTGCTTCATCACCCGGGCGGATTTCACCACTTGCGGCAGGAACATCTGACCGGAGCCAAACAAATCACCGACCAGATTCATGCCATCCATCAACGGTCCTTCAACAACTTCGATCGGCCGGTCAAATTGCTGGCGGGCTTCTTCGGTGTCGTCGACGATGTATTCGGTAATGCCTTTAACCAACGCATGAGCCATGCGTTCACCAATAGTGCCCTCGCGCCAGGATAAATCTTCAGCTTTTTCTATCGCCTGACCTTGCGCCTGATCGGCAACCTCCAACAAGCGCTCGGTCGCATCTTCCCGGCGATTGAGGATGACATCTTCAATGCGTTCTCTGAGGTCCGGCTCGATATCGGCATAAACTGCCAATTGACCGGCGTTGACGATGCCCATATCCATGCCCGCATTGACCGCATGATAAAGAAAGACCGCGTGCATGGCTTCCCGGACGGCATTGTTGCCGCGGAAGGAAAAGGAAACATTACTAAGCCCGCCACTGATATGAGCAAACGGCAGATTTTCTTTGATGTAGGTAACTGCATCGATATAGGCTTTGGAAAAATTACGGTGTTCCTCAATGCCAGTAGCGACCGGAAATATGTTGGGATCAAAAATAATATCCTGCGGTGGAAAGCCAACCTCCTCGGTCAAAAGGCGATAGGATTTCTCGCAAATCTCAATCATCCGCTGATAGCTATCAGCCTGGCCTTGCTCATCAAAAGCCATGACGATGGCGGCGGCGCCAAAATTCAGAACTTCCCGGGCTTGCGCTTTAAAGGCGTCCTCACCTTCTTTGAGGCTGATCGAATTTACCACGCCTTTGCCCTGGACACATTTGAGACCGGCTTCGATGACCGACCATTTAGAGCTATCGATCATCACCGGCACCCGGCAAATATCAGGCTCCGAGGCCACTAATTTTAAGAAACGATCCATCGCCGCTTCGGCATCGAGCATCGCTTCATCCATATTGACATCGATGATCTGCGCACCGTTTTCGACCTGTTGGCGGGCGACATCGAGGGCAGTTTCATAATCCTCTTCCATAATCAGCTTTTTGAAACGCGCCGAGCCCGCAACATTGGTCCGCTCGCCGACATTGACGAAGCCGGTAACATCATCAATGTTCAGGGGCTCCAAGCCACTCAGGCGGCCATGCTGGGCGAGGTCTGGCAAGGTTCGTGGCACCAGCTCTTTGATGCCTTCGGCAATGGCCCGCACATGATCAGGCGTCGTGCCGCAACACCCGCCGACAACATTGAGGAAACCGCTGGCAGCAAATTCCTGCAGCGTAGCCGCCATATAATCAGGCGTATCATCATAGCCACCGAAGGCATTGGGCAGTCCGGCATTGGGATGCAGGCTGACATAGGTCGGAGCAGTCCCAGCAAGCGCTTGAATATGAGGGCGCAAATCAGCTGCCCCCAAGGCACAGTTCAGCCCAATAACCAGCGGCTTGGCATGGGCGACAGAATTCCAAAACGCTTCCGGTGTTTGGCCCGTAAGCGTGCGGCCGGACGAATCGGTGATGGTGCCGGAGACCATCAACGGCACATCAATCCCGCGCTCGTTCTGGAGCTTCATAACGGCATAAAGGGCTGCCTTGGCATTGAGCGTATCGAAAATCGTTTCGACCAAGAGGATATCAGCACCGCCGTCAATGAGCGCGGCGGCGGCTTGGCTATAGGCTGCTGCTAATTCATCAAATGAGATGTTGCGATAGCCGGGATCGTTGACATCCGGCGAGATCGAAGCGGTCCGGTTGGTCGGACCTAAAACGCCGGCAACAAAAACAGTGCGGCCGTTTTTTTTGGCTGCAATGTCTGCCGCCTCCCTGGCAATCCGCGCGGCTTCGAAGTTCAATTCATGGACAATATCTTCGAGGCCATAATCGGCTTGCGAAATAGTTGTCGCATTAAATGTATTGGTCTCAATAATATCGGAACCGGCGGCAATATAGTCATCATGAATATCTTGCACGATATCGGGCCGCGTCAGCGTCAACAGATCGTTATTACCTTTTTGATCATGATCATGATCTTTAAATCGCTCGCCCCGGTAATCGCTTTCGGCCAGTTCATAGGCTTGGATCATCGTGCCGGTGGCGCCATCAAGCACGGCAATACGCTCTTGAAATAAAGCAACTAACTCGTCGCGTTTTGATGGGTCAGTGTTTTTAGCCATCGCCGGCTTGCTCTCTGATGCCCAAGATATGGCAAATTGCGTAAGCCAAATCGGCCCGGTTCAAGGTGTAAAAATGAAATTTGTCGACGCCTTCAGATTGCAAAACGCGGCAATGTTCCGCCACCACCGTCGCCGCCACCAATTGCCGCGTCGCCGGATCGTCATCAAGGCCGGTAAACAAATCGGCCATCCAACTCGGCACCGTTGCGCCGCATAGGCCGGCGAACTTTATCACTTGTTTAAAATTTGTTACCGGCAGAATGCCGGGAATGATCGGCACCGTCATACCGGCGGCGGCAACGCGGTCGCGAAAGCGCAGATAAGTTGAGGCGTCAAAGTAAAACTGGGTGATGGCGCGGCTCGCCCCTGCATCGATCTTTCGCTTGAGGTTATCAAGGTCGGCTTCTGCTGACTGTGCTTCGGGATGAACTTCGGGATAGGCCGCGACACTGATATCAAAGTCGGCAATTTTTTTGAGCGCCGTCACCAGATCCACGGCGAAAGGAAAACCGTCCGGATGCGGTTCATATGTCGTTTGACCTTCGGGCGGATCACCCCGAAGTACGACAATATGACGAATGCCTTCAGCCCAGTAACTTTCAGCCACTGCAGTAACCTCGTCGCGGCTGGCGGCAACGCAAGTGAGATGTGCCGCTGCGGTGATGCCTTTTTCCTTTTGAATGCGGCTAACAATCGAATGGGTACGCTCCCGGGTCGAGCCGCCGGCACCATAGGTAACCGAAACGAAATCAGGCGCGAGGGGCGCCAACCTTTCGACCGAGTTCCAAAGTGTCTGCTCCATTTTTTCCGTATTGGGTGGAAAAAACTCGAACGAAACCCCAACTTTTCCTGATAAAGGTTGGGCGATCGGCATGACGAGTTCATTTTTATTTTTCATTTCGGCATTCTCAACTTGCTAATTCTTAATGCCACGCCAAAGAGCGACAGTCAGTTGTCCTCCCGGCAGATGTACGGGCGATTTAAATTGCAGGCCATTTCTTTGAAACCAATGAGCAAATTCCCCATCGGAAAAACCAAGTCGGCGATGATGATATTTTTTTCTGAGTTCTTCCAAACTATGCGGCGCGAAATCGATGACCAGCAATTTACCGCCAGGCCGCAGGACCCGGGCCGCTTCAGCAATCACTTTTGCCGGCTCATCGGCAAAATGCAGAACCATATGCAGGCTTGCCGCATCGTAATTCTGATCAGAGAAGGGCATTTGGTACATATCGCCTTGACGAAGCTGGCAATTTTTTAGCTTTGCGCGATCGAGATTGTCGCGGGCGATGGCCAGCATTTCATACGATTGATCAATACCATCCGCCGATTGGAATTGGGGCGCAATCAGCTCCAGCATACGCCCCGTCCCGGTGCCAATATCGAGAAATTTTTCGCCTGGGTTTTCGAGCAATATATCGGTGATGGCCCGCTCAACATCTGCTGCATCAACATGCAACGCTCTGATTTTATCCCAGTGCATGGCATTCCGACGAAAATAATCGGTCGCAGCTTTACTCCGCTCAGCCTTAACTTCTTCCAGGCGGCTCTGATCCAAAGCTATCATCGCATCATCTTCAGGGATGAGTGACAGCAAATGTTCGGCGAGAGAAGCCGCATTTTCGTCCGGCTGAAAGCGATAAAACATCCAGCTGCCTTCACGCAGTTTTTGCAACAAGCCGGCATCGCACAATAATTTTAAATGGCGCGACACCCGGGGCTGAGACTGGCCAAGAATTTGCACGAGTTCACTGACCGTGAACTCGCCTTTCGAACAAAGCGCCAATAAACGCAGCCGCGTCGGCTCCGCCATTGCTTTCAAGGTTGCAATTAATTCATCCATAATCCACTTGACCACTTATTTATCTTGCAATATAAAGATATAAAGATTTCTTTATATTAATTCAAGCTTTTAATTTATTATATCATTCCCATGTATATAGTGATGATGAGTTAGCAGGAGAGACCTATTCGAAAGCGGAGAAAACCAGTTCGACAATAAAGTGGAATTTCAGCGTAGCGCCAAATAATGAGCCGAGAGTGTTGCGAAAATACAACATACTTGGCTAACGCGAAATTTAATTGGGTTTTTGGAAGTGATTTTTTAACTTGAACGCTGTAATTTCTGTGTAGAGTGTTTAAAATTATGTCAAAACAGGGTGGAAAATTGTAATCCGTTATTAAGGTTATTTCCTCAAGATGTTGGGTAATTAATTTATTTTTGCACTAGGTTTGGTGTATACGCTTAGTGGATGGAGAAATTGGTTCCAAAGTTGGTTGGCTTTTGGTGGCAACAAAAACAGAAAGAGAAGTCGGTGCGCGGAAACATAAAATCATTTTTAAGAGTATCAGTGCTTTTGTTGGCGGTTTTCACCTTAGCAAGCTGTGCCTCAGCACCCAGTAACGATCCTGAAGCACTAACTGAATATAGTAAGATCAATGACCCTGCCGAACCAACTAACCGATTTATTTTTGGTTTTAACCAAGGTCTCGATAAAGCAATCATCAAACCTGTAACGGCCCTTTATCGTGCAATTTTCCCAGATGTCGTCCGCAATGGCGTTCACAATTTCCTCAACAATTTAAAAACACCAGTCGTGCTGGCTAATGATATTCTGCAAGGTGAAGCTGAACGCGCCGGCGATACAGTAATTAGGTTTGCGATCAACTCGACCGTCGGCATCGCTGGTTTCCGCGATCAGGCAGCCGATTGGGGGTGGGAGCCGCATGAAGAGGACTTTGGCCAAACCTTAGCTGTGTGGGGTGTTGGTGAAGGACCTTACATTATGCTGCCATTGTTTGGGCCATCCAATCCACGGGATGCGATTGGCAAGGTGGTTGACTTTTTCTTGGACCCCATCAATTGGTGGGCAGAAAATTCTGACAATGATTGGGTCCCATTGACGCGCACACTTATCAACGGCATCGATACCCGCGACCAACTATGGGACGTTCTCGACGATCTGGAAAAATCTTCGATCGATTTCTATGCCGCGATTCGCAGTCTTTATCGCCAGCGCCGCAACGAAGATATCTCTAATGGCACCGGCTCTAAAAATAACGAGACGCCAAATTTCTCCGACAATTTTGAGCTCGATGATCCCAGCGATCAGCCCGCCGATAATAGTTCAAAAATCGTTTCTGGAAAAAATTCCGGTACCGCAAAATGAACATCAGCCGTCGCGGTTTTATTGCCGCAGCATTTGGGTTTTGGGTGTGCGTTGCCACACCTTTCCCACCAGCACAAGCTGACGCGTTTACCGATGGTGCACAAAAATTTATCGGTGCCCTGGGTGATCGAGCGCAAAATTCGTTGCTCGTCAAAAATATAACTCTCGAAGAACGCCAAACACGATTTCGCGAATTGATGCTCGACACTTTCGATCTCCATGGTGTCGGCAAATGGGTATTGGGGCGTTATTGGCGCCGCGCGTCACGTAATGAGCGCCAACAATATCTGAAATTGTTCGAAGATTTTATTATTGCGACTTACACCAAACGCTTCAAAGCCTACACGGACGCTAAATTACAGATCAACAATACGACCAGCAAAAAAAGTTCGGCCTTTGTAAAATCCCAGATCAACCGCTCAAGCGCCAAGCCCATACGAATTGTATGGCGGGTTAAATTTACCGACGGCAAATATCAAATCGTTGATATTGTCGTTGAAGGCGTTAGCTGGATTCAGACCCAGCGCTCTGAGTTTGTTTCCGTTATCCGCAATAGCGACGGTAAGGTTTCCGGACTGATCGACGCCCTCATTAAAAAGATCGCCTTTCTCAAATCTTCCGCCGGCTAAGCCCAAGTCACTAAGCCCTGGCCTCTAAGCTCTGGTGAGGGGCCGATACTTAATCCGGTGGGGCTGATCTGCCAAGGCACCTAGGCGATTATGGCGATCCGCTTCATAATCATCATAATTGCCTTCGAACCAAACGACCTGACTATCACCTTCAAAGGCGATGATATGGGTGGCGATGCGATCCAGGAACCAACGATCGTGACTGGTGATCAGCACACAACCCGGAAAAGCCAGCAATGCCTCTTCAAGGGCGCGCAGCGTATCAACATCCAGATCATTGGTCGGCTCATCGAGCATAATGACATTGGCGCCCGACTTCATCACTTTGGCAAGATGGACCCGATTACGCTCGCCACCAGATAATTGCCCGACTTTCTTTTGTTGATCAGGCCCTTTGAAATTAAACTGCGAAACATAGGCCCGGCTTTGCATCGTGCGATGGCCAAGCTCAACTTCATCCAGCCCTTCCGAGATTTCCTCCCAAACTGTTTTGTTGCCATCCAATTCTTCGCGGGATTGGTCAACATAACCAAGCCTGACCGTATCGCCGAGACGAATTGAACCGCTATCCTTTGCTTCGTCACCTGAAAGCATTTTAAACAGCGTCGTTTTACCGGCCCCATTGGCGCCAATTATGCCGACAATTGCGCCGGGAGGTATTTTAAAGCTCAATTCTTCAAACAGCAGGCGCTCCTCAAACCCTTTGGCGAGGTCCTCCGCTTCGATCACCAAATCGCCTAAGCGCGGGCCTTGCGGAATAATAATTTGGGCGGTATCGGGTGTCTTACTATCGGCTTCGGATTTCAGTTTTTCATAAGCCGTGATACGCGCTTTGGCTTTGGCCTGACGCGCGCGTGGCGACTGCCTGATCCATTCTAACTCATTGGCAAGGGTGCGTTGGCGAGCCTGTTCGGTCTTTTCCTCCTGGGCGAGACGTTTCTGCTTTTGCTCCAGCCAGGCGGAATAATTGCCTTCATAAGGTATACCCCGGCCGCGGTCGAGCTCAAGAATCCAACCAGCGACATTGTCGAGGAAATAGCGATCATGAGTAATCGCCACAACGGTTCCCGGATATTCCTGTAAATGGAGCTCCAGCCAGGCAACTGATTCCGCATCGAGATGGTTGGTCGGTTCATCAAGCAGCAATAAATCCGGCTTTTGCAGCAACAACCGGCAGAGCGCGACCCGGCGTTTCTCACCACCTGACAGCGTTGTTACCTCGGTGTCACCGGGCGGACAGCGCAATGCATCCATGGCCATTTCAACGGTGCGTTCGATCTCCCAGCCATTAACGGCATCAATTTGTTCCTGCAATGAGCCCTGCTCTTCCAGCAGCGCGTTCATTTCATCATCATCCATCGGCTCAGCAAATTTAGCACTCACCGCGTTGAAACGGTCGATCAACTCTTTGATCTCACCAACCCCTTCCATCGCATTGCCTTCAACGTCTTTGGTGGGATCAAGCTCCGGCTCTTGCGGCAGGTACCCGACGCGCGCACCTTCGGCAGCCCAGGCCTCACCATTATATTCGGTTTCAATCCCCGCCATTATTTTCAGCAAGGTTGATTTACCGGCACCGTTGGCTCCCAGCACACCGATTTTTGCGCCCGGCAGAAACGACAATGAAATATCCTTCATTAATTCGCGCCCACCTTGGAAGGTCTTGCTGAGTTGCTTCATCACATAAATGTATTGGTAGGACGCCATTCGGTGCTCCGGTTCAAGTAAATTTCGTTTTGTATTGGCGGTTTATGTAGCCCAGTGGAAGCTCGGATGCAATCTGCTTCCACTATCATTTAGAAGGATTGGCAAATGGATCAGAAAATCGCGGATTAACAAGAAAAGCCTCATCGGTTAAGGACGTCAAAAAGGCAATGAGATCGCTCTTTTCAATTGAGGTTAGTTTGAAACCGGCAACAAAAAAGCTTTTTTGCGGATTAGTGCGTCCTGGCCCACGCCCACCGGCGGCGTAGAAATCAATAACCTCGGCAAGAGACTGCATGCTGCCGTCATGCATATAGGGCGCCGTCACAGCAACATTTCGCAAGCTCGGTGTGCGAAACCGCCCCATATCTTCAAGCCGTCCTGTATGCATATGAAGCCCGGTATTTCCCGCCGGATAAGCACCTTTGCCATCCAAATTGTAGAGGCCGGTATTGTGAAAGGCGATCTCTTTAAATCCGAGACCAGTATGGGCAACAGAATCCGTAAAAAACGGCGCTGGGTGACAGTGAAAGCAGTTTAACCGCTCACTAAAAAACAGCTCACCGCCGCGCTTAGCTGCAAGCGTAAGGTCAGACCGGTCATAAGCTGAATTTGCGGTGATTAAACTGCGCTGAAAGCTCGCCAATGCCTTTGCCATATTTTCAAGCGAAATAGCTTTACTGTCGCCAAAGGCGGCATGGAACATCAAGCGGTAAACCGGATCACTTTTCAGGTGTTCTACGATATCTTGCTCCCTACCCGCCATACCCATTTCAACCGGCTCGGTTCCCAACAGCGGGGCAAGTAATTGCTTTTCCAGGCGCGACAATTTTGGCTGTGCCCAGGTCAGGACGGACAGGTAGGCAACATTGCCTAGCGACGGCGTATTGCGAACATGGTTCTCACCCGTTGTGCCCCGGGCGGTGACGCGACCATCGGTAAAGGCGCGGGCCTGCCGATGACAGGTCGCACACGCCATTTTACCGTTTACCGATAATTTTTTGTCATAAAACAGTCGCCGGCCAAGATCGGCCTTGGCCTCTGACATCGGATTATCAGCCGGAACTACGGGCTGAGGCATCCAGGGTGGCAGATTCCACCTAAATTCAGCATGAAGATTGCCCGTAGAAAAAAGAACCGTAAAGAAAAGCAGCAGAAATGGAATGGCTCTACAGCAAGCCCGTGCATTCGACGACATCAATTTCGCCTTTGCCCTTAATGTCCATCTTACCAAGCATTTTACCTTGGCATTCACTTTCGATCTCCAGCCAAGAATCATGGGTCATGGTGACTGCACCCGGATTACCGGCGCCAGCCATGCGAGCCGCAACATTGACCGTATCACCCCAGACATCAAATTGATATTTCTGATCGCCGACAATGCCGGCAACGAGGGGGCCGGCATGAACGCCGACGCGAACTTTCCAATCGGCATTAACTTTGGGGGCGGCAGCGGCCATTTCCAAGCCGCATTTCACCACGGTCAGAAGTGGCTCGTAATCAGGATTGGTCAGACCGGCGGCAGCCATAAATTCATCACCGATGGTTTTAATTTTTTCCATTTGGTATTTGGTGTTGATTTCTTCAAATTTTGTAAATAACGCCTGCAAGCCGCTGACAACTTCCTCCGCAGACCGGCCACTGCAATAATTGGTAAAACCAACAATATCGCAAAACAACATACCGATTTTATCATAACCACGCGGCTGTACTTTGCCGGTGGCTTTAAGCTCGCTCGCGATACTCGATGGCAAAATCACCGTTAACAACTCGTCAGCTTTTTTCTTTTCGGTGCGAATTTGATCAAGATGAGATTTTTCCTGATCGCGTAACCGCTTTTTTTCAACGCAAGCGCCAAGCCGGGCACGCAAAATCGTCGCGTTGAACGGCTTAGCGAGATAATCCTCAGCGCCCAATTCAATACACTTCGCGATGCTCTCGGTATCTTCAACGCCGGATATCATAATCACGGGAATATGGCGATGATTGAGATCGGCCTTTATTGATTCCAACACCTCAAAACCATTTAATTCTGGCATTTCGATATCCAGCAACACGATATCAAACTTACTTTCTTGCAGCATATCCAAAGCCTGCCGCCCGTTTTCTGCGAATGTCGCATCGGTGTAACCTTCAGCATCGAGCAGACGCTTGATCAGCGTGTGATTGAAGGGCTCATCATCAACGACGAGCAAAGAGGATTGTTCACCTTCGGACATTAATTTTTCCCGGAACTTGGTTGATTATAATCTATGGCTTATTAGTTTTTCGCTGCCGATGTTTTAATCGATTTTAATATTCTGCCTTCTAACGACTTTCTCGAAATAGGTTTAACGAGATAGCCGTTAATCCCAAGATTTGCGGCGCCCCGCACAGTTTCTTCATCGGCATGGCCGGTGAGAATTAGAATGGGTACTTCAGAATCAAACCGCTCATCGGTGGAATTTCGAACCTGTTTGACAAAATCAAAGCCGTTCATCTCCGGCATTTCCAGATCACATATTACGAGATCGACTTTACTTTTAGCCGACTGCAGCAGGCTCAATCCTTCACGGCCATTGGCGGCCTGCGATATGATACCTATGCCGATATCACCCAATGTCCGTTCTATTAGTTTACGCATAAACGCCTCATCATCAATGATCAGGATATGCAAATATTTGAATTCGTCTTCCGTCATAATAATCTCGTTCTCAATTTCTTTTGGGGCAAAAAAATTTATAAGGTATTTATATAGTCGATAACTTCGCCGATGGCATTATCTAGTTTAGGGGCTTCTAGATCGATGGCTTCCCAATCGTCCGCCTTACCGGCAGTTTCAAGACTGAGGCACAAATCAGCAAGGTAATTAGCACCAATTGCCCGCGACGAAGATTTCAATTTATGTGCCGCCGCCGCGACCTGCTCGGCTGAGCGATCTTCAAAAGCCGCCTTTATTTCTTCAACATTGGATGAGCCCGGCTCGATAAACTCGTTCAAAATTTCTTTAAACGTATCATCATCATCACCAAAAACATCTCTCAAGGCGGCAGGGTCGATCGGTCCACCGTTGGTCTTAGGTTTATCTTTCGCGGTCTCTTCAGCTGGGCTGGCAATAATATCTTCTTCTGACTCCGGCGTATCAACTGGCGCTTCGTCATCGACAGGCGGCGCAAAGTCCGATGATTGAGATGCCGCTAACACCGGCATCCATTTGCCCAAAGCTTGTTTAAGCTTTGGCATCTCCAACGGCTTAGAAAGATAGTCATCCATGCCAACCTCTAAGCATCTTTCGGCTTCACCTTGCAACGCATTTGCCGTAATGGCGATGATCGGAAAGCGCTCATCCATATCATCTTCACGGTTGCGAATTTCACCGGTCAACTCATAACCGTCCATTTCCGGCATATGGCAATCGGTCAACAATATGGCGTAGTTTTTATTCTGCCAGGCCTCCAAAGCCAGCTTACCGTTATCAAACATCTCAACAGCATAGCCGAGCATATTCAACTGACGCCGGATAACGTCCTGATTGGTAAGGTTGTCTTCGGCGACTAAAATAAGCTGCCCCATCTCCTCGGCTTGTTCTATCGAAGGTGCCAGCTTCTTCAAGGATTCGGTTTTTTCTTCTTCTTTTTTGACTTCCGGGCTGGCCCGGCCGGCCGCAACCGCGACAGCAGATATAAAAGTTGGTCGTCGTATAGGCAGAGCGTCCAAGGTAACCGTTCCCGGATTATCGATGCGGGCGCCGCGACGCCAATAAGGCCGCATCATGACAAATTTACTATCAGCATTGGCCTCGTATTTGGTAAATAACTGCTTTATTTCCTCTTGTTCTTTTTCTTCAAAATCAATACCCAGAATGATGACATCATAGATTTCATCATTGAACGTTGCTTCGGTAATTTGTGACGATACGGTTTCCCGCTCTTCCCATACTTCGACATCAGCTTTCCAATAGGACAGATAACTCGATAGAAATTCGATATATTCCTCGATTTCGGTAACCAACAATACTGAAAGACCATTGAGATCTTTGTCTTCAATATCGACCACATCACGGTCGCTAGGATCATGCGGAATGATGGTAAAAAATTCGGAGCCTTCTCCTAACTCACTTTTCACTGCGACGTCACCGCCCATCAGATTGGTGAGGCGTACGCAAATCGAAAGACCCAGTCCGGTGCCGCCGTATTTGCGCGTGGTCGAACTTTCAGCTTGGGTGAAGGCTTCAAAAAGTTTTTCCTGAGCCGCTTCGGAAATACCAATACCGTTATCACCGACGGAGTAGCGGATATAATCCTTGTCGTCGTCATCGCCGCCATCACTTTCCACGCGATCCGCGCGAATGATCACCTTGCCGCGTTTTTCATCTGTATTATCAGTGAATTTGATGGCATTGCCGGCGAGGTTAAATAAAATTTGGCGCAATCGCACTTGATCTGCCATGACAAATTCCGGGATGGCAGGATCGATGTAGGGAATTATCATTAAATCTTTTTTTGCCGCATTGGGTACCAACGTATCGACCACGCCCTGCATCATATCGCGGATTGAAACGGGGATAAATTCCAGCTCCAATTTGCCCGCCTCAATTTTCGAGAAATCAAGAATATCATTAATAATCTGCAACAAGGAAAAGGCGGAATCGCGCACGGTCGCCATCATCTGGTTTTGATCAGTACTAAGCTTGGTTTCCCGCAGCAGATCGATCATGCCAACAATACCGTTCATGGGCGTTCGGATCTCGTGGCTCATCGCTGCCAGGAAGGAAGATTTGGCTTTGGTGGCGGTTTCGGCTTCTTCTCTAAGTTCTTCAGCTTTTTTGCGAGATTCCTCCGCATCCGCCATCATGTTCAGGGTGGCCCGGCGGGCATCAGCTAAATCCTCAACCCGGCTCGCTAATTCTTCGCTGGCGTTTTCGGCGACGTCTTTGGCTGTTTCCAACTCCTTGGTGCGTTCGGCGATCGAATCTTCCAGGTGGTCCTGATGGCGTTTTAACTCTTGTTCAGAAATGGCCTGATTCATCTGCATTTCGTTATAAGCTTGAACAACTTCGCCAAGTTCATCGGAACTTTCCCAATTTACCTGTTCGCGTATATTTTCATTACGCTGCTTTTCAATGGATTCCCGCAATCGTCCAACCGGACGACCGATCACAATTCGCGTGGTGAAAATTGTTACGCCAGCCAAGGTAATGGCCATAACGATCAAGATTAAAAAATCCAACAACAGCCGGTCGGCAACTTCTTCCCGGATTCGTTTGCTATGAACGGTTAAAATCAATTTGCCGACAGCTTCGGTAACTTTGCTGGTTTTGTAAACCAAGGCTCGATCAACTCTGAATTCCTTGACCTCCGGCGGTACCCCGGTATCACCAACGCTGCCGAGTTTTTCGCCGGATGTGTCATATACTTCAGCACTTTGAATATTAGGCAAGCGGCCAATTTCGGCCAATAAGGCATTAATTTGATCGGTGTCGATTTCCCAAACGGCCGAAGCAAATGCAGAATCCTGCACTGAAACCAGCTGTTTTAACTCATCAATAAGTTCAGATCGGCTGGACAGATAGAATCGTGCCTCCAGCACGCCAAAAAGGATGACAACGCTCAGACTGACCAAAGGCAGATAAATCGCCAATAGTTTGGCAATCAGCGAATTTGGTTTGAACAATAAAGCCTTCAAAATATTACCCGAATCTTTTTTATCGACAGATAGGTTAATATTATTTGCAATACCTTTACTTTAAGTTGGTATTATTTCCTCTTAACAAAGAAAATTTCAATATTTTCGATAGGTTAGCTTGAATAACAAATTAGTCAAATAAGTGATATTACCATATCTAGTGCGGGAAATTGTGCCGGATCAGTCTTTGCCAATATCGATGGCGTAGCCGCCCCGCCGGACGGTTCGTATCAAGTCCTCTTCATGATCCTGATTAAGCGCTTTACGAAGGCGGCGGATATGAACGTCTACAGTTCTTTCTTCAACATAAATTTCGCGGCCCCATACCCGATCCAATAGCTGTTCGCGGGAAAAAACGCGGGTTGGCCGTTCCATGAGAACCTGCAGCAAACGAAATTCCGTTGGCCCAAGATGAACGGCACGGCCATTTCTCGAGACCTTATGAGCGGTTAAATCGAGTGAAAGGTCAGCGTATTCTAATTTATCTTCACCAAATTCCGGATTGGCGCGGCGTAGCACAGCACGCACTCGGGCAATTAACTCAGATGGTGAAAACGGCTTCACAATATAATCATCGGCGCCTGCGCCTAAGCCGGAAATTTTATCTTCTTCTTCACCACGAGCTGTCAGCATGATGATCGGTATGGTTTTAAATTTCTTGGTTTCACGCAAGCGTCGACACACATCAATGCCTGAGAGTTCCGGCAGCATCCAATCGAGAATAATGAGATCCGGGTTTTCTTCTTCGACTAGCAATAAGGCCTCTTCACCATCGGTCGCCACCAATGTTAAAAAACCCTCGCTCTCCAAATTGTAGCGGAGCACCTCAATTAGTGGCGGTTCATCTTCAACGATAAGGATTCGCGTGCTCAACAGTTCCAACCTTTTGTGTCATCAAGGCCAATTTATAAAAGTTTCTACGCTTAAAGCGGTAAATAGACCGTAAAAGTGGCGCCCTCGCCAACGGTACTATCAATACTCAGCTGTCCGCGATGGTGGCTGACAATATGTTTAACGATGGCGAGACCCAATCCGGTACCACCCAATTTGCGTGAGCGGCCTTTATCAATTCGATAAAATCGCTCGGTCAATCGCGGAATATGATCGGCGGCGATCCCATCACCTTCATTTTTAATTGCGATCGCGATATGGCGGCCTTCATTTTCACCAATATTTTCGGCAATTTTGACCTGGATATTAACAGCTGTTGCTTCCCGCCCATATTTAATGGCGTTATCGATTAAATTCTGAAAGACCTCCATTAACTCGTCACGGTCGCCAGCCAAAGCCGGGATATCAGCGGCAAAATCAAACTCCAATTCCATTTTCCGCTCTTCTGCCCGACCGACTAAAAGCTCCCTGGTCATTTCCAGCAGATCGATGACGTTAACCTGTTCTTGGGGACGTAATCGTTCACTGGTTTCAACGCGGGAAAGCGACAGTAGGTCATCAATCATACGCGCCATGCGCTGGGATTCATCCCCCATAATCGATAAAAATCGCTCGCGTGCTTCCGGATCATCCTTGGCCGGGCCTTGCAAGGTTTCGATGATACCGATGAGCGAAGCAATCGGCGAGCGCAGTTCATGGCTAACATTGGCGACAAAATCCTGGCGCATTTGCTCGGCCAAGGTTTCAGAGCTGATATCCTGGAACACCATGAGGGCAACGGCGCCATCTTTCTCGGCGGCTGGATCGACAAAGCGAACAATACGAATTTTTAAATTACGCGGCACTGGAACGGAGAGCGATACATCAACTTCCCGCAGAGCTTCACCGTTGATAACTGCATCGGCCGCAGCCAGGACATCCGGTACCCGAAAAGACAACGCCAAATCACGGCCGTCATATTGGGCGTCAAGAACTTCAAGCGCCGCCTGATTGGCGAAAACCACTTCCCGCGACCGGTTTAATAAAATGACAGGGTCAGGAAACGCTTTGAGCAGATGGCTGTTAAAGGTGTCGATTGCTGTCGCCAATTCCAGCCGCCTCCCCATTAAAGTTCAAGTTCGATCCTGTGCTGACTGTCCTACTCTGCTGACCGGGGGTCTGTCAAAAATATAACGGGCAAAATATAACAGGCAAAAAGAAAACCCCCAGGTCGTGAAACCTGAGGGTTGGGCATTTAACAGGGTATTTTAGGAGGTACTTCTAATTCAAACTAGGCCGCAATGTGATCAACCCAGTCATTGGTTGGCCGGGCAATTTTCATGCCGCCGCCATAGACTGCAAAATTTGCTTTGGCGGAACGCAAAGCCAAGTCGTCAAAGGCGACACTGGCAATTTGCTCACGGTTGAGACCGATATCGGCAAGTTCACGGTCAGACAAACGGGCGAGTTCGTCATAAGTCGTAGCGGCACGCAGGCCACTGTTAATACCGGCAAAAATCTTGCCGATGAATTCGGCGGCGGCTTTGATCATTTGACCGGCGACTTGCGCCTGGGCCAGACGTGCTTCGCGCACCAGCTGATCTATGTCTTCCATGCTTAAATTCTCGACTTCACTGAAATCAACGACGGAAACCATTTCGTCTGCGGCCAGTTCAATTTGTTCGTTAGAAAGCTTATTCATTTTTTTCTCCTACTTTCTTGCTGTCCGGCTCAAGTTCGCCGGATCATCATTACTTTGATAAAGAGAATATAGGTTTTTTAAACTGGTTCAGTTAGGGGGTTAACCGCAAAACAGCCATGCGTATTTTGCATAGATATAAAAATAATATAAATATAACAGTAGGTTACATATATTTATAGAATCTGATTAGAATTAATATTTGCGGTACGACGTCCGATTAAACCCAACGAGGCGTGTAGTCCTCGACTGCCTTATATTGCACCGGCATAGCCAAATCGTAATCGAGTTCCGTGGCGGCGTGGCGCGTCCAATAGGGATCAAATAGATGCATACGGGCAATCACACAAATATCTCCCCGCCCACTGGCAATGATCGAATTGGCATCCGCATAAGACTGAATATTACCGACGGTCATGGTTGGGATATCGGCCTCCAGTTTGATCCGGTCCGAGAACGGTAATTGGAACAAACGGCCATATTCCGGTTCTTCTTCGGATACAACTTGGCCGGAGGACACATCCAGAATATCACAGCCAGCGTGTTTAAACGCCTTGGCAATTTCAACCGCATCTTCTGCCGCTATCCCTTTTTCGATCCAATCACTTGCCGAAATGCGGACCGAGATCGGTTTTTCCTCGGGCCAGGCGGCGCGAACAGCGGCAAAAACTTCCAGCGGATAACGCAGGCGATTTTCCATCGACCCGCCATATTCGTCTTCGCGTGTATTGGTTTTGGGGGAAATAAACGTGTTTAGCAAATAGCCATGCGCGCAGTGCAATTCCAACATATCAAAGTCGGCTTCCTGGGCGCGCCCGGCAGCGGTGACAAACTCATTACGCACGCGATCCATGTCATCCCGGGTCATTTCCCTGGGCGTTGGATTGTCCGCAGAATAAGCAATCGGCGAGGCTGCCATAATCGGCCAGTCGCCTTCGATCAGAGGCGCAAGATCGCCGCCCTCCCATTGCACGTGGGTTGAAGCCTTGCGGCCGGCATGGCTAAGCTGCATACCGATCTTCGCATAAGAGTTCTGGTGGATGTAATCAACAACGCGCTTCCAGGCCGTAACATGTTCGTCCGTATATATGCCGGCGTCACCGGGCGAAATCCGGCCTGCGGCACTAATCGCGGTACTCTCGGACATCACCAATCCGGCGCCACCCATGGCCCGGCTGCCAAGGTGAACGAGGTGAAAATCACCAATCAACCCATCTTCGGCTGAATACATGCACATCGGCGAAACCGCGATGCGGTTCTGCAGCACCATGTCGCGAAGCTTA
>CAJWAR010000026.1 GCA_913020445.1 uncultured Rhodospirillaceae bacterium
GCTAAAAGCGGACCTTCTCGAGCGTCAGATTTATGTCTGCTCGGCACCCAAAAGCGGACATTCTCCGCCGATTCCAAAACCAAAGAAAGCCTGGACCCCGGATCGTAGTCCGGGGTGACAGGATAGGGTTTTTGAAATTGCTGAGGGCTAGACTTCTACCCTAAATTCTCGCTGATTTGGACAACGGATTCGACATCGGTGAAGTTCGGTATGTCGCCCATAACCGCCTCGGCATGTTCCGCCATGCAGGCATGTAACACCTCAGCGCTTTCAAATTCCAGGATTGCGATAATCTGGTAGGATGCCGGGGTATCCGGGTCCGGTGTGCCGACGCCTTTAACCGCACGGGCGCTGAGCAAGCTTGGCCCCATCGTTTTGCCGACCAAATCCATATGGGCGCCTAAATAGTAGTCCATATCAAATTTTGAGCCGGGCGTGTTTGGATACATAACGGTTACGGTAATAGCCATTTTCATGATCTCCCTGATATATTATTTATTATCTAACCAGAGGAGTGTACGGCTTTGTGAGCTTAGGCTCAATGGCGTAGAGTAACGGAAACGATTATGCTACCACTTTGAATTCCTTCAAAATCTTGGACTTTAAGATACCGGAGCCAAAACTATTTACGGCAGTTTCCAAAGAGTTGGAAAAATCTTTCAAGGCTGCATTTGCCTGTTCCTTAGACTCCCACTTAGTTAAAGATTTGGCGATACCTTGTTCAAGATTGTAAAAATATTCAATCGAGATAAAGCCATCGTATTTGAGTAAACGATGACTAAATATCTCGGCGAATGATTTGGCATATTCTTTGTATTCAGCATTAATGTCGTAACTTGTTAGGCGGACGTACATAAATTAATTACCCCAATATTTTTGAGTTAGAATGTTTTTTGTTTTTTATTTATGAGTGGGAATTTACAGAAAAAATATGTCTTTTGCAGCAACTCGATATCCGAAAAAAAATAGGTAGTTTCCCACAGTTTGATGTGGCGTTTACCCTGAGGAGGGAAACTACTTATTAGGTCGTATATTGTGTAATTAAGAATATTAGAAACAATAGTTTAGACCTTTCTTAGATTAAGATTTTCCTATTGATATTAATTATTATTTGACCAAAGAGCGCAGTTTAGTTTTTAGAATTTTACCATAATTGTTCTTCGGGAGTTCGTCGACAAAGCGATATTCTTTCGGACGTTTGAAGCGAGCGATGTTGTCGAGACACAGCTGGTCCAATTCAGCTTCGCCAATATCGGTATCGGGTTTGCCAACAATAAACGCGACGATTTCCTCGCCCCAATCCGGATGCGGACGGCCAACGACGGACGCTTCCAACACGCTGTCATGCTGTAAAAGCACTTCCTCAACCTCACGCGGGTAGATATTAGAGCCACCGGAAATAATGACATCCTTGGAGCGATCTTTGAGGGTGAGATAACCCTCCTCATCAAAGGCGCCCATATCGCCAGTATGGAGCCAGCCATCCCGCAAGCTCTCTTCGCTCGCCGCCTGGTTTTGCCAATAGCCCTGCATGACGACATCACCGCGAACGCACACTTCACCAATTTCACCGGGCGGCAGCGGCACGCCTTCCTCATCCACCACCTGCACTTCGAGATCAGTTCTGGCGGTGCCGACCGAGGCGAGTTTTTCGAGATAGCGTGGATCATCTGTCGCCGAGTGAGCGGCGCGGGACAACGCCGTAATGGTCATCGGCGCCTCTCCCTGGCCGTAAATTTGCACCAGCTTCGGGCCCAATAGCTCTAGCGCCTTCAAGCAATCCTCAACATACATCGGGCCACCGCCATAAATAATGGTCTTAAGATTGCTGGTATCGCTGTTGATGATCGCCGGCGCATTGATCAGGCGGGTCACCATGGTTGGCGCAAAAAATGCATTGACGGAGCCATGGCTTTGCAACAACTCGCCGATTTCTGCCGGATCAAACCCGCCGCTTTGTGGAATAATTTGCAGCGCGCCTTTGGCGACATACGGCAATATATAGAGCCCGGAGCCGTGCGACATCGGCGCCGCATGAAGCAGACTATCTGCTTCCGTCACTGGATCGACATCACCATAGTAGCTGTTGGTCATCATCAAAAGATTGCGGTGGCTGAGCATCGCCCCTTTGGGCCGCCCGGTTGTGCCACTGGTGTAAAACAGCCAAGCCAGATCATCGGGCTCGGTGTTCACCATAGCAATGGGCTCAGAGGACAAAAGATCAGCATAGCCTTCACCATCAACATCGATTATTTGCAGATTTTTCAATGCCGCTGCGGCTTCCCCGATCACCGGTTCCAGATCAGCGGTGACAAAGCACACCGTAATGCCGGCATCCTCAAGAATATAATTGAATTCTCTGGCATGCAGCTTGGCGTTCATCGGCACGGCAGCCAATCCTGCATGCCAGGCGGCAAATAGCACCGTGCTATAGGCCGGACAGTTCTTCATGGCGATGCCAACGCGATCGCCGGCATTAAGGTTTAGCGAATTTTTGAGCCCGCCGGCCAGCTTCGCCACGTCACGCCCATGATCCGCATAGGTTTGAATAACCTCAGTGCCCATTGCGAGGGCCGGGCGGTCAGCCCAGGTGGTCGCTGATTTGGTCAGAAAGCTGGCAATATTCATCGCTTCCACTCTAAACCGGTGCGGCATCCACTAAGATAGCGGCCAACAGACAGGGCTCTTCGGTGCGCACACTCCAGGAATGATTGGTGCCCCGCTGGATCATAACGTCACCTTGTTTGAGACAAGTTTCGCCATCATCCAGGATCGCCCAAATTTCGCCTTTCAGCACAATCAGATAATCCACCGTCGAGGTTTTATGCATCATCGCATCATCAGAATTGTCATCCGTTGCATGATCGGCGCCGATGGATCCAAAGGCTTCCTTGGCGTCGGCATTATCGCGCCACGCTGAATCTGGTGGAAATTCAACGATGCGAAAAATAGTGCCACTTGCCGGCGGCTCTAAAACAATCTGCCGATCCGCGGCGTCAACGTCACCAGTATTATCGGCGGGTGCTGAATTGGTGACCCAAAGATCGGTCAGCGCCAGGCCGGGCATCGATTCCATTTCCATGACCGCCCCCGCATCGCCATCGCTGATAAAAATAGATTTACCATCTGCGTCATGGCTCGTGACGACGCGTCTGATTTTCTCGACCATAGTAGTTCTCCCTCGTTTGATTTTAGTCTTGTTTAACAATTTGGTTGCGCAAGATGCCGATGCCTTCGACTTCCAACTCAATGATATCGCCCGGCGCGAGGTAGCGCTCAAGTTCCAGACCACAGCCGCCGCCAACCGTACCCGAGCCAAAAAACTCGCCAGGATGCAAGGTTTCCGAGTTGGACACATAGCTGATCAAATCTTCAAACTTCCAATGCATGGTACTGCTAGATCCGCGTGACCATTCCTCACCGTTGACCCTGGCAATCATGGTCAAGTTGTAGGGATCGATTTCGTCAGCGGTGGTAATGCAGGGGCCGATAATATTGCCGGTATCAAAATCCTTACCCTTGGCCGGGCCGAGCCCACCCTGCATTTCGACAGCCTGGGTATCGCGGGCACTGATGTCATTGAAAATCGAATAGCCGAAAATATGGTCCAGTGCTTTGTCCTTGGGAATATCCCGGCCCCCTTTGCCGATAAAAAAACCGAACTCCAATTCAAAATCGAGAATGTTGGCGTAAGGCGGCCAGGTGATGTCATGCCCGGTACCGACCACCGAGAGACGATTGGCCTTGTAATAGATCGGTTGCTGATACCAAACCTCGGGGATGCGGTAGAGGCCCTGCTCTTCATATTGAGCGAGCGCCGCTGCTGGGTCAGGCTCACCAGCCGCTTTAACTTTGCGCAACACTTCATAAGCCTGGGTCAGATGTTCTTCAAAACAGAGGCAATCCCGAATTTGCGGTGGCCGCGGAATGGGACTGCACAGGGTCGCAGCGGCAGCATCAACAATGGCTTCTGAATGCGGAGCATCGAGTTCTCTTTTGGCCGCATCAAATGCACTCTCACCGCCTTCGATGAGCGCCAGCACGGATAAAAAGGCAGGATTAAGCTCACCCCTATTTTTTTCATTGGAGGATCTGAGGTCGAGGATTTTTTGGTCGCCCTCAATTAAGACGCCCGCACGTTCCTGTTCGTCGCCGTTCAAAAAAGTAACGAGTTTCAAGTCTCACCCCTGCTAACTGCCACTACATGGTTGATAAATCATATCAGAGCACGCCTGCCTGCCAAGTCTCTGTTGCAGAAAGCACGATTGACGAGCCGAGATTTTTTGATCAAATTATGAACAAATATAAATGGGGATCATTGATGGAATTCACGACACTCGGCCGCACGGGCCTGAAGGTAAGCGTCGCCAGTCTCGGCTGTGGCGGCGGCAGCGCATTGGGACAATCAAAGGGTAAAAGCGAGGCGCATTCGATTGATCTGGTAAAAAAGGCGATGGATCTCGGCGTCAATTTTATCGACACCGCCAATGCTTACGGCACCGAAGCTATCGTTGGTAAGGCGATCAAAGATCGGCTGCGGGACGAGGTGGTTATTTCGACCAAACACCATGCTGCTTGGAGTGGCAAAATTCATACAGCGGATGATGTGATTGCCGGCTTGGATAATTCGTTGCGGCTGCTTGGCACAGACTACATTGATGTCTTTCATCTGCACGGTGTAGGGCCTAAATTTATTGACCATGGCTTGTCCCTGGTCGACGCGTTGTTGATAGAAAAAGAGAAAGGCAAGTTCCGCTTTTTAGGCATTACGGAATCGGCGCCGCCTGACCCAACTCACACTTCTTTATCTAAAGCTTTGGAGCCGGATTGCTTCGACGTCGTCATGTTTGCGTTTTCGCTCATGAATCACAATGCGCGCGAGATTCTGTTTCCCAAAACGCTGGCGCAGAACGTCGGCACGATGATTATGTTTGTCGTGCGCAGCTTGTTTTCAGTGCCGGGCCGCCTGCAAAGCGATATTCAGGAATTGGTGGACAATGGCCAACTGCCAAGCTGGTTTGCTGAAACCGATAATCCGCTCGGCTTCTTGGTCCATGAGGGCGGGGCTTCCAGCGTGATGGATGCGTGTTACCGCTTTGCCCGCCATGAAAAAGGCGCCGACAGCATTTTGTTTGGCACCGGTGATCCGGATCACTTGAAAACTAATTTGGCATCTATTCTGGCGCCGCCGCTGCCGTCTGAAGACCTCGCCAAAATTGACGAGTATTTCGGCCACCTTGAAGGCGTTGGCCTGGACTTTCCCAGGTAGAAAATAGCGTAGAAAAAAAGCCCACCGGATGATCCAGTGGGCCTTTCCAGGGAGGTAAGTTTAAAGCTTTTATTTCTTAGCTTTAATCCTAAAAATTTTCGGAATTTTTATGCCTTTTTCCTTGAAGAACTTTAACGCACCCGGGTGCACGACACCGGCCAAACCAGCGACCGCATTTTCATAGGTAAGCGTTTTCTTCATCGATTTGGCAAAAGCATGGGCATCATCAATATGGCCCCAGAAGGCTTTCATCATAGTGTAGACCAGTTCGGTATCCATATCGGATCGAACGGCCAGGCCGACCATAGTGCCTGACATAATAACGGGCTTTTTGTTCAGCATATTTGGACCGTAAACTGACACGTCGACGGGTTCGATAATGCGCCCAGGTTGTCTGGCGTATTTCTTCCAGATGGGGTGATTGAACTTCGTTTTGTCGAGGCTAATGAGGCGCATTTTGTTGGTTATCGTTAGTTGTTGAACAGCGGGGCTTGGTGCCGTGGTCACGGTGATCCAAACATCAAATTTTTTGTCTTGGAAAGCCTGCTGAGCCGGCGCCCAACCCATTTTAACCTGGGTGAAATCCTTGCCTGCCTGGTAGCCCGTCATCGCTTTAATGATCATCGCTACGTTTCTCGTCGCCACTCCGGCCGGCGGACCCATAAATACCTTTTTACCTTTAATATCCTGATAGGTTTTGATGCCGGATTCTGCGTAGACAACCGTGTGCGTGTGTCCGACTGGATAAGAAAATAACATGGCAATTTTCTTGGTACGTTCCGGTCCATCTTTGATTTTTTTAAACGGGCCGATTTGTCTCACCATGAGCATATATTGAATGGGCGCCCACATGGTGAAATCCATTTTTCCCATTGAGACAAGAACGCTATGTTTGGTCGCAGCGCCAACGGCGGATACCTGAATTCTGTGGCCTGGCACATATTTATTCACGGCCTTAGCCCAGGCCGTATTAACGAGGAACGGTGTTGTACCTGCTGCGAGGCTACCAAGCGTGTAGCGTTTATCTGCGGCACTACTTGGTGACGTAATGGCTATTGCTGCGGTTAAAAGAAATGCTGCAATAAATTTTGACTTGATTGACATAAATCCGGACCCCCGATTTGAAAATTGGAATTGATATTTTGATAGATCATTATAGGAAACTAATTGCATAATATGCAACTAAAATAGAGTACCTTTAACACAAAAAAGCCCGCCGATCGCTCAGCGGGCTTTTTCATTATTAATTTAAACGAGCGTTATTTCTTAGATTTAACGCGGGCTTTGAATTTTTTAACGTCTGCTTCGGTATAGATTAAAGGCTTGGCAATTTTTACGCCTTTTTCTTTCCAGAAGCGAACGGCGCCCGCATGCACTCTGCCGGACATCGCCTTGGTGGCCAATTCAAATGTCAGCGTGTCTTTCAATTGAACCGAAAGCGCATGGGCTTCATCAATATGATCCCAAAATGCCTTCATCATTTTATAAACAAGATCGGCATCCATGTCAGAACGAACACTCATACCAACATAGGCACCCGTCGTTAAGACAGGCGCAGTATTGACCAAATTTTTGCCATATACAGTGGGATCAATGGTCGCAATAAAACGTGCCGGTTGGGAATAATATTTCTTCCAAGACGGATGGTTGAAGTTGGCTTTATCAAGCGGCAATAAGCGTACTTTATTGGTTAAGGTCAACTGTTTAATTGCCGGTGATGGCGCCGCACTTGGCAGTATCCAAACATCAAATTTCCGGTCCTGGAAGGCTTGCGCTGCGGGACCCCAACCCATTTTAACTTGAGTGAAATCTTTACCGGCTTTGAGGCCAGTCATGGCGTCAACGATCATCTTCACGTTACGTGTCGCAACACCGGCAGGTGGGCCTAAGAAAACTTTTTTGCCTTTGATATCAGCATAAGATTTGATACCAGAGCTTTCGTAAACAACGGCATGGTAGACGCCAATTGGATAGGAGAACAGCGACGACAATTTCTTGGACATCGCTAGTCCACCTTTCAATTTTTTAAAAGGTCCAATTTCAAAAGCCATCAGGCGGTAGGCAACCTGAGCACCCATGGCAAAATCCATGCGGCGTTTGATCACGAGGACTTGGTGTTTGGTCGCAGCGCCAACAGCTGATACCTGAATTTTATGACCAGGAACATATTTGTTTACGGCCTTGGCCCAGGCGGTGTTGACGAGGAACGGCGTCGTACCCGCACCTAAGCTACCAAGAGTGTAGCGTTTATCTGCGGCTTCGACGGTCGTCGCTGCAGTAAATAGGAAGGCTGCCGCAGATGCTGCAACCATATATTTGGATAGTCTGATACTCATAGTTTGTACTCCCTGTATAATTAAATAATAACAATAATTTCATATTGTTCGTTAGCTAAACATTACTATAACTCTCTTAAATTGTCCAAATTTAGGCACTTTTGTCGCCTTTTATTTATACCTATTCACCGACTTCAGTAGCGGCCTGTTTACCGCGTGATCGAATACGGTGAAGCACGATTAATCCCACACCAAACGCAGTGCCGCCGATTTGCAAAGTCGGATCCACTATGAGCATCGCCACTGCCGACGCTGTGCGCAGAACACGCTCGTAGGCCGGTAGCGGATGTTGATCGCAACCAATAAACGCTGTCGCGACCAGCCAGACGGCAATGGGCAATCGAACCAGTATCCAAATGAATTCAGTCCAATCAAAGCCAATGACGATACTGATGGAAGGGTAATATACCAGGATGAAGGGGATCATAAATCCAACAGCCGCAATCTTAATCGCCTGAAATCCGGTGGTCATGGGATTCGATCCAGCGATCGGTGCTGCGGCATATGCCGCAATTGCGACCGGCGGCGTCACGTTCGACAAGACGCCGAAATAGAGCACAAACATGTGCACCAGGAGGATCGGAATTCCGAGGTCTTTTACGACCGGACCGACAAATAATACAATGAACAAATAGGCCGGCAGCGTCGGCAGGCCCATACCGAGAACCAAGCAAGCAAGTGCGGTTACAGCCAGCGCCGAAAAAAGCGATCCTTCCGCTAATTCGGCGACAAGAGTGCCGAAATTACCTGCGACACCGGTCAGACTGACGACAGCTATGACAATGCCGATGGATCCAACTGCAACCATGATTTGGGCACATTGGGCGCCGCCTTTTTGTAAGGCGTCAATCAATTGCTTTCCATAGGTCAATATGTGTTGGCGTTTTTCGACATAGATCATATCGATACCGACACCGACTATGAAAGCGGAGACGATCGCCGAAAACCCCGCCATGGCCGGGGAACGTCCGGCAAACAGCACCGCAATCACCATGACCAGAGGCACAATAAAGCGCATCGACTCGATCCAGTCGTCCTTGGTTAAAACCGGTATTTGATCTTCTGGCAGTGGTTCAATACCGAGACGAACGGCCTCGGCATAGACGCTGGAGAACAGGCTGAAATAATAGAAAAAGGCAGGAATGGCGGCGGCGATGGCGATTTGGATATAGGGGACGCCAATCAGTTCCGCCATGATAAAAGCCACGGCGGCCATGATCGGTGGGGTGAACTGACCACCCGACGATGCAGCCGCTTCGACAGCCCCGGCAAAGGAATTGCTAAAGCCTTGGCGCTTAATCATCGGGATCGTAAAGACGCCGGTACCAACAACATTTGCCACCGGGCTGCCGGAAATCGTGCCGAACAACGCACTGGCGACAATCGCTGAGTGCGCCGTGCCGCCGCGAATTCTCGCCGTCGCTGTGGTCGCCATTTTAAGCAATATCGTTGTCGCGCCGGTGGCTTCCAATATGGCGCCAAAGACGATGAAGACGAGAACGATTGAAGACACAATATCGGTGGGCCGGCCAAACACGCCGGAGAAACTAAACCAGCTAACCTCTACCACTTCTTCGAAAGTAAATCCGCGATGGCCAAAAATTCCCGGCAGATCGCCGAATTGTGCATACGCCAGCATGATAATGCAGATGATGGGTAAGATGATGCCAAAAGCTCGGCGGACCATTTCGATGATGACCATGGTGCCAAAAAAACCAACGATCAATGTAGGTGTTTCAAGAATGATGACACCATCCCAAAGGCTTTCGTAGACCTCAGCAAAGTTGAACAGCGTGAAGATAAATCCGATTAGAATTACGATGTCGATGATCCAAAGAACGAGACGCCTGTTATATGAATCACCGCCAAATTCCTTGGCCAGCGGTTTAAGGGCCAGCGTAATCATAACAGCGGAGCCGATGGCGCCACCAAGTCGGATACCTTGTTCAATAAAAGGAAATGGTCCGGCACCATAGATGGCTGCAGCAGCCAGAACAAATCCGATCCACAGACCGATTTGCCGCATAAAAAGTTCAAACTTGTCTAACATTCGATTGAGCCGTCCCTGTATCAGTAATTTATGTTATTGATTTAAATAACATACTTTTTGGATAATCCCTATGGTGTGTCCACTAATCTCGTTTCTGGTCCGGTTCCCCACTGAACATCAAGAGCGGTCGCCATCGGGCCAATGTTCCATCCGAAAACCATGCGGATCGAACCAATAGTCAAAAATCTGCGAGCCCGAAATCTGGCATAGGCAATGTCGGTAATCTTAATCACAACTGGTTCGGTGCAAGGCATCTAACACAACGCGGCAAGATATCGATTTTTTATACTATTACAATATAAATCTCACATTATGGGATTTTGTACAAGAAATTTGGGTTGTTTGCCTAGTCAGTAAGCATCAGTTCCGAACCCAACCACTAATTATTTCTGGGCGGGGCCCATTGGACATCGCACGCCGTATGAAGCGGATAGGAGCCCGCCGGCGTGTCTTCGTTCAGCAGATCACCATCGGTCCAATGCTCGTGATTGTTTCCCCAAGGATCGGACCAGTAGTCGAACAGCTGGCTGCCGAGGATGTGCCGGCCAAGGCCGAAGTTATGTTGGTACTCAGTGCCCTGCATATGCCAATGGCCGACCGATAAATCGTTCCAGTCTTCAACCTCAAAGGCGACGTGGCCGAGCCCGGCTTTGTCCGCGTCGGTTACCAGAATGGTGTGATGATCAGTATAGATATCACCGCGATTGCAGCGCAGGAACTCGGCCGCAGTATCGCCGGGGTCGTCTGCTTCACCGCGGTACAAATAATCCGACACCAACATACCGAGCGTGTTGCGGTAAAAATCTTCGCACCCTTTAAAATCACCACAACGCAATACAATATGGCCGAGACGTTTGATTTGTGACGGCCGCGGCGTAGAACGCACAAACGGGCCAACCCGGCGACGGCGGGAGCCGGAATTAAACGGGGTAATATCCTGCACCGGAATTGGCTCTAAATTATTAATGCCGTGAATGATTTCAACTTTAAGGCCATCCGGATCGCTGAGAATGACTTTCTTGCCGCCGCACGGCTCTTCGTTTTTGAGAACGTCCGATGCACCATCGATTTGGGCAATGCTGTCCATATCCTCTTCGCTGGCAGCATTAAACGCGATGCCGAGAAATGCCGGTTCACCCAACTCAGTGATATGGATGGTGTGTTCTGCGTCGGTGCCCCGCATGTAAAGTGCCGTATCCGTGCGCGCCGAACGGTGCATGCCAAACTCAGTAAGAAACGTTTCCATTTTATCGAGATCGGGCGCCGCCAAGCGAATATATTGGACGTCTTGGACTTTAATCATTTTGTATTCCCCATTTTTTTCTTTTGGCCGATCATGCCGGCCTTCTCTCAACTTTAGAATCAATACAAATTGCGATTGGAAGTCAAATCTAAAATTCCCAACAATATTTTGGCAGCGCCAAACTATTCGCTTGTTTAATGGGTTTTCATTTGGTTTTGTTCAGCTCAAGAAAAATGCATTAAAATAAAATAAATACCGAATGGGGGAACTTATGACCAAGGCAATTGTCATCCATCAATATGGCGGACCGGAAGAGCTTCAATGGGAAGACGTTGAAGTCGGCGACCCAGGGCCGGATGAAGTTAGAATTAAACACGAAGCCGTTGGTCTGAATTTCAGAGATACCTATCATCGTTCTGGCTCTTACGGCGTTCCAGGGGATAAATTTCCAGCTATTATCGGCGGCGATGGCGCCGGCACAATTGAAGCGGTTGGCGAAAACGTCACTAATTTAAGCGTCGGTCAACGGGTCACTTATGGCAATGGACCAATGGGGTCTTATGCTCAATCACGTATCATGCCGGCCAAATTCGTGTTACCGCTACCTGACAAAATCGAGTATCAAACCGCTGCCGCCATGATGGTCAAAGGCATGACAGCGCAATATCTCATCCGTTCCTGTTATCCTGTGAGTGCGGGTGACACCATCCTTATCCAAGCGGTTGCCGGCGGCGTTGGTTTGATCTTGTGCCAATGGGCCAAACATTTGGGCGCCACGGTCATCGGCACGGTAAGTACCGAAGAAAAAGCCGAGCTGGCCCGATCCTATGGCTGTGATCATGCGATTAATTACACCGAAGAAGATTTTGCCGCGCGGGTGCGGGATATCACCGATGGCGTAGGCGTACCGGTGGCCTATGACGGGGTTGGCGCCTCCACTTTTGAAGGCTCAATCAACAGCCTGCAGATACGCGGCACCTTGGTCGGCTATGGCAATGCCTCCGGCAATTTCCCGAAATTCGATCCGCTTTTGCTGATGGATAAAGGCTCACTTTATTTTCAGCGCACCTCAATGAAAGATTTCGTCCGCGACCGCGCCGAGTTGGAGCAAGTTTCAGGAGAAATGATGGCGCTGGTATCAGACGGCACGATCAAAATCGAAGTCAATAAAACTTATCCGCTGGAAGAAGCGCCGCAGGCTCACATTGATCTCGAAGACCGTAAAACATCTGGCTCTGTGGTTTATATACCTTAATTGTGATGTGATATATGGGCTGGTTTTCTTGACAGAAATCAGTGACCGCCCTAGGCTCAAAGGATAAATGGAAAATATTTATTATTTTTATACTAAAACTACTTAACGCCACACAAAGTGGCTTAATTATAATAAGTAAACAAATGGGAGAACTCTAAAAATGACTACACGTATTCGTTTGAATTCTGTACTTCGGGCCACCGGAGTTGCGGCATTCACAGTAGCTGCTTTGGCGGCGTCAAATGTTCAGGCTGATCACCCGGCGGGAAAAGGCGGTAAATTTACCGTTCATATGAACCGCGATATTGGCGGCTTCGATCATATTCGCGTGCCGCAGGGTGGCATGGGACGTTATCAGGTTATCCACGCCGTCAATGGCATTCCTTTTACCATGGATGACAATGGTAAACTCATTCCCAATCTTGCTGTTAAGCTTACGCACAGCGATGACTTTAAAGTCTGGCGGATGACGTTGCGCAAAGGCGTTCGCGCACCAAATGGCAAGGAATTGACCGCTGAGACCTACACCCATCATTTTGGCCGCTTGCTTGGCTCCAGACTTGCTGGCCGGTTCAAAGCTCTTTTAGGAGCGGATTTGCAGAAGGTTGTCGCGGACGATAGATACACCGTGGCATTCCACTTTGGCCGGGTCCAGTTGGCGATGCAAGAACTCGTGTCGGATGGCGGGCTCTACATTTGGTATATGAATGAGACCAGTTTTGCGAAAGCAAATGAAAACAAGCCCGATTATAACCGGATGTCCATGGGCTTTGGACCCTATATGGTAAAAAGCTGGATTCCCGGCAAAGGCGTTACCATGGTGCGTAATCGTAATTATTGGAACCCAAAGGCACAACATGCGGATGAGATTTTCTATCGTATCACGACCAGCCCGGAACAGCGCGGTTTGTGGAA
The DNA here is from genome assembly GCA_913020445.1 of uncultured Rhodospirillaceae bacterium. Classification (GTDB taxonomy): domain Bacteria; phylum Pseudomonadota; class Alphaproteobacteria; order Rhodospirillales; family UBA2165; genus TMED23. Next base: position 13,069 of record CAJWAR010000026.1, read on the forward strand.
CGCAATGCGTGCTGGCGATATAGATGTCGCTTGGACATTGAGTGGCGGTATTGTCAATCTGGCGAAGAAAAACAAAAACTTGGTGGTTAGGCAAGGTCATCGCAAGCAATTGCATTTCTCGATCAATTTCCAAACCCATGACAACAAAGATTTGGCTGATAACGATGTTCGTCTAGCTTTGTCTCATGCAATCAACCGTCATGCGATTATTAAAGTGGCGATGAAGGGTGTGCAGAAATTTGCTGATCAATCTTTCCCGCCAGGAAGCAAGTGGCATTGTGATAATGTCAATTACCCGGCTTATGATCCGGCTAAGGCCAAAGCCTTACTGAAAGGCAAAAACGTGGGGGCCATCGATCTTTGGACCTACAACATTCCGACTTTCAAGAAAGTCTCACTTATGATCCAGGCTATGTGGAAAAAAGTCGGTGTAACGGCCAATCTTAAAGTCGCTGGTCGAGGACCTACCGGTGTTGTTGGTAAGATCGTTAAAGGTCAGACCCCAGCTTATATGGTAACCCGTGGCTCTTATGTTCATCCAACAGTGTTTGATATGAAAATGATGTCGAATGCCAAGGACAATGAGTGGCGGATTAAATCACCAAAGCTGGATGCAGCGATCAAGGCGGTTCAGGCGGCTCGCGGTGACGCGGCAATCAAGAAAGCGCATTGTGCGTTTGAAAAAGCTAAAACCGAAGTCGTACCTTATATGCCTTTCGGCTATGCGATTGCCGGTGTGGTCCACCAAAAAGGTATTGGGGGTATGAAAGCGCCAAACGACGCGATCCTCAATTACCACAATCTGTATCGTATTAAGAAATAACAATTTTAAACTAAACAAAAACCGCGTTGGGGAATTCTCTCCAGCGCGGTTTTTTTGTTATTTAGGTAATTAAACCAAGTTCATGCCTTTGTCCGAGAACGTCATTTCAACCGTGACTTTGCCTTCGTTGAGCAGCCACGGCCGGATGCGGTAGCTTCGAGCACCACATTTATGCATCGGATCGTTGTCGGCGATCTCTTTCGCTGCCGCGAGTGAATCGGCTCTGATGATGACCATACCCTCACCCTTCCAATTTTTCTCTTCGTCATCCGGGAATGGGCCGGCGCCAAACATAATGTCGTCGTTTTGGATTTTGTTCTGATAAGCCAAGTGTTCTTCCAGATTTTCCATTACCGGGCCGAGCCCGTTGGTTGGCGTGGTAAACACGACATAAAGTTTTTTCGCTAACAGGCCGAGCTCGGTACATTTACCGACCATTTCATCCCACGTAGGTCCATCTCCAGACATGTTTTTTCTCCCGATTGGTTTTTGAATGATTACTTCATATTAGGATCACGCAGATTGGCCAATCACAATTGCGTGGCATAAGTGTAAGATATCTGGAAATTGCCGGATACTTTGAATAGAAGTGATGTTGATATGAGAACACTCATAGTAATCCTGACCCTCCTATTTGGTATTACCGCACCGGCGGCAGGCGAAGTACTGAACCCCGTCAATATCAAAGAATGGAATGTCACTTTCGGCGGCCGTTCGCGTGATCCTTTTGCGGAGAGCGCCAAGTCTGTCTGGTTTGTCGGCCAAGGCGGCAACTACCTGGCACGCCTTGATCCCAGCACCGGCAAGATCACCAGAAAAACCCTTGATGACGAACCTGGGCCGCACAATTTAATCGTCGGAAAAGATGGCATTGTCTGGTACAGCGGCAATCTTGCCGGCTATATCGGCCGCTATGACCCGAAATCCGGTCGGCTTGAAAAAATACCTATGCCCAATAACAAACCTAGGGACCCCCACACCTTGGTCTTTGATGCGAGCGGCAAACATATCTGGTTCACCGCGCAATGGGGCAATATTGTCGGTCGGCTGACAATCTCAAGCCGCAAGATCGACTTGATCCCCGTGCCGACGGGCCGCGCCCGGCCCTATGGCATTATTGTCGCCCCCAATGGTGTCCCTTGGGTAGCCCTGTTGGGTACTGACAAACTGGCTTCGATCGACCCCAACACCCTCAAGCTTACCGAACATAAAGTCATAAACGGCGCACGACCAAGACGGGTCGACGTGACTGCCGATGGGCGTATTTATTATACTGATTACCGGCGTGGCTATATCGGACGGCTTAATCCGGTGACCGGTAAGCTCGATGAATGGGCGCTGCCCGCCGGCAGTAATGCTGACCCCTACGGCATGGCGGTCGATAAGCAAGGCCGCGTCTGGGTGGTTGAAACCGGTGCATCACCCAACAATTTTGTCGGCTTCGATCCGGCGCAGAATAAAATTATTTCTATTACCCCTATACCGTCCGGCGCCGGCAGTGTCCGTCACATGCATTATCATGCGGCCACCGGCGCGGTATGGTTCGGCACCGATGAAGATACCATCGGTCGCGCAATTGTCGGTAATTAGCACCTAGTTAGATAGGGCCAAATCCGCCAAAACCGCTTTTAGAAACACCGAAGCTTCGGCGCCGGAGACAGCACGGTGATCGAAAGTCATGGACAAAGGCATCATGCGCCGGACGACCGGCTGGCCGTCGCGGGCGACGACTTCGTCCCTGGCCCGGCAAACACCCAGGATCGCCACTTGGGGCGGCGAGACGATAGGTGTCGTATAACGGCCCAGTAAGGGACCCGCGTTGGTCAACGTAATGGTAGCGCCCCGCAGTTCATCCGCCGGCACCGTGCGGGCTTCAACGGCGGCCCGCAATTCGTCGAAGCCTTTTCTGAGATCGTCAGGTGTCCGATTGCCGATATCATGCATCACCGGAACAAACAGCCCAGCATCCGTATTGACGGCGATTCCCAGATCAATTTTCTTGTGGACACGCAGGCCGTTTTCGCTGCTGTCATACCAGGCGTTACACATCGGTTCGGCCTTGCAGCCAGCCGCCGTGGCGCGCATTAGGCGCATGGAAATATCCTGACCGTCTTCCCAGTCGCCGATATCGGCGTCTTCCATAATCGTCGTTGCGGCCACTTCGCTGTTGGCATGGGCCATGCGGCGGGCCATGGCTCGGCGGACGCCTTTAAGCGGCTCTAATGGTTCAGCACCGGCCACATCAGCAGCAGCGGTTTCGACATCTTTGGCCGTGATCACATTGCCCTGGCCGGTCGGCGTCACCATCGCCAGATCGACGCCCATTTTCTGCGCCAGCGCTCGCACCGCCGGGGTGGCTTTACCTGCCTTACGCGAATCCTTTGTCTCCACCTCGGCCACTGCTTCTTGAACCTGAGCTTCCCCCGCATGTTGTTTGCCGACGACCGTGCCGGCATCTTTAGCCTCGCCCTCAGCAAAACTCACCAAAGGCGTGTCAACTTCAACGACATCCCCTTCTTCACCATGAAGCTTGGCAATTTTGCCGGCAAAAGGCGACGGCACTTCAACAACAGCTTTATCAGTTTCCACTGAGACCAGGGGCTGGTCGGTAACGACATTGTCGCCTTCACCAACATGCCAGGCGACAATTTCCGCTTCCTGCAAACCTTCGCCGAGGTCAGGTAAATTAAATTCTTTCATCGATAATTCCTTTTTACTGGATTGGTTGGCTTATGGTTCTTCGGGAAAGGCGACCGTGCGTCGGACGGCGTCGATAATGCGCTTTTCACTGACCAAATAACGATGTTCATTTTTGGCATAAGGAATGACGGTGTCGTAACCCGTCACCCTTAAGACCGGCGATAAGAGATGAAGCAGCCCTTTTTCGGCCAGTCGCGCCGCAATTTCTGCGCCGAAACCGCCGGTATAAGGGGCCTCGTGGACAATGACGCAACGTCCGGTTTTCTCGACCGAACTAAGGATTGTCGGCATATCCAAGGGCGTCAGGGTGGCGACATCAATCACCTCGGCCTCAATCCCCATTCCTGCAAGAGTTTCCGCCGCAGCCAATGTTTCCGCTACCGCAGCACCCCAACTGACCAAGGTCACATCGCTGCCCTCTCGCAGAACGAAGCACAAATCCAGGGGCAAGGCCTCGCCGTCATCAGGGACTTCTTGCTTGACCGTGCGGTAGATGCGCTTGGGCTCAAGGAACATGACCGGGTCAGGATTTCGGATCGCCGCCAGCAGCAAGCCATAAGCCCTGAGGGGTGATGACGGGATGACGACCCGCAGCCCGGGTATATGAGCGAATATTGCTTCAGTGCTTTCCGAATGGTGTTCGGGACCATGGATACCGCCGCCGTAAGGAGCCCGGATAACCAAGGGACAGCTCAGCCGCCCCCGGGTCCGATTCCGCAATCGGGCTACATGGCTAATAATCTGGTCGAAGGCCGAGTAAATAAATCCCAAAAATTGGAACTCTGCCACCGGTTTGAGTCCCGCCGCCGCCATGCCGACCGTGACGCCGCCGATACCAGCCTCAGCCAGAGGCGTATCGATCACCCGGTCAGCGCCATAAATTTCCTGCAAGCCTTCGGTGGCGCGAAAAACGCCGCCGTTGACACCAACATCTTCTCCCAGGAGTACGACATCTTTATCGTCTTCGAGAGCGCGGCCAAGAGCCTGGCAAACAGCTGATACCATCGTAAGCTCAGCCATGACCGTTCTCCTCACTGTTGGAAAATTCAGCCATTACGGCTTCCCGCTGGTCCTTCAAATCCGTGGGCAATTCAGCAAACATATGGTCAAACATGGCCTCGGGCGGTAATTCCTCTTGTGCCTCATACTCGGCAATACCGTCTTCAATTTCCTGATCAATGGTGGTGATGAGGTTTTCTTCATCCTCCTTGTTCCAGGCCTGGCTCTCCGATAAATAGGTGCGCAGACGGATCAAAGGTTCATTTTTCCAATGGGCGCTGACTTCATCCGGGTCCCGGTATCGACTGGCGTCATCAGCAGTAGAATGATCGGTCAGGCGGTAAGTAATAACCTCAACGACTGTGGGACCGCCACCGGATCGGGCCTTTTCGAGAGCCCGGGACACCACATCATGAACGGCGATCACATCATTCCCGTCCACTTGCTCCCCGGGAATTCCAACCGCCAGGCCTTTTTGCGCCAGGGTTTTTGCTGCACTTTGCCTTTCGCGGGGCATTGAAATGGCCCATTGGTTATTGATGATGATAAAGACCACCGGTACATGCCACGCGCCGGCGAAATTCATCGCTTCGTAGAAATCACCTTTTGAAGAACCGCCATCTCCAATGGTCGTCACAGCCACTCTTTTCTCACCTCTCAACTTGAAGGCGTAGGCAACGCCGACGGCCTGGGTCGTTTGCGTGGCAATAGGCGTGGTTAGCGGGAAATCTTCGGCAGGACCGGCATATACGTTGCCGCGTTCGTCACCTCCCCAAAACATCAAATCCTCATCGATGGTTACACCGCGTACAATCATGGCGGCGGTATCTCGGTACGTACCTAATAGCACATCTTCTTTTTTCATCGCCGTTGCGTAGCCAACACGGACGGCTTCTTCACCCAGTTCAGGCGCATAGCTGGGAATACGACCGGTTCGCTGCATGGCGGTTAATTTACCATCATAGCGCCGGGCGAACGTCATGCGCCGGTAAAGTTCAATAAGCTTACTTTGGTCTTGGGCAAAAGCAGGCAGCTCGGTTGTCACCTCACCTTCCGGATCGAGGTAACGGGTATACGGAATATCAAGATCGGTCATTGTCGCCTGTAGGTTTTGGTTATTTTTGAGTCTCAACAGGATACGCTTTTTTTGCTGAAATTAATTTGCAAATTGCACACTTAAAATTTAAATTATGCAAAATATTTTCATTTATAAGTCTTAATTTAAAGAAATGGTGCATATTATGGAATTAGATGCTGCAGATATTAGAATACTCACCCATCTTCAATTTGATGCCAGAGCCTCAAATGCAGAGATTGCGGAGGTCGCCCTGCTATCAGCGTCGCAATGCCATCGTCGCGTCAAGCGGTTAGAAGAAGCAGGATTTATCACCGGCTATCATGCGGAAATTGACGCCGCACGAGTCGGCCTGGATATCAATGCATTTGTTCATGTTACCCTCGGCTCACATGAAGAAAATCGCGTCAAAGCCTTTGTTGACGCGATTGAGCACATTGATGATATTCAGGAGTGCTATTCGGTGACGGGCGATGCGGATTATATTTTACGCGTATCAATGCCCAATTTAACCGCATTTTCCGAATTTATGATGCACCATCTTATGCCGTTGCCAATGGTTGGTAATGTCAAATCCTATATTGCTATGGAGAGTGTCAGAAACAGCAACCAACTGCCGTTAACGCATTTGCCATAAGTCACATCGGGATTAAGCGGCTGCGCTTTCCATAATTTGCGCCAGCTTTCGTGGTTCCTGACCAAGCTGAGATATTGGAATAGCGTCTAGATTCTGATCAAATATCTGCATGTTGCGCTTCATGTTACTCATAATTTCACCAAGCTCTTTGATATCAGCATGAAATTCGGTAATCGCAATTTTCTGCATATCGAGGGAAGATTGCATTTTCTGCATCGCTACACGCAAGGTGGCAAATTGATGATGTTTAGGCCGTTTCTGTTCGATACTTACAACACTCATAGAGACTTCACTTCCTGTAAATCAATAAATTTTCTTTTTATGAATTAACCAAAATTCATAATGTGAAGTTTGCCCAAAGCGAAGTTTTAATCAATTCTCAACATGTTTCAATATGCTGCCGGTTATTTCAGATGGTTTTATTTGGGGTGATTTCCGGACGTAAAACGATATCAAACCAGCTTAAATTGATCGGTCGCGATCTTTCCAATAGGCTTCTTTGATAACGTTTTTCTGGATTTTACCAACGGCGGTTTTTGGCAAAGAATCAACAAATTTAATCAGTCGCGGGCGTTTGTGACGCGCAATTTTAGCGGCGCAGTAGTCAATCAATTCGTCTTCCGCAATAGATTTTCCGGCTTCGAGAACCACATGAGCCGCCGGCAGTTCTCCCCAATGATCATCCGGAATACCAAAAACTGCACATTCATTGACCGCCTCATGGCTATAGAGAGCGTCTTCAATTTCTGTCGGATAAACGTTTTCACCGCCGGATATAATCATTTCTTTCGAGCGATCGACCAGAAACAAAAAACCATCTTCATCGAGATAACCAACATCACCGGTTTTTAGCCAGCCATCCTCGGTAAACGCATCTTTGGTTTGCTGTGGATCTTTATAATATTCCATCATTTTATTTACACCCCTGGTGACAATCTCACCCGGTTCACCGGCAGTGAGCGGATTGTCATCGAGGTCAAAAATAGCTATTTCAACATCACTGAAAGCGCGACCAACAGAATTAGATTTTGAGCGATTAAAATCGGGTGGACGGACGGTTAGATTGCCAGATTCCGTTTGACCATATTGCTCCTGCCAAACCATATCGGGTAAACCATTGAGCATGCGTTCCAGTTGAGCGACAGATGTCGGCCCGCCGCCATAATTACAATAACGCCAATTTATTAAGCGCTCTTTAGAAAACTCCGGGTGGCTGATTACGCTGTTAATCTGCGTCGGCACGAGAAAGGCGGCGGTCACGCCTTTATGCTCAACCATATCGATAAACTCGTCCGGATTCCAGGCCGCCATCATGACACAGGTGCAGCCCATTTTTATGCTGGTCTGAAACCACACGAACAGGCCGGCAATATGAAATAACGGCGTCGAGCAACACATAACGTCACCGGGTAACATTTCATATTCACGCTCAGCGCGGACGCATCCGATAACCCGCGACGCGTGATTGACGACGACGCCTTTGGGAAATCCAGTGGTGCCGCCAGTATAGGTAATCGCAAAGGCGTCGGTCTCGTCGATATCCACATCAGGTTCCGTTACTGCTGCATCGCCGATAAAACTTTCGAGCGTTTCAATATTCTCCCCTGTCGGCGCGGACCCACCGAAAATGATAATGCGCGACAGCGCCGGAGTATTGCCAGTGACGCTCAGTAATGTCTCCACCAAGTCAACATGGACAAAAACTGTGCTGATATCGGTTTTATTGATGACATGCATCAACTCATCAGCGCTAAAGCGAGTGGATAAATGAGCTAACACAGCACCCGATTTTGCAGCGCCGAAATAAATCGCCGGATAGTCAAAATGATTAGCGGAAAAGATTGAAATATTTTGATCCCGGTTCAAGCCGTGATCAATCAAAGCGTTAGCCACCTGATTGGCGGCTTCATTCAACTCGCGATAGGTAATTTTCTGGTCCCTGGCCACGATCGCAAGTTTTTCCGGCTGAGCTGTCGCCGAATTTGTTAGCAAATCCCCTATTAACATATTGCTATTCCTACCCTGTCATATTGTACTTATCATTATGTTCGTATACCGAACATTTTTCTGGACTTCAATACTAATGTCCGATAAGCATAAGAGATAAATAGAACAAAATAAAATACTTAGCAGGGTTCGAGTCTACATAGACATGAATTACAAGGTCACCATAAGGGACAAAAATGCCGCCTTTGTAGTGGCGATGGGGAAGACGATATTAGAATCCGCCTTAGGCCAGGATATCGATTTTCCGCATGGCTGCCGCTCGGGCAATTGTGGCGCGTGTAAATCTATTCTTCATTCCGGCGACGTCGAGATGTCACCCTACTCAGACTACGCGCTCACCAGTGAGGAGAAAGAACGCGGCTTAATTTTAGCGTGCCGGTCTGTGCCGTGGTCGGATTGCGAGCTCAGCCCGATTGATGAGGACGAAGCAATTGTCCATGCCAACCGGCAGTTAATTTGCGAGGTGATCGACCTCGAACAAGCCACGCACGATATACAAATTGTCAGGTTAAAAATTAGTGCCGGTGGGCCCTATGATTTTTCCGCGGGTCAATATGCCGCGGTTACTTTCCAAGACTTGCCGCCCAGGGACTACTCCATGGCGAACATACCGGCTGACAATATACTTGAGTTCCATATCCGTCTGGTGCCGGGCGGCGCAGTTACCCCCTACGTTTTGAACGAGTTAAAAACGGGTGACCAAGTTCTTGTTCAGGGACCTTTTGGCACCGCTTATTACCGCGATAGCCATCGCGGACCGATCATCGCTGCTGCGGGCGGCTCGGGCCTGGCGCCGATCAAATCTATTTTGGATACGGCGTTTGCCAAAGGCGCCAAGCAACCCATTACGCTTTATTTTGGCGTACGTGAGGAACGCGATCTTTATATGACCGACTATTTTAATGAGCTTACAAATTCGCGCGATAATTTTGACTTCATCCCGGTACTTTCCGAACCCGGCAGTGAAACCAAAAGGCGCACCGGATTTCTGGCCGACGCAGTAGCCGCCGATTTTACCGATCTTGACGGCTACAAAGCCTATCTCGCCGGCCCCCCTATTATGGTTGAAAGCACAGTCGAGAAGCTTAAGCTGCTGGGCTTAGATCGCAGTGATTGTCATGCTGATGCGTTTTATACCGAAGCAGACAAAAAGAAATTGGAGGAAAAGGCGTGACCGATAATTCTCTCGAAGGCCGCGTAGCCATCGTTACCGGCGGCGGTCGCGGCATAGGCAAGGCGATCTCAGAAGCTTTTTCGGAACAGGGAGCATCGGTAATCGTCGCTGATAGTGGTGGTGATATCGACGGCGCCAATGAAGATGCCTCTATTGCCGAAAATGTCGCCAATGCCCTGCCCGGACCAGCCCTTGGCTATGGTCGGAGCGTGGCATCTCCCGAAGCAGCGACTGAGATGATTGAAACCGCCGTTTCGAAATTTGGTGGCATCGATATTATCGTCAATTGCGCGGCGATCTTGCGCGATGGATTGGTCTTTAAAGGCGCCCCGGAAGATTGGGACGCGGTCATCGAAACCAACCTCTCAGCGGCCTTTTATCTCATCCGTGCCGCCACCCCGGTCATGCGCCAGCAATTCAAAGACAATAGAGGCGAAGGCGAAAGTTATAATTGGGGCCGCATCCTCAATATCGGCTCGACCGCCGGGCTTTACGGCAATTTTGGCCAAGCCAACTACGCCAGCGCCAAGGCGGGTCTATTTGGTTTGATGCGAATTACGGCATTGGAAATGGTGCGCTCACAGGTGACCTGCAATTACGTCGCTCCTTTCGCCCACAGCCGGGTCACTGACATCATTGAGCCCGCCAATGACGAACAGGCCGAATACAAAGACCGGGCGATGCGGGTCGCACCGGATCACGTTGCCAATTTTATCTCCTACCTATGTTCACCCGCAGCAGGCGATATAACCGGGCAAGTGTTCGGCGTGCGGGGCCGTGAAGTATTTTTGTTTAATCAGCCCCGCCCAATAGAAACAATCTCTCAAGCAAGTAAAGATTGGACTGTTGAAGAACTGGCGGAAGCCGTTGATAATAATTTTAGGGATCAATTCACCAAACTCGAAACGGATTTAGAAGCCTTTAATACCGAGCCGATTGTTTAGATCGAAACCAGGATGTGAATTTTAATGTCTGACCTCAAGCAAATCGAGACCGTCGAGCAATGGCGGGACGAACCGGAAGAATTCAAAGAGGCCTGCCGAAAGATCGTCATCAGCCACGCCATCAACGAGCTTTATGGCTCTCAGGTCTATGATGAGCCGGCGATCGCCTTAGCGCCCAACCCCTACGCCAAATGGCAAGTTTGCCGGGTGGTAATGGAAGAATATGGCCATCACTACCGCTTTTTTGAGCTTGGCCGGGAAATGGGCATTGACGGCTCACTGATGCTGCCGGAGCAAACCGAAAAGTCACCACTGAGCATCATGGGTTACAAAATGACGACGTGGGAAGAGTTTTGCGTCATCAAAATGCTCGGTGATCTGGCTGAAATTATCCAGGTTGAAGATCTTGTCCAATGCAGCTTTCATCCGCTTCGGAATCTAGCGCGTATGACAATGCCGGAAGAACATTTCCATGCCGAGTTTGGCGAGAATTTCACCACCGAAATATGTCAGACCGATGGCGGCAAAGACCTTATTCAAGGGCATATCAATACGATCTTCCCGCTGCTGCCATCATTCTTTGGCCGCTCCGGTTCTAAAAATAATGAGATTTACCGCAAATGGGGTATTAAGAAATGCACCAACGAAGATATGCGGGCTGACTATGTAAAACGGGCGGGTGAAATTGTTGGCCGGCTCAACCTGACCTTGCCGGAAGTTGATTTGAGCACTTATTAGGGATCGACGCAGATGAAAATATGCCGTTTCAACGATAACCAATTAGGCTTAATCCAGGGCGACGACGTATTGGATGTCTCGCAAGCTTTGATCGTGCTGCCTGCTCTCAATTGGCCTTACCCACATGGCGACCAGCTGATCGCCAACCTTGCTGCGGTAATGGAAGTCATCAAGGATATTCGGGATACCGCGCCGGCAATACCGCTCAGTGACGTAAAACTTCTAAGTCCGGTCGCCAATCCGATGAACATTGTCGGCGCGCCGATCAATTATCAAAAACATATCGACGAAAGTAATAAGGATGACGGCATCGTCTCCAAACGCGCCATTACCAATATATGGGATTGGGGCATGTTCCTAAAATCGAACAGTTCGCTGGTCGGTGCTGGCGAAGGAGTGGCATTGCGCTTTGTTGAAGACCGCAATGATCACGAAGTAGAACTCGCTGTCATCATCGGCAAGGCCGGGGTAAATATTTCTGCCGAAGACGCTCTTGACCATGTTGCCGGCTATGCTATTGGTTTGGATATGACGACGCGCGGCAAGGAACTGCAAAGTTTCCGTAAATCTTCTGACACTTATGCGGTTCTTGGTCCCTGGATGGTCACCAAGGACGAGATTGAAAACCCCAATAATCTCGATCTCAAAATATCTGTTAACGGTGAAGTTCGGCAAGACTCCAACACCGATCAGCTGGTCTACAATGTTCAGAAATGCATTGAATATACGACCACACGCTACACGCTGTATCCCGGCGACATCATCATGACCGGCACACCAGAAGGCGTCGGACCGGTTGAACCCGGTGATATCATGACCGCAGAAATTGAAGGCATCGGGAAAATGGAGGTCGCTGTCCGCCGGGCTTAACACCTGTTGGCAGCTCTTCTTTCCATATCGCGGAATAAAGTCGCCAATAGGACAAACTAAACGACGGCAAGTGTTTTACATTCCGGATAGGCGAACGGCATAATCTGCCAAAATGGTATTAGCATTTCACTGAGGAGAATCCGATGTCAACTGTGATTGATGTCCACACACACATGCTCAACGACCGCTGGCTTAGCTCAATTTTGGAGCATGGCGGGCGCTACTCTTTAAAAGAACTTGGCGGTCAGCGGGTCATTCATTATGACGGCGCGCCCTTTATGACGCTGATGGACCCGATGTTCGACTATGCCCAACGCATCACCGACATGGATAAAGCCGGTGTAGATTTAGCCGTCGTTTCCCTGACCTGCCCGAGCGTTTATTGGGGCGGCGAAGAAGTTTCAACCGCAACCGCTCAAATGATGAATGACGATATGTCGGATCAACAATCCACCTATCCGGACCGGATTCGCTGGTTCGCTACCCTGCCCTGGCAATATCCGGAGCGCGCAATCGCCGAGTTGGAACGCGCCTGTGAAAAAGGCGCCGTCGGTGTATTCGTCTCAGCCAGCATCACCGGCATGTCCTTAACCAATCCAGCCATCGCCTCGATTTGGGAGGCCATTGACCAGCGCGAGTTGCCGGTCCTGGTTCACCCCGGGGCACCGCCCGGCATCAGTGAGATGGATATGGAAAAATACAATCTGGCGTTCTCAGTAGGATTCATGTTCGATACGACTTTGGCCATATCGCGCATGATATTTGACGGGTTTTTTGATCGCTATCAGAAGGTCAAGATTATCGCCTGCCACGCCGGTGGCACTTTGCCCTACATTGTCGGACGGTTGGATACAGCTTTCGATAATATGCCGCCCTGCCGCGAAGTCATTTCAGAACGGCCCAGCACCTATTATGAGCGATTGTATTTCGATTCTATTGCCTATACGCAGGAAGCTCTAGAACTTTGTTTACATGTGTCCGGATCAGACCGGCTGCTATATGGTTCGGATTATCCGCATAATGTTGGCGACATGCCGGGATGTTTGGCGAAAGTTGACGCTTTAGCACCTGATATTGCCGAAAAGGTCAGAGGCAAAAATGCCATAGAATTGTTCGGTTTTTAGGAGACCTGTTTAATGGCGACCAAAAAAATAAAATCAGGGACGACATCCGATCTCTATCTTCGTTTACTCGCAGATCGTGGTATCGATTATATATTCGCCAATCCGGGTACCGACTTTGCTCCCATCATTGAAAGCTATGCCAAAGCTGAGAATGGTGAGGCTAAGCTACCAACACCTATTTCCGTCGCCCATGAAAATGTCGCCATTAGCATGGGTCTCGGCTACTACCTGGCAACCGGTCGCATGCAGGCGGTTATGGTTCATGTCAATGTCGGTACTGCCAACGCTATCTGCGGCATCATCAATGCAGCCAAAGACAACGTCCCGGTTCTCATGACCGCCGGCCGCACACCATTGACGGAACATGAATTACCGGGTGCGCGCTCCGGCAGCATCCATTGGGCGCAGGAAATGTTCGACCAAGCAAGTATGGTTCGTGAATCTGTCAAATGGGATTACGAGTTACGCAATGGCGAGCAAACGGAAGCAGTTGTCGACCGCGCTATGGAGGTTGCCGACGCCGTGCCGAAAGGTCCGGTCTATCTATCCTTACCGAGAGAAGTGCTCGCCTCCGAGATCAAAGATATTGAATATGAATCGCCGCCCCGGAAAGCCGCGCCAACTCCAGCAGCGCCTGATAGCACCGCAATAGACCAAGCTGCCGACCTGCTCGCCAATGCGGAACGCCCGATCATTTTATCCAGAACTGCCGGCCGCCATACCGCAGATGCCGAGGCCCTTGCCAATCTGGCTCAGGATTTTGCCATTCCGGTGACGGAATTCAGGCCCGTCTACAATGCCATGCCAAGCGATCACGAAATGAATTTTGGCTTCGATGTTAAACCCCATCTCGAGCAAGCCGATGTGGTGCTTACCCTTGATACTGATGTGCCTTGGCTGCCGCCATTTAATGGTGAGCCGCCAAAAGACGCCAAGATTATTCAAATGGCAACTGATCCTTTGTTTCAAAGTTATCCGATCAGAGGATTTACGCGGGATCTTTGCATCACGTCTGATTTAAACCTCGGCTTGTCAGCGCTTGCCGATGCCCTTGCTGACAGAAATGGTGCGGCAACGGACACCCGCCGCGCTCGTTTGGCAGAGCTTAAAAATGAGCAACGCGAGCAGGCTGCTGCGGTACTGGAAAAAGTAAAACAAGAAACACCGATCCATCCGGGCTGGGCGAGCCACCTGGTCAGCGAAAGGCTCGATGATGATTCTCTGATCTTCAACGATTATCCGCTACTGTTGCCCTTTATGAACCGGCCCCAACCGCACACCTATTTCGGTACGCCAAATGCCGGCGGCCTCGGCTGGGGCGTCGGTGCGGCGTTAGGCGCGCAACTGGCTTGTCCGGATAAATTGGTCGTCTCGGCTTGTGGTGATGGGTCCTACATGTTCGGCAATCCAATTGCTGCTCATCACGTCGCTAAAGTTTACGACTTACCGGTGCTCTTTCTCGTCTTCAACAATTCCCTATGGAATGCCGTCCGCCGTTCGGCGCTTGGCATGTATCCAGATGGCCACGCCGCCAAAAGCAATCGCATGCCACTAACATCGCTCGACCCGGCGCCGGAATTCGATAAAATGATGGATGTCTGTGGCGGCTATGGTGAAAAGGTCGAAGACCCGAACGAGTTAGGCGATGCTTTGGATCGCGCTTTTCATGCGGTTAAAGTTGAAAAACGCCAGGCTTTGCTGAACATCATTTTTGCCTCACCGGCTTTATAGGATATTTTTCCTCTAAAGCCCCGTACCTACATCAACGTCTTCGGATTTAATTTCATAGCCTGAATTTTTAGCCTGCATCTCGATAAGTGCGGCAAAATCACAATCGGTATAGCCATTGCCGATCAAGTTTTGAACGATTTCACGGGTCATGGAGGCGACTGGCATCGGCACGTTCAAATTGCGCGCCGCCGACAGACCAAGCTCCATATCTTTACGCAGCAGTAGCGGCGTAAAGGTTGGGGCAAAATCAAGATTAACCAGTGACGGCGTTTTATAGGTCGAGAACATTGAGCCCATCACGCTTTTGTTGATGAAATCCATGAACGCGTGACGCGGTACGCCTCCCTTCTCGGCCAGCACGGTGATCTCCGCTAAGGATTGAATAACGACGCCGAGGAAAACGTTGTGGCAAATCTTGACCATGCGGGCGAGTTCGCCCTCGCCAACATAGCTGACACCTTGGGCGATAGATTCAAGATAGGGCAGCGCCTCGTCATAGGCATCTTGGGCGCCGGAGGCAACGATGCTGAGTTTGCCGGCTTTGACGACTTTGGCGTTACCGCTGACCGGCGCATCGAGCATCGAAGTGCCAACTTTTGTGGCATATTCACGAACCTCATGGGAGGCTTCTTCTGAAATCGACGTGCAATCGATTAAAAGACCCGGCGTTTGCCCGCCTTGTGACAACACACCATTTTCGCCTTTGGTGACTTCAATAAAATCGGCTGGTCCGCCAACCATAGTAAAAACAATATCCCGATCTGCAAGTTCCGCCGGGCTATCAACAATGGTCGCGCCCAGTTCGGCCAGCGGCTCGGCTTTTGATTTGGTTCTATTCCAGGCTGAAAGATCAGCGCCGGCTTTTAGCAGGCGCTCCGCCATCGCATACCCCATGCGACCGGTGCCAATCCAGCCAACTGTCTTACCTTTAAGATCATTATTTGCCATGTTGGCATCCTTCCTGATAGTGATAAAAAACTATGCAAACGATTGCAGAACATATACCATCTGGCACGGATAAGAAAAAGTATTTTGTCGAATAATTTGGCGAGCATGAGCAAAACACGCATCACATTGAAAGATGTCGCAAATAAAGTTGGGGTCCACTCCTCGACCGTGTCGCGGGTGCTTAATCCTGAAACCCGGAAAATGGTAACGGAGGAAATTGCCGCTAGAATTTTATCGGCGGCAGCGGAAATGGGCTACCGGCCAAACGCTTTCGCGCAAAGTTTGAAAACCAATCGATCCTTTACGGTCGGCGTCATGGTGCCGGATTTGACCAATCCAGCTTTCGCACCGATTATCAAAGGCATCGACAATATGCTCGAAGCCCATGGTTACAGCGTCATCGTCGCCAACACCTATAACCTGCCGGAGAAACAACAAAGCACGGCGGAGAAATTCAGGGAGCGCCACGTTGACGGACTGATCATCGCGACCGCCCAACGCAAAGATAAACTCATCGATGACTGCCGCCGGGAAGGTACACCCTTCGTCCAGGCGGTGCGTGCCTCGAATGATACCGATGTGTCCTCGGTTCTAAGCGATGAGCATATTGGCGGCAACATGGTGATTTCTCACCTCGCTCAACTGGGCCACAAAAGAATAGCCTATGTCGCTGGGCCACAATTTTTTTCGACCGGCTATGAACGTTATCAGGGATTTCTGCAGGGCATGAAAAATGCCGGCCTGAAACCTGATGACGATCTGGTCGTTTTTTGCGAAGAATTTTCGGAAGAAGAAGGCCGCAACGCCACCAGTAAGCTTCTGGCCGGACGCAAGAAATTTACCGCTGTCTATGCTGGCAACGATATCATGGCGCTTGGCGTCTATGACGAGCTCGAGGCTGATGGCATTAAATGCGGCAAGGATATTTCGGTTGTTGGTTTCGACGACATGCCGTTTGCCGATAAATTCAATCCGCCGCTAACGACAGTGCACACGCCGCTGGTCAACGTCGGCTCGGAAGCAGCGCGCATTCTTTTGGAAAAGATTAATGACGCGGATATCCCGGCCCGCACCATCAAACTCAAACCGGATTTAATCGTGCGGGAATCGACCGGGCGGGTGAGGTAGAATGTGTATCCCTAACGTCGGTGTAATCACTCTGGATTGATTGGATAAAAATGGCAGCGGGCGAGGTACAATCGCATATACCAACAGAAGTTTATCTCGATTTTCTGGGAAGAACGATCGACATTCGCTGGGATTACCATGCTTATTTGATGGCTGGGATTTGGTTCATCCTAGTACCGATTAGTATTATCACGATCAGATACTTCAAACCGAAACCTAAACCTCGCGGCATCACCGGTAAGATCAAGTTCACAAATGTTAGCTGGTGGTGGTTCACCTTTCATCAATATGGCCTTTATCTGGCGATAGGTCTCTCTCTTGGCGGATTGGCCGTGGCTTTGATCGTCAGCAAAGGTTTCAGTGGGACGGTACATTCAATATTCGGCATTGCGACTATTGTTTTCGGGTGCTTGGAGATTGGCTCGGCTTGGCTTCGCGGCACTCACGGCGGCAAATATTACGCCAATGCTGATCTAGACGACCCCTCGACGTGGAGCGGGGATCACTATGACATGACCCCGCGCCGGCAGCGGTTTGAAGCCTACCACAAGACAGCGGGTTATTTGGCTGGATTTTTTGCCTTTGGCGCCGTGGCGTCCGGCCTGATGCAGTATCCGATGCCGGTTTTGACTGGCGTCCTGCTGGTTGTCGTTCTTGTTGTCTTCGTGCTTAGCATCGTTTGGGAGTACAAAGGGCGCGCTTACGATACCTACCTTTCTTGCTTTGGGGACGAACCTGATAATCCTCGTAATAAAATCCGGAAGGACCTGTAAGCGGGCGTGTTTCTGCCGAAACCTAAGGAGTATTGTTAATGAGCAGTCAGAATTTACCCGCTCCTGACTTCGCCAGGAATATGAAACTGATTGGATACTCCGATCAGGGCGGACGGCCGGACGGTGTCCAGTTGATGGTGAACAAGGGCTACGCTTTCACCGGACATATGTTTTCCAAAGGGTTCAGTGTGATCGATGTCCGTGACCCGCGAGAACCCAAGCCGGTACACTATGAGCCCGCCCCGACGAATACCTGGAACATTCATTTGCAGACGCATGAAGACATACTGCTGGTGATCAATGCCAGAGATATGTTCGCGGCACCGGAGTTTCAGGATGAACGCCACTATTATAAAGGCGCACTGGGCAAGAAGGTCGGAACCGCCGATGCTTCGCCATCCGCGGAACGCGACTGGACTGCCGGTATGGCCGTCTATGACATTGCCAACCCTGAAGAACCGCGTCAGATCGGTTTCATGCCGGTCGAGGGCGGCGGTGTTCACCGGATTTGGTACGTTGGCGACCGCTGGGCCTATGCCTCTGTATTGCTGGACGGCTTTACCGACTACATTTTTATGACCATCGATATGGCCGATCCGACCCAGCCGCAAGAAGCCGGCCGTTACTGGCTGCCCGGCATGAACGAGGCCGCCGGTGAAACTCCCGACTGGGCGCCGACCCGGCGCAACGGATTGCACCACGCTATCATCAATGGTGATACGGCCTATGGCGCCTGGCGCGATGCGGGACTGGTAATGATAGATGTTGCCGACCGAGCCTCTCCGAAGCTCATCACCCATCGCAACTGGTCGCCACCTTTTGGCGGCGGGACGCATAATTGTTTGCCGCTGCCTGAACGCGAGTTGCTGGTCGTACTCGACGAGGCTGTCCTGGATAACTGCGAGGACGGCATCAAATATATCTGGATGTTCGATATTCGAGAGCCGTCGAACCCGGTCAGCATTGCGACCTTTCCGACCCCGGCCGAGGCCGATTATGCCAATAAGGGTGCTCATTTCGGGCCGCACAATATCCATGAAAACCGGCCGGACGGACTGGTCAGTTCGGACACCATCTTTGCAACCTATCAGAATGCCGGGATTCGCGTCTTTGACATTCGCAACGCTTATCGGCCCGAGGAAATCGCCGCATTTGTTCCCCCCACGCCCAATCGGCTAGTCGACCATCGCCCGAACCGGCCAAAAGTCATCCAATCCTGTGACATATGGGTATCCGCCGAAGGGCTGGTTTACTGCAACGACTACAACGGCGGTCTGTTTATTTTAGAATATCAGGGATGAACACTCCGTCAGCTTTAACTCACCGCTTCGACCCAGTTTTTGCCTTCGAGGATTTCTTTGACCCGGCGCATAAATGCACCCGAGTAAGACCCATCAATCGCCCGGTGGTCAAAGCTTTGGGCCAGGATACCAACCGGGCGGATGGCGATCAAATCTTCGCCGTCCTGCTCTATTACCAGTGGACGTTTGGTGATGCCGTCGGTTGAGAGGATTGCCACCTGCGGCTGGTTGATAATCGGCGCCGTGATCAGCGTGCCGAACGAACCATTGTTCGAGATCGTATAAGTCGCATTGGCAAACTCTTCTGGCGTCAACTCATTGGCGCGGGCGCGACGGGCGAGTTCATTGGTTGCCCGGGCAATCTCGGTGACGGCCTTGAGATCGGCGTCCCGGATCACCGGCGCGACCAAGCCTTCAAAATTGAGATCAACCGCCATCGCCAGATTAACCCGGTCAAACACGACCAAATGATCTTTCTCAATATGACCATTGATGTGCGGGAATTCCTTGATCGCCGAACAGACTGCCTTGGCGATAAACGGCAGATAGGTCAGCGAATAGCCTTCCCGGCGTTTCCAATCCGCACCTATGGCTTGACGCGCTTTATTGACGCCTGAGAAATCCACTTCGACGGCCTGCAAGACATGAGGGCTAGTCGCCTTCGAACGCACCATATGCTCGGCGGTCATTTTGCGCCGGTAGCTGAACGGCACAACCGTGATACCTTCACCGGATATCGCACCGGGCGCCTCGGCAGGAATTGGTGCAGTTGGTGCAGTTGCAGCCCCGCCCTTCAAATATTCCAACACATCACCACGCTTGATGCGGCCATCACGGCCGGTACCGGTAATATCGGTGTGGCTGAGGTTATTTTCTGCCAGGAGTTTCCGCACCACCGGTGAGAGTTTCATCGAGCGATCACGTTTGGGGAGTTCTACAGCTGGAGTAGAAGCAGCGGGCCCGGCAGGCGCTGCTTTAGGCGCTTCAGTTTTTTCTGCCACTGGTGCAGCCGCCTCGCCAGCTCCTTCAATCACCGCCAATTTAGTGCCGACCACAACAGTCTCGCCCGCTTCAACCAGTATTTCGGTCAGGACACCGTCAGCCAGCGCCGGCACTTCCATCTCGACCTTGTCGGTGCCGATCTCGAACAAAATGTCGCTCGAGTTCACCGTATCACCAACTTTTTTGTGCCAAACCGTGAGCGTGCCTTCCGCGACGGTCTCGCCCATTTGCGGCATGATCACGTCCATTAATCGACCTCCTGCCGCACGGTTTCAAAAATCCGATCTGCCGAAGGTATCATGGCATCTTCGAGCTCATCCGCAGAGGATAACGGAATATGCGGGGTCGTGATGCGTACAATCGGCATATCAAGATCGTAAAAACATTCTTCGGCGATGATCGAGGCAATCTCCGCCCCCCAGCCACAGAGCCTCGGGTTTTCTTCCACCGTCACCACCCGGGCGGTTTTCTTTACTTGGCTAAGTATGGTTTGGGTATCGAGCGGCACCAGGCTTCTGATATCAACCACGCTGGCAGAAATACCGGCTTCAGCCTGCAGCCGCTCGGCGGCTTCCAACGCCCGCGGCACCATCAGAGCAAGCGCCAAAATCGTCACATCATCGCCTTCGCGCACGACTTTGGCTTTACCGATTTCATCAACATGTTCACCGTCCGGCACTTCGCCTTTGGTGGCATAAAGCGATTTCTGTTCAAAGAAAATCACCGGGTCCGGATCACGGATGGCAGCAGCCAGCAAACCTTTAACATCTGCCGGCGTCGAGGGTGCCACGACCTTAATGCCGGGGATCATCATCGCCCAGTTTTCAACGCTTTGCGAATGTTGCGCGCCAAAGCGCGCCCCGCCGCCATTGGCGGTGCGGATCACCAGCGGCAAATCAACCTGCCCACCGGTCATGTAGCGTGATTTAGCGATCTGATTGGTGACAATATCCCAGCACACGGCGAGAAAATCCGAGAACATTATTTCAGCGATTGGTCGGAGACCAGTCATCGCCGCACCCATGGCGGCCCCTAAAATCGCTTGTTCGGAGATCGGCGTATCACGGACGCGCAAATCACCAAACTCATCCCAGAGACCGACAGTTGCCTTAAAGACGCCGCCGGCTTTGCCGATGTCTTCACCGAGGAAGACGACTTTTTCATCCCGGCGCATTTCCTGAGCGATGCCTTCAATCACCGCTTCCCGGTACGTTAGTTCCGCCATGACGCACCTCCATCAGCCCAAACATCTTCATAGGCAGATTCCAACGGCGGCGGCGGTGACGCTTTGGCTTCTTCGGTCGCCTCGTCGACAGCTTTAAGAACCGCTTCTTCGATACCACTGACGACATCTTCTTTGACGCCGAAATCGAGCAGGCGCTGGCGATACATCGGGATCGGATCTTTCTTCATCCATTCTTCGAGCTCGCCCTCCGGCCGGTAGGTCGCTGGATCAGCCCGGGAATGGCCTGAGTAACGATAGGTCTTGGCTTCAATTAAGGATGGCCCGCCACCGGCGCGTGCTTTATCAAAAGCTGTCGTCGCCACGCGAAACACCGCATCGGCATCATTACCATCAACGATGATCGACGGCAGGCCGTAGGCACATGCCCGATCAGCCGCCGGATGTTCAACCGCCGTCACCTCACTGATCGGCGTATACTCCATATAGAGATTGTTTTCGCAGACAAAGACCACCGGCAGGTTCCAAACCACGGCAAAATTGAGCGCTTCATGGAAGGCGCCGATATTGGTCGTGCCGTCGCCAAAGAAACAGGCGGCAATCTGCCCGGTTTTATTATATTGCGCTTGCCAGGCAGCCCCGGCAGCAATTGGTAAATGGGCGCCGATAATGGCGTAAGAGCCCATCGCGCCATGTTCGACATCGGTGAGATGCATCGAGCCGCCTTTGCCTTTCAGCATGCCGCATTCCTTGCCCATCAGCTCGCCAATCATGCCAGTCATCGAAGCGCCGCGCACTAACGTATGAGCATGGCCGCGATAGGTGCAGAAGGTATAATCATCCGGGCGCATGGCCGCGCCAAAACCGGCCGAGATAGCTTCCTGACCAATCGCCAGATGGCTGGTGCCCTTAATCAAATTTTGAAAAAACAGATCGTGGAGACGCTGTTCAACTTGGCGCACTTCAAGCTGCAGACGCCACATCGTCAGGCGATTTTCTTCACCAATATCATCGTTCAGCTGCGCTTTTTTATCTGGTGCCTTTTTCTTTGCACCTGCCTTTTTTGCCACGAGATTGCCTCCCTAATATAATTCGACCAATCGTCTCTTGCCGTTTGACGATTTTTATGCAATCGTTTGCATAGATTTCGAGGATAATTCCACAGACGCATAAATTTGTCAACAAATGGAGTGAAGAGGCATTCAAGCCGGACCTCATAAGTGATAAGTTTTCACTAGACGAAACCTAGGAAATTAGGGTTTTATTTTGGTGTTTTTGAATGTTTTCTGATGGGATATCCTAAGTAGAGAACCAAAAAGCGCATTAGGGAGAGTTAAATGTTTTATACGCGACCACATTCCACCGCTACCTGGGGCACCATGGCCAAAGACTGGGAAGCCGGTGTCGATTATCGCAAATTGGTTGCTGAACGCACCGAACGCGCCAGACGGGCAATCACCGATGCTGGCCTGGCCGCCGTGATTTGCTTCAATTTTGATAATGTTCGCTACATTACAGCAACCCATATCGGTGAGTGGGCCCGCGATAAATTCGACCGCTATTGTCTACTCGGCCAGGAAGGCAGCCCATTTTTGTGGGACCCGGCATCTCCCGCCAAACGCAAAAGCTCGCCCTGGCTCGGCAATAACGTCGATGCGCCGGTTTCTACCATGCAAGGCGCCCTGCCGCCGATACTCGGTATCGAAGACGTCTTCGCCAAACAGATCAAAGAAAAATTGACTGATATGGGCATTGAAAAAGAGCCGATTGGTATCGATGTCATGGAACTGCCGATGATGCGGGCACTTGAACGCCAAGGTATTGAATTGGTCGACGGTCAGCAGGCCTTGATGGATGCCCGCGAAATTAAGACCGATGAAGAGATCGAAATACTCAAACAAGCCGCCGCCATGGTCGATGGCGTCTATCTCGATATCGCCAAAGCGATCCGCCCGGGTGCCCGTGAAAGTGATCTTGTCGCTATCGCCAATGATCAGCTTTATGCCATGGGCTCAGAACGGGTTGAATGCGTAAATTCGGTCGCCGGTCCTCGTGGCGCGCCGCATTCCCATACATTTTCTGATCGTATGATCCAGCCGGGCGATATGATCTTCCTGGATATCATGCATAGCCTCAATGGCTACCACACCTGCTATTACCGCACCTTCATTTGCGGCATTCCGAACGAAGCGCA
Organism: uncultured Rhodospirillaceae bacterium; assembly: GCA_913020445.1. Classification (GTDB taxonomy): domain Bacteria; phylum Pseudomonadota; class Alphaproteobacteria; order Rhodospirillales; family UBA2165; genus TMED23. The sequence goes on from CAJWAR010000026.1 coordinate 36,420, forward strand.
GAAAGAAGCTTACGAGCAGTGTTCCCAATGGGTTAATTCAGCCTTGGAAGCGATCAAACCGGGTGCCCTGCTAGACGATGTTGCCCGCGCCTGGCCGAAAGCCGAAGAGTTTGGTTATGCTAATGAAGACGAAGCCTTCCTGCTGCAATTTGGCCATGGTATCGGCCTCAGCCTGTGGGAACGTCCTATTATCTCGCGCCGTTATATGGAGCAAGGCACCAAGCTCAAAAAGGGTATGGTCTTTGCGGTTGAATGCTGGAAAGGCGCCGCCGATGGCTCGGGTGCCGCACGGATCGAGGAAGAAGTTGTTGTGACTGAGGATGGTTGCGATATCATCACCAACTTCCCCAGCGATCATTTGATTTCCTGTGGCCTGCCGGGCTGCGAAATCTACTGATCGCTAAACGCTAGGACGCGAAGTGGATAAAATCTGGGTCACCCTGATCACGGGATTCTTAGGCAGCGGCAAGACAACGCTGTTGAACACCCTGCTTGAGCATCCCGACATGTCACAGGCCGCCGTCATCGTTAATGAATTCGGCGAAATCGGCATCGATTATGACCTGGTTGAGCAGTCCGACGAGAATGTTATTCAACTTGCCAATGGCTGTCTTTGCTGTTCGGTCAAAGGCGATCTGATTGATACCTTCCGCGATCTCTATATTCAAAGGAATGCCGGCACGATCCCGTTCTTTGACCGGGTAATCATCGAGACCACAGGCATCGCCGACCCGGCGCCAGTGCTCCAGATCATTCTAACCAATCCAATGGTGTTCAATCATTTTGCCCTAGATGGCGTCGTCACGACGGTTGATACGATCAACGGCGTTTCGTCATTGGATCGCTTCCCGGAATGCGTCAAACAAGCCGCTATCGCGGACCGTCTGATCATCACCAAAGTTGATCTCGCCGAAAACGACCAGCAGATCAAAACCTTGGAAGACCGCCTGAGGATTCTAAATCCGGCAGCCCCAATCATCGCGACGACAACGGAAGAGGCCGACCCGTCTGATTTATTCGGTACCGGTCTTTTTGATCCGACATCAAAGAAAGTCGATTTCGAAAACTGGCTGCAGGCGGATGCGTATGAAGATCAGGCAAGCTCTGAACTCGCCGGCACCTCGCTCGCAGAACCCGACGAGGCTGCCCTCGCCTACTACAAGGAACACGGCCATACTCACGAGGATGATCATACTCATCACCACCACGATCCCAACATCAACTCCTTTGTCATCATCCGCGAGAACCCGATTGCGCTTAATACGCTGAGCATGTTCCTGGAGGGTCTGACAAATGAAGCAGGGCCGGATTTACTGCGGGTCAAAGGCATCGTCCATGTGATTGAGCGCCCGGACCAGCCGGCGGTTATTCAAGGGGCACAGCAGATATTCCATTCGCTTGATTGGCTCGATAGCTGGCCGAGCGATGACCGCCGCACCCGGATTGTCTTTATTACTCGCAATATTGATCAGGCTTATATCGAAGACACACTTGAACTCATTGAACGGGTGGCGGCACGCACCGCCGCCGCTGCAGCTGGCGTATAAATTTGAACAGCGGTGGATTTGCCATTGATCGGCACCCCCACCCCTCCCTCCCCCCTCAAGGGGGAGGGGGAAATTAGAGAAGCGGTTACACCCCAACTTCCCTCCCCCCTGGAGGGGGAGGATTAAGGAGGGGGGGGCAAATAAATGCCCAAATTAAATAGGGAGAGAAAAATGTTATTTACAATTTTTTGCATCGATAAACCCGGCGTGACGGAGAAACGCGCCGAGGCAATGCCGGGACATGTCGAGTACCTCAATCAAAGCGACATTAAAAACGTCATGTCCGGCCCGTTGATGGATGACGCGATGGAGAACGTTGTCGGCAGCCTTTATATCGTCGATGCGCCGGACCGCGCCGCCATCGAAGCCTTTCAAAAAGACGACCCTCTTGTGCAAGCGGATATTTGGGCAAGCGTCGAAGTCCGCGCCTTTAATAAACGCGTCGATAATCGAGATTAATCAAACTACATAATTTACAGAGTTCACTCAGGAGAAAATAAAATGGATTTAGGACTAAAAGGAAAAAACGCCGCCATCACCGGCTCCAGCCAAGGCATTGGCTATGCCATCGCCAGTTCACTCGCCGATGAAGGCTGTAATGTGGCACTTTCTGCCCGCAACCAGGATCGTCTCGACCAGGCGGTCGCCGATATGGAAGCCAAAGGCGTTAAAGCCGTCGGCGTCATCTGTGATCTCTCGACCGAGGCAGGCTGCGGCAAGTTCATCGAAGAAGCAGCGGCTGGCTTGGGTGGTCTTGATATTCTGGTCAACAATGTCGGCGGCATGATCCCGGGCACCATCGACAGCGTCGATGATGATCTCTGGGACACGATCTTAAACACTAATTTGATGTCCTTTGTTCACACCACCAAACACGCCATCCCGCATATCAAAAAATCCAGCGCTGGCCGCATTCTCAATGTCTCGGGCGTCACCGGCAAACAATTGATGCCGGGTGCCTTGACCACGACGATCCCGAATACGGCGATCCACGGCTTTGCCAAAATCATGGCAGCGGAGCTGGGTCCGGACAACATTACCGTCAACACCATCTGCCCGGGCTTTACCAATACGGAGAGCTGGGGACCGCGCGCTGAAGGCATGGCCAAAGTAAAAGGCATCACGCCGGATCAGGTGCGTGACGGTGTTTCCGGCATGACGCTATTGGGCCGCTGGGCTGAACCGCAAGAGATCGGCGACGCCGCCGCCTGGATCGTCTCAGCGAAAAACAGCTACCAGACCGGCACCGTGGTCGAAGTCTGCGGCGGCTATACGAAGTATATATAGGGCTGCAAGCCAATTTACAATTAGGGGGACATGTACTCGTTACGTGTCCCCTTTCCTTTTCCGGGGACATCTTCTTGGTACACCCTAACGGCCTGAATAACGGTCGCCTAAGGTGTCCCCACTTCGGATGTTGAAGTAGTCAATTCACCACAGAGAACACAGAGAACACAGAGGTTTGAAGTCTTACTGGGATACGGAAAACCAGTGGTTTCGGTATAAGGGCAATCTCGATTTGATCGCTATAACCAGTAAATTACTCCACCAACCTTGAGATTTTAATCCGCCAGCAAAAATTAGTCCTTCGGCACATGGAAGGCTTGAACCGTTAAGTGCAGTTCACGATTAGGGTCATCCGGTTGACCGAACAAATATCGAAACTCAGTTTCGTTTTTCTTTTCAACCAATTTTTTACAGCTTGTGTGATCTGGAACAGTTTCGCTAATCGCTTCGACTACAGTGCTGTGATTTTTGTTTTTGTTGAATATGATCAATGAAGTTTTTGTATCTCTCCAACTGGTATATCCGAGCAGTTGATCGATTGCCTCCATCAGAGCTTTTGAGCCTTTCCAAATTTTACACTCGCCTATAAACACATTGCGATCTTCGTGACGTATTAATATGTCTGTCTTGCCCGATGCGTTAAATGTTTCACCTGTGGCATTACCTTCATAATGGCCATTCAACTGAACCAATATTTGGTCACGCAATGACTCCTCATCCATTTGAGAAAAAACACTTGGGCTTCGCTCCATCATATTTACGGAACTACGGATTACACCCAAAACATAATCATATTCCTCCTCGGGCCAGATCGGTTCGGGAGCAAACGTTTTATCTTTGACAACTGGCATACGAACTGATGGTTTGCGACGAATATCAGGTACGGCAAATGTTTTCTTAGAATCGCCGCGACGCTTTATCGGCAGCCCTAAATTTGCAACAACGTTTTGATCTCTAAGTAAACGATTCTTACGATTAGCGACTGCCCGCGTAATGGAGCCAGTCAGATTGTTGTTATGCTGCTTGAGATCATCTTCAACCCACTGTAGGTACTCGGCAATTTCAGCGACATCTTTTTCATATTGATTTTTCAATACCTCGCTATTACCGGAGGACGTAAAGTAATCTAGGTGTAACTCACCGTCGCGAATATCTGCTTGAGGCCTATGTCCTACATAAGAAGTTGACGGTTCAAAATGAAAGAATTTTTGGTCGCCCTCATATGGCACTGCGATAGTAATATGTGTGCCTTGATCTCGAATTTGCCTACCGTAGTCGCTTCGATTACGAGTAGCTTCGGTTTGATCGTGAATGTAAATTTCATCAGATAACAGTTTAGGGCAATCGAGTTCATTCTTTGCATATAAAGCGGCAATTAAGTCATTCTCACTTGCACCGAGCAAATAGTCAGAATTTAACCGCTCTATTTCTCCAAGCACATTTTCAGAAAGTGCTCTCAAGTGGTCAAATAACGAACCGCCATGGAATAAATATTCGCCCATTGCTCCCTACCTAATTGGCGTTTGCCACAATCATCGTTGGATGTAAACGATAATAACATTACACTAAAAAGGAGGGGTACGGAAAACCTCCTCAAAATGGGTCAAATTAGGTCGCGGAAGTGTGCGGTTTGCTGGATCGCTCAGAGGGGATACGGAAAACAGTTGGTTTCGGTATGGACCCTTCCTCTTTCGTCATACGCGGGCTTGACCCGCGTATCCATTTGGCGGCGACTGTTAAAGTTGGATGCGCGGATCACGTCCGCGCATGACGGCGTATAAAAAAGGAACCTGATACTTTCCCGGCACCTTTTTTTTGGACTCGGCTGAGTTAATTGCATAGGATTTAATTCAATTATAATAAATTGCAAAAAAATCTTAATGTAGGGAGCGGTATCATGGGAAAGCTATATCAAAACATTGTCGAGACAATTGGCAACACGCCGGTCGTGCGGATCAACAATCTGGCGCCGGAAGGCATAAATTTATTTGTTAAAATTGAAGCCTTTAATCCATTGGGATCGGTGAAGGACCGTCTGGCCTTAGGCGTTATTGAAGATGGCGAAAAATCCGGCGCGCTCAAACCCGGCCAAACGGTGATTGAGGCGACGAGCGGCAATACCGGTATCGGGCTGGCTATGGTCTGCGCCCAAAGAGGCTATCCTTTGGTCGTCACCATGGCCGAGAGCTTTAGTGTTGAACGCCGGAAATTAATGCGATTTTTGGGCGCCAAGGTCGTGCTCACGCCAGCCGCGGAAAAAGGCACCGGCATGGTCAACAAAGCGATCGAGCTCGCCGAGGCTAATGATTGGTTCCAAACCAAGCAGTTTGAAAACGAAGCCAACCCTGATATCCATATGCGCACCACGGCGGAGGAAATTATCGCCGATTTCGATGGCGAGGCTTTGGACTATTGGGTAACCGGCTTTGGCACCGGCGGCACGATTAAAGGCGTCGCCCGCGTTCTCCAAGAGAAGCGCCCGGAGACAAAGATAATCGTGTGCGAGCCGGAAGACGCGGCTATGCTGACCAGCGGCGAAGGCCAGGAACGCAATGCTGATGGTACACCCGCCGCCGGCCATCCTGCATTCACGCCTCACCCCATTCAAGGCTGGAGCCCCGACTTCATCCCCAAAATTATGGGCGATGCCGTTGATATGAATGTCATCGAAAAAGTGCTGACGATCTCCGGCCCTGAAGCGATGAAGTGCAGCCAGGACTTAGCCCAGAAAGAAGGTATTTTCGTCGGCACGTCGTCAGGTGCCACCTTTGCCGGGGCGCTAAAAGTTTGTGAAGAGGCACCTGCTGGCGCCACAGTGCTTTGCATGCTGCCCGACACCGGGGAACGCTATCTCAGCACGCCGTTATTTGGTGACATCGAAGCCGATATGACGGATGAGGAAAAAGAGATATCGAACTCGACACCGAATTTCCAAATGGGTTAGTTAGCGTATTTCTTAACTGAGTTTGCCATAGCAACGACATTTTCGACGCGGGCTTCATCGGGAATGCCGATGGCGCCGTCGAGGATGAAACCCCCGCCTTTGCCGACCGTCTTAATTAACTTCCGGCAATACTCGTCGACGTCTTCCGGCGTGCCGGTGTTCAACAGCGAGGGTGGCACATTGCCCCGCAGGCACACAACATCGCCGAGAATTTCCTTAGCCTTGAACAGGTCCCCTTGCTCAAACCAGTAAATCGCCTTGCCCGGCGGGATATCGCCGATGAATTCCATCCTCGATGTGCAATCGCCTTCCCACAACAGACAAGGGATACAATCATTTTCAATCAGTTCATGAACGATGGAGCGGAGCTCCGGCCAATAGAACGTCATAAACTGATCGTGCGACATAAAGCCATCCAGCCCCCAATGCAGCGGCATAAAGACAATCGGGCAGTCACCGGATTTGGCTTCATTGACGACATTGTCGAGCAACAGCCGTCGCGCTTTGGCGAGCGTTTCATGCATCTTGTCGGCGCGGCGGAACATGTCGAGCATGCCGCCTTTGGAGCCGCGCAGAAAATCGAGAATATGATCGAATGGTGCTTTGCAAAATCCGCCGACCGAAACCGGATACCCTGCCGCCGCCATCTCACCGACAAATTCACCACCAGCACCCAGAATCTCCGCCATTTTCTCGCCGGTCTCCATCAGCTGCTTCATGCTTTCCTGTAGCTTGGGGTCGGCAAATGCACTCAGCGAGGCAAAAAACCGCCACTCGGAAAGTGACGGCAGGGTCGGCATATTGGCGAAGCCTTCAAACGCTGTGGCAATTCTCGGCAGATAAGATTTCAAATAAAATCCGGTCGGGTCGAACAGATAATCGTCATATTCATCTGGCGCGACATATTCCTCATCCAAATATTGGAAAGTTACATTGTCGCCGACGCCTTTGCCGGGCCACAGCATTGCCTTGTAGCCCACTGATTCCATAACCGGGCCGAACGAAAACAACAGCGGTGAAAAACTATCGGGATCAAGGAGATGAATGGCGTCGCGGGTGGCATCGACCATTTTGTTGATGTCATACCAGGCTTCCTTATAGGTAATGCCGGCGAGCCGGGCCGGCCAGAATGTCGGAAAGAAGGTATAGGGCACGCGATCGGTTTCCCGGAGCGCAATATGATCCGCCATCCGGTTTACTCGCTCGGTGTATAAATCCGTGCTCATAATCTCCCCCTGCGCTCCCAAGCTGGGCAATAAATCTATATCCCTCGCCTGATCGGCACCTTGATATCGGTCAAAGTGGAAAACTGGATTCCGGACCTGCCTGCGCGTAGCTTCGGCGGAGGCAGGTCAAGTCCGGAATGACGGGGATTTTGGAAGAATTAAGGGGACATGTACTTGTTATGTGTCCCCTTAATTCGCGGGGCTGCGTAAACGTGATGGGGTTAAACCACAAAGGGTACAGAGAACACAGAGATAGGTCCCTTTTAGAGGATTCTGATACCTTTTATCTTCTTCGATTATAAAATGTACATCGCGCAAAAATTATGGCTAAAATATATTAATAGTAAGAATTCTAAGTTTATAAACAGCCGTTTAGGGGACTTTACCATGTATAATGCGACAAAAGATCTGATGCTGCCGACATCTCTCATTGGATCTCTGCCTCGGCCCAGTTGGTTCACCAAAAGATTGGGCGGCCAAACTTTCCTCGAAGCGATGGTTGATACGATCTACCGGGAACAATATACGGATGCCGTCTCTGTTTATCTCCGGGAACAGGAAACAGCGGGTCTGGATATTTGCACCGATGGTGACGCCCATTACGATCCTGACGTGGGTGGGCAAAGCTGGACCTCCTATCCCCTTTTTCACATGGAGGGATTTGATCGCAAAAACCCCCAACCAGCAATTATGAAAACCGGTGGCGTCGGATTTCCAATGGGTCATATCCTGCATGATTATCTGGAAGCTCGCGTTATGCCCCAGATCATCGGTCCCATCGGCCGGGGGGATTTGCAATATACCTCAATGTGGAAAACGGCTCAGCGGTTAACCGATAAACCGGTTAAATTCGGCACGGTTACACCGGAACTTCTCGCTGCCGCGGTCGATGACCGTTACTACAAAGACCCGGTAGAAAGAATCCATGCCCTCAGTGATGCGATAAATGAGGAGTTAAACGAACTTGCTGATGCCGGCTGTCCGATTGTGCAGCTGGAAGAACCGCAAATTCATATGATTCCGGCGCGCGGCAAAGTATTCGGCAAACTGGACATGAAGGAAATGGTGGATGTCTTCAATAACACCGTCAAAGACCTGCGCGATAAAACCGAAGTTTGGTGCCACACCTGTTGGGGCAATCCGTCGCAACAACGCATGTTTAAGGAAGTTCAGAGTTACGGGCCGTCGCTGGAATATCTCGCCCAAGTCGATGCGGATGTCATCACTTTCGAATCCTGCAGTTCGGGCCACATTGATATCGAGGCCATCGGTCAACACGTCACCGACAAAAAAGTTGCGATCGGTGTCATTGATCACCATTCGCTCCAAGTTGAAAAGCCGGAAGATATCGCCGAAACAATTCGCGAAGCTTTAAAGCATATTCCGGCGGAACGCCTCGTTCTCTGCTCCGATTGTGGTATGGGCCGTGAAGGTATGAGCCGGCGTCATGCGCGCTACAAGATGATATCGCTGGTACTGGGTACGAATATTGTGCGCAAAGAACTTGGGCTGCCGGAGGCGGAATGTCTAGCCGCCGACGGCCAGTATTCGCTCATTGTCCAAGAAGATTAGCGGAACAACACTCAATTCGACGGTGCCCCAAACTTGATGCCTTGGGCGAGTGGAATATCGTCGGAGAAATTAATGGTGTTGGTGGCGCGGCGCATATAGTTCTTCCAGGCGTCCGAGCCGGATTCACGGCCCCCGCCGGTTTGCTTTTCGCCGCCAAAGGCGCCGCCGATCTCCGCCCCGGAAGGTCCGATATTAACATTGGCGATGCCGCAATCACTGCCGGCGGCGGAGAGAAACTTTTCAGCCTCCCGCATGTCGGTGGTGAAGATGCTCGAGGCCAGACCTTGCGGCACCTCGTTATGGAGCCCGATTGCATCCTCCAAATGTTCGTATTCGAGCACATAGAGAATGGGCGCAAAGGTTTCTTCGCAAACGATATCAATTTGTGCCGGCATCTCAACGAAAGCCGGCTGCATATAACAGGCATCGGGGTAATCTTCAAAAAAAACGCGCCCGCCGCCATGAACTTTACCGCCCTCATGTGAGGCTTTGGCCAACGCATCCTCCATCTGAATGCCGGCCTGACCATCAATCAATGGCCCCACCAGCACACCGTCATCCAACGGATTTCCGATGGTGATCGACGAGTAGGCGGTGCGTAACCGCTGCAACACACCTGCTTTAATCTCTTGGTGGAGGATCAACCGGCGTAGCGACGTGCAGCGCTGCCCTGCCGTGCCAACAGCTGAAAATAAAATCGCTTTTTCCGCTAATTCAAGATCAGCCGACGGTGTGACGATCAACGCATTGTTGCCACCGAGTTCCAACAGTGACCGGCCGAACCGTGCAGCGACTTTGGGTCCGACGATTTGGCCCATGCGAGTGCTGCCGGTGGCGCTGATCAGGGCGACGTCGGGATGATCGACCAGCGCCTCACCAACTTCGCGGCCGCCAATGATGATTTGCGACAAGTTATCCGGCGCGTCGCCGAATTTTTCGGCAGCGCGTTCAAACAACTTCTGACAGGCGAGCGCGGTTACTGGCGTTTTCTCCGACGGCTTCCAGATCACCGGATCACCACAGACGATGGCCAAAGCTGCGTTCCAGGCCCAGACGGCAACCGGAAAATTAAACGCCGAGATGACACCGACAACGCCAAGGGGATGCCAGGTTTCCATCATGCGGTGACCGGGCCGTTCGGAGGCGATGGTCAGGCCATAAAGCTGGCGCGACAAGCCAACGGCAAAGTCGCAGATATCGATCATCTCCTGAACTTCGCCCAAACCTTCCTGGAGAATTTTGCCACATTCAATTGTCACCAACTCACCCAAAACTTGCTTGTTCTGCCGCAATTCCTCACCAAATAAGCGAATGAGCTCGCCGCGTTTAGGCGCCGGTGTTACCCGCCAATCGGCAAAGGCGCTCCTGGCGGCAGCCACCTTACTTTCAATGTCTGCCGGCTTGTCCTGAGTGACGTGAGCGAGCTCGAGGCCATCGATCGGCGATTCAACGCGCAAATCTCCGCTCTCGAAATTCGCTGCAGCCAGCCCAAGCTTTTCAAAGACGTTGGCTAAATCCACCCGATACTCCACTGTTCAATGACCTCAGGCATACACCTTACCAAATCGATTAGAAATAAAATCATCAAAGCTGATCTCTTCCTGCATAACAAAACCCGTTTCAGAAACTTTTCCCTCCCGGTGCAAATCAACGACAGCGCAAATGGCCGTCGCGGTGGTCAATTGAATGGCGCTCCATTTGCCACCGTCTTCCATGCCGTAGATTTTTTTGGCATAGGATTCCTGATGCAAATCACCGTCCTTGATGCCGCGAACCGTGACAAAAACGATGACGACATCTTGCTCGGTTAACGGCACGCCACCTTTGATAACATCTTTAAAGACTTCCCGCCGGGCGCAGAGATTGAGATCATTAGCCAGCATTTTGATCATATCCCGGTGGCCCGGATAGCGAACGGTTTTATAATTTAAATTCTGCACCTGGCCATCCAAGGTTTCACAGAGGCTGCCAATACCGCCCGAAGTCGAGAAAGCTTCATAGCGCACACCGTCGAGGGAAATTTCCTCCAATGCTTCGAGCGGCAGCACTTCCCGCCGCTCGCCTTCATGGATAACCTCGCAGGGATTGCAGTATTCATTGATCAAACCGTCGATGCTCCAAGTGAGATTGTATTTAAGGGCGTTGTCGGGATATTGCGGCAACGCGCCAACCCGCATTTTGACATCCAAAGGCTCTTCATAATGTTTGACCAGATGATTGGCGACAATTGCAATGAAGCCGGGTGCGAGGCCGCATTGCGGGATAAAGACAGAGCCTGCGCCTTTAGCCAGTTCCCGAATTTTCCGCGCCGTACGGACATCTTCGGTCGGATCAAAATAGTTGACGCCAACTTCGGCGGCGGCCTCGGCCACCGGCAAATCCAGATAATAGGGCAGCGTAGAGACAACGCTGTTTTGACCTTCGAGAGCACCTCGCAGCGCACTTTGATCGGTAACGTCGAGCACCAACGGGTTTAGATCATCATGGTGACCAGATGAAAAAGCTTGTTCTTCGGCGTCGGCAATCTGCACGTCGAAATCGCCCGTTTCATGCAACATCTCGCCTACTGCGACACCGATTTTACCAGCCCCTAAGACTAGAACTTTTTCTTGAGACTTATTCATGCACGGTCCTCTCATAACAGGATGAAAAAATGACCCCTACATTTGATATGGATCATATCACATCTAGTTAAAGTCGCGATAAGCGAATTGTGAAGACGATGTCTTTCATTTTGCGTCTTGCGACCTGATCTTATTTAAGAATTCTTAGGTCTGGTCAGCCCGTCCTTTTTTCTTTTATGCTAGCCACATGAACAATTTAAACAGTGAGGTTTGAATACATGTCATCACTACCCTTTGAAAATTGTGACTTTGAGGTGCGCCAGGACCTTATCGACGCGCACCAGGAAGCGTGGAGTCGCATCGCGTCGCCCGGCACCTGGTTGACCGGTGAGCGCCGTATCGCGGTCGCTGCCGAAATCCGTCAAGCCCGCGCCTGTGATTTCTGTCAGGAAATTAAAGACGCCCTTTCACCAAATGCGGTAAGCGGCACCCATACGGCCACAGGTGCTTTAAGTGATGCCGAAGTTGAGCTTATTCACCGGGTCGTCGCCGATCCGGGTCGCTTAAGCCAACCCTGGTCCCAGGAAGTTTTAGCCGGCGGTCTCAGCGAAGGCGAGTATGTTGAGATCGTTGGCATTATTGCCTCAACCATGATCATGGATACCTGCACGATGGCGTTGGGCGTGGCTGATACCGATTTGCCGGAAGCCGTCGCAGGCGAGCCAACCCGCTATCTGCCACCAGGCGCCAAAGTCGAAGCCGCCTGGCTGCCAGTTGTCGAGCCCGAAGATGTCGTCGAGACCGATGAGCCGCTCTATCCCAGTCCCAAAGTGGGTTATATCTATCGCGGCTTGTCGATGGTGCCGGAATCGATGCGGAATTATTGGGCAATGGCCAACGCACATTATATGCCCGGCGAATATATCTATCAGTTCGATAAAACCATCCGCGCGCTTGAACGGCCGCAAATGGAGCTCATAGCAGCCCGGGTCTCGGCGCTGCATCAATGCGCGTATTGAACAACGGCACACACCTACATGCTCCGTGAGAGCACGCAAATTGCCGATAACCAAGTTGATCTGAAAGACGTTACCCAGGGTCTGAGTGACGGCACGCAAATACCCAATGCGGATGTATTGGTGAATTTTGCTGAATCCATCGTCAGCCGCGATATCGCCCGGATTGCCGCGGCGCGCCTAGCTGTCGCCGATACGTTGGGGAATGATGCGATGGTTGATGCGGCGGCGGTCGCTTCGGCTTTCCATGGCTTTGTCCGGATCGCCGATGCCATCGGCATTCCCTATACCACGGCCGCCCAAGGCCAGGATGTGCCGGAAATCCGTGAAGCTGCGGGTATCAACGACTTTTACCGCATCCAGGAAGCCGGCTAGGAAATATATTCCAAGGTACCCGGTACCGGAGTCGCAATTAGATGCCAGTTGTTGCGAGTCCGGTACCGGGTACCGGATTCGTAGACGTTCGCAATTGGGAGAAATTTTACCGTGACCATTGATATGCATACACATTATGTGCCGCAAGAGCTCGCCGAGGAGTTGCGCAAGCGCGACATCCCGCCGTTTATTTTTTCTAAAGATGACGGCTCCGACTGGTTTCAGATGCCCCATGGCCCGCTCGCTTTTCCGGCAAGTTTTACCGATATGGCGGCGCGGCGGGACTTTATGGCTGGGCTGGGTATTGGCCGGCAGGTCCTCTCCTTTCCCGGCTTGTTCGGTCTCGACAGCATTGCGGCGGCAGAAAGCTATCCGCTTATTCAGCTGTTTAATGATGACGTTGCGAGATTATCAAAGCAGCATCCTGACACGTTTTCCGGCTTGGCAGCGCTGCCGATGGCGGATATCGACTTGGCGGTGCAGGAATACCGGCGCGCCCGGGACGAGCTTGGCCTGATCGGTGCCATCCTGCCCAATAATAGCTTTATCAGTGAAGACCACGCCCACCGCCTCGCCCCTATTTTCGTGGCAGCGCAGGAGATTGGCGGGCACATTTTTATTCACCCCGGCCGCCGGCCGGATGAAGTACCGGAAACTTACCAGCCTTTAAGTCCAGCATTTGACGACAATGTCGCGGAACGCTTGGCGCTAAGGGTGCAGGATCAAGTGAGCCACTGCATGGTGACGCTGCTGTTCAGCGATTTTCTAGATGCCTATCCCGATATCTCGCTGCACGTGGCGAATTTGGGCGGCACGCTGCCCTATGTGATTGAGCGGATGGATAACGTCACCCTCACCCGCACACCGGAGGCAACTCTGCCAAGCTCGAAGGCAAACCGCGTTCATGTTGACTGCTCATCTTTAGGCCCACGCTCGCTGGAATTGGCGGCAGCTATTTTCGGCACAGATCGCATCGTGTTCGGCACCGACTGTCCGATCTTTTCGACCGAGCAGTCCCTGAACGCCGTCGCGAGCGCCACTATCAGCGATGCGGACCGAGAGTTAATTTTTTCGGGAAACGCAGAAAAACTTTTGGCAGCTTACGCCTAGGCCAGTCTGGGCAAGATAGCACCGGTGCGCTCAATATTAAACTGCCAGACGCGGAGATTCTTAACGATCATAATCCAAAAGAAAAGACCGACGATAATCTGGCCGATTGTTTGTGGCAGGGTGTGATCTTCAAAAAACATCTAAAGACTAGTGGTTTCTTACAACCATAAGAATTCCGGCAATAACACAAATAGCGCCGATGATATGGTAGGCAAATATTTCCTCGCCCAAAAACCACATTGCCAGGATTGAGCTATAGACCGGCATCAAACAAACGAACACCGCTGCCCGGTGGGGACCAACGACACGATTGCCGTTATTCCACAAAGCCAGTGAACCAATCGAAACAATGATTGCCAAAATCAGTGCGATGACGAAGGTATGAAAAGTAAACGGCACTGGCCGGACTAAAATTGTCTCGCCGATATAAAACGGCAGCAGAGAGAACATGCCGAAAAACAAAATGACAAAAAGCGTCGGAAACGTGCTTAGTCCTGGCGGAAGTTTGCGCAGGCCAATGGCATACATCGAATAGGATAAGATGGCTAAGACAACAATCAAGTCGCCAATATTAATTTCGAGATTAAGCAAGGTGGTGATATCCGCCTTGGCAATCATGAAAATCAAACCGGCAATTGCCGAGGCAATGCCAAGATATTGTACCCCTTTTAGCCGGTCCTTCATGATTATCCAGGTCAGCAGCGCGGTCATCGCCGGTTGCGTTGTGTTGACCAAGGAAGCATTTATCGCTGTGGTAAAATTAAGTGACGTAAACAAAAGCGCGCCGCCACCAACCATGAATGTGCCTTGCGTGAAATAGGTCCACCAATGTTGGCGAATAACGTCCAAATTTTTCATCACGTCTTTGATGACAAAAGGCAGTAAGACGACAATCGCAATCACCCAACGCCAAAACGTCAGTCCAATCAGTGGAATTTCATCATGCACGTCCCGCGCAATAATGACGCTGATGGCCCACAACAGCACGGTCACTGCAATCATGATATAGGCAGTACTCATGCTAATGTTGGGATGGGTGTGTGAAACTTCGGAATTATTATTGTCTGACATTTAACTTACCAAATTATCCAAATCGCCAATAGCGGATGCCAGCAAATTTCGCACCGGATGACCATCGTCCAAAGAACGCTCGGCAGTGGCGTGGGCAGACCTTAGTTTCAGCAATACGGTTTCGACACTTTTGGCTTCGGTATTGAGTAATCGATCGCCAATCGTTTTCATTTCGTCCGGATCAAGCTCCATATCGGGCGACATGCGCATCGCGCTCGACCACATTTTACACAGCTCGATTAGGACCGATTCATCCGGGGCGGCAGAATTACCTTCGTTCATGCCGACAACTTATAGAATGGGAGACATCAAGTCACGCCACCTAAATGGGATAATTCCAGAACTATGTCAGCTACCTCAAGCGGGTGGGACATCATCATTTGATGGCCGCTGTCTATTTCCCGGTAGAGCCAGCTGTCATCCTCCCGGCAGGCGGCGGCAAATTTTTCGAACGGGCTTGGCGTAAAGCCGGAGGCCCAGACAAAGGCCCGATTTTTGGGCCGTGGATTTTGCAGTTGAACGGGCTGTTTGAGGGCCGCCAGAGGATGATCTACTTTGAGCCGGTCAAATTGAGCAATATCTTCAGGATCGGTAAGCTTCCAGAACTCCGCCGGTGGTGTCGGGATGCGCCAGCCATCACCTTTTTCTTTGGCAATCTCGTTATAATAGTCGATGCGGTCCGGCGGCTGGAGATCCATCACTGATTGGCCATTTTCGGGTAAAAAAGCGTCTAAATAAATGAGCGTCGCGATGCTGGAAAATTGGCGATCGGCAGCGCCGGTAACCACCATACCGCCATAGCTGTGACCGACCAGAACGACATCAGTTAATTCTTCACATTCGATGACGCTTGAGACATCCGAGATGTGGGTTTCTAGATCAGTTTCGGGCGTTAACAAATGCGCCCGCTCACCAAGCCCGGTCAACGTCGGTGCGTAAACCTCATGCCCGGCACCACGTAATTGATCAGCTACGTCGCGCCACTGCCAGCCGCCTGCTCCCATACCGTGAACGAGAACAAAATTTGCCATAGCTTACACGGAAATTAGATTTGGTGAATCGAGCTTAACCACCCGGTCGACAAATATTCCCGGCGTGACGACGCGTTCGGGGTCGAGCTCACCGAGCTCAACAATTTCGCTAACCTGCACCACCGTGGTTTCTCCCGCCATCGCCATGGAAGGGCCGAAATTGCGGGCCGATTTATCGTACGTTAGATTGCCCCAGCGGTCGGCCTGAAAGGCTTTGACGAAAGCAAAATCGGCAAACAGCGGGAATTCAAGCACGTAGTCTTGACCGTCGAACTGCCGGGTCTCTTTACCCTCGGCGAGTTTCGTGCCGAAAGAAGTCGGCGTATAAAAGCCGCCGATACCCGCGCCGCCGGCTCGAATACGTTCGCTGAGCGTGCCTTGCGGAACAATCTCAAGTTCGATTTCACCGGCGGCGTAGAGATCCTTTACCACCGCTTTTTTTGCCGCCGTCGGAAACGAGCATACTATTTTGGCAACACGCTTTTCCTGCACCAATTTTGCCAGCCCGTGAAAGGCCTCACCGGCATTGTTTGAAATGACAGTGAGATCACGCGCCCCTTGCTCGATAATCGCTTCCATGAGCTGAACCGGTCCACCCGCTTCACCAAAGCCACTGACCATCAAAGTAGCGCCATCGGCAATACCAGCAACCGCCTCTTCAATTGTCGCAACTATTTTATCAATCATTTGAATACCCCCCAACTAGCCGACGCTTAGAATAATCTTGCCCATATGCGCGCTGCTTTCCATCAGCGTATGAGCAGCGGCGGCCTCGGCAAGGGGAAAAGTTTTATAGATATGGGGCTTAACTTTACCGTCGTTCATATCATTGCCGAAGTCGCGTTGGAGGTTCGCGGCGATCAACGCTTTTTCTGCGGTCGTTTGGGGCCTGAGCGTCGAGCCGGAAATCGTTATCCGATCGCGCAACACGCGGCCAAAATTAATCTCAGCTTTCGGACCACCCAAAAAAGCGATTAAGGCGATGCGGCCATCCCGCGCCATAATATTGATATCCTTTTGGACATAATCACCGGTCACCATATCCAGGACAACATCGACGCCATGGCCGTCCGTAAAATCCTTGGCGATTTCCGGCCAGTCTTCCGCTTTGTAATTGATCGCTTTATCAGCGCCCTGATCGAGGCAAAACTGGCATTTCTCAGCCGATCCTGCTGTCGTGATTACCGTGGCGCCCTTGGCTTTGGCCAGTTGGATGGCCGCCAAGCCGATGCCGCTGCTGCCGCCATGAACGAGGAAATATTCTCCTGCCTTCAAATCAGAGCGCATAAAAACGTTGTAATAGACCGTATAAAAGTTTTCCGGGATGGCCGCCGCCATTTCGGCATCATAGCCTTTGGGCCAGGGCAAACAGTGGGAATGATGGACCGCTGTATATTCCGCGTAAGCCCCGCCATGGGTCAGCCCCATCACCTTGTCACCGGTTTTCCAACCGCCCGCATTATCACCAACCGCCACGACCTCACCGGCAACTTCCAAGCCCGGCAGCGGATTGGCATCCGGCGGCACCGGGTAGTGACCCGTGCGCTGAGCAACATCCGGCCGGTTGACGCCAACCGCCTCATTTTTGATGAGAATTTCATCAGCTTTGATCCCCGGCACCGGCACCGTTACCGGGACCAGAACTTCCGGACCACCGGGCTCTATTACTTCAATTGCCGTCATTTCTGCAGGGAGTGACATGGTAAATTCTTTCTACTGGTTATGACCTTGAATGAAGGCTGTTTTGCTAAATATAAAACACTCATTCAATAGCAAGGTCAAAATTGTTCGTTCACTGGACAGTGAAACCTGAGAGGCGGAAAATCAAGCAGCATATAGCGCACTAAAGACCGGATTTCGCCAAATACTCCTCGATTTCCTCGGCGGCGGATTGCATCGGCGCAAGATAGCGGCTCACCACTTGCTTCAAAGTCAGCGCCGAAAGAATATAATGCAAATTGACGCACGCCAGGGGTTCACCTTTATACATCACCGGTACGGCAATTGATCCGGTTTTTGGAATGAGCCCGCCCTCGCGCACGCCATAGCCGCGACGGCGAATTTGTCGGAATTCTTTCTTGAGCTCGTCGGTTTTGGCCGCCGCCTCCCGTTCTGCAGAATCCGGTGTTCGCAGCACGTTCAATATAGACTCGCGTTTTTCTTTTGAGCTAAACGCCAAATGAACTTTGCCCATCGCCGAGGCCAAGATCGGCACCCGGTATCCCGGATATCCCCGGCGCCCGCTGTAGCCACGCTCAAGCGACAACGGGCTGGTCTGATGGGTGGTCTCACGGATCAGCATCATATCGCGGTCGAGGGTGCCGATTTCCACCGGCCAAATCACTTCGCTGCCCAACTTTTCCAAAATAGCCGAAGCGATCTCGGACACCCAGGCCTCATCGCTGTAGCCCTCACTAAGTGCCCGCACCAAAATTGTCAGCTGATAGGTATCTCCTTTGGGACCGGTCGCAACATAGCCGAGTTCCTTGAGCGTATTGAGCAGGCGATAAAGCGTCGGGCGTGGAATACCGGTTTCCTGGCTCAGGGCCAGAACTGATATGTCGTCTTTTTCGTTAAGCGCCCGGAGCACGACCAGCCCTTTTTTTAAACTTTGTGTGGTGCCGCGATCGGCCATTGTATCCCCTTGCAATTTCATCCTATCTTAGCGCGCCTTCAGTTGGTTCGACAAACCAGGTGATAAGGATTTTTCTATTATTTGGTGCAAATGTTATTTATAATTCTATTACCAAATAAAAAATGAATTGGAATCAAATGAAAAAAATAGCCGTCACCATCACGCTGGTCTTTTTAGTTTATGTATTTCAAAGCACACCCGCCCTGGCTCAACAGGGGAAATTTGGAACCTGTACCCGGGATCAGGTTCTAAAATTTATCGATTTGGGGCTTGGTAAACATGAAATTGTCAAATTGTGCACCCAGCCGCAAAAGTCTAGTACCAAAGTTGAGGCGCCAAAGCCAACGGTAAAACCCAAGCCGGTCGCCGCTACGCCAAAACCGAAGCCAAAGCCGAAACCGCAACCCATGGCCCGTCCAGCGGCAAAGCGGGTTAAAAAAATCACTGTCGCCCTCAAGGGAAATCTGAGCGACCTCGATGGCACCTGGTCGATGGCATCTGTCTGTTCGCCCTATTCAGGTCATGCCGAAGACATTGTGATGAGAAGCGGCAATTTTACCGGCACCTTGCATGGCGGCGACGATAGTCTCGGTCTCCGCGGCTCGGTTGGTAAGGATGGCAAATTCCATGCTTATGGCAACGGCACCCATGTATTCGCCGAGTTCAACGGCACCATCACCGATTGGAAAACCGGCCTGGGCAAAGGTGAGATATTACTTGGCGGCGAATCGGATTGCGTCGGCACCTGGACGATTACGCGTAAGAAGCGGTAGCGGGGAAACTGGTGGATATAACTGTGAGAAAGTGATTATTTTCGATTTAATATTGCCTATTTTAGTGATGAAGGAGGGTTACGCATGTATTACGAGCCAGGCAAGACGGCTCACGGATTGCCACATGATCCGTTTAAATCCTGCGTCGTGCCGCGGCCGATTGGCTGGATTTCGACGCTGTCCCAGGATGGGGTGGCCAATCTGGCGCCGTTTAGCCAGTTTCAAAATCTAACCTTCGACCCGCCCTATGTAATGTTTTCGGCTAACCAGAACACCGAGGGAAAGCGCAAAGATTCGGTGGTCAATGCCGAGACAACCCAGGAATTCGTTTGGAATATGGCGACCTATGAATTGCGCGATGCCGTCAACCAGTCGGCCATGGAAGTGGCGCCGGAAGAAGATGAGTTCGAGCTTGCCGGCCTTACCAAAGTGGCTGCGAAATTGGTCAAACCCCCACGGGTTGCCGAATCGCCGGTGCAATTCGAATGCGCCTATCACATGACGCTGCGTCTGCCGGGCAAGGGCGTCATGGGGTCATCTGATGTGGTAATTGGCCGCGTACTGGCGGTACATATCGCGGATGAGGCGCTCACTGATGAGGGCCGCCTGGATATCGCCAAGCTCCGACCCATCGCGCGGCTCGGCTACCATGACTACACCTCGGTCGAGAGCATTTTCGAAATGGTCATTCCCGGCACCAATGAAGATATCCGGCGTGGCATGGAAGGTTGGTCGGAAGACTAGAGGGACTAATGGACCACTCGCCCTAGGGCCCGCCGCCTTCCCGGCTGATCAATTCGATTGGCAGGTCACCACCGGATTCTTAATAACACTAGAGGATTCAAACAGTTAAATTGGTGGGCGATGCAGGGCTCGAACCTGCGACCCGCTGATTAAGAGTTGGGTTAAGATGCATTTGGCGCAACATAGTTTGGCATTGTATTTGGTCTGTTCTGATCAATAGATATCAATAGGTTACGGATTTAGTGCCAAACTATTGATCTATAAATTTATATACGTCGCGTTACTGCGTCGGCTCAATGCCGGCGCTTTTTTTTGACTACGTATCGACAATTCATGAACTGAAAATCTACCTACGTTTGCAAGGCCGCGCACTCACTCAAGTCCGGCTCAGGCAATCGAGATGCTGCATGACCAATTTCAACCTATAAAATTTTATACATCGATGGAGAACATCAATGATCAATCACTCTGCTGAACTCGATTGCTTATTTTGTCGTCTGCAGACAAGGCTTTGCATTCGGCTCAGCACGCTATACGGGGTCTTCGAACAGGCTGTCGCTGCACCGCTATATCTGAGTAACGTTATTACCCAAGGTACGGGGATTGTGGGATGAACAACAAATTTCAGCAGCAGCCGCCAACTCCTGATCTGAGTGGTCTCTATGAACGGGTCAAGCCAAAATCTATTGATGAGGTGATGCAACTACCAGATCCAAAGCAAATCATTAAAGGATGGTTGATTGAAAATGGCCTATCAGTCTGGTTTGGAGAACCCAAATGCACGAAAAGTTTTCTGATGACTGCCACGGCATTATCAGTAGCGAGAGGAACCGATTGGTTTGGACGCAAAGTCTCAAGAGGGTTGGTAATTTATGTGGTCGCCGAAGGTCAAAGCGGTATGAAAAACAGGATTAAGGCTTTCCTCCAGAGACACCAGATCGAAGATGAAGATATCCCCTTCCACATGGTTATGGCGTCGGTGGATTTGTTGCAACCGGACGCGGACACAGCTGGCATCATTTATTGGGTGAAACAAATCGAAATTGAAACTGAACTTAAATGCAAAATGGTCGTCATCGATACGCTTTCGCGGACAATGGCAGGCGGCAACGAAAACTCCCCTGAGGACATGACCCAGTTCATCCAAAATTGTGATCGCATTAGGGAAAGAGCTGAAGCCCATGTCGCTGTTGTCCACCACACTCCGAAAAACGGTAGTTCGCCACGTGGACATAGTTCCCTAATTGGTGCCGCAGATGCCGTTATCCGAGTGGAAAAACATAAAGACGGCAATACCGCGACCTTAGAAGCGTGCAAGGATTTTCAGGATGGCGTACAGGTCGGATACAAACTTTTGGTCGAGGAACTTGGCGAAGACGAAGACGGCGATCAGATTACGAGCTGCATCGTAGAGCCGGCTGATGTCGAGATTGAGACAAAAGCAAAAAAACTCTCGGGAATAGAGCAGTTAGGAATGCAGGCCCTATGTAATACTATCGATAAAGTCGGCAAGAAGGTCACCAACAATAATATTCCTGCAGGTGCAATCTGCGTTCAGATGGAGCATTGGAGAATCGAGTTCTATGCCATGAAGCATGGCGAACAGGAATCAAAGAAAAAGGCGTTTCAGAGGCTGACTAGCAAACTACAGAATATTGGAAGAATTGGAATTTATCAGGATGATGTCTGGTTAGTTAATAAATCAGTCGGGACATAAACGAACAATGTCCCGATCTGTCCCGAAGACATTCTTATATGGGACAACGGGACATATCCTTTAGGGATGTCCCGCTGTCCCGGTTCCATGTCTTGATTCACTGCCTCAACTTTAATCTCCGGATTTTGGAACTAATCGCTGAGCATTGCGGGTCCTTCTAGGGAATGAAAGCCCCACGGGTAACGCGCCACCCCGGAAATTTCAAAATTTTTGGATTTCAATACACCTTATCTTTTCATTGTTGTTTAGGTTCTCAATAACCAGCAATCCACCAACCACCAGCGTTGATTGGCGAATGACGTTCTCCAAATGAATACGAGAGTGGCATTATATTGTCAAAATATTGTCCGCTATATCCCCAAAAGCGGACTCTTTCTCAACATCTCCATAATGTCCGCTTCTGACCCAAAGCGGACATTGGAGAACAAACCCGTAATCTAGAAATTTTTACCTGCTCTAGCACCGAGCTACTCCATTTGATCAGAGATCAATTTCTCATGGAGTGTAAAAGCGGCTTCGAGTTTTTCTGTCGCTTCGCGATGGTCGATCTCTATTCCTCCGATCGCGGTTAAGTCGACCTCAAGCGCTTGAATTAAAAGAGAAGCGACTTCTGCATTGCTTTCTTCGCAGGCTTGTTTATGGGCCAATATAATTTTATCGCTTAGTCTTCGAAAGTCTTCCATGAATGTCCTCCTCAGAACCACGATCATGCTACTGCATCGCTATAAAACGGAAAAGGTCTGCTTTCAGGTG